>JAQCYU010000017.1 GCA_027682925.1 Coriobacteriaceae bacterium AF45-21
CCACGGCCACCGCGATCGCCAAAGCCGCCGCGACCGCCACGGTCGCCGCCACGGCCACCGCGAGGACCGCGGTCCTCGTCCAGGCCCATGGCGACGAGCGGAGCGATAACCTTATCGAGAGCGGCCATCAGCTCGGTAGCCTCCTCGTAAGAAAGCTCGGGCAGGAGCTTCTCCTTCTTGTTGGCAAGCTCGACCAGGCCCTCAGCGGCATCCTCGGCAGCGAAGACAACGATCTTGCGCATATCGCCCTCGGCGTCGTCGATGCGGCCGACCAGATCGGCAGCCTCGGCCTCGGCCATCAGGCCATCGAGCTCACGAAGGCGCATGCCCAGCAGGTCGGACATTTCCTTCTGCTCCATCTTGGGCTTGAGGTCAAGAAGCTTGATGGCGCGCTCGATGTTCGCCATGCGCTCGGCCTTGGCCTCCTCCTCCTTGGAAATAGCAAAGCGACGGCTGCGCAGCAGGCGGGCGGCCTTCTGCATCTTGTCCATCAGCTCTTCGTCATCGTAATCAGCGGCGGCCTCGACAACCTCGGCCTCCTCGGCGGAAACCTCGTCAGCAGCCTCAACCTCGGCAGCTTCGGTCTCCACGGTCTCGACTGCCTCGACCTCGGCAGCCATGGTCTCGTTCTCGGTCTCGTTCATGATCTCTTCGTTCTCAGACATGAGACTCCTTCTTGGCCCTCTCGGGCATCATCGCCCCATTCGCGGGGCCCGTCGCGCACTCTTTGCGCTTTATACATTCATGCCTCTCGGCAAAACGTCTATTAGTTTATGGTGTCGCCATCCAATCTAGCTGCAGAATCTATGTGCACACATTAATGCGACATGTGCGACTCGCGGCGAGCGTACACCAGCGACACCGCGAACCCGACCACGGCAATTACAGCCGCCACACGTACGGCAGCTGCAAATCCAATCGCCTGGGCAACGTCGGTCGCAGCGCCAGCGGCGCCGGCAGCCACCGCAGAACTCGAAAGCAGGCCGATAAACAGCGACGGACCAAACGACGCGGCAATCATGTTCCACGTGTTAAGCAATGCCGTTCCGTGAGGATGCTCAGCGGCGGGAAGCGTCTCCAAACCGGCGGTCTGCGAGGGGCTCAGTACCAAACCGACGCCGGCATACACCACAACGGTCAGCAGCACGACAACGCCGATGTTCATGCTTGCCGCGGTCATCGAGATTGCCGTCTGCCCCACAGCGATCAGGCAAAGCCGACCGGCAGCAGCGGCCACGCACCACGGGCATCCATCACGCGTCCGCCCACAATCGAGGTCACGGCGTTGCAGGCGATCGCCGGCAAAATGAGCAAACCCGCGACAAGTGCGGTCATGCCGTATGCGCCCTCAAAATAGAGCGGCAACAAAACGCTCATCGAGAACGTCGTCATCATCGACACCACCACAAGCAGGCACGCAGGCCAAAAACGAACGCTCGCCATGGGGCGCACGTTGAGCACCGGATGCTTGAGCTTGAGCTGACGAACCGCAAACAGGCCGAGCACCACAACAGCGGCGAAAAGCGTCGCGATACCGGCCATCACATTGGTCGAGAACTCGCCTACGGAATACACAAACGCCGTAATGCCGGCGGCGAGCAAAACAACCGACAGAATATCAAGCGTGGTGTTCGAGCGCTCTCCGACATTCCGAACGAGCTTTGCTGCCGCCGCGGCGACCACGACACCGCCCACCAGCGGCACTACGAACACCGCCCTCCAGCCAAACAACGTGCACATAAGACCACTAATCACGGGCCCAAACGCCGGCCCTAGCGTAATGCAGGCACCGCCCAGGCTCAGATACAGACCGAGCTTCTCGCGCGGAGCACAAGATAGCACCACATTCATCATGAGCGGAAACAAGATGCCCGATCCCGCAGCCTGCAAAATACGACTTGGCAGCAAAACGGTAAACGACGGGGCGACCAGGCACAGGACTTCTCCGGCGACCATGCATCCGCATGCGAAAAACAGCAGCTTGCGCGTCGAGAAACGACCGGACAGAAAGGCCATGATGGCCGTAAAGATCGACGTCACGATCATGTATCCCGAAACTAGCCACTGCGCCGTGGTGGCACTCACCGAAAAGGCCGCCATGATATCGTGCAGTGCCACGTTAATGATGTTCTCGTTAAACGCGGCGACAAAGGCTGCAATATACATTACGACGAGAAACGCCGAAGTGGCCGATGGCGTTGCTTGAACTTGTTGCTGAGATTTGCTCCCCATGCATTTCCTTCCTCTTGGAACGACAGTCGCATCGCCCCAGAGGAACAGTCCAGGGCGAGCATGAGCCCTAGACTTACGTCAGACGCCGCACGCGACGGATCCGACAACATGGTCCAACGTTGAAAGATTGTAACGCTGACGCGCAGCTTTCCTTCCGCGCTATTATTAAAAGTCCACGAAAGCACGAGACATGAGGAGCCCGCCATGATTAAGCCCATCATGAAATCCGAGTTCTTTTTGCGCCTGCCTTCCGAAGACGCGGGACCCGACGATGCCGCGACCGGGCAGGACCTCCTGGATACGCTCCATGAGCATGAGCACGAGTGCGTGGGCCTTGCCGCCAACATGATTGGCGTGCGCAAACGCATCATCTGCGTAAAGGACGGCAACAGGGCGCTGCTGATGTACAACCCTCAAATTCTTGAGCAGGTCAATTCCTATCAGACGAGCGAAGGATGTCTCTCGCTTTCCGGCGAGCGCCCCTGTACTCGCTATCGCCGCATTAAGGTTGAGTATTTGGACGAGAATTTCGTCCACCTCATCAAAAACTTCTCGGGCTACACCGCCGAAATCATCCAACACGAAATCGACCACTGCCAAGGAATCGTGATCTAGGTTACTTGCCGACATGAGGGAACCGGAGGCTACCCTATGGATATCAGCCGTTTTGGTGAGTTCGCCATCTTGGCGCAGTCGCGTACGTTTCTCGATGCGGCGGAGCTGCTCTTCATGTCGCAGTCGACTCTCTCCAAGCACATTATGGCAATGGAGCGCGAGCTCGGCTGTAATCTCATCGATCGGAGTCAACGCCACGTTACGCTCACCGCGCAAGGCGAAGCGCTCCTCCCCTATGCACAAAAGATAGCGACGCTCCAGCATCGCTATCTCGCTGCCATCCAGATAGCCGCAGATGAACCACTCGAACGCATCACCGTGGGCTCCATCCCCATCATGGCTCCCTATGGAATCACGGACGCCGTCATCGATTTCCAGCAGGCGAACCCCTCGTATTCCGTTGAGCTCATCGAGGGCGAAGGCAGCGCACTCAAGCAGATGCTCTTGCGCGAGGACATCGACCTCGCCTTCATCCGCGACGGCGGCGCCATCGAGCCGGAGTTTAAAAAAATCCCCTTTACAACCGACCGGCTCGTGGCCGTTATCCCGCTCGACCATCCACTCGCCAAGCGCAACGCCATCGAGATCGACGACCTTATCGATGAGAATTTCCTTATGCTTCCCCACGGCTCGTTCGTGAGCGAACTCACCCTCTCCCTTTGCCGCAAGGCAGGATTCAGCCCACGTGTCACGTTTACCGGCAAACGGGCAGAAAACATCATCTCGCTTGTCGCGCGCGATGCCGGCGTCTCGCTGCTCATGCGCAAGCCTGCCGAATCACTCGCCGGCGGCAAGGTGGCCCTCGTGCCGCTCGAGCCTGCAACGACCTCCGAGGTCAGGCTCTACCTCAAACGGAGCGCTGCGTACTCGCAAGCCGTCGTCTCGTTTATCGGCTTTCTCCCCTATCGCCAGCTTCTACAGGGCGGCCGCATGACCTCCGAAGCGCCGCAGTCGTCGTAATCCCAGCACACACCGCCACTTTTGAGATGCCCCACAAACCAACCGGCAACGGTACAAAACGCAAAAGGCCCCGGACAGCACAGCTGCCGTCCGAGGCCTTTTAAATCAAAGCGGGTAGATGGACTAGTCCACCGAGATGTTGAGGGTCTGACCGCCCTCGTCCTTCTTGGTGCCGATCACCATAGCGGCGATAAGCGCCAAAATAAAGGCGACCAGACCGGAGATGACAAGACCGATAAAGCCCGAATCGATGCCAGCGGGGTTGATAAAGCTCGGGAAGCCGAGCGGACCGGAGGCACCGAAGGCATAGAGCTTGGCACCCATAAGGCCGGCAATGGCGCCGCCGACACCGGCGGAAATGAAGGTCGCCCACATGAGACGCTTACGCGGCAGCAGGATGGCGTAAAGCGCGGGCTCGTTGACGCCGAAGATCGACGAGACGAGAGCAGGGATGTTGATGACAGCGTTTTCCTCGGAATCCTTGGTTCGAATGATCATGCCGAGCACGGCACCGGCGATGGCGCACCCACCTGCGTATACGAGAGGGTTGATGAGGTCATAGCCGTAGGTTGCGACATCGATGAACCACAGCGGAATGACGCCCCAGTGCAGACCGAACATGACGAGCAGGCTCCAGAACGTGCCGATGACAAAACCGGCGATGGCGGGCTGGAAGTTGATGAGCGCCAGGATGATTTGGGCAACGATGTTGGAGAGGACCGTCATGACCGGACCGACCACAAGCAGGCCCAGGATGCCGCAAATGAGAAGCGTCAAAATGTTGGAGAAGAACGAGCTCACAAGCGCGGGCAGTGCGCCAGAAAGGAATTTGTGCACCTTCGAGGCGATCCAGACGATGAAAATCGCAGGCAGAATCGTCGATGAATAGTTCTGCATAATCAACGGGATGCCAAAGATATCACCGTAGACATTGGACTCAAGGACCGTACCGGTGCCGAGCGTGTAAAGCGGGTCTCCACCCATAAGGGCAACGAGCGTCGGGTAGACGAGGATGCCGCCGAGGGCCATACCCATAACGGGCTTAAGTCCGAACTTCTTGGCAGCCGTCCAGCCGATGATAAGCGGGAAGTAATAGAAGACCGAATCTCCGATTGCCGAGAGCGTCACATAGGTATTGCTGTCCTTGGCGAGCCAACCGGCAACCGTGCAGAGGGCGAGCATCGACTTGATGAAGCCACCGGCCATAAGCACGCCAAGAACCGGTTGCAGGATCTCGGAAATGATGGCGAGTAGGCGCGAGAACGGATCGCCCTTCTTGACATTGTCGCCCTCATCGATATCAAGCGCGGGCTTGGCGTCGAACCCGCCGATCTGAACGAGTTCATTGTAGACGGACTCGACGGTGGCACCGATTACGACCTGATACTGTCCACCGGCCTGGATGACGTCAACGACACCCTTCATGGCCTTGAGCTCATCGGTCTGGGCGAGCGATTCGTCCTTGAGGTGAAAGCGGAGACGCGTAATGCAGTGACTCACGTCCAGCACATTGTCTCGGCCACCGACCTTTGCGATGATTCCATCGCAAAGCTGCTGGTATTTCATGGTATTCCTCCTTTTTCTGAGCGGGGCATGGCATTGATTCCAGACCCCCGTAGTCGACGTGGGGAGCCACAGAACCCGCCTCCCCTTTAAAATCCGCGGGCGCATATACGTCCGGGATGGGAGATAACAAGGGAAATAAGAACGCCGATCACACGGCCGCGACCCTCATGGGTCCCATGCCGTGGCGGCAAAACTACAGGCGCGAATCTGGCGCGCCGAGAAGGCGCGCGGTTTGACAGAACTTATCGCATAGGCGCTCCGGTTCGCCTTGGGGAATCTGGGTACGTTCGGTCTCAAAGGAGAGGCCGTATTCACGCGCCGGAAGGAAGTACTCGTAATAGCCGTTGGTATAACCGCAGACAATCCCCTCAACCGGACATTCGCGCTTCATGCGAACGCCAAGGTCGCTGCCGAGCTCGCTCGGAAACACAAAGAGGTGCATACCACCCAAGCTGATAACGGCGCACTTGAGCGTGAGCGAAAAATCGTCATGGGCGACGGTGTGATAGAACGTCTGGGGCTCGATACGGTCGAGTTTAACCTCGCGATCGAGCTTGATTTGGGAAATCGCCTCGGCAAGACCGGTCGACACGCGCTCGACCTCGGGGATGCCACGACCTTGGCGAAAATTGCGATCGCTGCAGTCGCCAGCAGCGCCCACGACCATGGCAGGATAGTACCCGAGGCTCGGGGCGAGCTTTTTACCGGTAAGGCCGGCAAGCTCACTCGTGAGCTCCGTACAATCGGGCCCGACGCAAGCGGAATGCACCGCCCAGTTCACAAAGCCCGCAAATGGCTTGCCTTCGGTATCGAAGAACGAAACGACAATGACCTCATTGTCGGCGAGTTCGCCTGGGATGATGCGGTTGTCATAGAAACCGGTGACGACCTGCTTGCCCAGGCGGCAAATCGCGGGCTGCGCATTGGCGCGGCACTCCTCAAAGCATTGGCAAATGGTATCGAGGAGCCAGCTATAGTAGTTCTCGTCGAATTTTCCCGTCCACCAGCTGCGGTGGTAAGCGACGATTGAAGTATGGTCGTGCGTCGCCGAGAGCAGGACGCAATCACGGTCAATGCCGTAGCGCTCGGCGAGCATTGTCTTGACTTCCTCGGCCATGCTTTCCTCGAACTCGAGGACATCGGCATTAAAGAGAAACACCTCGCGTTCGCCTTGCTGGAAGAGAATGGCGTTGGCGTAGACGTCGTCATGGATGCCCGTCGCAGGCTCCAGGCGGTTGGGAAGATTGCGATAGCCAATCAGGTAGATGTCGCCCTGTGGGGTGATTTTGCGGCGCGCGTGTCCAATGTTCATGCACGTTCTCCTTCTGTGTTACGCCGCATTCAAGGCGGCAATGATGATATCGACGAGGCGCTCATGGGAGCCGGCGGCAAAACCGGAGTTCATGGCCTCATAGGTGATCTTTTCGTACGCGTCGGGGGCCGGTAGGTATTTCTGTCCGCCGTTGACGAGCGTGGCAAAGAGCACAGAGCCGGACCGGGCGACGCGCACGGTGGCGCCGAATGTACTCGAGACCTCGGGCTGCACGCCGACAAGCTCGACGTTTCCCAGCCGAAGCAGATAGACCCTCGTGTGCTGCTCACCGGCAGCATGAAACTCATACGTTCGATGCGGAGCCAAAGAGTAAAAATCGGCGCGTGTCTGAGCGGGCAGGAGGACGTCGACCGTGCGAGCATCGATGCCGGCAGCGCTATCCTCACGTGCCATGCGAGCGGCCTCAATCAAAGCATCGCCCAAGACCTGCCCCTGCTGGTGCAGCATGCGGTATCCGTCCTCATGGGCATCGACCGTCCGCTTCACGCCGGCGGCATCGAACGTGACGTTCATGGCGCGCTCCGCCGGACCTTGGTCGCCCGCGGCGCCCGGCAGCAACAGGGCAACGCCGCCCAGCTCACGCTCGAGTGACATGGCGGCAAAACCAAAGAGATCTCCGCTCGCCACGCGTCTCCCCTCGGAGTCGCGCGACCCGTCGAGCACGGAGGACTGGACGTCCGCCGCCGCAAGTACGGCAACGTACTCGCCCCCGGCATCCCTCATGGCGAGCACGGGCATCGCGTGGTCGGCAAACCCCTCGGGATTCGAGCCCAACCACCAGCCGGCCGGCGTCTCGATGTCGCGATTAACGTTCACGGGGCAGTCGCCCTCCGCCGTGGCGAGTGTGACGGAGCGAATGCCCGCAACAGCCCGCTCGACAGCCGTGCGGGCGGCGGCGATGAGCGCTGCGCGATAGCGCTCGTTGCGATCGCGGGCAGCAGCATCGGCAAGATGCCCGGAAGTGCGAACGTGAGGCATGGAAAACGTGTGGGTAGGAACCACCCAAGAGTAAGCGCCACTGCAGCCGGCGGCATCCTCGACGACCTCACGCAGATCGGCGAGCAGAGCCGGAGCAATCGATGTGACCTCAAGCGAAAGAATGCAGGAGCGTCGCCCCGCCCCCTCGATGACAAGAGCACGGGCAAAGACCTCATGGCGGAGTTCGTCGAAACCGTCAAACGGCAATACGCCCCCAAGATCGATGGCCGCACGGGCGGCCCCAGCCCTCATCTCTCCTTTGTCCATGGCAGACACCCCCTCTGATTGCCGCTCACTCGACACCGTACAGTCGCTGCGCCGTGCCGCCAAGCACAAGATCTGTGTCTGCATTGCTCAGACTCGCGGCACGAACGCAGGCGACACCCTCGGTGAGCCACTCGCGTTTAACCGGATAGCTCGTGCCAAAAACAATATGGTCTGCACCCAACACGTTAACCGCGCAGGCGAGGAGTGTCTTGCCCCAAGGCTGGGCATGGGACATGTCGAAATAGATGTTGTTCTCGAGGCGCTTGGAAACGGTCTCGGTATCGACCTGAAAACGTCCAGAGGCATCAGGCGCTTGGGGCCGTGAGGCAGCAGCATCTCCTTGAACGCAAAGTATGCGCCACCGAGCATGGAGTGGACCATCTTGATATTAGGATAGCGCTCGAAGAAATCACCAAAGATCTCGCGGCCGATCGCCGTAGTTTGGTCGACGCAGCGACCATAAGAGCGGCGAAGGTTGTCGTACGCGAGAAGCGACTCGTTCTCGACCGGTACGGGAACATGGTGGACGTAAACGGTGACGTTGCGCTCGTTCAGGTGCTCGAAGAAGCTCGAGAAAACCCGGTCGTCGAGATAGCGCTTGCCGTAGTGAGCGCAGAGCTGCACACCCGCAAAACCATCGTCGAGCCTGCGGTCGAGCTCCTCTAAATTTGCCTTGGTGCCAAAGGGTGGCACAGCGACAAGCGGAATCAGGCGGCCATTTGACGCCTTCGCGTCAGCGGCCATACCGTCGTTGAAGCGCCGACACATCTCGAGCGACATCCACTCGTGGCAGCCGGGGAGCTTGAGGATCGCCTTGTCGACCCCCGCCTCATCCATATCGGCCAAGCGCTTCTCGAGGGTGTAGTCGCCCTCGATGTAATTAAGGCCCGGAGAACCGGCGGGCATCTCGATCACGATCTGTCGCTTGCCGACGGAATTCACGGTCAGATAGCCTTCGGTGTCGTAGGCGCGGGGCACCTCGGCCAAAAACTGTTCGCAGAGCGTCTCGTCATGAAAGATGCGCTCGTCGAACCAGTAGGAATTTGCATCGATAATCATTGGTTGGAACCGCCTTTCATCTTGTTGAGAACATTCTAGAAAAGCGGGTACCCGGGCATCAATTCCAGCTTAAGCCTACTGTATTCCATTTTGGAATAGAACTTACCGCTCACACGCGAACCTTGCTCGCTCAAAGAGACAAAGCGTTAGCAGCACGGGCTTAGACAGAAAACGCCGCCGCATCCGTTGCGGGCCGGCCGTTTTAGTACAGGCTACCTTTGTCGTTACGACTGGCGGTAGTGATCGAAGAAGTCGGCGAGATCTTCGAGGGACTCTTTGAGCACTTCCATGCGCGGCAGGTACACGATACGGAAGTGGTCGGGCTCAGCCCAGTTGAAGCCGCCGCCGCGCGTGATCAGAATCTTCTTCTCGTGCAGCAGGTCAAGGGCGAACTGCTCGTCATCGGTAATGTTGAACTTCTTCACATCCATCTTGGGGAAGATGTAGAACGCCGCACGCGGCTTAACCACCGAGATGCCGTCAATCTTGTTGAGCGCCTCATACACAAAGTTGCGCTGCTCGTAGACACGGCCGCCGGGGCGGATGTAGTCGTTGACGGACTGATGGCCACCGAGCGCCGTCTGAACGATCGACTGAGCCGGCACGTTGGAGCACAGGCGCATGTTGGAGAGCATGTTGATGCCCATGATGAAGTCGCTCATGCAGCGCTGGTTGCCCGAAAGCACCATCCAGCCAATACGATAGCCCGCGATCATGTGCGACTTGGACAGACCGCTAAAGGTGACGCAGGGCAGATCGGGAGCGAGCGAGGCAATCGAGACGTGCTCGTAGCCGTCCATGCACAGGCGGTCGTAGATCTCATCGGCAAAGATCATCAGCTGATGCCTGCGTGCAACCTCGACGATGCCCTCGAGCACCTCGCGCGGGTAGACCGAGCCCGTGGGGTTGTTGGGGTTGATGATAACGAGGGCTTTGGTCGCGCTCGTGATCTTGGACTCCATATCCTCCAGGTCGGGATACCAATCCGCCTGCTCATCGCACAGATAGTGCACAGGATGACCGCCGGCAAGGGTTGCGCACGCCGTCCAGAGCGGATAGTCGGGGCTGGGGATCAGAATCTCGTCGCCATTGTCGAGCAGCGCGTTCATCGAAAGCTGAATGAGCTCGGACACGCCGTTGCCCGTGTAGATATGCTCCATCTGAACGTTGGGCAAGCCCTTGATCTGCGAATACTGCATGATCGCCTTGCGCGCGGAGAACAGGCCACGCGAGTTGGAATAGCCTTCGCAGTCGGGCAGCTGCTGGCGCATGTCCTTGATGACCTCATCGGGCGTGCGGAAACCGAAGGGCGCCGGGTTGCCGATATTGAGCTTGAGGATGCGCTCGCCCTCGTCCTCCATACGGGCGGCCTCGTCGACGACGGGACCGCGCACGTCATACAGGACGTTATCGAGCTTGGTGGATTTAGAAAAAGTACGCATGGTGGTGCTCCTTGCAATTTGAGCTGAGGGATGGGGTTCGGGCTTGGAATCGTTGCGGGGTGATGATGCCTCGCCTTGATCGGCGTCGCCGGCAAGCAGCCAGGTAACATCGACCTCCAAAATACGGGCGAGCAGCTCAGCCACATCGCGCCGCGGAATCGTCTTGCCGCTCACATATTGGCTCATCTGACTCTTGCCGAGTTTTTTGCCGAGCATCTCCGATGCGCGGATCACGTCCGACTGGCGAACGTCGCGATCGGACATAGCCTGTCGCAGACGATCGCTAAACGTCTCTTGGGCCACTAGAACCTCCTTGCTGGCAAAGTTCAATTTATACAACACGAATTGAACCTGAGTTCAATTTAGGCAGCAGTATAACGCCGTGCTATTTCGAAAAGTTCAATTTCAAAAATAAAATGAGCAAGACCTCGAGATTTATCCCAAGGCGATAACGACGTGCACGCATTTAGAGGTATTCGAGGAAACGAGCGGCGGCAAGCGAAACATCGGCCGTTCGATATATGGCGTTGATCTGCCGATGGGGATGCCCTTCGAGCGGACGCACAGCAACATCGAACTGGCAGCGACGCAAGATGAGCGCGGGAAGAATGCTCACGCCCAGGCCATCCTCGACCATAGCCATAATCGCATAGTCATCCCAAGTCGACAGTTTTGAGCGCACCGCCAGCCCCGCCCGACGGAATAGCGGCGTAATCTCGTCATCAGTGCCGCGTTCTAGCAGAATAAACTGCTCGTTGGCTAAATCGGCAAGAGAAACGACCTCCGCCGTGGCAAGCGAGGAGTCCGCTGGCACCACGGCCATCAACTCGTCTTGCACCAACGGTCGCGACGCCATGCCGGCGCCGCGTGGCTCGCGCGGAATAAAGCCCAGGTCGCAGCGGCCTTCCGCCACCCATTGCTCAATCTCGGAGTAATCACCCATCAGCAGCTCGTAATCGACATCCGGATGATCGGCGCGAAAGCGCGCAATCACCGGCGGCAGTACATGGGTCGCCACACTCGAAAATGTACCGATACAGATCTTGCCGCGCATGAGCCCACGCATCTCGTCCACGTGTCGCTGCAGGCGGCCAAACTCCTCGCAGAGCGCCTCAACCGCCGGCATGATCTGCCGCCCATCGGCAGAAAGCACCACGCCCTCGCGGCTGCGATCAAGCACCTTAAAACCCCAGTCTGCCTCAAGGTCTCCCACCATGCGGCTCACGCCCGACTGCGAATAGCTCAGCCGCTCTGCAGCACGCGTAAAGCTGCCGGCACGCACCGTCTCGAGCAGCACTTGCATCTTTTGGATATTGGTCTCCACGGCACGTCCCCACCCTTGCATGAGTTTTTGTTATGTTTTCCATGCATTATATTTGCTTTTCTTCTAAAGCCAGTTCACCCATAGTGAATATGTTCGGATATAGAGGGGATGTCAGCGCATGAACAACGGACTGTTTACATACTTAGCAGCATTACTGTTGTTTGGCTCTAACGGCATCATCGCCGCAGCTATCGCACTGCCGAGCTCCGATATCGTACTGTTGCGCACGTTTTTGGGCGCTCTCACCCTTGCCGCCATCCTCTTCATAACCAAGCGCCATAACCTGCAGGCTCCGTCTCGCCCCCGCGAGGCCGCAGCGCTCATCGTCTCGGGCGCCGCGCTGGGCGCCAGCTGGATTTTCCTGTTCCGCGCCTATCAGACGATCGGCGTTGGTATCTCCTCGCTGTTGTATTACTGTGGCCCCATCATCGTTATGGCCCTTTCCCCGCTCATTTTTGGCGAAAAGCTGACCGGCGGCAAAATCGCCGGCTTTGTCGCCGTCGCCTGCGGTGCTTTTCTCATTGCAGCGCAAGGTCTAGGCGGCAATATGCCCATTGCGGGCATCGTCTGTGGAATCGCCTCGGCCTTCTGCTATGCATTGATGGTCATCGCCAGCAAGGGTGCGCCGCACATCGAGGGCCTCGAGAACTCCGCACTCCAAGTGAGCGCCGCCTTTGTGACCGCACTGGCCCTCACGCTCATCACGCAGGGCGCTCCCTCGTTCCTGTCCGCCGGCGTCGCCGCCAGCATTGATTGGCGCGCCGTCGCTATGCTCGGCGTCGTCAACACCGGCATTGGTTGCCTGCTCTACTTTAGCGCCGTCGCCAAGCTGCCCGTCCAGACCGTCGCCGTCGTCGGCTACCTCGAGCCGCTTTCGGCGGTCGTGTTCTCGGCCGCCCTTTTGGGTGAAGCCATAACACCGGTCCGCCTGATGGGCGCCGCGCTTATCATCGGCGGCGCGATTTTTTGCGAACTCGCCGGCAAACGCGCAAACGCCAAGGCTGGCATCGCCCAGACAGCACGTGCTTAAAAGCCCCTGCTTTGAAATGCTACCTGCGTAGATAAATAATCCCCAGCTGAGGATTATTGTCTAAAATAACCCGATGTGCCAAACTGCTCTTGTATGTATAAAGACGGCATAAAGTTTTTTGTCCTAGACAGATAACCGGATGTCTAAGGGAGTCCTCGTGGCACACAACAAACTGGAGGCAAACCTCCAAGACCAGCGCGGGCAAGGCGGGCACGGAGCCATCCCCCTCTCCGCTGGCATGCTGCTCGTAACGCTCGGCGTCGTCTATGGCGACATCGGCACGAGCCCCATGTACACCATGAAATCAATCGTCGCCAACAACGGCGGCATCGGTACCGTCAGCGAGGACATGATCCTGGGCGCGCTTTCGCTCGTCATCTGGACCATGACGCTCGTGACCACGGTCAAGTACGTGGTAATCGCCATGAAGGCCGACAACCACAACGAAGGCGGCATCTTCGCCCTGTTCAGCCTCGTACGCAAGGTGGCACCATGCTGATTCTGCCCGCCATGATCGGCGGCGCGGCGCTGCTCGCCGACGGCATCCTCACCCCCGCCGTCACGGTCACCACAGCCATCGAGGGTCTGCGCACCATCGAGTGGGGCCACGCGCTATTGGGCGACGGCCAGACCAACGTCATCATTATTACCATCATCATTATCTGCGGCCTATTTGCCATGCAGCGCGCCGGCACCTCGTCAATCGGCAAGCTCTTCGGCCCGCTCATGACGCTATGGTTCCTGTTCCTGGCGGGCGCCGGCCTGTTCAACATGCTCGGCAACCTGTCCATCTTGCGCGCACTCAACCCCATCCGCGGCATCATGTTCCTGTTCTCGCCCATCAACCACTCGGGCATCATGGTGCTCGGCTTCGTCTTCCTGTCGACGACCGGCGCCGAGGCGCTCTATTCGGACATGGGTCACGTGGGCAAGGCTAACATTTACGCATCCTGGCCGTTCGTAAAGGCGGCCTCATCCTTAACTATCTGGGTCAGGGCGCTTGGCTGCTCGCCAACAACTCCAATCCCCAGATGCTCGCGATGGACATCGTCAACCCGTTCTACATGATGCTTCCCGAGCCCCTGCGCCCCTTTGCCATCGTGCTATCGGCCGTAGCGGCCATCATCGCCTCGCAGGCGCTTATCACCGGCTCGTTCTCGCTGGTATCCGAGGCCACGCGTCTCAACCTTATGCCGCATCTGCGCATCCACTACCCCAGCGACACCAAGGGTCAACTCTATATTCCGCTCGTCAACAACATCATGTGGGTCGGCTGTATCTTCATCGTGCTGCTGTTCCAAAACTCCGAGCGCATGGAGAGCGCCTACGGCCTCGCCATCACCGTGACTATGCTCATGACCACGACGCTTTTGACGAGCTATATCGCCGGCATCCTCAAGCACAAGCTGGGCGCCTGCGTCTTTGCCCTGCTTTTTGGCGCCATCGAGCTCTGCTTCTTTGCCTCGTGCCTCACCATGTTCTTTGACGGCGGCTATGTGATGATCTTCCTGGCCTCGCTGCTGTTTGGCCTTATGTACGTGTGGCGCCGCGGCACCGCCATCGAGCGTACGCAGACGATCCTGCTGCCCGTCTCCAAGTACATCGATCAGCTCAACCGCCTGCGCAACGACGAGACCTACCCCGTGCTCGCCGACAATCTGGTGTTCCTCACCAACAGCCCCGACCCGCTCACGCTCGACCGCGACGTGCTCTATTCCATCCTGGACAAGCACCCCAAGCGCGCCAAGGCATATTGGTTCATCAACGTGCACGTTACCGACGAGCCCTATACGCACGAGTATTCCGTCGAGACCTTTGGCACGGACTTTTTGTTCCGCGTGCGCCTGGACCTGGGCTTTAAGGTCAACCAGCGCATCAACGCCTATCTGCGTCAGATCGTTGGCGACTTGATGACATCGGGTGAGCTGCCACCGCAGCATCACACCTACTCCATCTACGAGACACGCGGCAACGTGGGCGACTTCCGTTTTTGCATGCTGCGCAAGATGCTTGCCCCCGAAACGGACATCAACCGCAACGACCACCGCGTGATGGCCATCAAGTACGCCGTCCGCCGCGCCTGCGGAAGCCCGGCACGCTGGTACGGTCTTGAGAACTCGGCGATCATCATCGAGTACGTGCCTCTCTTTGCCCGCATGCGTCCGGCGGTCAAACTCGTACGCACCCATGTGCCGCTCGAGGTCCAGATCGAGGAAGCCGAGGAAATGGAAGTCGATATCTTCTCGGACGACCTGGTCAACGGCAACGAGGCCGGTAGGGACATGAACGTCGATCCCACCGAATTGCTCGAGAGCGTCGCCGATACGCCCGAACAGCAACTGCTCGACGGCCTCGAGAGCGCCCAGCTCAACGACGCCAACTTCTAGCGACGTCGCGCATCAACGACAGCGCCCCTGCACCTCACAGGAGATGCAGGGGCGCTTTGCATTTCAGTAAAGCCCTCGGCTACGAACGACGCGGCTCGGGAACCACAAGCCTATCGGGGCTCGCGCCCTCGGCATCCATCAGGCTCACGTAGCGAATCGACGGATCCTCATACATCGCGTAGTAATAATTGCCCGTGCGCGCGCTAAAGCATCCGGTATAGATAGTCTTCTCGAACTTGCCATCGCCCATCCTGGACGCCCCCTCAATCATCACCACGCCCTCGAGTGAACGGAACATGCGGACGACGTTTTCGGTCTCGCTGTCTTTTTGCGGGTAATTGGCGTTGAGGTACGCTGCCTTTACAAAACGGCTCGGCGAATAGCAGTCGCCGGGAATGCCGCGCATGCCGGCACCGGCCCCATAGGCTTAAGCTCGGCGCCACGCCACGTCGCCGTCTGCGGAAAATCGCTTGTGGCGGTGATATAAGTGCGTAGGTTTTCCATATGCCACGGGAAGGTGGGCTGATTGGCAAGGGTGTCGACCGGATCGTCGTATACATGCAGGCCGTCAGCCATCATCTCGACCACGATGCTACGCTGGCTGTCGCCGATAATCCAATGGAGCAGCGACACGCCCAGCCCCTCTCCGGCAGATTTGGCGACAATCACCGTGTCGCGCAGCGCGGCCTCGACCTCATCGACCGTCGAGAACGTCGCTGCCACCCACAGGGGAAACTCATAGGCCGCGATATTGGTCTTGCCGTCGACAGGGTCCTCGGCATACTCGGCATAACCCGGGAAATTGAGACCCGCCACGGCGAGGCCCGCATCGTTGCCGCAGTCGAAGAACATAGGGTAGTTCTTGTAATCGATGCACATACCGATCACCGCGTGTGCCGCTGTCGTGTCGTCGATAAACGAATACGGAATGTGAAACCCGCGCGGCATCACGCGAACCTGTTGGCCGTAGTCAAAGCTCCAGTCGAGGTTGCGGCCCAGATACATGTTGCCGGAATTATCGGTAAATCGAATGCTCGTACACATAGCGCCTCCTAGCTTTACGTTCTTGCTAAGTTCATTGTCACCAAAGAAAAAGGCGCTAAACACAAAAGCCCGGACATGACAACAATGTCACGCCCGGACCAAAAACGACGAAGTGCGGTGCTGTGGTCGCCCTAGACAAGCTTGCCAAGACAGTGATCGATCATATGCTGGATCATCTGCGCCTCGAAGCCCACAAAGTCCTGCTTGCGCTCGCGCATCTTGCCGTCGACGATCTGGTCAAAGGCAACCTTGCACTTGATATAGCGCGTGGACTTGGTGACCTCCTCGTGCGTCAGGCAGCTCTCCTCCATCTTGCTGGCGCCCAGGCCAAACACCAGACGGGGGTTGTAGAGCACGTGGGGCTCGCCGGCGTCGTCCAGGTAGACGCAGACCTTCTTGGTAACGCCAATCTGGTTAGCGGCAAGGCAGCCGGCATCGTCGAGCGACTTGATGGTATCGATCAGGTCCTGAGCAACCGACTCGTCCTCGACGGTCGCAACCTCGCAACGCTGGGACAGGATAGCCTCATCGTGGCAAAGCTCTTTAATCATACGTTCCTCCATAGGGGTCGTTGTAACCGCTTAAGTATACGGTACCTACACATTTTCATGCGAATAATACCGTCCGTCTGCTACAAAGCGCCGAACTTCAACACGCGAGGAACATCAACCTTTCAAAGGCGATATAGTAGGTGAGTTCGTGTCAATCGGCCTAAACTCGGGGCCGAACAAGGAAAGGGTATGCATGGACGAACTATTTCACGTCAGTGAGCGCAAGTCCACAATCGGGACCGAACTTCGCGCTGGACTGACAACATTCCTGGCGATGGCCTACATCATCGCCGTCAACCCCGCAGTGCTCTCGGGCGCTGGCATCGATGCGGGAGCGCTCGCCTGCGCCACCTGCCTGGGCGCCGGCATCATGACCATCTGCATGGGCATCTTCGCCAACCGCCCGCTCGCCTGCGCGTCGGGCCTGGGCATCAACGCCATGATCGCGGGCATCACCACCACCATGTGCGGCGGTGACTGGCACGTTGCCATGAGCGTTATCTTCCTCGAAGGTATCGTCATCTTGCTGCTCGTCCTTTGCGGCCTGCGCGAGGCCATCATGGATGCCATCCCCGTGGTCCTGCGCCACGCCATCTCGGTGGGTCTGGGTCTGTTTATCGCCATGATCGGCCTGTGCGACGCCGGCATCATCACCGCTGGCGCCGGTACGCTCGTCGGCTTGGGCGACATCACCTCCCCCACCTTTATCGTCGGCATCATCTCCATCGTCGTGACGGTTGCCCTGGCTTCCCGCAACGTGCCGGGCTCGCTGCTCATCGGCATCATCGTTGCCGTTATCGCCGGTATCCCGCTGGGCGTCACTCATGCGCCCGAGGGCCTCATCGCACCGCTCGACTTCTCGACCTTTGGCGCCCCGTTTGCCAGCACCGCCGATGGCAACATGGCCATCGTGAAGGTTCTGACCGACCCGATGCTGCTCGTCGTGGCCTTCTCGCTGCTCATGAGTGACTTCTTCGACACCATGGGCACCGCGATGGCCGTCGCCAAGCAGGGCGAGTTCCTGACCGAGGACGGCAATGTCGAGGACATCCGTCCCATCCTGGTCGTCGACTCCGTGGCCGCTGCTGCCGGTGGCTTTATGGGCGTCTCCTCCATCACCACTTTCGTCGAGTCCACGTCCGGCGCTGCCGACGGTGGCCGCACGGGTCTCACCTCCGTCACCACCGGCGTGCTGTTCATCCTCGCCGCGTTCTTCTCCCCCATCGTCACCATCGTTTCCAGCGCCGCCACCTGCGGTGCTCTGGTCTACGTCGGCTACCTCATGATGAGCGAGGCCTCCGAGATCGACTGGTCCGACGTGTCGCAGGGCTTCCCGGCGTTCATGATTGTCGCCGGCGTGCCCTTCACCTACTCCATCTCTGCCGGCATTGGCCTGGGCTTTATCGCCTACGTGATCGTCGCGCTCTTTAAGGGCGAGGCCTCCAAGATCAAGCCGCTCATGTGGATCGCAGCCCTCGCCTTCCTCGTCTACTTCTTTGTAGCGTAGGCGCAAGATTCGCAATACCAAACAGCAAAGCGCGGAGTCGCATCGAGCGGCTCCGCGCTTTGCTTTTAAAGCCAGGCGCCACACGGACGCGCGATGTATTGCTTCGCAAGTTTTGGACGTTTTGCTCTCCAAACGGCACTACCGCCGGCTACATCCTGCAGATATGCTGGGCGTAATCGCATAGGCCCTATGAGGATGGGAGTAACCATGGCCGCCTTGTTCACGACCCCCAAGCGCAATGACAAAACCTCTGGAGCCCATTTTGTCGAGCCCGACGTGCGCCGTCGCACGCTGCTCGCACACGGCAGCTGGCGCCGCGTGACACGCCGCATCGTTGTAGGCGCCGTATGCGCGCTCACGGTAAGTTCGCTGCTCATGCCGAGCGTCTCGCTCGCGGCCGAGTGGGTGGACGTCGGCGGCACCCAATACAACGCCGGCACCGCGGCGGGCGACGCCGCCGGCACCTGGAGCTGGGACGGCGCCGACGACATGAAGCTCAACGGCTATAACGGCGGCGCGATCGAGGCAGCGGGCAAGCTCAACGTGAGCTACGAGGGCAACAACACCGTCACTAACGACAACGGCCGCGGCATCAAGGTTAAGGATGGCGCGAACGAGAACGCCGAGCTTAATATTCAGGGCGACGCGTCCAGCACGCTCAACGTGACATCTTCTCGTGACGCCATCACTTCCGTCGGCAACATCAACATCGACGGCGCTGGCACTGTCAACGCCACGAGCACCGAGCACGATGCCATCGATGCCGGGGGCGATGTCACCATCAAGGGCTCGGGAAACGTTAACGCCACGGGCGATTCGGATGGCATCAGGGCCGACGGCAACATCACGATCGACAACAGCGGAACCGTCACCGCCAAGGCCACCGAGGATCAGGGTATCGATGCTAACGAGAACCTCATCATAAAGGGCGGCGGCAAGGTAGAGGCAAGCTCTATCAAAGACAATGCGATTTGGGCCGACGGCAACATCGAGATCTCGGGTGGCAGCCAGGTCAAGGCAAGCTCCGAGGAAGACGCCGCCATCGACGGTAAAAACAGCCTCACGGTCACGAACGCTTCCCTCAACGCAAGTGGCGTTGGGTATGGCATCTATGTCTACAAGGGCATCACGCTCGATGGCGCGACCGTGACGGTCCGCGCAAGCTCAGATGGCGGGGAAGCCAGCGCACTCTTCACCGATGAGGACAACATCGTCATCAAGAACGGCTCGACTGTGGATGCGCTCGCAGAAGGCAGGTTCTCGGTTGCAATCTCCACCAGTAATTTCTACTCCGACGAAGCGGGTGGCCATATCTACATCAGCGACTCCGTTGTCAAGGCCATAGCCCGCTATGCCGAGACCGGCGGCGACGGCCCCGACCACTACAGTGGAGACCAAAACGACGAAATCATCCCTGAGTCCGAGGGCCTGAACATCGGCATCTTCGCGCAGACCGAGAAGGGCATCACGCCCGCGACCATCTCGATCGTCCGCAGCAAGGTCACGGCCGAGGGAGACACGGCGGCTATCTTCGCCCTTGCCATGAGCGCGGACGGCAAGGCGATCGGCACCATCGAAATCAAGGACGCCATCATCCAGACGCCTGCAGGCGGCAAAGTCATTGACTATCGCAACAAGGAAGAGCTCAGCGACGGCATCGTCTACGAGGCGGGGCAGACCATTGGCACGGGCGATGCCACGATTGACTCCCCCTATGACGCCGCTGTCGCCAAGAGCACGGTCATCGTGCCTCCCGAGGAGACCAAGCCCGAGGAAAAGCACGGCAAGACCAAGCCCGAGGGTTCCAAGTCCGAGGGCACGAAGACAACCAAGACCGTTGCAGTTGCAGCCAAGGGAGCCAAGACCGTCGGCAAGCTCGCGGCAACCGGCGACACCTCGAACGCAGCCATCGTGGCAGCCGCCCTTGCGGGAACAGCCGCCATCGCCGCAGGCGCCCTGGCGAGTCGCAAACGTTCGTAAACACTTTTTCGCACAGGACGGGTGGATCGCAGCCCTTGCCTTCCCCGTCTACTTCTTCGTAGCGTAAGGGCAAGGCTGCAAAAGCTGAACAATAAAGCGCGGAGTCGCCATGCGGCCCCGCGCTTTTCTTTTAGCGTCGGTCCCTGCGCCGGCGTGCGGCCTATTTCTCCCCCATTTTGGCCATTTTGCCCTCCAAACGGCACTACCGCCGGCAACATCCAGCAGATACGCTGAACCTAGCCGTATAGGCCCTATGAGAACGGGAGCAACCATGGCAGCCTTGTTCACGACCCCCAAACGCAATGACACTACCGCCGGAACCCATGTTGCCGAACCCGACGTTCGCCGTCGCATAGGACTCGCGCACGGCAGCTGGCGCCGCGTGACGCGCCGCATCGTCGTAGGCGCCGTGTGCGCGCTCACGGTGAGCTCGCTGCTCATGCCGAGCGTCTCGCTCGCGGCGGAATGGGTCAAGGTCGGCGAAACCAAATACAACGCCGGCACTGCGGCGGGCGACGAGACCGGCACCTGGTCGTGGGACGGCGCCGACGACTTGAAGCTCAACAACTATAACGGCGGCGAGATCCAGGCCGCAGGCAAGCTCAACGTGAATTACTCGGGAAACAACATCGTCACTGCCGACTGGATCGAAGGCATCAAGGCTTCTCATGGCAAGAATGAGAACGCCGAGCTCAATATCCAAGGCGACGCGGGCAGCACGCTCAGCGTGACATCTACTGAGGACGCTATCCTCTCCACGGGTAATATCAACATCGACGGAGCCGGATCCGTCAACGCCACGAGCGCTGGGTTTGATGCCATCGACGCCGAGGGCGATCTCGCTATCAAAGGTTCGGGCAACGTCAACGCCACGGGCGTATCGGATGGCATCAGGCAAACGGCAATATCACGATTGACGACAGCGGGGCCGTCACCGCCAGGGCTACCAAGGACAAGGGTATCGGAACCGACAAGAACCTCACCATCAAGGGTGGCGGCACAGTCGAGGCAAGCTCAGCCGATGGTGAGGCCATTTGGAGCGGCGGCAACATCAATATCTCGGACGGCAGCCAGGTCAAGGCGAGCTCCGAGAAAGACGCCGCCGTCGAGGCCAAGGGCAGCCTCGCAGCCACAAACGCCTCCCTCAACGCAAACGGTGTTGAATATGGCGTCTATGCCCACAAGGGCATCACACTCGATCATGCAAACGTGACAGTCCGCGCAAGTAAAGGCAGATACGGTGACGCCATTGCCCTCTTCACCTACCAAGACGATATCGTCGTCAAGAACGGCTCCACCGTGGACGCGTTTGCGGAAGGCGAGGTTTCGGCTGCATTCTCCACCAGAAACGATCGACCCAACGAGAAGGGTGGCCACATCTACATCAGCGACTCCGTTGTCAAGGCCATAGCCCGCTATGTCGAGAACGGCGACGGCCCCATCCCCTACAGCGAAAACCAAGATGGCGAGACGAGGCGCGAACCCCAAGGCGAGAACATCGGCATCATCGCCCAGACCAGCGAGGGCGTCACACCCGCAGTCATCTCGATCATCCGCAGCAAGGTAACGGTCGAAGGAGATACAGCGGCAATCTTTGCCCGTGCCATGAGCGCTGACGGCAAGACAATCGGCACCATCAAGATTGAGAACGCCGCCATCCAGACGCCCGAAGGCGGCAAGGTCATTGACTATCGCAAGCTCCGTGACGGCATCTACGAAGCAGGCCAAGCCATCGGCACGGGCGACGCCACGGTCGACTCCCTCTATATCAAAGCAGTCGCCAAAAGCACGACCATCGCACCTCCCGAGGTAGCCAAGCCGGAAGACCCCAAGCCCGACGAGACCAAGCAGAACCCCAAGCCTGAGGGCTCAAAGCCGACCAAGGCCGTTGCGGCTTCAACCACGAAAGCCAAGACTACCGGCGTGCTCGCGGCAACCGGCGACACCTCGGGTGCGGCCATCGTGGCAACCGTCCTTGCGGGAACAGCCGCTATCGCCGCAGGCACCATGGCGAGCCGTAAGCGCTCTTAGACGCCTCTGCGCACATGGCAGCTCCCGCGAAGGCCCCGAGCCCCAGCACCGTTTAACAACGCCACCGCCGAGCTCCCCTCCGGCGGTGGCGTTTTCCATATGCGTCCGCAGGGGATGCACGAGATTGTCTTTGGTCTAGCCCAACCGGCATACGCTGGCGTGCGACAATTGGGGCTGCCGATATCACAACACTGAGAGAAGCCCGTCATGGAAGCGCATCAAAAGCAGATAACCGTTTATTCGAATCATACGGAAAGCGCGCCTGTCATCTACCTTCCTGTGGTCGTGGGCGACGGCAGCGAGGTTTATAAGTGTTGCCGAGAGCTCGACTGTCCGCCATTCGCCCTCGTCACCATTGGCGGGCTCGATTGGAATCGCGAGCTGAGCCCCTGGGCATGCGACGGGACCGTACGCGATGCCGAGCCTTTCGGCGGCCAAGCTGCCGGTTTTCTTGATGAGCTGCTGAATCAGATAATCCCCCAGGTCGAGTCATCGCTTCCTCAGCCGCCCACCTGGCGTGGCATTGCCGGTTACTCGCTCGCGGGCCTCTTCGCACTCTGGTCCCTCTGGCAAACCGACGCATTTGACCGCGCCGCGAGCGCATCGGGGTCGCTATGGTTTCCCGACTTTGTCGATCGCGCCAGCACGGCGCCATTTGCCGGCAGCCCGCAGGCTGTCTATCTGTCGCTCGGTAAAAAGGAGACCAAGACTCCCAACCGCATGATGCGGCACGTACTCGACGATACGCGCGCAATGGAAAAGCTGCTCGGCGAACGTGGTATTCCCACGACGCTGGAGCTCAACCCCGGCAATCACTTTTCCCAGACCGACTTGCGCATGGCCCGCGGCATCCACTGGATACTGACGCATTAAAAATGGTGCCCACGCGCATATACGCATGGGCACCATATCTTGTTTTAGCTGGACGCAGTTGTTACTCAGCAGCCTCCTCAAGCTCGGAGACGTCAAACTCAAAGTCGTTACCCGGCAGGATGGCGTTGAGCACGATGCCCACCAGCGAGCCCACGGCAAGGCCGGAAAGCGAAATCGTCACGCCGCCCAGCTCAAGCACGATGGCGCCGGCGGTGCTGTACGCAATGCCGAGCGAAAGCACGAGCACCAGGGCGGCCACCAGCACGTTGCGGTTGTTTTGGAAATCGACCTGGTTCTCGATGAGGTTGCGGACGCCCACGGCGCTGATCATGCCATAGAGCACGAGCGACACGCCGCCGATTACACACGCCGGCATGGCCGCAATGACAGCCGCGAACTTGGGGCAGAACGAGAGCACGATGGCACAACATGCGGCAATGCGAATCACGCGCGGGTCAAACACACGCGTTAGGGCAAGCACACCGGTGTTCTCGCCATAGGTGGTGTTAGCCGGAGCGCCAAAGAGCGATGCGAGAATGGTCGCCAGGCCGTCGCCAAGCAGCGTGCGATGCAGGCCAGGATCGGCGATGTAGTTACGCTCGCAAGTGGAGCCGATAGCCGAGATGTCACCGATATGCTCGATCATGGTCGCAAAGGCCAGCGGCATAATGGTGATGATGGCCGTCGTGGCAAGACCGCTATCGAACTGCGGGCCAAAGAGCGCAAACACGGTGTTATCCCACACGACGGGCAAGCCAACCCAGGGAGCGGCTGCGACGCCCGAGAAATCAACCTCGCCGAGCGCAGTCGCAACGGCATAGCTCACCACAACGCCCAGCAGAATCGGCACGATCTTGACCATGCCACGGCCCCAGATGTTGCAGATGACGATCACCGCCACAGCGACAACGGCAACAAGCCAATTGGTCTGGCAGTTGGCGATGGCAGAGCTTGCCAAGATCAGGCCGATGGAAATGACGATGGGGCCAGTCACTACCGGCGGGAAGAAGCGCATAACGCGCTTGGCACCAAACGCGCGAAACAGGCCGCCAGCACCGGATAGAGCAGGCCGGCACAGGCTACACCTAGGCAGGCGTAGGGCAAAAGCTCGGCCTCGCCGTTGGGCGCGATGGCGGCATAGCCCGCGATAAAGGCAAACGAAGATCCCAAAAACGCTGGCACCTTGCCGCGCGATAGGAAGTGGAAGAGCAGCGTGCCCAGGCCGGCAAACAAAAGGGTCGCCGACACCGAGAGACCGGTGAGCACGGGTACGAGCACCGTGGCACCGAACATCGCGAATAGATGCTGCAGACCGAGTAGGAACATGCGCGGGCGACCGAGCGACGACGCATCGTAGATGGCATCGGCGACGGCGGGCGTCGAGGATTGGGACATGGATGTCCTTTCATAATGGAAGGGCGCTCGGGCATATCGGATTACCTGCCCGAACGATACGATCCGAACCATTGTACGCGATGCATGCCGCTCCGACCACGACGCCCCCTGCGAACGGCAGCACTACTTCCAGATGCGCTCGGCAACGCGCTTGACCAGCGCGATCTTTGCCCACTGTTCGTCCTCGGTCAGTTTGTTGCCAATCTCGCAGCTGGCAAAGCCGCACTGGGGCGACAGATACAGGTTCTCGAGCGGAACATACTTTGCGGCCTCGTGAATACGTTCGACGATAACGTCCTCGTCCTCAAGCTCAGCCGCCTTTGTAGTGATCAGTCCCAGCACCACCTTCTTGCCGGGGGCAACGTACTTGAGCGGCTCAAAACCACCGGCGCGGGGTGTGTCGAACTCCAGATAGAACGCATCGACGTTCTCATGTGCGAACAGGTACGGCGCGATGGGGTCGTAGCCGCCCTCAAAAGCATAGGTGGAATGATAGTTGCCGCGGCACACGTGCGTGTTGATGACCAAAGCGTCAGGCTTGCCCGCGATGGCGGCATTGTTGAGTGCCACGCCCAGCTCGGACACCTTTTGCAGGTCAACCGGGCTCATGCCAGTCTTGGACACAAAGTCGGTATCGCAATAGATGCCCCAGGTGCAGTCATCAAATTGGATGTTGCGGCAGCCCGCGGCATACAAGTCGGCAATCACGGTGCGGTATGCTGCGGCAATGGCATCGGCGAGCTCTTCGTCGGTCTTGTAGACGGCGCGTAGACTCTCCTGCTGGCCGTCGCAGCGGTCGAGCGTGACTTCGGAGAACGTCTGGATCGGCGCCGGAATGGTTTGCCGTGCGACCTGGCCCTCTCCCTCAAGCGCCTTGACGAACTTAAAATGCTCGACGAACGGGTGGTTCTCGCCGCTAATGGAACCGGTAACCACGGCGGTGTCGGCGGTAGTCTCCTCATCGTGGAACATGTAGCCCGTGCGCGAGGCGCGGCGCTCAATGCCGTTAAGGCCCCACATAAAATCGAGGTGCCAGTAGCTGCGGCGGAACTCGCCATCGGTGATCGCCTGCAGGCCGGCGGCCTTCTGCTTGGCCACCAAATCGCGAATGGCATCGTCCTCGACGGCCTTAAGGCCGGAAGCGTCGAGTTTACCCGCGACATAGGCGGCACGGGCGTCCTTTACAGCCTGCGGACGAAGAAAGCTGCCGACGATATCGGCGCGAAACGGCGCGTTCGGTTGAATCGAAGTGCTCATAGATATCTCCCTTTGCATTGGTTGCTTTACTGGGACAGAGTATGAGCGCTCATATGACCATCGTAAAATATACGTTTATAACAGTTTGATATAGATGCTTCCTATATCAGTTGGGACTGCCATGAAGAGATTTGACCCGTGCAGGACGCAGCAGTCTAGATATGCTGACGGATCGCGTCGATATAGGCTTGACCGTAGCGCGTAAGCGTCGTGTTCTTGCGCGTGATGATGCCGATCTCCATGTACTCGTCCACATCGAGCGGAATCGAGATAATGCCGGGGCCGTTGAGCTCGTGGCTGATCACGCCCGAACACACCGTGTAGCCGTTGAGGCCCATGGCCAGGTTGAACAGCGTCGCACGGTCGCGCACGCGAATGTTCTTGCGGCGCTCAAAGGTCGAGGTCAGTTCCTCGGAATAGTAGAACGAGTTATAGCTGCCCTGCTCGTAAGACAAAAACGGGTAGTCTTCCAAGTCCTCGAGCGTCACGCTGGAGCGGCCCGCCAGCGGATGGTCGGCACAGACGAAGATATGCGGCGTGGCACAGAAGAGCCCTTCGAACACGAGCTCGTTGGCCGCCAGCATGCGCTCGATGACCTCGCGGTTGTGCTCGGACAGGTACAAGATGCCCAGCTCGCTTTTCATATGCGCGACGTCCTCGATAATCTCGTGAGTCTGCTCCTCGCGCAGGGTAAAGTCGTAGCGCGCGGCATCAAACTCACGGATCACATCGACAAACGCGTTGACGGCAAAGGAATAATGCTGGCAGCTCACACTAAAGTGCGGCACCTGCTCGGACGCGCCCTTGTACTTGCCTTCGAGCAGATCCGCCTGGTCGAGCACCTGGCGCGCGTAGCCCAAGAAGGTCTCGCCCTCCTCGGACACAATGACACCCTTGTTAGTGCGCTCAAAGATGTGCACACCCATCTCGTTTTCGAGATCGCGGATCGACGCGGTAATCGAAGGCTGCGACACGAAGAGCCGGCGCGAGGCCTCGGTGATGCTGCCGCATTCGGCAACTTTGACGACATATCTGAGCTGCTGAAGCTTCATGGCTTTCTCCCTAGACGTTCGTGACGTCGAAACCCGTCGTGCTCATCTGACGCATAAACGACGGCATCTCCCCCGTCGCGGCGCAGGCGGCAATCTGGTGCAGAGCCCCGGCAACCGCATCGTCTGCCGCAGCGCCGATATGCCAGCGCGCGGCAGCCGTGACGGCCTCGTTGGCATTGGCGACTGCAACGGAGTTGGGGACGGCACCGATCATGGGCAGGTCGTTATCGGAATCGCCAAATACGGCCACCTCGTCGGACGTCAGGTCCAAAGCGCGCGCCAGCTCCAGCGCAGCGCAACCCTTGTCCCAACCTGCTGGAAGAATGTCGAACAGGCGCACACGATTGTTGGGAAACACGAGCGAGAGTTCCGGCACCTCGGCGGCAACGCGCTCGCGTAGCTCCGCGAGCTCCTCACGCGAACGAGCACTCCAGATATTCGCCTTGAACACCGGCGCATCATCGACGACAGGACGGCACGGGGCCTCTTCGCCCTTGAGCCATGCGTTGCCGCCCGACTTCATGGCGCGGCGCACACGCTCGGGATCGCTCGTCACGCAGTAGGCATCGTTATTCCAAAAGTCATCACCCAGGCTGTAGACCTTCAGATACGTATCGTCGGTCTCTTGCTCCAAGTAGTCGGCCAGGCGCATAAGGGCCGCGTTGTCGGTCGCACGCGCAGCGACCGCCTCGCCGTCCACAAACATGACCTGGCCGTTGCAGAACGCGCCGGTCGAGAAGCACTCGGCGCGATTGCGGAACATCCAGCCCATCGCGGACGGCTGACGGCCCGAAACCGGGCCAAAGTGCAGACCCGCCGCCTGCATGGCATGAATGCCCTCGATGGCGTAGTCACTGGCGCCATCATGCCCGGCTGGAATCAGCGTATCGTCCATATCGGTCAGCACAAGTTTGATCATAAGATCCCCTCAGTCATTCTTTATCCCGTCTATTGTACCGACCTGCCAAAAAGGGACAGGTTTATTTTGGCAGGTTTTATCTGGGAAAACGCAAAGCCCCAGTGTTACCTGCCAAAATAAACCTGTCCCTTTTTGGCAGGTGCGCTAGTATAGGGTCAACAGATTCGATGCGGGAGTGCCGGCGGTGCAAACCACAAGGCTGAGAGGGCATGGGGCCCAATCCTTTGAACCTGTCAGTTAATGCTGGCGTAGGGAGCATGCCGCCTTTTTAGGGGCGCTGTCTATGCACAGCGCCCCTTTTCTATGCCAAGGAGGCATGTGCAGTGATCGATTCGGAACAGCTTAAGCAAAACGTGATCAAGGCCGTGGAGGAGATTCACGCCACCAATCCGATGGCGGGCTCCATCACCAACACGGTGACGATCGACTTTGTCGCCAACGCGCAGCTCGCCGTGGGTGGTTCGGCCGCCATGGTCTACCTGCCGACGAGGGCGAGGCACTCGTTGCCGGCGGCGGCGCCATCTATCTGAACATGGGAACGCTCTTCCCCATCTACGAGCAGACGATTCCCCGCGCGGCCAAGGCGGCCCACGACGCCGGCAAGCCCTGGGTGCTCGATCCGGTGGGCTTGGGCATCGGCAGCCTGCGCACCCAGCTGGTAGGCGAACTCAAGCAGTACAAACCCGCCATCGTGCGCGGCAACGCCTCCGAGATTATCGCGCTCGCCGGCCTGTGGGGTCTTGAGGGTGAGGCTGCCGATCTGAGCCGCGTGCGCGGCGTCGATACCACCGACACGGTAGACGCCGCCCGCGATGCCGCCGTGGCGCTCGCCCGCTACACCGGCGGCGCCGTAGTGGTCTCGGGCGAAGTCGACCTGATTACCGACGGCACGACCGTGGCCAAGTCCCACGGCGGCAGCCCACTCATGTCCAAGATCACCGGCTGCGGCTGCTCGCAGGGCGGCGTGCTGGCCGTGTACGCCTGCGCCACCGACCCGTTTACGGCGGCCATCTGCGGCACCGCCGTCTACAACGTTGCCGGTACGCGTGCCGCCGCCGTTGCCGATGCCCCGGCAAGCTTTAAGGTCGCCTTTATCGACGAGCTCTACCGCGCGACCGCCCAGGATATTGCCGACAACCAACTCGAGCTCGAGGAGGCATAAGCCATGTCCAAGCCCGCAACCAATGCCGGTATGAACACGCTCGTCGCCGTGGCCATCGCCCCGTGCGGCACCGGCGACGAGCTGTCCGCCGAGGTCGCCGAAGTCGTGCGCGTCATTCGCGAGAGCGGCCTCCCCAACCGTACCACCTCGATGTTCACCGAAATCGAGGGCGACTGGGACGAGGTCATGAAGGTCGTGCGCGACGCAACCTTTGTGTTGGCGAGTAAGGGCATCCGTACCGAAGTCGTGCTCAAAGCCGATATTCGACCCGGATTTACCGACACCATGACCGGCAAGCTCGAGCGCATGGAAGCACAGATCAAACAGCAGGAGGAAGCACGATGAGCATCCGCGACAACCTTGATATCTCGGCCTATCTGGTACTCGGCCCCGAAAACACGCTGGGACGTCCCGTGGGCGATGTGGTGGCTCAGGCGCTCGACGCAGGCTTTACCTGCATTCAGGTGCGCTCCAAGGTGGCAAGCGCCCGCGAGATCATCGCACTGACGGGCGATGCCGCGCAGGCCATCGCTCAGGCCGGCAAAACCGGGCAGGTCGCTTTGCTGATCGACGACCGTCTTGACTGTGTGCTCGCCGCACGCGAGCAGGGTATTGCCGTCGACGGCGTGCACGTGGGCCAGAGCGACATCCCCGTGGAGGTCTGCCGCAAGCTTCTGGGGCCCGACGCCATCGTGGGTCTTTCGGCCCGCTGCGAGGAGATGCTCGAGTACGTCAAGACCGCCGACATGAGCCTGGTCGACTACCTGGCATCGGCCCGCTCCACGAGACCGAGACCAAGCGCGACTGCGGACGCGCGGCCGACGGCTCCATCATCACCAAGAGCTTTGAGGACCTGGCTGCCCTCCACGCGGCAAGCCCCGTGCCCATCGTGGTGGGCGGAGGCGTCAAGAAAGCCGATCTGCCGCAGCTTAAGACCACCGGCGTCGACGGCTTCTTTGTGGTGAGCGCCGTCTGCAGTGCCGACGACCCCCACGCCGCAGCCAAGGAGCTCGTCGACACCTGGCAGCAGGCATAGGCATAGGCTGAGCAGCTGCTCCGCAGCCTCATATCTTCAAGAGCGGAAAGCGCATCCCAGTTTGGACGTCCATTCTGGGATGCGCTTTCCATATAGAGGGCCAGCGGAAAACGCATCCCATTCCAAGCGCAAATTTTGGGATGCGGTTTCCGCGACCGCCCCCTCGCGGAAACCGCATCCCAGTCTGAGCGCATATTCCGGGATGCGCTTTCCGTAGCAGCCCTTACCCCGCCAGATACGCTTCCAGCGCGGGCAACGTCGCCTCCGCATCGCGACGGCCGATCTGATAGATGCGTTCGAGTTCCTCGGGCTCGCGGCACAGCGACGGCACCTTCACCGATTCGCTCGGCCGCACCACAAAGATCTCGCCAGCGGCCTCGCGACGCGCCAGGTCGTCGAGCGTGGCGTTATATACCTCGTGCCGGTGCTCAAGCGCCGCAACAAACTCCGGATAGTGACGATACACGCGACGCAGCATAGGCATCACGCTATTGGGCTGCTTTACAAAGCCCGCCGGCTGCGTCAGCACCACCACGTTGCGGTCATAGCCCTGCGCAAACAGCCATGCGCTGGGAATGGAATCGGCAACGCCGCCATCCAGGTACTTGTGCCCCTCAATGGCAACGGGTCGTGTTGCCACGGGAATCGCCGACGACGCCCGGATCCACTCGATATCATGCTCATCACCGTAAGGCAGGTCATGGTAGACGGCCTGCCCCGTCTTAAGATCGGTACATACGCACGTAAACCGCATGGGGCAGGCGCGATATGCCTCCAGATCGATGGGATCGCGCTCGATGGGTACCTCATGATAGGCAAACTCGGCATTGAACATATCGCCGGTTCGCAACCAGCTCGTCACGCTCGCATAGCGCTTGTCGGCGCAATAGGCCTTGTTGTAGCGAATGGCGCGGCCGATCTGGCGCGATTTAAAGTTGTAGCCAAACGCCGCGCCCGCCGAGACACCCACCATATGGTCGCAGGTTAAGCCGTGCTCCATCCATACGTCGAGCACGCCCGCCGTATACATACCGCGGTAGCCGCCTCCCTCGAGCGCAAGCCCCACCGTGGGCGTCGTATCTGGCTGTGCCATGCGACCATCTCCGTTCCTGCGTTTTAAACGAAACAAGTATACCCGTCAACATATATCGCCTCAGTCGCATTTTCATCGAACATCGTCGCGTTACCGTTTGGCGAATAATGGCGAATAATGGCCGCCCGCAACATGGGCACCCCTGCATAATTCCATACACTTGTTTATACTACTCAGTAGTTATCAGCAACGAACGTCAGCCGACAAATAAACCCAACGACGCAGCAAGGCGGGGGCTTGGAAACACGCGAGGCGTTGAGCAACAACGCGTGTGCACAACGAGCTCGCCCGACGCAATCCGCCCCGACCCCAGAAAGCCGCCTACAGCATGGATACCCCCAGCAATTACACTGAAACGCTCGAAAAGACCGTCCGCGACCTTCTCAAGCGTCAGGAGGATCTGGTCAGGACCGCCTTTACCGACCAGCTTACCGGGCTTGGCAACCGCGGCGGCTTTGCCCGTTCCCTCGAGGAGCTCTGGGAGCAGGACACCCCCGTTACCATGGCGTACATCGATATCGACAATCTCAAGCACTGCAACGACGTCTTTGGCCATGACGAGGGCAACCGCTATATTTTGCAGGTAAGCCTCTATCTCAAGCTGTATATGGAGGTGGACGAAGCGGCGTTTCGTCTGGGAGGCGACGAGTTTGCCATCCTGTCTACGATTGCAACCGAGGACGACCTCGCCGAACGTCTGGAACGCTGCCGAACGGTCCTGCTCAAAAACAACGATGCCGAGATGCCTCACTCGTTTAGCTACGGAGTGGCACACGCCGACCCCGCCCTGGGCGAAGCCCCAATCGCTTGACGAACGATGCCGACCATCGCATGTACGACTACAAGCTACGTCATGCCGTGCACCTTGATCGACGCAATATCGCACAAGCCCACACCGACGACTTCGAAATAAGCGATCGAATTTTCGACGCCCTTTCGATGCTCAACGAAGGCCGTTATTTCTTTATCGAGAACTTGGACAAACATCGAACCCTTTGGTCACAAGGCGCCTTGCGCGATCTTGGTCTTCCTTCGGAGCATATAGACAACTGTCACGATTATTGGAAAACGCGTGTCCATCCCGATGACCTTGAGGCCTATACCAACGACATCGACCAAATCTATGACGGCTCCAAACATCGTCACGTCATGCAGTACCGCGTGCGCAATGCCGCCGGCGATTACATCCTCGGCCGTGCTCGCGGGTTTCGTATCGACGGCGACGGAAATGTCCCCTCGCTCTATGTCGGCGAGCTCGTCAACCACTCGCTTGCCGAGACCGTCGACGCCGCCACGGGCCTCGGAATGCAGCGCACGCTGATCAACGCTATCGATGCCTGCCGTCGCGACCATTGCAAGACGGGGCTTATAGCAGTGCGCGTTCGCGGCACGGCAAAGCTCAACGAGCTCTACGGGGCCGAGGCCGTCGACAACATGCTCGCCGAATACGCAGGCCGCATGCTGTCGATTACTCGCGGCAGGAGTCGCGTCTTCCGCTCACGCAACGCCCAGTTCGTCGTGCTTAGCAACAATTTGGATCACGAAGCATTCGAGCAACTGATCCAACATCTCAAAGAGGCCGTTTTCGCTCCCGTTCGAATCGCGGACGACACCATTACCCCCGTCTGTCTTGTCGTTCCGGCCTTTTACGAGCACCTGACCAATCAAACGGCCGCCGTTTTAGGCGAACTCGACCGTCGCATTCGCACGGCCGGCGGGCTTGTTCCCAACGACAGCCTCCCCATACCCGAGGTGGAGCGCAAAAGCGCCATCGCCGAACGCATCGATTCGCTCACGGGTCTCTATCGACCCAGCGAGTTTATGCGCCGCGCCAACGAATTTCTCGAGACAAGGCGCAACGGCGCCTGGTGTATCGCCACCGTCGATATGGGACACATGCGACTGTTCAACGAATGGCACGGACAGGCCGAGGGCGACCGCATGCTCGCCGATGTGGGCACGGTCCTCAAGGACATCGAGAATGCCAACATGGGCGTCGCAGGGTACTGGGGCCAAGACGACTTTTGCATACTCATCCCCTTTGAACACGACACCGTCCATCAGATCTATAGCCGCGTTCGCCAGGCCGTGGCCAAGTATGATGACGGCGTGGGATTCTGGCCGTCCATGGGCGTCTACCCCATCGACTCCAACGAGAAAATCACCATCGATGCGCAGGCCAAGGCCATGTTTACCAATCGGCGCGCAAAAAACGACTTTAAGGAGCGCATTGCCATTTTCCGCCCCGAGGAGTACGAGCGCGAAATCGCGTTCCACCGCACGCTGACCGAATTCCAGTACGCGCTCTCCAACGGCCGTATTACCTACTACCTGCAGCCCCAGGTCGACATGGAAACCGGCGAGATCATTGGCGCCGAAGCGCTCACGCGCTGGATCGATAAGGATGGCTCCCTCATTTCGCCCGCCACCTTTATCCCCGCTCTCGAAGAAAGCGGTTTTGTGGTGACGCTCGACAAATACGTTTGGCAGGGCGTTGCCTTGTGGCTGCGCGAGCGCATCAATCGGGGGCTTCGCGTGGTTCCGATCTCGCTTAATGTGTCGCGCGTGGATATCCTCGCCTGCAACGTTGCCGAGCATATGGGAGCGCTCGCCGCCCAATACAACCTGCCGCCCGAGCTCATGCGCATCGAGATCACCGAGACAGCTTATACGGGAGAGTCCGAGGCCGTGGATAAACTAACGGCCGACCTGCACACCCGCGGCTTCTCGACCTATATGGACGATTTTGGCACCGGCCAGTCCACGCTCGCGATGCTCAAGAACGTCAACGTTGACGTCATCAAGCTCGATCGCACGTTTGTGCCCGATAACGGCGATGAGGGCCGCAGCGTGCAAATCATCTCATCAATGCTCGAGATGGCGCAGTCACTCCATCTGCCGTTGTGATCGAAGGCGTCGAGACGGACAAGCAGGCAAACATGCTGCGCCACATGGGCGCCCGCTACGCTCAGGGATTCCTCTACTACCGCCCCATGCAGGCGGAGGATTTTGAGGCATTGCTCGATGGTGGCAACGACAACTAATACGCTCGCACGCAAAACGCCACCGTCGAGGGGAGCGTTTGTTCCCATGAGCTAACTAATACTCCAATCTAAACCGAATTGGGAGTAAGATACAAACCATTGTTCCATCCAAGGAGGCAATCCATCATGAACGAGTCGTATCGCCTGGGCGAGCAATCAATCATCGCTCATCTTCAGCGACTTGCGAACGGGGCCTCAACCACCGAGCTCGATGTTGCCGCGCTGCCCCCGGAGCTGCGTGCCATCGGTGAGCAACTGCAGAAAACGCTCGCCATCCTGCAACAAGAACGTGAGTTGCTTGAGCACGGCGCCTATATCGACTCGCTCACCAATCTTGGCAACCGTGGCGGACTCGACCGCCATGTCGATCAGCTCTGGCGCAAAGGCACCCCCTTCACCTGTGCCTATATTGACATCGATCGCCTCAAGCATTGCAACGATAAGTTTGGCCACGCCGAGGGCAATCGCTACATTCTGAGCATCTGCCGCGCACTCACCGAGACAATGGAGCACGATGAGTTGCTGTTCCGTATCGGTGGAGACGAATTTGTACTTATATCCCCCACGACAAACGAAGCCGAGCTCGAGCAGCGCCTGGAGTGGACGCGTGCCAATCTTATCGAGGCAACATCGGACGGCAAGGCGCCCATGATCGCCAGCTTTAGCTTTGGCTGCTCGCGCGTCGACCCGCTTGCAGGCGATACGCGTCGCCAGATGACAAAGGACGCCGACCGCAAAATGTATCGCTACAAGCTCATGTACCGTGTGCAACAACCGGAAGAAGGCGATGCGCTGCAACGCCCGATCACCGAACAACCCCCCCCCTGCAACGACCGAGTGTTTCAAGCGATCTCCATGAGCTCCGAGACACGCTATCCGTTCATCATTAACCTCGACACCGGCGAATCGCAATGGTCGGTTAATGCCGTGCGCGATTTTGACCTACCCTCCCAGCATCCCTACAACTCGCTCGATATATGGCTTGCCCGTGTTCACCCCGAGGACCGCGACAACGTACGTGCCGAGCTCGATATGGTGGTAAACGGCACGTGGCACTTCCACTGCATGCAGTATCGCGTCATGAATACCGCCGGAAAATACGCGCTTTGCGACTGCACGGGTTACCGCCTGGACGGCACCGATACCGAGCCCAACATGTATGTGGGCATTGTCACCAACCGAAGCTTGGCAGATACGACCGATTCCGTGACCGGCCTGGGCGATATCCACGCCCTGGTCAACGCCATTGGCGAGATGCGTCGCGTGGCACGAAACGCGGGCTTGATCGCCATTAAAATCGACGAAATCGCACAGGTCAATGCCCGCTTTGGCTTTGATGCAGGCGACCGCGTTTTGGCAGAAAGCGCCGCCTGCCTCATGGATTGCTCGCGCGGCAAGGGTCGTCTGTTCCGCTCGACCGGACCGATGTTCGTGGCGCTCTTCGACGACTTTGATCCCGAAGAGACCGACGCGGTTGCAGACGAAATCGAACGGTTCTTGGGATCGCCCGTGCTCCTTGGCTCATTTGAATATCAGCCGCCCCTTCGCGTGGCGACGCTTCATCTGGACGCCGTCGACCGACAGCCCGTTTCCATTTTGAACGAACTTAATGCGCTGATTAAAGAGGCGCCGCAGGTACCGGGCACCAAGCTGGACTAGCGTTATGGGGCGCATGATGGTTAATTTCCGATCTCAACCGAACACATTGGGCAAATAGGTCGTACCCGCAGTTAGCCGAACGTCCCCTCAGTCCCTCCCGGGGCCCGGGGGCACCGTTTCGATACTCTTGGTTTACTTTGCCTGATGCAAATAAGTGCTCAACAAGATAGAACCTATCCCCCGCCACGGATATGCCCTCGAGTAAATCTGTTAAGCCAAGCCTATCAAATTCTATTGACAATTGGCTGCATTGGTCCATTTTGTCGTCCAGCCACTTCCGCTGGCTATCGCCTCATAAACACAAACCTAACGAGCCGCACGAACGACAAAGAGGCCAAGCTGAACAGAAGTAGAACCAAAACTTCAAAAACGCTGGTATTCCAATCGCGTACCCAGCCCTCTACCGCCCACAAGAAAAACAGCTGCCCCATCCATAACGTCACAGAAGAAATCAGCTTTGCGTAAGGGCGTATATCAATCTCGCTCTCCCTTTTTGTGACATCATATCCAGCAATTGAGCAGAGCCATCTTCCTCTTCGGTATTGGATTGAAAGGACAATCAAGGCAATCGAAGTCATCAAGCAAACAGCATCCTCTGTTTCCATAGAGTTTCCTTTGCTTTCCATCCTAGTTACGCATTCACAATCGAATCAAACCAAGTATGAATTACTCGATAGCAACCGCCTTAGTATAAACCATAGCCGCCGCAGCAGCCCGCCTTCCAAGGCTCAAAGCTCGCCATCGAGGGCGACCCGCCCAGACCCCTTACAATCTGCTCGCACGAGGCCCCGCACTCCAACATCCTCTGGACCGTATCCCGCTCGTACCTGGTAAGCGTGCCTGCCGTGGGCCCTCGGGGCCGGCATCGTGCCCCACGCCATCTGCCCGCTCGTGCGATAATCCTCTGCAGAAGTCACCGACAGCAGAGGGAGTTTGTGATGAAGGTTCTTTTGGTCAATGGCAGCCCCAAGGCAAACGGCAACACGGCCCGCGCACTCGCCGAGGTCGCCGAGCAGCTTAACGCCGAAGGCATCGAGGCCGAGATGTTTCAGCTGGGCGCCAAGCCCATTCGCGATTGCATTGGTTGCGGCCAGTGCGGCAAGCTCGATTGCCGTTGCACCTTTGACGACGATGTGGTCAACGAGCTGATTGCCGCTGCCGAGCAGGCAGACGGCTTTGTCTTTGGCTCGCCCGTCTACTACGCACATCCCAGCGGACGCATCCTCTCGGCACTCGACCGCGCATTCTATGCAGGCAGCAAGGCCTTTACGCACAAGCCGGGCGCCGCTGTCGCCGTTGCCCGTCGCGGCGGCACGTCGACCACCTTCGACGTGCTCAACAAGTACTTCACCATCAACCAGATGCCCGTGGCAGCATCCACCTACTGGAACAACGTCTTCGGTGCCATGCCGGGCGAGGCCGCCCAGGACGCCGAGGGCCTTGCCACCATGCGAAACATCGGTAAAAACATGGCCTGGCTGCTGCGTTGCATCGAGGCGGGAAAGGCCGCCGGCATCGAAGCCCCCGAGGCCGATCGCGAGCGAACCAACTTTATTCGGTAGAACGGCGGAACATAAATATGAACGTGCAAATCTTCGGCACCAAAAAGTCCTTCGATACCAAGAAGGCCCGGCGCTATTTTAAGGAGCGCCGCATTAAGGTGCAGTTTATCGACCTTAAGGAAAAGGAGATGAGCAAGGGCGAGCTCACGAGCGTGATGCAGGCGGTCGGCGGCATCGACAAGCTGCTCAACCCCAAAGCCAAGGACGAGGAGACGCTCGCGCTCATCCAGCACCTCACTCCCAGCCAGCGCTTCGACAAGCTGCTCGAGAACCAGCAGGTTCTGGCCGAGCCCATTGTGCGCAACGGCAAAAAGGCCACCGTCGGCTATTGCCCCGACGTATGGGGAGCCTGGGAGTAGCCTGTGTTTTTTGCCCGTGCGTGGGTATAAGAGCAGGCGTTTGGCATAAGATTCAACTGTAAGCCTTGTCTAACAAAGGAGGGCACATGCCCAACAAACCCGTGAAGATCATCATGCTTACCGGATACCTCGGTGCCGGCAAGACCACGCTGCTCAACCACATCCTCGCTAACGACGGCGGCATCCGCGCCGCCGTGATCGTCAACGATATCGGCGAGATCAACGTCGACGCCAGCCTTATCGCCGACGGCGGCCTTTCCGAGACCGACGACCTCATCCCGCTCACCAACGGCTGCATCTGCTGCACGCTTTCGGACGACCTGGCCAACCAGCTGCAGGGCATCGCCGATTCGGGCAAGTTCGACTACATCATCATCGAGGCCTCGGGTATTTGCGAGCCCATCCCCATCGCCTACACCATCTCGAGCTTCTGCGACGAGGCCAAGGTGGGCGGCGAGGCCAAGCTCGCGCTCGACAACATCGTGGCCGTGGTCGACTGCGCCCGCATGTACGACGAGTTCAACGGCGGTCGCGATCTGCTAGCCGAGGATATCGACGAGGACGACATCGAAAGTCTGCTCATCCAGCAGATCGAGTTTTGCTCCACGCTGATCCTCAACAAGACCGATACCGTCACGCCTGAGCAGATTGCCGAGCTCAAGGCCATCGTGCGCAGCCTGCAGAAGGACGCCGTGATTGTCGAGGCTCAAAACGGCGAGGTCCCCATGGAGGAGCTGCTCGACACCGACCGCTTCGACTTTATGCGCGCCTACAACTCCGCCGCCTGGATCGAGGCCATGGAACATCCCGAGGAGCACGACGACCCCGAGGTGCTCGAGTACGACATCGAGACTTTTGTGTACTCGCGCCGCAAGCCGTTTGACCTGCAGAAGTTCACCGATTTTGTTGAGCAGGAGTGGCCCGACGAGGTCATTCGCGTCAAGGGCCCGCTGTGGCAGACCGGCGATCCGGACATGTGCTACATGTTTGAGCAGGCCGGCCACCAGATGCGCCTGATGGAGAACGGTCTGTTCGTTGACTCCGCGCCCGAGGGCGAGAAGCAGAAGATCATCGACGAGAACCCCGAGATCATGCAGATTTGGGACGACGAGACGGGCGACCGCATGACGAGCCTGTGCATCATCGGCCGTCACATGGACAAGGATGCGCTCATCGCCTCCCTCGATGCCTGCCTGACCGACTGGCACCGCGCCTAGGTTTATCCAAGCGGGCATTTTTCTGCCTACGTAACCGCCAAACCACCACGAAGGTGCCTGTCCCCTTCGTGGTGGTTTTTCGTTCTGAGCCAAGGAGATTCATGTTCAACATTGTGCTGTATGCACCCGAGATTCCGGCCAATACGGGCAATATCGGCCGCACCTGCGTGGTTACCGGCGCCCGCCTGCATCTGGTGGAGCCACTGGGCTTTTCGCTCGACGACAAGACGGTACGTCGCGCCGGCCTGGGCTACTGGCAAAACTTGGATGTGACGACCTATGCCGGCTGGGAGGATTTTCTTGCGCGCAACGACCTCTCCCCCGCCGACGAGCGCCTACATCTGCTGACCAAAAAGGCACGCCGCACCTATGCGCAAAGCACCTACCGCGACGGCGACTACTTGGTCTTTGGCAGCGAGAGCTCGGGCGTTCCCGAGCCGCTGCTTGCCGCGGCGCCCGAGCGCTGCGAGCGCATCCCCATGCTGCGCGATTGTGATTCGCTCGATAATGCCGAGGCCTGGGAAGCCCACGAGGAATCGCTCGGGCATACCGAGGACAGCCATGAGGCCATCCTTCAACAGGATATCTGCGGCAACTTCGTCAACCCGGACGACTACCGCATCAGCGCACTCAACCTCTCCAACAGCGCCGCCATCGTCCTCTACGAGGCTCTGCGCCAAACAGGCTTTCCGGGAATGTGACAAAGGGACAGTCCCTTTGTCACATTCAAGCGCCATGTCGATGACACACACGCCTAATTGATGCTCTAAATAACGGACCATCGCTTTTAATCAGAATTAACTAGAATAAAATGAAGTTAAACGGAGGTGTGAAAGGAGAGCCTTGTGGAATATCTCGAGAACCCGTTTACCCCCAGTTTTGGTGAGGTTCCTGCTCATCTCGCTGGCAGACAACAGATTATTCGGGATTTGGACCGTGCCTTCTTGAGCCAGCGCAGGCGCCCGGAATTGACCTCGATCTTCTCAGGCGCGCGCGGAACCGGTAAAACCGCTCTCATGTCGTCGCTCGCGACAAGGGCAGAATCCCACGGCTGGATAGCCGTAAAGACGACCGCGCTCTCGGGAATGCTTGAGGAAATCGAGTTCGGGGCGAAACGTGCTGCAGGCCATCTCATCGACCCGTCTAACAGCTTCGAAGTCACCAGTCTCGGAATTGCACCATTCGGCAGCATCGAGGTCAATCGCGTTCATGATGCCTCAACCTGGCGCTATCGCATGAGCGACATCATCGACCAGCTCAACGAAGCGGGCACCGGTCTGCTCGTCACGGTTGACGAGGTAGACCCGACACTCGACGAGATGATTCAGCTCGCAGCGACGTATCAGCACTTTGTGACCGATGGGAAACGCGTCGCCCTGCTCATGGCGGGACTTCCCAACAACGTCTCGACGTTGCTGAACCACAAGACGGTCTCGTTCCTTCGCCGCGCCCAACAATATCATCTGGGTCGCATTGCCGACTATGACGTACGCGAGGCCTTGATTCGCACGATCCAGGAAAACGATCGCCTGGCAGATGCTGAGGGAATCGATAGAGCCGTTCGCTCGATCTCTGGTTTTCCCTTCCTATTGCAACTCGTAGGCTACCGTGCCTGGGATCTCACAAGCGATTCGAAGGAAATCTCGTCACGCGACTTTGACCTGGGAATCAAAATCGCGCGCGACGAGATGGACGACCGAATCCTCGCGGCAACCTATCGGGAACTCACCGCAGAGGACAAGCGATTCCTCATCGCCATGCTCGATGACGAGGAAGAGTCCACCACCGCTGACCTTGTCGAGCGCCTTAAGCGTTCGCCGCAGCAGGTCTCCCGCTACCGACGCCGCATGATAGATGCCGGCATCATCGGGGAACGAGGACGAGGGCTCGTCGCATTTGAATTGCCATTCTTCCGCGACTATCTCGCGGCTCAATGCGTGAAATAGAAGTCAATGCGACAAAGGGGTGCCCCTTTGTCGCATCGCCTATAGATAACAACCGGTAATGCTCTTGGAGCAAGCAGCGATATCCGCCGGCGTGCCGGCGCACACGATTTGCCCGCCCGCGTCGCCACCGCCCGGGCCCATGTCGATTACGTAATCGGCGTTACGGATAAGGTCGAGGTCGTGCTCGATCACGACAACTGTGGCGCCCTTGGCAACGAGGCCGTCAAATACACTCAGCAACACCTGAACATCGAGCGGATGCAGGCCGATCGTGGGCTCATCGAATACGAATACGGCATCATCCTGCACGCGGCCCATCTCGCTCGCAAGCTTAAGACGCTGCGCCTCGCCGCCCGAGAGCGCCGGCGTGGGCTCACCGAGCGTGAGATAGCCCAAGCCCAAGTCGTGTAAGGTCTGTAAGCGCGCCTGATCTTTCTTGAGACCCACCGTGGCGTCGAGGGCCTCGTCCACACTCATATCCATGAGCTGCGGCAACGTAAGCAGACTCCCGTCCTTGCCCTCGCGATGGATATGCGAAGCCGCGTCTGCATAACGTGAGCCGCGACATGTCGGACAGACGATCTCGACGTCGGGCAAGAACTGCACGTCGAGCGATATCGAGCCCGTGCCATCGCACGTAGGGCAGCGCAAGGCGCCAGTGTTGTAGCTAAATGCGCCCGCCTTGTAGCCGGCTGCCTTGGCCTCGGGCGTACGGGCGAAGGCGCGACGTAGCTCATCATGGATGTCAGCATAAGTTGCCACCGTCGAGCGCACGTTGGCGCCGATAGGCGTAGCGTCAATCAGATTTGCACGGGCAATGCCCTCGGCATCGACCCAACGCACGTGCCCCGGCAGGCGCTCGCCGGCTGCCTGCGCCTTGAGTGCCGGAATGAGCGTCTCGAGTACCAACGTCGTCTTACCCGAACCCGAAACGCCCGTCACCGCGACCAAGCGACCGCGCGGGATATCAACTTCGAGCGGCTTGACGGTATGGATGGCATCGGTCGCCATGCGGATATGGCCCCGGTCGAACATTTCCTCGTCGGACACCTGCGGGCGCAAGCGCTTGGACTCTGCGCGCAAAAACGGGGCGATGCGGCTGCCCTGCGATTGTTCGACCTCGTCCACCGTGCCAGTGGCAATCACATTACCGCCGCCTGCTCCGGCAACGGGGCCCATCTCAACCAGATAGTCGGCTTCCGCTAGTACGCGCGTATCGTGGTCGACAACAACCACGGTGTTGCCGTCATCCACCAGATCGCGCATTACGCCCACCAAGCCGTCGACATTGGCCGGATGCAAGCCAATCGAAGGCTCGTCCAGCACATAAAGCACGCCCGTCGATCGGTTGCGCACCACGCGGGCGAGCTGCACACGCTGGCGCTCACCCGTGGAGAGCGTAGCACCGGCGCGGTCGAGCGAGAGGTAATCGAGCCCCAGGTCGACCAGGCGACGAGCCGTGCTCAAAAACGAATCGCAGATATCCACTGCCATGGGCTGCATCTCGGCCGGCAAGGATGCGGGCACCCCGCGCACCCACTCAATCGCCTCACCCAACGTCATGGCCGCGGCCTGCGCCAGATTGATACCGCGCACCTGGGGCTGGCGCGCAACCTCGGAGAGACGCGTGCCGCCGCAGTCACGGCACGGGCCCTCGCGCAAAAAGCGAGCCACGCGCTTTAGTCCCTTATCGTCCTTAACCTTGGCGAGCGCATTCTCGACCGTATAGACGGCGTTGTAATAGGTAAAGTCGAGCGGCGTGGCGCCCTCGCCGTTTTTGGGAACGTAGAGAATATGCTTCTTAACCGCCGGACCATGGAACACGATGTCGCGCTCTTGAGGTGTGAGCTGGTTAAACGGCACATCGGTACGCACACCCATCTCGCCGGCTACCTGCTTCATCAAGTCCCACATGAGCGTGCCCCAGGGAAGCACCGCGCCTTCGTTGATGGTCTTGGACTCGTCGGGCACCAGGCTCGCTTCGTCCACCTCGCGCATGACACCGGTACCGCCACAGGTGGGGCATGCACCGCCGCTATTGAAAGCCAAATCCTCGGCACTCGGCGCGTAGAACTCGCGGCCGCATGTCGAACACGTGAGCGACAGGCCTGCGGCCACGTTAAGGCTCGGCTCCACACGCGCCCCGCAATGTGGGCACACGTGATGGGCACAGCGGCTAAAGAGCAAACGCAGACTGTTGTTGAGCTCGGTCATGGTGCCAAAGGTCGAGCGTACGCCTGGCACACTAGGGCGCTGATGCAACGCGAGCGCCGCCGGCACGTGCAGCACTTCATCCACCTGAGCGTGCTCGGCCTGGGTGAGCCGTCGACGGGTATAGGTGCTGAGCGCCTCCAGGTAACGGCGCGAGCCCTCGGCATAAAGAACTCCCAACGCCAGCGAGCTCTTGCCCGACCCCGACACGCCGGCAATACCCACGAGCTTTCCCAGCGGAATATCGATATTGATGTCCTTAAGGTTGTGTACGCGCGCACCGCGCACCTCGATAGCTTGCGGGCTCATCTTCTGTTCCGTCACCTTTATCACCCTACTCATGCCATAAAATGCGGTCGCGGATGTACTCGCCCAGCATGGGCACGGTAAACCGGACCAGGCCGTATCCGGCAGCCTCGATGACGCGCTCGCGAATCAGGCTTGCGCGATATTTACTCGCCCAGCTCTGAGTGCGATCGCAGCGCTCAATGATATCCGCCATGCGCGTCGGCTTACCCTCGTCAGTAGCCATGGCCTCGATAAAGAGGCGTTGCGGACTGCGCAATCCATAATACAGGGGCGCGTCGACCGCTTCGTAGAACTCGGAGACGGCATCCGCATGGCCATCCTCGACATCGTGCTTTTCGATGACCTGCGAGCCACGCCGGACAGCAGAGCGCCACATGTAATATCCCACCAGCTGGACCATGTAGGGATGCCCCATACTCTTGCGCGCCGCAAGGTCCGCCGTCTCCGCGTCAACGTAAAGACCGGCGTCCTTGACTGTCTGGACATATGAATCGCGCACCTTGGGCAAAGAAATCGCCCCCAGCGCACGCTGCTGAGCACGGCGCAAAAACGTCACGCTCGGCTCTTCGAGCAGGTCGTCAACCATACTGGGCAAGCCGGCAAATACCAGCGCAAGACCGCGCTGGTCGCTATCGGACAGGCCCGTAGCATCCTGATCTCCGAGCACCTGCTGATAGAGAACGGCAAGAGCCGCCAGTTCCTCGATTGACGCAGATTGCGCCTCGTCAATCGCAAACAGGATGCCCTTGCCTGGACCGAGCTTCTTGAGGCGCTCGTTGACCAGCCCCCGTAGCGTCTCGCCCTTTGCCCGAGCCGACTCGACCGACATCCGACCAAACGACAGCCCAAACTCCATTGACGTCACAACGGGTTTATTCGAGCGAAGCGCGTCGGCCAGGCGATCGCACAAGCCAAGCGAAGCAGAATCGGAGACAACCGCCCATCCGCGCTCATTGGCTAGACGTTGCAGCTCCCGCAGGAGAACCGTCTTGCCGCAGCCGCGGTTTCCCGTAATGAGCATGAGCCTGCCCGGCGCTCCGGCGCCGTTATCGAGCCCTTCCTCGAAATCTTCGACGACCGACTCGCGACCGATGAGCATCGGAGGCCGCTTGCCTGCCGTTGGCTTAAAGGGATTTGGATTCATGTCGGCCTCCTCGGATTGGCAAACCCTGGTAATAGTTATACCAACTTGTACCGAGTTATACCAATAGCATGTGACAAAGGGACTGCCCCTTTGTCACATGTGGCCGAAAAACTCGGCGTCGGCTGCTCGCCAGGGGCGGAAGGTGGCGGGATCGACCTTTACGTGCGCCGCGGCGGGCACGTCGTACCATTTGACCGTGTAGCCGGCGCCGTGGGCGCAAAAGACCGAGTCGGGCGTGTTGGGCAGATCGGCCTCGGGCTCATAGGCGGCCGCCTCGATGACGCGCTCGGCATCATGGCAAGCCGCATAACCGGCGAACTCCAGGTACAGATGCCCGCGACCGCTCGTGTAGGCAGCTACCTCCAGCGCATAATCCTGCACCTCGGATGCCGGCACGCGACCCACAAGCTTCGCCCTCTCGCCCGCCATTGCCGGCGGCTCGTACTCGGCACCCATGCGCGTGGCATCCGAGAGCGCCCGGCCCACGCACTCCCCCGGCACCTCGAGCTCAAAGTGGTACCACGGCTCCAGCAACACGTCTGCGCCGGCCTCGCGCGCCTGCATCAAACCCTGGCGAATCGCGCGGTACGTGGCCTGGCGAAAATCGCCGCCCTCGGTGTGTTTGGCATGCGCGCGGCCGCCCGTGAGCGTAATGCGCACATCGGTGATGGGCGAGCCGGTCAGCACGCCCAGGTGATCGCGCTCCATGGCGTTGGTGAGTGCCAAACGCTGCCAGTTAAGATCGAGCTCGTCGGTCGAGGTCACGGTGCCAAACTGCACGCCCGAACCTGCTGGCAACGGCTCCAGGCGCAGATGTACCTCGGCATAGTGGCGCAGCGGCTCAAAGTGGCCCACGCCCTCGACCGGCTGCGAGATCGTCTCCTTATAGAGAATGCCGCCGGACTCAAACGCAATCGAAAAGCCAAAGCGATCGGCCAACACCCGCTGCACGACCTCGAGTTGCACGGCGCCCATCAGCTGCAAATGAATCTGCTCAAGATGCGTATTCCAGCTTACGCCGAGCATGGGATCTTCGTCCGCCAACTCAGTCAGCGCTTTAAACACCGCATGGACATCATGTTCGCCCGGGAGCACCGTATAGGTAAGGACCGGCGCAATGACGGGCGCATCGCACCCGGGCTCCGCACCCAAGGCATCCCCCGGGCGAACGTGCGCAAGACCCGTCACGGCACAAATACCGCCAGCGGCAACTTCCTGGGCAAGCTCGTACTTCTCTCCGTTATAGATGCGCACCTGATCGACCTTCTGCTCCCATGCCTCGGCGCCGGAACGTCCGTCAATCATCTGTTTGGCATGCAGTGTGCCGCCGGTCACTTTAACCCAAGCCAAGCGCTCGCCACGAACACCTCGGCTGACGCGATAGACGCGCGCGGCGAACTCCGGGGCCCACGCCTGTTCACGCATCAGCGTGCACATGCCATCCAGCAGCTCGCCCACGCCCTGGTCCTTGAGCGCCGAGCCGGCAAAGCAGGGAAAGAGCTTGCGCTCGACAACCATGCGCGACAGCGTTGCGACAGAAAGCTCGCCCGTCTCAAGAAACTCATCGAGCGCCGCCTCGTCCAACGCAGCAGCGTCCTCCTGAACGGCACCACCCGCCAGTAGTTCGCTGGCATCTAGGCAGCCCTCGGAAAGACGCTGCCCAAGTTGTGCCAGCAAAACATCGCAGCCGGGATTCTCCAGATCGATTTTGTTGATAAAGACGAACGTCGGGATGTCATAGCGCGCAAGCAGGCGCCACAGGGTTTCGGTGTGTCCCCGCACGCCATCGTTGGCGCCCACAACCAAAATCGCGTAGTCGAGAGCGCGCAATGTGCGCTCTGCCTCGGCCGAAAAATCCACGTGACCGGGGGCGTCCACAAGCATGACGTGGGTATCTCCGTGGTCGAGTACGGCCTGCGACGAGAAAATCGTGATGCCGCGCTCGCGTTCGATAGCGCTGGTATCCAGGTGCGAGTCGCCGTCGTCCACACGGCCGCGCTTGCGAATGCGACCTGCGTTGAACAGCATGGCCTCGGCCAGCGTAGTCTTGCCGGCATCGACATGCGCCAAGATTCCAACGACCGCTTGCTTCGACATGGCTCTCCTCTTATTGCAAGCCCACCGCACGCGGCAACGGGCATTCTCGTTCCACACTGGATGATACAATTTACGGGCCGGCGGGCGAAGCGGGCCCTATCCCCCGACCGAGCTCATCGCCCCGCGTTGCCGCGCGGCGATTTTCGTGGGTTCGCGCCTTGCGAAAGCCGGCACCTCCCCTTAACAGCGCAGCGATCAATAATGGCCCCGCCCGGGGCCATTTTCATGTACATGGATTGTTGATGCGTGCCCCCGCTCTTATGCCTCGCGCAGCCAGTCGAACGCAACGCGCGGCGTGCCGTCGGACACATACACGACGCCGGCGCGCTCGAACCCTGCCTTGAGGCTCGCACCCTGCATGGGCAGGTTGTCCGCGTGCGTATCGATACGCAGATGGTCGGCACGCTCCTTGGCAAAGGCAAACATCGCGGCCGCGATACCGTGCACGGTGCCGTCGGACGCCACGCGGTGCAGCACGGCGTACGGAGTGTCGCTGCGCCACTGACCGTCCTCGATGACGTCATAGCACTCGTCCGGGCCCGGCAAAAAGGCAAACGTCGCCACCACGCGACCGTCGACTTCGCACACATAGCTGCCACCGGCGGCGATATCGGCAGCCAGCTGCTCGGCCGAAGGCGTGCCCTCGGGCCACTGCGTGGCGTTGCCATGCGCGCGCATAAAGGCGCGGGCGGCATCATAGATAGCCATGACGGCGGGAATGTCGGTATCGAGGGTTTTTCTGATCATCACGCGGCGACCTCACGTTTATTGGTATCACTTTGATTGAGCAATGATACCAGCGTTTGGAAAGGGCAAGGAGCGGATGGGGAGCAAAAAGCGAGCCGCCTGGTCAAAGGCCAAAAGCGAGTTTTTGGGCGCTGCCACCGGCGGCGATATGAGCGATCTGTTTGCGCGCGAAGACGAGCGCCGCGACGCACTAGACGCCGAGCGCGATGAAGCCTGGCGCTACAAGTCGTGCGAACGCAAAAACCGTTACGACACGCGCGCCGAGGCCGAGGCAGTTATGGCCGACTGCGAAAACCGCGGGCGGCGCGGCCTTGCCTGCTACAAATGCGAATACTGCGGCGGATGGCATCTGACGTCGCACCCCTGGAAATAGACCCCGCATCGGCACGGCGCTGGCGAAGCGCCGGCCATCGCACGCAAGCTACGGGCGCGGCGGCACCAAAACATCGTAGCGAACGGCCTTGCCCGCAAGCTGATAGCTCGGCTTAACGCCGGCAAGCAGAGGCCCCTTCACCGGCCGCTTGATAACGACCTTGCGCGGGTGCGGTGCAAGCGCAGCTTCGACCAGCGTCTCCTCATCGGCGCACGGCTGCTCCAAATGGTGCAAGAGCTGGAACTTCTTTTTAACCGCCGCGCTCTTGGTGCGCTCGGGAAACATGGGGTCCAGATACACCACGTCGGGAGCCGCGAGCTCACCGCGCTCGACCAGCTCAGCCGTATGGCAAAGGCCGGCAATGCTGTCCTCGCCCGCATGTAAGCGCATACGCGCCACGGCAGCCGCAAGCGCCGGATCATCCGCCGCGCGGCCCAAGGCATCCTTGAGGAGCGCCGCGATCACGCAGTCCTGTTCATACAGATCGACGGTAAAGCCCGCTGCCGCCAGCAGCAGCGAGTCCTCGCCAAAGCCTGCTGTGGCATCAATCGCCCATGGTTGTTCGATGCCTTTTGTGCGCGCAGCCTTTACCAACAGCTCTTGCTGCAGACGACCCTGCTTGAGCCGTGGAAGTATGCGGCCAAAATCGGCACGCAACTCCATCGTGCCGTCGGTGAGCGTAAGGCCCTCGGACGTCCGCACGAGCTCGAGCCCAGCAGCCCGAGCAACAGAAAAGGGATCGACGACGCCCATGGACACTCCTTAGCAAGCAAAGCGGATACGTGAGCGCCGTTGATGTCGGCGCCCAACCGTCCACTATTGTCCCACATGCGACATGGCCCACAGCATCCCAATGCAAAGCACCGCCATCAATCCCGTGCACACGGCAGCGATCACAGAATCGCCCATGCGCTTTCCTAACGACCGCGGCTCGCGCGCTTGCCCTGTTCCGTACATCATGGCTCCTCCTTAGACCAACTCCTTGTTACGCCCTCATCATTGCAGCGCCGCACATGGGCTGCCATCGATTTGACTTACGTCCAGCTTTCCTTTTTGAAAGGTTGGACCGTGCAGGCAAGAGACGCTTTCAGGCGCATGCATCGCCGCGTTGAACTACAATGTGCTTCACCATATGTGCAGTACATAGGGTGCGCCAGGTTGGCGTACTCGTATCGAAAGGACCAGCCATGAGCTTCACTCGCAAGACTCTCAAAATCCTTGCCCTGATTTATTTTGTTCTGGGCATCGCCAGTCTCGTCATTGGAATCGCCGGCATCGCGACCGGCAAGTTCGAGTCCACCTACGGATCGAACGCCATGCTCGCGGCGGCTGTGATTATCGCCAAGGGCCTCATCGATCTTGCCGCGGGCGTTGCGGGCATCAAGGGTGCCAACAAGCCTTCGCAGGTTGACGGCGCGTTTAAGCTCGGTATCGTTGCTGCAATCGCCACGCTTGCCCAGGCGGTGCTCACGCTTCCCGCGTTTGGCGGCGACGCCATCAACTTTGGCGCCTTTGTCATCGTGGTGTACGACCTGTTCTTTGTTCAGCAGGCCCACGCCGTCAAGGCCGAGAACAAGGACCGCCTGTAAGCGCTCGCTTCTCATAGCCTCTGCAGCCAAGCAACTAAAAAGGGCCGATCGCACATCTCCGCGGTCGGCCCTTTGCATTTGCCCAGATAAAACCTGCCAAAATAAACCTGTCCCTTTTTGGTAGGTTAGTGGCGGTACTCGGCGATGATGAAGTCGATATCGGTCTGAAGGGTGTCCAGGTTTGCCAGGCGCTCTTTGTCGGCAGGGCGCGTGCGGTAGTAGTACGGCGTCATCTGAAACACCGCCTCGATATCGGCCTGCGTCTGGAGCGTAATGTTCGCAGACACCCGTTTCGTGCCAACCAACTCGAGCTCGGTTGTCTGCGGCAACTTCTCGTCGTTGAGATACGGCGTGTCGTAGAGCACCTCCTTGAGCCCAAACAGATGCCGCGCACCCGGCACCACGGTGTAGAGCGAGCCCTCGGGTGCCAGCACGCGGGCAAACTCGCGCTCGTTAAAGGGGGCAAAAAGCTCGGTCACCATATCGAAAGCGCCATCAGCCACGGGGATGTCCTTCATGTTGGCCACGAAGTAGGTCGCATCGCCGCGCTTGGCAGCCAGGCGCACCATCTCTTTGCCCAAATCGAACCCGTAAACATCCGCACCCGGCACCGCGCCCATAGCGCTGGTGTAATAGCCCTCGCCACAGCAAATATCGAGCAAGGTCAGCTGCTTGTCCGTAGACACCCCGTGCTCTGCCGCCCGCGCGCGCACCAGCTCGACCATCGCATCGCGCAACGGCGCATAGTAACCGCGGTTCAGAAAGTCACGACGGCTGCGCGCCTGCGACTTGGGATCGCCCATGGAGTCGCCGCTCTTGGACGAGCGCAGCAGATACAGATAGCCCTCGCGCGCACGGTCAAACCGATGTCCGCCCGCGCATGCAGCACCGCGCTCGTCGTCCACCAACGGCTCATGGCAAACGGGACACAACAACATGGCAACTCCTTAGCGCGGACAACACAACGCCCACCATTGTCGCACGCCTCCCCCACCTAGTCATTGGGTGTTCCTATAGTTTTGTCAACCGTCGGGGCTACTCCCGGTAGGCACCCGGTCGCGCATCACGGCGTATATCGCCCTGAGCCGCCTCCTCGCGACGGCCTTGAGCGCCCGCCCGTGCCCCATGCCCCGCGCCCTGCAGGCCCGGTAGTACTCGCCGTAGCGCCCCGACGACCTCACCAGGCTGTTGCACGAGAAGATCAGCAGGGACTTGAGCCTCGCGTCGCCCCGCCTGGACGCCCTGACCGACCTCACCGACGTGCCGGAGCTCCTCACCCTCGGGCTATGCCGCGGTACGAGGCCAGGTGGTCGTGGTCCGGGAACCTCGCGATGTCGACCGACACCGCGAGCTGCGCCGCGGTCCTCGGGCCGATGCCGGGCACGGTGAGCAGGCACGCGTAGGTCTCGTCGCCCTCGAGCAGCGCCGCCGTCTCGGCCTCGAGGGCCCCGGCCTCGTCGAGGGCCTCCGATATCCCGGGGCGGGCCAGGAACCTGACCTGCCTGTTCTCGGCCTCGAGCAGCGCCGCCGTCTCGGCCTCGAGGGCCCCGGCCTCGTCGAGGGCCTCCGATATCCCGGGGCGGGCCAGGAACCTGACCTGCCTGTTCTCGGCCTCGACGAGCGCCGGCGGGGGGCGCGGTGGAGGC
>JAQCYU010000018.1 GCA_027682925.1 Coriobacteriaceae bacterium AF45-21
ATTTAACTTCAATTCCTATTATACACAAAATTTTAAGATAAATCAATAGCTGTTGTTAAAATATCGCAAAATTTTAAGATAAATCAATAGCTGTTGTTAAAATATCGCTTGCTGAAATAGTTTCTTTTTCCGTGTGAATATCAAAATCAATAAAGAAGGTATTGATTTGTCTTAAATTGTTTTCAGAATGTCCTTTAGTGTATGAACGGTTTTCGTCTGCATACGTACCATAACGATAAACGTTTGGTGTCCAATGCGTAAATGTATCTTGATTTTCGTGAATCGCTTCTTCGGAAGTCAGAACAACGCCACGTCCGCCAATCATGCTTTTTTTTGAGCGATACGCAAAAATAGCCCCTTTACTTTTACCTGGCTTGGTAGTGATTGAGCGAATTTTACTATTTTTAAATTTGTACTTTAACAAGCGTCATGAAGCACAGTTTCTACAACAAAAGGGATATTCATTCAGCTGTTCTCCTTTCTTACGAAAATTAATTAGTTAGAAGCTACGATCAAAGTTGAATCACAACAAAAAAGGCAATCAACTAAGTTTTTCTTAATTGATTGCCTGGTATCTTCTTAAAGACTTGAAATCCCCTCAAAAACCCGATATAATGGGTTTACAGATATTTAAGTATCTGATTAATAAAGTAATTAAATACTTTGCCAAATTTTGGGTCTCGACTTCTTTAATTGATTGGTGGTAATCAATTAAGGCTCGCAGTTAAAGTTTCTCAGGCTTTAACTGGTCGTGGCTCTTTTTTTGTATTCTTTATTCAGTTCGTTGTTTCGTTATATCTAGTATATCGCTTTTTATATTCAAAATACTATATAAGAATCATCCGGAAGGAGCGGCCGATGAATACCAAACGATTTATCCTGAATGCACTTCTGGTTGTAGCACTTTTAGCGCTCTTGGCCTTCTCCCACTGGTATTCAAACCAACCAGCATTTGGCTACGTATTATATGCAGTAATGTCCGGCGATAAGGCCTGTTGCCCTCTGCGCGCAATTGACGTTCTCTATTTCTATGTAGCCGGCCCCTTATCAATCGCTTTGCTCTTGTTTCTTGTCTTTTACAACATCAAAAAACGCTAACAGGGCCTCTTAGGAATCCGAATCATCCATGGAGCCGTCGATGCCGGTTTTGGTGTCGTCGTCCGTATTGGAATCGTCGTCCTTGGCGAAGGGGTTCTTGAAGAAACCCGTCGCGTCGGGCTGAAGACCCGAGAGCTTGATCCATGAATTATCGAGCTCGGGCTTGGGCATGGCCTTGGCCTCGGGCGCGGTCTCATTGCCGATGAGCTCGGACTCATAGATGAACGTGTCGTCGCCAAGCGCGTCATAGGCGGCGACCGGGTTGCCCTCGGCATCGCGATACGGCGTACCCTTAAACACGGCGCCTTCGTAGGCAACGAGCTGGCGGCCGGTCTCGTTTTCGAAGTAGTACACGAAGATACCCTTGAGGGCCGCGCACAGCGGGATGGCGATAACCATGCCGATGGGGCCCATAAGCGCCGAGCCAATAACCAGGGCCGTGAGGCTCATGATGGGATGCACCTGTACCGAGCTCTGCATGACCTTAGGCGAAATGACGTTATCGGTGACATTTTGTGCCACCATGGTCACAACCAGGGTCCACAACGCCAGCATCGGGCTAAACATGAAACCGAGCACCGTGGCAATCGCCGCGCTCACCCAGGGACCGACAACCGGGACCAAGTGCATGATGCCGGTAAAGATGGCCATGAGCGCCGCATACGGATGCCCGATGATCGTAAAGCCGATAAAGGCAAGGATGCCACCGCAGATGGACGTCACGACCATGCCACGCATGTAACCTCCGACTGAGCGCGAAAGAATCGCGACCATAAAGCGGTACGAGGTTTCCTTTTCCTGACCGATGATGGTGCAGACCTCGTGGTGCATACGGGGATAATCGCAGGCAAGCCAATAGGCAAGCACCAGACCCAAAAAGATCACGAACAGCTGTGAGGCCGTGTTGGTGATAAGCGGGAACACGCCGCGGCGAGCTCGGCGGCAATCTGTGAGACATATTTGGACGCCACCGTAACGAGCGAAGAAAGGTTATCGTCCAGGTACTCCTTGACCGGCGTGTTGTTGAGCGTCTTGGCGCGCGAGATCATCTCATTAAGGTCGCTGCCCGCAACACGTAGCTGCTCAGGCAGGCGGCTCAGGACTTCCATGATCTGGCCAAAGAGAATCGGCGACAGGATACAGACGACACCGACGAGCACGGCTACGACTACAATGAGCGCGATGAGCGAGCCGATGCCGCGGCCCACCCCATGATGCTCAAGCCAGTTGGTAATCGGCGACATTACAAAGGCAATAATGGAGCCGACGGCCAGAAACTCAATAACCGGCGCCAGAATCCCCATGAGGTTAAAGATGACGGCAGCGATCACGATGCAGCCGACGACGGCCCAAATGCGCAGCGTCAGAATGCGGGTGTCACGCAGCGCGCGATCCGTTTGTTGAGGGTGCTCACTCATGAACGAACCATTACTCCGTCGGGGTCAATCTTGTCCTGAATCTTCTTAAGCGTGCGGCGCAGCAGGCGCGAGACCTGCACCTGGGAGATGCCCAGCTTCTTGGCGATCTCGATCTGGGTCATGCCCTTCACAAAGCGCAGCTCGATCACCTCGCGCTCGCGCGGCGAGAAATCGCGAATGGCCTCCTCAATCACCAGACGGTCATCGGTAAAGTCGAGCTCGTTGTCGTCGTCAGCATAGCGGTCGAGAATCGAAGGCGCATCGTCGGAATCGGACGCACCGGGGGCCTCGATGGGTACCGAGGTGTAGGCCGAGGACGATTCCATGGCTTCGAGCACCTCGTCGACGGTCACGTCCAGGTATTCGGCGATTTCCTCAACCTTAGGAGAACGCTGTAGCTCGTTGGTGAGCTTATCGGTGGCTTGGTTAACCTTGGCCGAGAGCTCCTGCAGACGACGCGGCACGCGCACGCTCCAGCCCTTGTCGCGGAAGTGGCGCTTAATCTCTCCCAGAATAGTAGGTGTAGCAAACGTGGTGAACTCGAGCCCGCGCTCAGGGTCAAAGCGGTCGATGGCCTTGAGCAAGCCAGATAGCCGACCTGCAAAAGGTCATCGAGCGGCTCACCGCGGTTCTTAAATTTGTTGGCAAGAAACCTTACCAGGTTCATGTGGGACATGACGAGTTGCTCGCGGGCATCCGGATCACCGGTCTCCTTGTAGCGACGAAACAGCTCGCGGGTTTTCTCCTTGTCCCAAGCGGTCTTACCGCTCCGGGAACGTTCGGTCATATTAGATATCCGCCTTGAGGTCGAGGGAAAGCGTCAGGGGCGCCACGGTCTTTTCGTAGGAATCGCACACGCTTGCAAGAATGAGTTCGGCATACACGGCAGCCTGGTCATCCTCATCGACAGTCGCCTGATCGCCAAAGGTAAAGGTCATGCCCACATGAGATTCGTCGACATCGAATTTGATCGAGATATCGTCGCAGTCGACCGCGGTGCACCCAAAGATGAAGGCCTCCTCGGCAGCCATGCGGATATCCTCGATGCGATCGACGGACATAGAGCACAGGGCGCCGACGTTGGCGGCCGTCATGCGAACCAAGCGCGCGAGACGCGGATCACCGGCAACGCTCAGCGTAATGGGGCAGGTTGTTTCGCTACTCATCGCAGGACTCCTCGGAGGTCTCGGCGGGCGTATAGGTGTAATACTGAGCAGGCTTGGCTGCGGGCTTCTGAGCCGTATCTGCACCATCGGCGGCCTCGTCCTCAGCCTCACCAATCAGAACGTGCTCGGTAGGCTGTTCGGCCTCGGCGGCAGTGGCGAGCTTGCGATCGGCGTCGGCTGCAGGAGCCTTCACCTTGTTAAATAGTTTCTGCACGGCACCGGCCGCAGAGTCGGTCACGCTCGACACGGCATTGCTGGCCTCGGCCACACTGCCCGTGACCTGAGAAATGTCGCGAACGACCGCCTCAACCTCAACAAGGTTGGACGTCAGGGCGTCAACGGCAGTCTTGCTCGATTTGAGGAGCGGCTCCACCTGGGCAAGTGCCGGTGTAAGCTCATCAACGGCACCATCGAGCTTTGCCACCACGGGCTGTGCCTCGGCGAGCGTGTTGTTGAGGTCGCCCACCGTCTGGTCGAGCGAATCAACGACGGTGCGCGTCTTGCGCAGCGTGAGCGCGAGCTCGATAACAGCCCACACGCCGGCAACGGCAAGTAGCAGCAAGGCGATTTGAATGGGACTCATACAAGCCTCCCAAATGAATCGAAAAACAGACGCTCTTCATGGTACCCCAAAGGGGACCGAACATGCCAAGTGTGAGATCGTGGGACAAAATAATCAGCAGCTACTTCGGAGCATTCCCGCTACGGTCGCGCTCGCTTTGCTCTACGCGCCACTCTTCCCAGCCGCGGCCGGCAGGCTGCCAAAACGCACCGCGCTCCAGCCCCTCGGGCAAATAGCGCTGATCGACCCAGCCTCGGGATAATCGTGCGGATACTTGTACACACCGTACTCATCGCTGCCCGGGCGATGGCGATCGCGCAGGTAGCTGGGCACCTCGCGAAGACCACTGCTGTGGATATCGGCCAGCGCCGCATCGATCGAGGCCTCGCACGCATTAGACTTAGGCGCCAGGCACACATAGAGCGCAGCCTGTGCCAGGTTGATGCGACACTCGGGATAGCCAATGACCTCGGCAGATGTAAATGCGGCATGTGCCACCAGCAGCGCCTGTGGATCGGCATTGCCAACATCCTCGGAAGCCTGAATCATGATGCGTCGGGCGATAAACTTGGGATCCTCCCCCGCATCGATCATGCGCGCAAGCCAGTAGATCGTGGCATCGGGGTCGCTACCGCGCATAGACTTGATGAACGCGCTGATAATATCATAGTGCATGTCGCCGTTTTTGTCATACGAAAAACCGCGGCGTGGATTGGCAATCTTAACGTCATCCACGGTGATGGGATAACGCTCCCCCGCCGCCGGCGCTGGCGTTCCCTCGGTATCGGGACGCGTGACGGCAATCTCGCTCGCAAGCTCAAGGGTCGTCAGAGCCGAGCGCGCATCACCCGCGGCCAGCGTGCAAATGGTCTTGACGGTATCCTCATCGGCCGAGAACTTACCGTTTAAACCCTGCGGTGCCTCGAGCGCACGCTCAATGAGCGTGGCGATATCCTCGTCTTTCAAGTGCTCAAGCTCTACCACGCGCCCACGCGACAACAGCGCGGAGTTGACCTCGAAGTACGGATTCTCGGTCGTGGCGCCAATCATAATGACGGTACGGTTCTCAACGGCATGCAGCAGGGCATCCTGCTGTGACTTCGAAAAACGGTGGATCTCGTCGATGAACAAGATGGTACGGCGGTCATACGTATTCAGGCGCGTCTTTGCCTCGTCGATCACGCGACGCAGGTCCTTTACGGTGCCCGTCACGGCGCTGACCTCGACAAACTCGCTCTTGGTATGGTTAGCGATAATGTGAGCCAGCGTCGTCTTGCCCGTGCCAGCCGGGCCGTACAGAATCACGCTCGACAGCACGTCATGCTCAATCGCGGCGCGCAGCCACGAGCCCTTACCGACGGCCTTTTGCTGGCCCACATACTCGTCGAGCGAATTGGGGCGCATACGCACCGCAAGCGGCGCATTTTTAAAGGAGCGCTCGCGCGTCGAAGCAGAAAAAAGGTCGTCCATAGCCATCCCGTGCATTAATCAAAATCGTTGTTGACCAACAGTATACCGAAAGGATACGAACTACCGTTCGTTAATATAGGTGCGGTGCGGAAACTTTAGACCTGGGAACAATTTGCTCGTCAGCTCGCAGAAATAACCATCCGTCATGCTTGCGATGTAATCGACGACGGCCTGATCCTTGTCGTCCTGCCAGGCATACGTGCGATCGTAGTAGGAAAGCTGCTGCTCAATGCGCGAAACATGATGCTTAAAGATGTAAGAGAACTCGTCGCCTTTATTTAGATCCTGCAGGCAACGGTCGTAGAGCTTTTCGAAGGCCTCACGCAACTCTGCCTCAGAATCGCCTTCGATACCGCCCTTGCTATAGATCTTCTCGTAGTTCTCGCGCTTCGCCCGGCGGATCTCCTCAAACAGGTCCTCGCTCATCTCGATACGCGGTTTGCCGTAGCTATGCTCAACGATATCGATAGAAGCGTGCGTGAGGATCCAGCTGTTGTAAGCCCCGCCCAGGCCATCGTCAAAAGCGTCGGGTGACAACAGGCCCGCCGCGATGGCGTCTTGGCGATCGCGCCCAACGTAGGCGAGGATATCCGAGATACGCACCACACAGCCTCGAGGGTCATGGGGCGCAGGTGCTCGATCGCGCCATAGCCCGTGGCAATGCAGTCCTCGACGGTACGGTCGAACTGGTCAAACGACGCCATGTCCGAGAGTTCAAAGACACGCTGCTCGTACTCGCCGTTATGGCACAGCACGCCGTCGAGCGTCTGGAGCGACACGTTGCGGCCGTACAGCGCGTCGAGCACGCGGACGGACTGCACGTTATGGAAAAAATAACGACCCGTACGCTCGTGATAGATATCGTTGAGGAAACGCTCGCCGGCATGGCCAAAGGGCGTGTGGCCCAAATCGTGGCCCAGGCCAATCGCCTCGATCAAATCGCAGTTGAGGCCCAGGGCACGGCCGATATCGCGGGCAATGCGCGAGACGAGCTGCACATGAAGGCCGCGCCGCGACAGGTCGTCGTTGCTGCGAAAGCTAAAGACCTGCGTTTTGCCTGCATAACGCGTGTACGCAGGAAGATGAAGAATCTTTTCGGTATCGCGCATAAACGCCGGACGCATAAGCGTGCCTTTGTCGGCAGCGCGATCTATACGACGAATGACCTGGTCGTCGCAGCATCGATAAGGATTAACGACACCCGAGGCGCGGTCGGCGGCGATACGCTCGACCAGCTCGGGCAACAACGCCGCGGGAATGCGGTCCATGCGCGCCTTAATGACGGCCGTTTCTTGATTAGTTGCCATGGCATGCTCCTTAAAAAGGATGCGCAATCGGTTACAATGTCCAGCCCACGACCTCGATTATGGCAAATATCGGCACCAAAAACGGGAGCAAAGGCAGGGAGCGCGATTTTGTAAAGAGGCAGGAGAGGGCCAGGACCAGGAGCGCGACGGCAAATGCCACGATGCCGCCCAGAGGGTCGAGCGTGCAAAGCGCGAAAAGCGCCTTGGCATCCCCCATGCCGATGCCGGGGGCCTGGCGGAAACGCCGCCAAAGCGACTCGGTCAGCACAAGGGAAAGGTACACGATAACGGCAGGACCGGCGTGGTCAAGCGCCGTGTTCAAGCCCCTGTCCAGCCAAACGCCTGCAAACGCCGCCACGGCGCATGCGGCGGCAAGCGCGTTGGGAAACCGCCGTTCACGGACATCAATCACCGCACCGGCAAAGGCGCAGATCCAAAAGGGAATATAGACCATTGAACACCTCCCGTGGCAGTCACTCAAAAGCAAAAACCACCACAAAGGTGCCTGTCCCCTTCGTGGTGGTTTTGGTGGTGGTTATTTAGCGCCCTGCATGACCTCGTCGAGGGTAACGTTGACAGCGTGTTGCGTCGGGACCCAGTCGACCTTCAGGAACAACGCAGCCACCGTGATGGGGATATAGCTGAACATAAAGATCGGGAAGGTAAACAGGTTGGTCACCAGGCGCCACTTTTGCGCACAATGAATGTGCTTGTACTCGAAGATGGTCGTAAGTAGCGCCAGGATAAAGAAGGTCTGATACATCATCGCGAAGGTCATAATGAGCGAGGCGGCACAAGCCTGCATCTCAACCTCGGTAGCCAAAAAGCCATGCGAAAGACCACCGACGATCAGGAACGTGGCGTTGGCGAGCATCGAAATCAGCGATAACAGCATACCAGGGCAATCGTCATAAACATGTCGTAGGCGGCAAAACGATGATAGCGGAAGGTCGACTTGACCAGATGCTTACCGTAGGTAAAGAACACCTGGTAGAAGCCCTTGGTCCAGCGCATACGCTGCTTCCAGGACGCCTTAAACGTCACAGGCTGCTCGTCAAAGAACTCCGCCGGCGCATAGCCAATACGAATGCCGTGAATAGCGCAGAACGTGGTGAACTGAATATCCTCGGTCAGCGTATGGAACTGCCAGCCGTGCATGCCCTCAATAACGCTAGCCGAGATAAGGTAGCCCGAACCCGATACGGCGCAGGACGTCTTGCAGATATTACGCGCGTTGTTAAGGAAACGCGCCTCGCGCAGGTACCAAGTGGCGTTGGCAGCCGAGATCCACGAGCTGCCAAAGTTCTTGGAGTTGCGGTAGCTTGTGACCACATGGAAGCCCTGGTCAAAGGCGTCATTCATCTTGGAGACGTAATCGCGGGAGATAACGTTGTCGGCATCGAAGATAAAGAAGCCCTCAAAGGTATCGGGATACTCGTTAAGAATGCGGTCAAAACCAAAGTCCATGACCCAGCTCTTGCCTTTACGGGCCAGGTCGTTTCGCTCGTACACGACAGCGCCCGCCTCGCGCGCGAGCTGCGCGGTGTTATCGGTGCAGGCATCGGCGACCACGAAGACCTCGATGAACTCGGACGGATAATCCTGGTCCTTGATGGAGCGAACGAGGTTGGCGATAACGGCCTCCTCGTTGTGTGCTGCAATAAAGAAGGCATACCGGTGGAGTTTTTTGGCCTTGGGCGGCGCGACCTCGCCGCGGAGAGCACCGATGACAAAGAAGACCACCTGGTACAAGAAGCAGACCGTGAGCAGCGTGACGACAATCTGGTTGAAGATCACGATGGGTGTGTTGGTTTGTAAAAAGGCGAGCATGCAGGCTCCCAGGAACGTGTTACGTAAACAACCGTATATCTTACCGCAGGCTTACCGAGTTCAAGAAACCACCTAATACTGGCTAGGCTTCGAGCAGGCCGAGCTGCGGTACGATTTCGTCGCCGGCAGCAGTGCGGCCAAGCGAACGCGGGGCTAAGTCGTCGAGGACGGCGGCGAGATCCCACGGCAGCTCGTCGCGGCACTCAATGCGCTCTCCCGTCACGGGATGATCGAACGCCACGCGCCAGGAATGGAGGAATTGCCTGGTCAGACCCTGATCGGCACGCGCATCGCACTTACCGTAGAGCGGATCGCCCACGCAGGCGTGGTTGATATGGCGCATGTGCACGCGAATCTGATGCGTGCGACCGGTAAACAGGTGACACTCAACGAGTGTGTAGCCGTCATCAAAGCGCGTGGAATCAAAGCGCTCAAGGACCTTAAAGGTCGTGATGGCCTGGCGTGCAAAAGGATCATCGGAAACCGCCATCTTGACACGGTCACGTGTAGAACGGGCAATGCCGGTGTTAATGGTGCCCTCATCCATGGCGATATGACCGTGAACGAGCGTAATGTAGCGGCGGTCGAGCGTGCGCGTACGGATAAGATTTTGGAGCGCGCGCTGGGTATCGTCGTCCTTTGCCGCAAGCATAAGACCCGAGGTATCGCGATCCAAACGATGTACGATACCGGGGCGGTCCTCGCCCTGCACGGTGCCCAGATGGTCGATACCGCAGTGATAGACCAGCGCATTCGCGAGCGTACCGCTCTCATGACCATGCGCAGGATGGCACACCAGGCCGCGCTGCTTGGAGAGCACGATGAGGTAGTCGTCCTCATAGCGAATGTCGAGCGGGATGGCCTCGGGAATCACGTCGGTGGGATCGTGCGGTTCGGGCAAATCAACCGAAATACGGTCACCGGCTCGCACGGCGTACTTTTTGGACAGGCAGGTCTCGCCATTGACCACTACGACCCCACCCTCAATCAGATGTGCGCAGGCAGAGCGCGTAGGGCAGCCGTCATTGGCGCCAGATAGGCGTCAAGACGCTGACCAGCGGCATCGTCGGCAACAAGGATATGGATGTCGGCCATTAGCGCTCAGTCCTTTCGCGAATCTTGCGGGCACGCTCCCCACGTTGTTTAGCCTTGCGCTTGGCGCGGGCCTCGTCACGGGCGTTAAGCTCGGCGGTCGCATCGACCTCACGAGCCGCGGGGCTCAAGAACATGTAACCGAAGAGCGCCAGCACCACACCGACCGTAATGCCGATATCGGCCACATTGAAGACGGGGAAGTCGATGAAGGTGGTGGCAATAAAATCGGTCACGAAGCCAAAGGCCAAACGATCGATAGCGTTGCCGATAGCACCACCCGCAACAATCGCCATGCCCACAACCTCAAGATGGGCGAGCTGAGGTGCACGAACGAGGTACACGGCAATAGCGATAATGACCGCCAACGCCAGCACGGCAAACGCGATGCCATGCCCCTCGCCCATGCTAAAGGCAGCACCGATATTGCGGACAAACATAAAGTCGAAAACACCGGGGATGACGGTCACATGCAAGGCGTCGCCCACGGCACGAACCGCAAGCTTGGTCAGCTGGTCAACAAGCAGCACAACCAACGCCACCCCACCAGCAACACCCAACCGCCAACGCAAAGGCGGCGTCATATCCGCACCACGACCCAAAGAAATCCCCTACCCTCAGATAAACAAATTCCGTTTAACGCAAATAACCATCTTATATTGCCACACGCAGAGCGCACGACACATTCGCTAACGTCAGATAAATAACCAGCATAAAAGAAAGCGGCATTCCGGATAACGGAATGTCGCTTTTCTTCAGCGGAGCAAATGGACCGAAGGCGCCTAAATTCTCCCTATAAATAAAATGCCGAGTTACCGTGCCTTAAAGGGCATTCGCGCAGCGCTTGCAAATGTGAGCGTGGCCGTTGTACTCGCCGACGGTGGTGCGGTAGTTCCAGCAACGGTCGCAGCACTCGCCCTCGGCAGCATCGATGGCAACAGAAAGCTCCTCGCCCTGGGTAAGCTCAACATCGGAGACGATGTAGAACTCGGCCAGGTCGACGGCCTTGTCGCCGGTCAGCAGCGCATACATTTCGGCGGGAACGACCGCCTTGACGCGGACCTGCTGGCTCTTGGTGAAGGTGCCGGCGGAGCGGGCATCCTCAAGGGCCTTGGTCACGACGCTACGGAGCTCGAGTGAAGCCTCGAGCACGCCCTCAAACTCGTTGGCCTCGTCGACCGTGATGGGCGACTTGTACCAATCGAGCAGCGCGGCGTACTTCTGGTGATCGACGCAGCCGGCGGGCGCATAGGCCATGGCCTCGTCGACCGTATAGGACAAGATCGGCTGCAGGTCGCGCATGAGCATCGAGAAGAGCTCGGCGAGCACGGTCTGGGCGCTGCGACGCTCGAGCGAGCCGGGCTTCTCACAGTACAGACGGTCCTTCAGGGCGTCGAGGTACACGTTGGAAAGCTCGGTAACCACGAAGTCGTAAAGCGCACGGTAAGCGCGCGGGAACTCGTAGCAAGAGTAAGCATCGTCGACCTCGGCCTGGACCTGGGTCAGACGGGCAACCATGAGCTTGTCGAGCGGCAGCAGGTCGGCAAAAGCAACGCCGTCGGTCTCGGGCTCAAACTGGCCCTCAAGCTCGGAGAGCAGGAAGCGCAGCGTGTTGCGGAAACGACGGTAGGCATCGGACGTACGAGCGAGAATCTCGTGGTCGATGGAAACGTCGGAGCTGGTGTCGACCGAGGCGACCCACAGGCGGATGATGTCGGCGCCCATCTCGTCACAGACCTTATTGGGGTCGATGACGTTGCCAAGCGACTTGGACATCTTACGGCCCTGGCCGTCGAGGGTGAAGCCCTGCGAGACGACCGCCTTGTACGGAGCGTGGCCGTTGGCGCCCACCGAGGTAAGCAGCGAGCTCTGGAACCAACCGCGGTGCTGGTCGGAGCCCTCGAGGTACACATCCGCCGGATACTCCAGCTCGGGACGGTACTCGCAGACGGCCTTCCAGGAAACGCCGGAATCCCACCACACGTCGAGGATGTCCTTATCGGCCTTGAGGTGATGGCCGCCGCACTTGGGGCAGACGCAGGCCTCGCCCAGGTAGCTCTCGGGAGCGTCGGTGAACCAGGCGTCGGAGCCCTTATCGTGGAAGAGCTTGATGACGGCGTCGAGCGTGGCGTCGTTCATGACCTTCTCGCCGCAGTCGGCGCAGGTGTAGCTGGGGATAGGCACGCCCCAGTTGCGCTGACGGCTGATGCACCAGTCGGGACGCTGCTCGACCATGGCGCCAATGCGGTTGGCGGCATGCGCCGGATACCATTTAACGTTCTCGCGGACCTCCTTGCCAGCCTGCTCGCGCAAGCCAGTCTTGTCCATCGAGACAAACCACTGGTCGGTAGCACGGAAGAGCACCGGGTGCTTGCAGCGCCAGCAGTGCGGATAGCTGTGCGTGATCTTCTTCTCGAGGACCAGGGTGCCACGCTCGCGCAGGAACTCGATGATGTGCGGGTTGGCCTCATCGGTATCCATACCGCTGAAGGGGCCACCGGTACCAAACTCCTCGCCGGTGTAGAACTTGCCGTCGTCATCGACCGGCATGCAGATGTCGGTGATGCCCTCCTTGAGGCAGGCAAAGTAGTCGTCGACGCCGTGGCCGGGCGAGTTGTGGACGATACCGGTACCGTCATCGACACCGACGTAATCGGCCAGCAGCGCCACGCCCTCGACACCGTCAAAGATCGGCTGCTTGTAGTGGATGTGGTGGAAGGTCTCGGCGGGAACCACATAGGGCTTGCCGTCGACCATGACCGGGGTGTACTCCCAGCCAAACACCTCGCAGCACTTGGGAGCCAGGTCCTCGAGCATGACCTCGGCACGGCCATCGTGCTCAACGGCGACGTAGGCGGCGCCAGGCTTGAGGGAAACTGCCTGGTCGGAAGGGATGGTCCACGGCGTGGTCGTCCAGATGATGAAGTCGACCGGGCCGTCGAAGTCCTCGAGGCCGGCGGGCTTGGAAGTCATCTCAAAGCGCACGAAGATGGACGGACTCGTCTCGTCGGAGTACTCAATCTCGGCCTCGGCCAGAGCGGTGTGGCAGTGCTTGCACCAGTGAACCGGCTTGTGGCCGCGATAGATCATGCCCTTATCGAACATGGCCTTAAAGACCTCGATGTCGGCAGCATCATGCTGGTGGTAGAGCGTCAGGTAGGGGTTGTCCCAGTCGCCGAGCACGCCCAGACGACGGAAGCCAGCCTTCTGCAGCTCGATGTTCTCGACAGCGAACTTGTTGCAGAGCTCGCGGATCTTAGCCGTGGAGGTCTGGTTGAACTTTTCGGTGCCGAGCTTCTCCTCAACCTTATGCTCGATCGGCTGGCCGTGGCAGTCCCAACCGGGGACGTAGGGAACCTCATAGCCCTGCATCATCCAGTAGCGGTTGATCATGTCCTTGGAGATCTTGTTCATGGCATGGCCGATGTGAATCGGACCGTTGGCGTACGGAGGGCCGTCGTGCAGCACGAACTTCTTGTGACCCTCGTTCTTCTTCAGAACCTGCTCGTAGACCTTGTTGTCCTGCCAGTCCTTGAGTCGCTTGGGCTCGGACTTGGAAAGACCGGCACGCATGGGAAAACCGGTTTTGGGCAGATTCATCGTCTGCTTGTACTCGTTTGCCACGGTACCCCTTTCATGTCGTGGGCGCGCACGCCCGTTGGGCACCAAAAAAGCGCCCGTCCCTTACAAGCTGGGACGAAGCGCCACAAAACGGGCAGCGTGCCCGCAAAAGCTCTTCGCTTAACCACCCAGCTTAGATGCCCTCGCTCGCGTTATCGCGCGCTCGCATCCGTTACTCGGCTGGCCTGTATCGACGACCATCTCGGCGATGTCTACTAAGACGTGCCTGCACGGCGCGTCCGTTGGGATCGCAGCTCCGGGGTGATTTTCATCGGTCGCATGCACGGGTTCTCAGCGCTCCCCGCTCTCTGTAGCATGCGGACGGCCGACTACTCGTCCCCATCAACGCTTCTGCGCTGTATGGTAGCACGGTCAACGCTGGCGAAAAACCCTCAACATCGGTTTCATACTTTAGAAATTTCTCACGGTCACTAGCCTTCTCTTGGAGCAAAATACCTGAAAGCACTTTATCTAACGAAAGAAGGCTGCTATGCGCACGATTGGAATGAGCGACTATACCGTCGGCGAGGATTGCTTTGACGAGCTGCCCAGCGCGCTGGCCGAGTACGGAGCGACCAAGGTCGCAATCATCGGTGGCAAACGAGCGCTGGCCGCGGCGCTTCCCGGAATCGAAACCGCGCTGGCGGGAACCGACGTCGAGATTCTGGAGACGCGTGTCTACGGCACCAACAGCACGCGCGCCAATATCGCCAAGGTTGTGAACTCCCCCGCCTGCCGAGAGGCCGACGTACTTATCGCGTGCGGCGGCGGCAAGGCGCTCGACACCGTCAAGACGGCGGCCATCGAACTCAAGAAGATCGTCTTTACGGTGCCGACGATCTGTTCCAACTGCTCGGCCGCGACCGCCATTGCCGTTGTCTACAACGACGACGGCTCGCTCGAGGGCTATTCGTACCCCAACCGCCCCGCACACATCTTCATCACCCCCAAGATCATCGCCGAGGCTCCGGCGGAGTACTTCTGGGCGGGCGTGGGCGATGCCCTGTCCAAGCAGCCCGAGGTCGAGTACGCCACGAGCGCCGGCAACCTGGAGCACACCGCAGGTCTTGGCCTGGCGCTCGCACACACCTGCTCCGAGCCGCTGTTTACCTATGGCGTGCAGGGTCTTGAGGACGTTCGCCAGAACCTGTCGACCGAGGCCGTCAAGCAGATCGCGCTCGATATCGTGGTCAACACGGGCTACGTCTCCAACCTGACCAACCAAAACGATTACTACTACAACTCGAGCGTGGCGCATGCGTTCTACAACGCCACGTGCAGCATTCCGCGCGAAGGCTCCTACCTGCACGGCGAGGTCGTGAGCCTGGGCGTGCTCGTGCTGTTTGCCTATACGGGCGATACCGAGAACCTTGAGCGCTATGCCGCCTTTAACAAGCAGATGGGTCTACCCGTAACGCTTGAGCAGATCGGACTTTCCGAGGCCGACATCCCGGCGCTGTGTGAGTATGCGCACGCCACCAACGAGTGGAAGCAGGGCAACCCTGAGCCCTTCACCGACGAAAAGTTCGCCGCCGCTATCAAGGCCGCCAACGCCTACGGCCACACGCTCTAGGACTGGCCCAAAACAACCACAAAGGAGACAGGCACCTTTCTGGTGGTTTTTTATTGCTCCAGCATTCAGTTCGCACTCGAACCCGATTCTTTACGAGAAAGGGTTCGGGTACGTTTTTTGTTTATCGGAAATTCTGCGGAAGGACTACTCGGAACGGTAAACAGGGACGAACAGAGGCAGGGTATCATCGTGGTGATGGTATCCTGCCTTTTGTTTTGCGGGATCAAGGTCGCTTTATGCGAACTTGATCGCCACTTATATGGGGCATTGATGGCAATTGCTTCGTACGTGCATACCGGGAGCCTGTACACCTCTGGCAAGGCGTAAAACACTAGACTTTGTTCCAAAGTCCGTGTGCTAAGGGGGCAGGCCCCTTAGAATTCCTGTGGAGTGTGTACGCACGTACGCAGGAAAACGGCAAAATTTCGCTATATCAGGGCGTTCTTTCATTGGAGAGTATGGTATACACGGCTTAGTTCAACAAATAAGAATTTATATATAAAGGAGAATATTGATGAAACTGTTTTTATGTTCTCACTTTTCAAGTGTGGGAAGTCTGATAAAGGAAGAAATTGAAAATAAAAAAGTCGCATTTATTCCAACAGCTTCACTGCGTGAAGGCTACACCGGTTATGTCGGCTCGGCTCGGAAATTATTCAAAAAGTTGGGAGCAATCGTAACTGAAATTGATATTTCAACGGAGGCTTATTCAACGATACAGTCTCTTTTTGAAGATGCGGATGTGATCTATTTTACCGGCGGAAATTCTTTTTTCCTTATAGACCAGCTCCGTAAAACGGGAACGGATGAGCTGTTGAAGAAAGAATTGGCAAAAGGAAAACTGATGATTGGTGAATCGGCAGGTGCGATTGTATGCGCTCCAAGCATCCAATATATCGAGCAAATGGATGAAAAGCCGGAGGACTACTCACAAGAAGATGATGCAGGGCTTAATTTGATTGATTTCTATGTTCTTCCGCATTATCTTACAGCACCATTTAAGAAAGTTACCGAGAAAATAATGGCCGAGTTTTCGGATTTGAATCTATGCCCAATTAACAACCGTCAGGGAATTGTAATTGATGGTGAAGGTTCAAAGGTAATTTGCAAAGACTAATTTGAAAATTCCAGTTTGCCGTACTCGTTCCTAGCAGGGTTTGGGGCAGGCACGCCCCAACAAGAAGCTGTCCCAAAGGGGCAAGAATGGGGACTGCGGACGATTTCTTGGACCGTTACGCGGCCCTTCCCAGCGCGGAGCGGAGCTCGGCCGGCGTGCGGCCACCGAGCGCATCGCTGCGCCTCTCCGTATTGTATCAACCGATCCAGCCCCCGAGCTCCTCGATGAAGCGGGCGGGGGTCCAGTCCGACCAGTCCCTGCCGTGCCAGAACTCCTTCTTTAGCAGGCCGAAGAAGCCCTCCATCGCCGCGTTGTCCGGGCTGCAGCCCTTGGCGGACTGGATTGACTACACTGATGTGGACAGTTCCGGGAGGGGCGCAAGAGACGGGAAGGCCGTGTGCGCGTTCCTGCGCGAGGGCCGCGGGGAGGGGCCGCCTGGGTACGGCGCCTGTCAACTCGGTCTACGTCTTTGATGACCGGGTCGTACTCAATATCAACTTCACGGATGATGCCAAAACGGTCACCCGTGAGGAAGTGTGGGTTCGAGTGCTATAGACAATGTTCCAGCATGCTGGGATCGAACTCGCTAGCCGGAATCACACGGTACCCGTGACGCAGCAGCAGATTGACAAAAACACCGTTGCCCGCGGTGAGCGTACCGCTAAAGGTGCCATCGTAGACGCGACCCGCACCGCACGAGGGGCTACGGTCCTGTAAGACGCACACAGCGATCTCGGACGGGCCGCCAAAGTGCTCGCACATATCGAGCGCACGCTGGGCGCCCAGACGAAACTCGCGATCGACCGAGACGCCCTCGCAGGTGCGGACCTCACCGTCCACAATCTCGGATGGCTTGCGCGGCGCGGGCAGGCCACCGAAGACCTCAGGGCACACCAGTAAGACCTCGGTCCCCGTGCGCTCGCAAGCCTCGACCAGTTCGCGATGGTAGTTGTCGAGCCCGTTATACTTGCAACTCTCGCCCATCAAACAGGCGCTCACCACGATCTTCATATACATCCTCCCCAAACTAAACGCCCCATTTGAGATAGCTGCTCAATGCGTCGGCGTTACTGGCTCGACCGCGGCTTTACTGTTGCTTGGGCATCAGCGGATTCTCGCGCGTGAGAAGGTTCATGAACTCCTCACCCGTGATGGTCTCCTTCTTGTACAGATAACGAGCCAGCTCATGGAGCTTAAACTTGTTCTCCTTCAGGATCTGCAGAGCGCGGTCGTGCGCGTCCTCGATCAGCTTGGCGACAATCGCGTCCACGCGCTCGGCCGTACCGGGGGCGCAGGTAAGCGACGTATCCTGGTTGAGGTACGCATTCTGGACGGTACCGAGTGCCATCATGCCAAACTCTTCGGACATACCAAAGCGCGTCACCATGTTGCGGGCGAGCTTGGTGGCCTGTTCGATATCGTTGGCGGCACCGGTCGTCATCTCGCCAAAGATGAGTTCCTCGGCCGCACGGCCGCCGCAGTAAACGGCAAGCTTGTCCAAGACCTCCTGGCGCGTCGTCAAGAAGCGCTCGTCCTCCTCAACCTGCATGGTATAGCCAAGAGCACCGCTCGTGCGCGGCACGATGGTGATCTTCGTGACCGGCGCGGAACCCTTTTGGCGGGCAGCGACGATGGCATGGCCGATCTCGTGGTAGGAAACGACCTGCTTCTCATGGTCGGAAAGCACCGTGGACTTACGCTGTTGGCCGGCAATGACGACCTCCACCGACTCCTCGAAGTCGTCCTGGGTTGCACGCTTGCGACCCTCGCGAACGGCGCGCAGGGCGCCCTCGTTGATGATATTGGCCAGGTCGGCGCCCGAGGCTCCGGGCGTGGCGCGGGCAATCGCGGTCAGATCGATCGGCGGCTCGGTCTTCACACTCTTGGCGTGAAGCTCGAGGATGTTCTTACGGCCGGTCAGATCGGGCAACTCGACGGGGATGCGGCGGTCAAAACGACCGGGGCGCAGTAGAGCGGGATCGAGACTGTCGGGGCGGTTGGTTGCGGCAAGGACAACGATACCCTTGTGGTTATCGAAGCCATCCATCTCGGTCAGCAACTGATTGAGCGTCTGCTCGCGCTCGTCGTTGCCGCTAAAGCCGCCGCCATCGCGCTTCTTACCGATGGTATCGATCTCATCGATAAAGACGATACAAGGGGCCTTTTCCTTGGCCTGCTTAAACAGGTCACGCACCTTAGCAGCGCCGCGACCAACAAACATCTCAACGAACTCAGAGCCCGAAATGCTAAAGAACGGCACGCCCGCCTCGCCGGCAACAGCCTTAGCAAGCAGGGTCTTACCGGTACCCGGAGGGCCAACAAGGAGAGCACCGCGCGGCAGCTTGGCGCCGATCTCCTCGTAGCGCTGCGGCTTCTCCAGAAAGTCGACGACCTCCTTGAGAGACTCCTTGGCCTCTTCCTGGCCGGCGACGTCCTTAAAGGTCACGCCCACGTCCTTGGAGGCGATCACGCGCGCGCCGGACTTACCCAGTCCGCCGCCGCCAAAACCGCCGCCGCCAAAGTTCATCGACGGGCCGTCATCGCCCATAGCCTTCTTCATGCGGCGGTTGAGCCACCAACCGATGAGGAAGAAAATCGCCATGGGAAGAATGAGTGTGAGCAGGTAGTAGGTCATCAAACCCGAGTTTTTATCGGGAACGACCGACTCCAGCGAAGCGCCAGACTCAAGCACGCGATCGGTGAAGCCCGCATCGTTCGGCACACCGGTCGTCTTATAGGCGATGTTCTCGTCCTCGCCCTTCTTGGTGTAATAAATCGTGTAATCGTCCGTGTTGTACTCGACCTTGTCGACACTCTTCTTATCGAGCGCTTTGACAAACGTCGAGAAATCGGTCTTCGTAATCTGCTGCGTGTGACCGATGTTAGGGAACAGAACGGTCGAGAGCACGAGGTAGACGACGAAGGCGATGAGCACGTAGAGGATCATATTCCGTCTACGTTTGTTGTCATCCATCTCCATCTGCTTGAACTCCATCTACTGGGGTTGATAATGCTAACTAGAATACCCAACCCGGCCGGCGATAAACCGACGCCGGGCACGAAAGGATAGAGATGGCATCACTCGAAGTCGGCAAGGTTCAGATCTATACGGGCGACGGCAAGGGCAAGACGACGGCTGCGCTGGGGCTCGCGCTGCGCGCCACGGGCTATGGACTTAACGTGCTCATGCTTCAGTTTGCCAAGAAGCTGCACTGCGCCGAACACGATGCCGCACCACGCCTAGGGCTACGAATTGTACAGGCCGACCGCGACACGCCCGAGGCTTGCGCCGCACAGATCATGGAGCTCGCACGCGAGCAGATCTCACAGGTCGACGTTCTGATTTTGGACGAACTCGGCAAGGCCATGCGCCGCGGCTTCGTGACGCGCGAGGATGTCGAGGAACTGATCGCGATGAAACCCGACACCACAGAGCTCATACTGACCGGCCGCGGCCTGCTGCCCATCGCGGACCTCGCCGACCTGGTCACCGAAATGCGCCTCGTCAAACACTACTTCGACGAAGGCCTCCTAGCCCGCCAAGGCATCGAATACTAATTGATCCGAAAGGGACGGAGGAAAACGGATCATTAGGCGGTGGCGCGGCCGAGCCAGTTGCCGCTGTGGTGGTAGATGGTAAATATCGTGGCCGTGATGAGCCAGGTTACGGGGTAAACCAGCAGCAGGTGCTCAAGCGACGGATCGAACGGCATAATCGCAAACACCCAGATCACCCTGAGCACGACGGTGCCAAAAATCGTGAGCAGCATGGGCTGCAAGCTCACGCCGGCGCCGCGAATGGAGCCAGACGCGTTTTCGATAATCGAGAAGATCGCGTAGAACGGCGCGATGAAATGAAGAATCGTCGTGGTGTAGGCCGAAATCGCGGCATCGTCGATGAACAAACGCGACAACGGACCCGAGAACACAAGCAGCACGGCAGACAGGCCACCAATGAGCATAAACGACAGCACGAGCGACGTATGGTATCCCTTTCGCATGCGATCGTAATTGCGCGCACCAAAGTTCTGCGCCGAGAACGTGGTGATCGACACGCCGAGCGCCTCGGTCACCATCCAGATAATGCCATCCAGGCGCCCAGATAGACCCCATGCCGTGGTGACATCGGCACCAAACGAGTTGACCGACATCTGGATCAGCACGTTCGAGATCGAATAGGCAGCCGATTGAAAACCGAGTGGCAGACCGCACGAGATCATACTCTTACAAATACCGCGATCGATGCCGAGCTTAGACAGCGAAAGACGCCATGCACCCGGAGCACGCATCATGCGCAACACGATCATCGTTGCATTGGAGCAAATGGTCAGCGCTACCGCGATGCCGCAGCCCAGCGCCTCCATATGCAACACAGCAACAAAGATGATATCCAGCACCACGTTAACAAGGCAGCCAGAGGCAATGATCACAGCGGGACCGCGCGTATCCCCCACGGCACGCAGCAGTGCGGTTCCCATATTAAGCAGCAGTGCCGCAACCATCGCGGCAAAATAACAGCGAGCATAGGCAACGCCCTCGGCAAGTAGCTCGTGCGGCGTATTCATCAACACCAGCATGGGCTCGACAAAAACCATGCCAAGAATGGAAACGACGATGCCGCCCACCAAAGCAAGCGTCATGGCTGTATGGACCGAACGGCTCAGACGCTCGCTATCGTGCTGGCCAAAAAACTGACCCGTGATAACGGCACAACCGGCGCCAACGCCAACGCAAAAACCAATGCAGAGCTCGGTGAGCACCATCGTGGCTTGAATGCCGCCAAGCGCAAGCTTGCCGCCAAACTGACCGACGATATAGGTGCCGATAAGCGTGTAAGCCTGCTGAAAAAACGAACTAAAAAAGATGGGAACGCACAGCGACAGCAATTGCTGCCAAATGACACCTTGCGTTACATCGATAGACGTAGATTTCTTAGCCACACGCCCTCCCCAAAAGCGCACGTCAACCGACAAAACAGCAATTTAAAACCAAAGCCAAAACCAGCTTAGCACCGACTGGCGGCGACCGAAACACCCCGAATCAGAGCGCGGTGCGGAATATCTGCCTAGTGATACAAACCCGGCTGGTAGTGGTACTCGTTGCTCACGTGCGGGCACAGCTGCCAAAAGGCGACGGCGCTCGCCGCGGCCACGTTGAGCGAATCGACCCCGTGCGCCATCGGAATGCGCACGGCTCGGTCGCAGCCGGCAATGGTCTTGGCGCCCAAGCCGGCACCCTCGGTACCCATAAAAATCGCCAAGCGATCAATCTTCTGCAGCACAGGATCGCCCAGCGAAACGGAATCATCCGTCAACGCCATAGCGGCACACGAAAAACCGGCATCATGAAGCGCGGCCAGGCCATCATGTGGCCACACGCGAGCCTCACTGCCAATACGCGTCCACGGCACTTGAAACACGGTGCCCATGCTCACGCGGGCCGAACGACGATACAGCGGATCACAACACGTAGGACTGACCAAAATGCCGTCGACGTTGAGCGCGGCCGCCGAGCGGAATATTGCGCCCACATTGGTATGGTCGACAATGCCCTCGAGCACGCACACGCGCACCGGGCGCTCCCCCGCCGCCTCGACGACGCCGCCCAAGAACTCATCAACCGGAATCTGTCGCGGGCGACGAAATGCCGCGAGCGCACCGCGCGTCACGTTAAAACCCGTCAGACGCTCCATAAGCTCCATCGAGGCAACGAACACGGGAACCGGACCCGCGCCCTCGCGTACCGCCAGGCGCTCAAACAGCGGCATCATCTGGTCGAGCCAGCGCTCGCCCAAAAGAAAGCTCACCGGCTCGTATCCGGCGCGAACCGCACGCTCGATGACCTTGGCACTCTCGGCGATAAAAATGCCCTTCTGCGGCTCCAGCACGCAGCGAAGCTCACGCTCGGTCAGTCGCACGTAGGCATCGAGCCGCTCGTCCTCGAGCGAATCAATTCGCAGCACCTCAACGGCATCAGTCATAGCAGCCAGCCCGCACCCTTCTTTACAGCACATCAATACCAAACGAGGCGACGCTAAGCGCCGCCCCTCAATCATTCCAACCCGATAATACCGTGGGCAACTAGGAGATTTACGCCTCAATGCGACGATACGTCACGAACTCATAATCGAGGCCTTCGTCACCCTCGCCCGCGGCAATCGTGGCAACCCCTTCGCGCCGCGCAACTTCCCACGCGGGATCGGCGTCCAAGTCGGGAAAGTACGTGTCCACGGGATGGACGCAGTGGTTATGCGTGACCTCGGCCTCCACGCAGTACGGCAAAAACTGCCGATAGACATCGCCGCCGCCGATCACCCAGGCAACGGGCTCATCGGCAACCGCGGCGAGCGCCTCGCCGATACTATGCACCACGTCGACACCTTCGGTCGAAAAATCCTCGTCGCGCGTGAGCACGATATTGCGACGATTCTTGAGCGGACGCCCGCCGGGAAAACTCAGCAGGGTCTTGCGCCCCATAATAACCGGGCAACCTTTGGTGCACGCCACAAAATGACGCATGTCGGCACGGTTGGACACCACCATGTCGCCCTCGCACCCAATACCCCAGTCATCGCACACGGCGACAATGGCAGAAAGCTTACACGTCATGCGCGTCACCTACACCGCAATGGGGATGTTCTTGACCTGCGGGCCGTGCTCATAGCCCTCGACAATCAGGTCGTCGGTCGTAAACGCATAGAAGTCATGCACATCGGGGTTAAACGTTACCTTAGGCGCGGCAAACTGCGGACGCTCGATAAGCTCGCGGACGATATCGACATGACGGTCGTAAATGTGGGCATCGGCAATCACATGCAGCAACTCGCCGGGAATCATATCGACCGACTGCGCGACCATCATCAGCAAAATGGCGTACTGGCACACATTCCAGTTGTTCGCAGCCAAAATGTCCTGGCTGCGCTGGTTGAGAATCATGTTGAGCGTCGGTTTATCATCCTGCGGGCGCTGCGTCACGTTATACGTCACGCTGTAGGCGCACGGATACAGGTGCATCTCGGACAGGTCGCTAAACACGTAGGTATTCGTCATAATGCGGCGGCTGTACGGCGTATTCTTGAGGTCGTACAGCACACGGTCCATCTGATCGAAGTCACCCTCGGCATAATGGCTCTTCTGCCCAATCTGATACCCGTAGGCCTTGCCGATGGAGCCGGTCTCGTCGGCCCACTCATCCCAAATATGACTGTTGAGGTCATGCACGTTATTGGACTTCTTTTGATAGATCCATAGGATCTCATCCATGGCAGATTTGAGGGCCGTGCGACGCAGGGTAAGCGCCGGAAACTCCTCACGCAGGTCGTAGCGGGCCGTGACGCCAAAGTTTTTAATGGTATAGGCAGGGGTGCCGTCCTCCCACACCGGGCGGACCTTTTGGCCCTCGGTGGTGGTGCCATGGTCCAGAATATCGCGGCACATGGTTACAAACTGTTGATCAGCCTTGCTCATTGACCCTCCTGTCAGTTGCCTATAAGCGAGATTCATTGTAGCCCAGGCACATGCGGCCCCACAGCCCAAACATAAGACCACAATTTCTGGCATATGCCAGAAATTCATTGCATAAATCTGCGCGTTCGCTATTCTATTGTTGACATATGTCAGATAAGGAGAGCACATGGCAGGAAGACGCGAAAAACTGCGCCGCGTCGGGATCATCCCCGAATACCGCGGCTTTACCCCTGACGGCCTAGCCAGCGGAGACGCCATCGACATGACGGTCGACGAACTCGAGGCGCTGCGCCTGTGCGACCTGGAAGGCCTTAACCAAGAGGCAGTCGCACAGCAGATGGGTATCGCGCGCGCCACGGTGGCGGCTATTTGCAGCCGCGCGCATCGCAAGGTGGCAAACGCGTTGGTCAATGGTCGGGCGCTCATCATCGAAGGCGGCAATATTGCGTACTCCCCCATTACCACGGCAACGGCCGTATGGCCAGCAAAGGAGGTCGACACCATGAGGGTGGCAACCACGTACGACAACGGCAACATCTTTATGCACTTTGGCCGCAGCGTGCAGTTCAAGATCTACGACATTCAGGATGGCAAGGTACTCAACGAGCAGGTCGTGGGCACCGACGGCACCGGCACGGTGCCCTTGCGGGCCTGCTCGCCAACGGTGGCGTGGACACGCTCATCTGCGGCGGCATCGGCGGTGGCGCCATCAACGCGCTTGCCCAAGCCGGCATCACGGTGTACGCAGGAGCTCAGGGCAGCTGCGACGCTTGTGTCGAGGCCCTTATCGCCGGAACGCTCGCACAGAACGGCGAGGCCACGTGCGGCTGCCACGGCCATGACCACGACCACGCCCACGAACATGGCGAGTCCTGCGGCTGCCACGGCCATCACGAGCACAAGGGCCACGAGGGTTGCGGATGCCACTAACGGCACGGCACCGCGAGCTCGGGGCGCGATACTGAACGCAATCCAACAATCAAAGCCAACAACAAAGGCCACCCGGTAGCTTCCGAGTGGCCTTTGCCATATCAAGCTGGAATTACAGCTCTATTTCTTATTACGCATCTGCGCTTCCATCTGGCGCAGCAGCTCCATATCGGACTTGGGACCGCCCGTACCCAGGCCGCCCATGCTGCCCAGACCCATAGCGTCCAGGCCAGGGATATTGGGCATGCGCATCTTCTTGCCCTTCTTGCCCTTCTTGCCCTTCTTGCCGCCGGCCTGCGCCTGATTGGCCATCGTGCGCATGCGTCCCATCATCTTGTTCATCTCGCCCCACTGCTTCATAAGGCTGTTGACCTCGGTGGGGGTCACGCCGGCGCCCTTGGCAATGCGAGCGCGACGCTGGCCGTTGATGATGGAGGGGCGCAGACGTTCCTCCTTGGTCATCGACATAATGATGGCCTCGTTCTTGTCGAAGATGCCCTCGTCCAGGTTGCCGCCCATCTGGTTGAGCGCGCGCTGGCCACCGGGGAGCATGCCGAGAATGCCCTTCATGCCGCCCATCTTCTTAACGGCTTTCATCTGGTCCAGCATGTCGTTCATGGTAAAGCCCTCGCGCAGCATGCGCTCGGCGGCCTCAAGCTGCTCGGCATCGGCTGCCTCCTGGGCCTTCTCGATAATACCGACGACGTCGCCCATACCCAGAATACGCTTGGCCATGCGATCGGGATAGAACGGCTCCAGCGAATCGGGCTTCTCGCCCATGCTCACGAATTTGATGGCTTGCCGGTCACCTGGCGCACGGAAAGCGCGCCGCCGCCACGGGCATCGCCGTCGAGCTTGGAGATGATCACGCCGTCAAAGTCGGTGCGCTCGGCAAACGTCGAGACCACGTTGACGATATCCTGGCCGGTCATGGCATCGACGACCATCAGCACTTGATCGGGCTTGACGGCCTTCTTGATGTCCACGGCCTCCTGCATCATCTGCTCGTCGATCTGAAGACGTCCGGCAGTATCGACGATGACCACGTCACGCAGGTGGTCGACGGCCTCCTGGATGGCGCCCTTGGCGATGTCGACCGGGTGCTCGCCGTCACCGCGGAAGACCGGCACGCCGATCTCGCCACCGAGCGTGGCAAGCTGGTCGGCAGCAGCGGGACGGTAGACGTCGCACGCGGCGAGCAGCGGCGAGCGGCCCTGCTTCTTGAGCAGGTAGGCAAGCTTTACGGCAGCCGTGGTCTTACCGGAGCCCTGCAGGCCCACGAGCATGATGACATTAGGAATGCGGTTACTAAAAACGAGCTTGCTCTCGGTGGAGCCGAGCATCTCGGTAAGCTCGTCGAGCACGATCTTGACGACGTTTTGCGCCGGCGACAGCGACTCCATGACCTCGGCGGTCATACAGCGCTCCTTGGTCTTGGCGACGAACTCCTTGACAACCTTAAAGTTGACGTCGGCTTCGAGCAGCGCCATGCGAATATCGCGCATGGCCGACGTGATGTCGGCCTCGGTCAGCTTACCCTTGCCACGCAGGCGGTCAAATGTGTCGTTGAGGCGATCGCTCAGGGAATCAAACACTAGTCACTCCTTAATTGGACTCGCCCACCAGGGCGCGGCAGAAATCTTTGGCGTTAAACTCCTGCAGATCATCGACCTGCTCGCCCACGCCGATGCGAAGGATCGGGAGCTTGAGCTTCTCGGCCACGGCCATGGCGATACCGCCCTTAGCCGTGCCGTCGAGCTTAGTCATGATAATACCGTCCAGGCCCAGCGCCTCGTTAAACTCGAGCGCCTGGTTCAGACCGTTTTGGCCCGTCGCGGCATCGATTACGAGGACGACCGAGACAGGCATGGGGCCGGCAGCCATATTGGCGGCGCGCTTACGCGTCACGTTGACCACTTTGGCAAGCTCGCGCATGAGCTCGGGGCTTGTGTGCAGACGGCCGGCGGTATCGATGAGCACCAGGTCGCTGCCGCGCTTATCGGCCTCGTCGAGCACGTCATAGCACACGCTCGCCGGATCGGAGCCGCGGTCACGCTTAATAACCGGTACGCCGGCACGCTGGCCCCACACATCGAGCTGCTCGATGGCGGCGGCGCGGAAGGTATCGGCCGAGCCGATCATGACATTCTTGCCGCGGGCAGCCATGGCGCTCGCGATCTTGCCGACCGTCGTAGTTTTGCCGGCACCATTAATGCCCACAAACAGCACGCAGCTCGGCGTGTCGGCGAACGGATCGCGCTCGGCGGGCACAAAATGCTGCTCGAGCTGCTCAGCCAGGGCGCGACGGAGCTGCGGGGCGGTCTTGAGGTTCTTCTTGGCGGCCGTCTCGCGCAGGTCATCGGAGACCTGAATAGCGACCTCGGCACCCATGTCACCCATGACGAGGGTGTCCTCAAGGTCCTCCCAAAAGTCCTCGTCGACCTCGCCACCAAAGTAGAAGACCTCGTTGAGGGCCTCGCGGCTGCGCTCAAGTCCGCGCGAGAGAGCGGCAAAGAATCCCATTATGCATTCACGACCTTTCCGGTTTCGCGATCGAGTTTTTGCGAGACGACGCGGCTGACGCCGTCGGCTTGCATCGAGACGCCATAGAGAACGTCAGCGTCCTCCATAGTACGGCGCTGATGCGAGATAACCAAGAGCTGTGTATCGGAACGCAGCACATCGAGGGCTCCGATGAGCTTGGACAGGTTGGCGTCATCAAGCGCCGCCTCGACCTCGTCCAGCACATAGAACGGCACCGTGCGCGTGCGATACACGGCAAAGAGCAGGGCGAGCGCCGTCAGGCTCTTCTCGCCGCCCGACATGAGCATCATCTTGGTGATGCGCTTGCCGCGCGGCTGCGCCACGACCTCGATGCCCGTCTCGGCCGGATGCTCGGGGTCGGTCATCTCCAGATGCGCCTGACCACCCGGGAACAGCATGGCAAAGATCTCACGGAAGTTCGCATCGACCTTCTCGAAGGTCACCAAGAAGGCTTTACGCATCTTACGGTCGATGGCCACGGTAATCTTGGTGAGCGCCTTGCGCGCGCTCTCCAGATCGGCCAGCTGCCCCTCGATGTAATCGGCGCGGCGCTTGAGCTGCTCGTACTCCTCCATGGCAACCTGGTTCACAGGGCCAGGTTGTTAATCTGGCGCACGAGCTGGTTGAGCTCGCGCTCGGCGGCGTCGCGGTCGGTGGGAGCAGGAAGCATGAGCGCTTCCTCGAGCACCGTAGTGCCATCGGCGGTAATGGCCTTGATGGCCGCCTCCACCTGCACCTCGAGCTTGCCGCGGGAAACCTTGAACTCGTTTTGCGTCGCCGTGGCGGCATCGACCCGCTCCTTGGCGCGGGAGACCTCGGCCTTGGCGTCTTCGATGGTCTTCTTGAGCGAGGCCGAGTCCGCCTCCTCGAGCGAAGCCTGATCACGCAGACGCGCGGCCCAATCCGATGCGCGATCCAGCAGGGCCGAATAGCGCTCGTGCATGGGGTCGACACGCAGGCGCAGCAGCTCGAGTGAGCGCGAGGCCTGGCGTGTTCCGCGGATACGGCGGTCGATGCCCTCGAGTCGATGCTCCAAGTCGGGCACACGGCCCTTCAGCGAACGCAGACGCTCGCTCGTCTGAGCCAGGCGGACCTTGGCATCGGCGAGCTTGCCGGCTGCCTCGGAATCGTCACGACGCACGCGATCGAGCTCGTCGTTGGCTTCGGCAATCTGGAGACCCAGGTCGCCTGCCTGCGCGCGGGCCTCGTCGCGCGAACGGGTGAGTTCGTCAACGCGCGGGCGCGCAGCGCGAACGGCCTCGGCGCCTGCTCGCGGCGCTTGGAGATGCGCACGCGCTCGACCTCGGCGTTGTTGGCGCTTTGCTCCAGGCGGCCAATCTCGGAGAGCAGCGAGCGGCGCTCGCCCTCAAGACGGGCGATCTCGCCGGCGGCATCGCCCTCGGCGGCACGTGCCTCCTCGACGGCGGCGTTGGCCTCAACGACTTGGTCCGAAGCATGCTCAAAGATGGCAGCCAGATCGGGTTCCAGGCCCTCGAGCTCACGGATGCGGCGCTTGCGCTCCAAAGCACCCGAAGCCTCACCGGCGTCGAGCCCCACACGCACCAGGCCGCCGCAGGCGACGCGGGCGCCATCGGGGGTCACGTAAGTCACGCCTCAACGACAGGCGCGGCCAGCGCAGCCGCCAAGTCGTCGACAACGTAATAGCCGCCGAGCAGCGCCTCGACAACCGGGCCATAGCCGGCGCGTACGGACAGGCGATCGACCAGACGCGTACCGGCAGCGCCCTTAGCGGCAGCAGAGGCGCTCACACCGCGCGCGACCAGCAGCGCCTCGCCCGAGGCCTTCTTCTGGTCCAGAGCGGCACGACCGGCACGCTCAAGCACGGACGCATCGTCGAACAGCAGCGCATCGATATCGCCGGCGAGCAATTGCTCAACCAGGCCCTCAAGCTCATGCGGGGCCTCGAGCACGTCGCCCAGACGACCCGAGACATCGTCGCCCAGCGCACCCATCAGACGGCTCACGAGCGGCGAGCTGTCAGCCATGCGGGCATCGAGCTTCTTTTGGCTGGCAAGCTCCGAGCGCACCTCGGACAGTTTGTTGCGCGCCTCGCTCTCGCGGGCACGCAGGTCCTTAAGGGCTGCACGGGCGACCTCGGTAGCCTCGCGAGCATCAATCTGGCTTGACGGGCCTGATCAAGTGCACTGTCGAGCTCCTCGGCGCGGTCGCGACGGCTCTCGAGAGAGGCCGTGACTTCCTCGAGCTGCTCGTCGATCTGCTCCAGGCGTGAGGCGTACATGTTGTCCTCGACCTCGGCGTTGCTCAGCGAGTCCTTCACCTTGGCGAGTTCGAGCGCCGCGTTATCGGCCACACGCTGCACATCGCGTTGCTCACGCGTGAGCTGCGAAATCTGATTGTCGAGCGCCACGCGCCGCTCGTGGAGCTCAGCGGCGGCAGGACCGGCGGCGTCAACGTCCTCCTGGGCCTGCATGTGCGCGCCGGTCACTTCCTCAAGCTGTGCACGCGCGTCCTCGAGCTCCTCGACCACGCGACGACGCTGATGCTCGGAGCTCGAGATCTGGCCACGCATGTCGGACAGGCGCGACACCATGTTGTGGCCCTTTTCCTCGAGCAGGCGCATGTCGGAGTTGATGCGGCCGACCACGTCTTGCATATGGCGGCGCTGCTCGCCCAGGTCGCCCACAAACAGGCCCTTTTCCTCGAGCATGACCTGGAGCTTCTCGAGCTCGCGTTCCTTTTCGCCCAAGCGGTACTGCGCAAGCTCCAGCTCGGCGGCACCTTCCTTGGAGCGGCTCTCCAAGTCGTTCCACTGCGACTGCAGCGAACGCAGCTCGTCGACGGCTAGCATCTGCGTAAGCTCGTTCGCGCGCGAGGACAGCTCTTTGTACTTGCGCGCACGATCGACCTGACGCTCCAGCGGTCGCAGCTGACGGGCGATTTCCTTATTGATGTCGCGGGCACGCGTCAGGTGCTCGTCCATCGACTTAATCTTTTTGAGCGCACGCTCCTTGCGGCGTTTGTGCTTGGAGATGCCGGCGGCCTCCTCGATGAGGGCACGGCGCTCCTCGGGGCGGCTCTGCAAAATGGCGTCGAGCTTGCCCTGGCTGATGATGGAATGCGTATCCTTACCCAGGCCCGAATCGTGCAGGATGTCCTGAATGTCCATCAGGCGGCACGGGCTCGAGTTGATGAGGTACTCGCTTTCGCCCGAGCGATACATACGACGGGTGATGGCGACCTCGTCAAAGTCGACGGGCAGCATATGGTCCGAGTTATCGAGCACCAGAGTGACCTCGGCGACACCCACCGGCTTGCGCGCTGACGAGCCCGAGAAGATGACATCCTCCATGGCCTGGCCGCGCAGCTGCTTGGCGCTCTGCTCGCCCAGGACCCACAGAATCGAGTCAGAGATGTTCGATTTTCCCGAGCCGTTGGGACCGACGATGACGGTCAGGCCCGGCTCAAACGTCATATGGGCGCGGTCGGCAAACGACTTGAACCCTTTGAGCGTGAGGGACTTGAGATACACGGCTCCTCGCTTAAACAGGCTTCTTGTTGAGAATCACGCCGTTGGTGGTGTAGCCCATGCGGTCAAGTGCCTCGAGTGCAGCGGCTCCCTCGGCTTCCTTCTTTGAGGAGCCGGAGCCGCGACCCTGGCGAATACCATCGATCAACACCACGGCGGTAAAGGTGGGCGCATGCGCCGGGCCCTCGGAGCCAACGAGCTTATACGCCGGGGGTTCGTGACCGTCGGCTTGCACGCACTCCTGCAAGAACGATTTGGGGTTCGCGGGGTGCTCGGCACGTTCGGAAGCCAAATGCGGCTTAAGCGTACGGTGGATAAACTCCGCTGCGGCATCCCAGCCGGCGTCCAGGTACAGCGCGCCCACGAGCGACTCATAGACGTTCTCGAGCGCCGAATGCAAGCCGCGTGCGCCCGTTCCGGTCTCGGAGGCACCAAAGATGATGATGTCGTCGATACCCAGCTCGTGGGACACTTCCGACAGCGTGGCGCCCGAGACGAGCGACACCTTCAGGCGCGTGAGCTTGCCCTCGTCAAACTCCGGATAGGACTCAAAGAGCGAACGGGCGACGACGGCGCCCAAAATGGAATCGCCCAAGAACTCAAGGCGCTCATAGCTGGCAGAAACCGGCTGGCCCTCGACTGCCGAGGGATGCGTAAGCGCCGCGCGCAGCAGTACCTTATTATTGAACTCGTGGCCCAGGATTTCCTGGGCACGCGTAAGTCGTTCAGACAAAGCCAAGACCTAGGCCTCCCTGGCGTGTTCGATCGCGTCGACGGCGTCGGCGACAGAGTTGAGCGAGAGCAGAGTCTCGTCATCGATCTCGAGGTTGAACTCGTCCTCGATAGCCGTAACCAGCTGCAGGCGCTCGAGCGAGTTGGCATCGAGATCGTCAAAGGTGGTCTCATCGCTAATTTCGGCAACATCGACGCCCAGAACGTCAGCAGCGACCTCGGCGATCTTGTCGAAGATTTCGGAGCGGTCCATAGCGCTTCCTCTCATAGTGAATGAATACCAAAAGAATGGTACCGCCCGGGCGGTACCAAGACACGGTTCTGATTCTACCCCACGAAGCAGGCCGCGAGGCACATAACAGCGCTCTAACTCGCTCTTACAAAACGATGCCGTCCATGGAGTTGGCGACGTTCTCGACCAGCCCCGCGCGCACGGCTTCGGCCGCCGCGAGCGTACCGTTTTTAACAGCCTCGACCGAGGTGGCGCCATGGCCGATTAGGACCACGCCACGCAGGCCCAAAAGAATCGCACCGCCCTTGGCATCACCAGAGAGCTTGGCCTTAATCTCGCGCATCTGCTTTTTAATGAGCAGCGCGGCGATCTTGGTGCCGAGCGAGGCCATAAAGGCACCCTTGAGTTCCTGCAGCAAAAACTTGGCAGCGCCTCGGTGGCCTTGAGAGCGATATTGCCCGACATGCCATCGGCAACGACGACATCGAAATTGCCCGAGGTGAGGTCGGTGCCTTCGCAGTTGCCCACAAAGCCGGGAACGGCGGCTTTCATGGCCGGGAAGCAGGCCTTGGTAAAGTTGGAACCCTTCTCGTCCTCGGTGCCATTGGCGAGCAGGCCCACGCGGGGATGCTCGATGCCCAGGACGACGCGGGCATAGGCGCTACCCATCTGGGCAAAACGCACCATGTCATCGACCTCGACATCGGGATTGGCGCCCATATCGCACAGCACCGTCAGACCGCCGGCGCGATTGGGCAGCGCATTGGTCAGACAGGGACGCACCGGCTGCTTCTTGCCTTCGGCCATATATCTAAACGGCGTCACATAGGCGGTGGCGGCAGCGGTCATGGCACCGGTCGAGCCGGCGGAGAAGAACGCGTCCGCGTTGCCCTTTTTGATGGCGCGGCAGGCAAGCACGATCGACGATTTACGCTTGGTCATCACGGCGCGAATGGGATCGTCATCCATGGCGATAACGTCGGGTGCCTCCAGGGCCTCAACACGTGCATGGGAGGCGGCAAAGGGATTGACGATTTCAGCGGGACCGGCAGCCAAGACCTCGATATCGGGATCGGCGGCAAGCGCAGCCTCGATACCATCGAGAACAACCTGAGGTTTCTCGTCTCCGCCCACAACGTCTACACAAACGCGAACGTTACTCATATACATGCTCCTTATACAAAAATGGCCGACTCATTGAGCCGGCCATTGTGGTTCCATTTGGAACGGCATCGCATCCAGAGTATACCGTTACTCGGTAACGATAACCTCGCGGTCCTTGTAGAAACCGCAGCTGGGGCACACGTGGTGCGGAAGCTTGACAGCGCCGCAACGGGGGCACGTGGACTGAGCCGCAGCCGAGATCTTCATGTTGGCGGAACGGCGGGTGTGAGTGCGGATACGACCCTGCTTTTGTTTAGGTACGGGCATAGTGACCTTCCTTATGAACTATCCAGTGTGGCGATTACGCGCAAGTAGCGATACTACCACAGTTTTACTCATCGAGCTTGAGATTCTTCAATGCTGCAAATGGATTTTCCGTGGCAGCGGCCCATTCTGCCTCTGCCTGGGCGGCGCAATCGCATTGCTCGACGTTGAGATTGCAACCGCAAGTGGGACACAGGCCGCGGCAATCGGGCTTGCAGAGCACCACAAACGGCGTGTCCATAACGACCGCGTCATTGATGGGCTCACCCAGATCGACGATGCGGTCCTCACCCAGGAGCTCGTAGCCGTCCTCGTAGGCCTCGGGATCCTCGGGCTCCTCAAAGAGGTAGAACTCCTCGATCTCGCCGGCGATATCAAACGAGGCGGGCTCCAGGCAACGGTCGCACTCGCCGGTGGCGTGCGCGCGGACCATGCCCGTGAGCAAGACACCGGTACCGGCATTGGTAAAGACAACGTCGTAGTCGATGCCGTCCTGTAGATGGTACTCCTTCTCGCCCACCGTGTAGGTGGCGACATCGACCTTACCGGTCAGCGGATACGAATCTCCAGGAAACTCGAGCTGTTCGGAAAGATCGACGGTAACGCTCGGGAACTCAGCCATTACCACTGACCATTCTGTTGGGCGGCACCCTCGTTGAGCTGCTGACGGCAACGGGTAACGGTGCCGGTCAGGCTCTTGAGGTTCTCCTCCAGGTGCGTAAAGACCTGCTCTGCGTAGTCCTCGGCAGCATAACGCGTCTCGCGCTCGTACTGCTGGGCACGATCACGGATGTCGTCGGCCTGCTGCTGCGCTAAGCGGACAATCTCCTGCTCACCGGCAATGGTGAGGGCCTGCTGCTGAGCGTCGGCGATGATGGAATCGGCCTGAGCGGCGGCGGAAGCCATAAGCTCCTCGCGCTCCTTAAGGATACGGCGGGACTTCTGCCACTCCTCGGGATAGCTCATGCGGATCTCGTCGAGGATGTTGAAGAACACGTCGGCGTCGATGACCTTGAACTGAGCGTTCTTACCGAAAGGCGGCTTGGCTTCCTCGATCAGCCCTTCGAGCTCATCGACCAAGCTGACGATCCTATCGCCAGGAAAATTCTCGCCCGGCATCCGGTCTCCTTTCATAGGTAACATATCATCGTGCTAGTTTACCACATGCCACCGGGCAATAAAAAACGTCACGAAAAGCGGTGTCTGAGCGCTTCGACCACGTTGGGCGGGACAAACGTCGATACATCGCTGCCGAGCGAGGCGATCTGGCGAACGACCGAACTCGAGATATAGCCGTACTGCGGCGCACTCATGACAAAGATGGACTCCAGCTCGTTATCCAAGCGATAGTTGAGGTCTGCCTGCTGCAGCTCGTACTCAAAGTCGGTCATGGCGCGCAGGCCCTTGACCACAGCCCCCGCCCCCTGCTCGCGAGCGAAGTCGACCAAGAGGCCGGTAAAGGGCAGGACCTCGATGCCGTCGATATCACCGAGCGCCTCGCGAGCCAGCGCCACGCGCTCATCCAGCATAAACGTGGTGCCCACACCGTTTTTACCCTGCGAATCGGCGACAGCGACGATCACGCTGGGAAAGATGCGGCGGGCGCGGCGGATGACGTCGATATGGCCAAACGTGATGGGATCGAAGGTGCCCGGGACGATCACGCGGTTGATGGTGTCACTCATGGGCGTTCTCCTGAACCGTCATGGCATCGGTGTTGTGAGCATCGGTGCCGGCGCAATCTTCCTCACCATCGTCATCGCCGACCCAACGAAGCAGGTCGACCGAGGTAATGCCGTAGCGCTTCTCGCGCACGATCTCAAAGCCTGCCGGATGCGCGCCCGCATCGGCGGCGGCATGCTCAAACAGGGCATAAGCGCCAGGTGCAAGCAGACCCTGCTGAGCCAGGTTCTGCAGCAGTATCTCGACCGGCTCGGTACCAAAAGCATAGGGCGGGTCGAGCAGGACCAGATCAAAGGGGCCGCCCGGCACACGACCGCGCGAGGCGCTCGCCAGCATGTCGCCCGTTACCACGCGCCAACGCGCACGGTCACGGCAGAGCGACTCGATATTCTTGGTAATGAGCCGCGCGGCATTCCGATCGATCTCGAACGTCGTGAGCGAGCGGGCGCCACGTGAGAGCATCTCTAACCCTAAGGCGCCGGAGCCGCCAAAGGCGTCCAGCACGCGGACCTCGTCCAGATCGAAGTCAAATGCCGACATGACCATAGATGCGCATGCCTCGCGCACACGATCGGTCGTGGGGCGGGTGACATCGCGACCACGGGGCTCCTCGATCTTACGACCGCGCCATTCGCCGCCGATGATTCTCATCCTCCGCTGACCTCCTTAAAAATGTGTCGATATCGCATGGCGACCGCATCGCGCAGGGGGCGCGTCGCCACGGAGTCAAGGTTGCAAGCATACCGCAAGAGCTCGACCGCGTCCAAATGGGCCCACTCGATCAGCTCCTCGTCGGCATCCAGGTCGACAAAGCGCAGAGTCACACCGCCATGCTGGCGGTACCCCAGGATTTCGCCCTCGTGGCGCAGACGAAGGTCCATCTGGGCGAGCGTAAAGCCGTCCGAGGTCTTTTCGAGCGACTGGAGACGGTCTTGCGCCGCCGAAGCGGCGCCGTTGCCCTTGGAGTGCGTCATGACCAGGCAGGTGCCCGACACGCTGCCGCGGCCCACGCGGCCGCGCAGCTGGTGCAGGGCCGCCAAGCCAAAGCGCTCACCGTTCTCGATGACCATGACGGTGGCGTTGGGCACGTCGACGCCCACCTCGACCACCGTGGTCGAAACGAGCACGTCGATCTCGCCGCGCTTGAAGGCGTCGATCACGCGATCCTTCTCCCCCGCCGGCATGCGGCCGTGAAGACGCTCGATGGTAAGCCCCGGCAACGCCAGGCGTAGGCGGTCGAGCTCGGTTGCCGTATCGTGCAGCGGCACGGGCACGGTTACGCGACCCTCGTCGTCACGGACGATACCGGGCACATCCTCAAGCTCATCGGCCGAGTCGCTCGGCTCCACGAGCGGGCAAATCACGTAGGCCTGCTGACCCTTTTCATGCGCCTCGCGGATGGCGCCATAGGCAAGGTCGCGGCTCGACTCGGTAAGCACGCGTGTCGTCACGCCAGCGCCAGGGACGGGCCGATGGCGGATGATGCTCGTGTCCAGATCGCCGTAGACCGAAAGCGCCAGCGTACGTGGGATGGGCGTTGCCGTCATAACGAGCAGATCGGCACCAGGGCCCTTCGCACGCAGGGCGTTGCGTTGGCCGACGCCAAACCGGTGCTGCTCATCGATGACCACGAGCGACAGATGCTTAAACGCCACGTTATCCGAAAGCACCGCGTGGGTGCCAAAGAGGACATCGAGCTCGCCCGATTCCAGCTGGGCATGGATCCGCTCGCGCTCGGCCGCCGGCGTGGCGCCCGTCAGGAGCGCCCAGGTCATGCCAGCCTGCAAGAGCAAGGGGCCGGTCTTATCGGCATATTGACGCGCCAGCACGCCCGTGGGCGCCATAACGCAGGCCTGCGTGCCGCTATCGGCAGCCACAGCCAGCGCGCAGGCGGCAACGGCGGTCTTACCGGTACCGACATCGCCCAGCAGCAGGCGGTTCATCACGCGCCCGCCATCGCACATATCGCGCAGGATATCTTGGAACGCGGCCTCCTGCTCGTCGCTCAGAGAAAACGGCAGGGCCTGCTTAAGCGCGGCCAGGTGCTCGCCCGCGGCGTGGGCGTAGGGCACCACATCGACCAGGCTGCCGTCGTTGCGCAGGCGCAGCGCCAGCTGCAGGTAGAGGCACTCCTCGTAGGCAAGCCGTGCGCGCGCGATATCGCGCTCAGCCATGCTCGAAGGAAAGTGGATCGATCGAAGCGCACGAGCATCGCTCATCAGGCGACGTTTAACGCGCAAGCGTGCGGGAATCGGGTCGAAGGGATTGCCGACGACCTCGAGCGCGCCACTTACGATGCGGCGCATCCATGCCTGGCTCACGCCGTCACTCACATAATGGACCGGCAAAATGGTGCCCGCAGCACGCCCGTCATCAAGCTTTTCAAAGTGCGGCGAGGCCATCTGCTTAAAACCGTAGGCAAACTCGACCTTGCCCATCACGGCCAGGCGGTCGCCCTGCTTAAGCTGCTGGGCAATCCAAGGCTGACGGAAAAAGGCGACCTGCAGCACGCCCGTCTCGTCAACGAGTGAGACCTCGGTCACCTGCATGCGCGGACGCGGCTTCTTTTGAACGATACGGTCGACCGTGGCGATGATGGTGCACACGGTACCGATGGGCGCCATCTCGATGGACCAGGAGCGCGTAAAGTCCAGGTATCGATGAGGGATATGGAGAAGGAGGTCCCCCACCGTCCGAATTCCCAGACGGCGAAGGGCCTCCTCACGTTTACCCGAAACATATTTGAGTCGCGCGATATCCTCGTCGAGCGCATTGCTCTGGGCGAAGCGATCCGAGACGCGCGGCACGGAGCAGAGCTCGGACATGGGCAGATGCCTACTCGATCGAGAAGATCACGGGATAGAGCGGCTGCTCGCCACGATGGGCGTCGATCTCCACGTCGGGCTGAGCCTCCTCGATAGCGTCGACGATCTCCTGGAAGGCCTCGTCGGACAGCTCCTCGCCGGCCAGAATCGTCAGCGCGTCGCCCTCCTCTTCCTCCTGCATGCGGTTGATGCAATCGAGCGTGACCTGCTTCACGTCGGAGCCGACCACATCGATGGAGCCGGCAATGATGCCCATGACGTCACCGGAGTGAATTGGCGAACCGTCGGAGGCGCTGGAGTCGCGCACGGCGCGGGTGACCTCGCCATCGCGGACCTCGCTGATGGCGTCGACCATAGCGGCGACGGCATCCTCGAGCTCGGAATCGGGCAGGACCGCGAACAGCGCGGAGAAGGCCTGCGGAACGGTCTTGGTGGGAACGACGGCGACCTTCTTGTCGGTGCAGGCTGAGGCAGCGGCCTCAGCGGCCATGCGGATGTTGCCGTTGTTGGGCAGGATGATGACCGAGGTCGCGTTGACCTGGTCAACAGCGCCCAGCAGGTCTGCAGTCGAGGGGTTCATGGTCTGACCACCCGACACGATCACGTCGACGCCGAGGGACTTGAGGATGTCTGCCTCGCCGGACCCAGCGGCAACGGCGACAAAGCCCAGCGCCTTGGCGGGCTCGGCGGCCTTTTCCTGGTCCTCATGAATCTTGGCGGTACGGTCGTGGGCCTCCATCTCCATGTTGTGGATAAAGACCTCGTAGATCTGACCAAGCTGAAGCATGTGCTCGAGCACCAGGTTGGGGGTGTTGGAGTGCACGTGGATCTTGTAATCGGGGTAGGCGCCCACGAGTAGCTCACAGTCGCCCATGGAACCCAGGAACTTAAGGCACTCATCCTCGTCAAACGGGGCGTCGGCCTTAAAGAGGAACTCGTTGCAGTAGCGGAACTCCGAGCCCTCCCAATCGTCGTTGGCCTCGATCTCAACGCGGCCAAGAGCGGCATCGCGTGCAGAGCCAGCGGAATCGAACGTAGCGGAGAAATCCTCGACAACGGTGCTGCGACCAAGTGCTGCAGCCACAAAGTTCTCCAGGAAGATGGCAAAGCCGAAGGCGCCGGAGTCGACCACGCCGTTCTCTTTGAGGACGGGCAGCAGGTCGGGCGTGCGTGCGACGGACTGGTAGGCCTCGACGACGATAGCGTCGAGCGCATCCTCGGCCGAGAACTTCTTCTTTTCGCACTCGTCGGCCTTGGTCGAGACATCGCGCAGCACCGTGAGGATCGTGCCCTCGATGGGCTTGCGGACGGCCTGGAAGGCCACCTTGACGGCACGACGGAAGGCGAAGGCGATGTTGGCGGACGTAATGGGCTCGTCGGCGGAGACAAGGCCCTCGGCCACGCCGCGCAGGATCTGCGAGGTAATGACGCCGGAGTTACCGCGGGCGCCCATCAGGGAGCCGTGGGTGATGGCGCCGGCAATGGCCTCCATGTCGGCATCGGCGGGAAGGGCGGAGAGCTCCTTGGTCACCGAGGCGAGCGTGAGCGACATGTTGGTGCCGGTGTCGCCGTCGGGCACGGGGAAGACGTTGAGCTTGTTGATCTCCTCGGCCTTGTCGGAAACGGCAGCCGCAGCGATCGGAAAACAGGTGCGAATGGTCTTTGCAATCATGGGTATTTGAATCTCCGTTTTCGGATGCTAGTTCAGACGGCTCTTGAGCGCGTCGATATGGATGCCGATCTTAAGGCTGGCGGGATCGATCTGGGCGATCTCCTGCAGGGTGAAGGCAACGGAGCTCGAAAGATTGTGGCAGACGGACTTCATGTTGACGCCGTTCTCGAGCACGACGTGAAGATCGACCGTAAGGCCGTTCTCGTCGGCGGAGACAAGCACGCCCTTGCGGAGGCGCTGGCCGGCAAGCAGGCGCACGCTCTCGGCGCCCTGGAGCTGCTCAGCCATTCCGACAACGCCGTAGCACGTCATCGCGGCATAACCGGCAATATCGGCAATAACGTCGTTCGAGACGCTCAGGCTGCCGTTAATGGTCTCAGACACAAGAATCTCCTTATCTGGTGCTCGCGGCACCATGTCGTGGGAGCAATCATTGAAATATTCTACAACGACCGCGCCATGTTGAGGTGGTGGGTCGCGGGATTACATCCTCGACACGAAATGTTGATATGGCAACGTTCGAGTCAAGTGGTCGCGGCATTAAAAAACCCGCCGCATAAGCGACGGGTTTTACAACCTGGCTCCCCGGGTAGGACTCGAACCTACAACAGCGCGGTTAACAGCCGCGTGCTCTACCATTGAGCTACCGAGGAATAGGTGCGTGCTCTCAAGCAACGAAGTTTATTATACGGACGAATCAGCTCAGGGCAAGAACTTTTTTAAGAAATTTTCTCGCCTTGATCCCTTGGGGACGGCCTAACTGCCGGCACCGGCAACGGAAACGCCGATGTTTTGACGATGCCAGCGAGCGGGCACCAGAGCGAACAAATTGGCATGAAAAGAGGACGGCATAGACCTTCTGGTCATGCCGCCCTCTTTGAATGACAAGTTGTCGCTCTGGTGTCCGCGCAGCGTCGGCCAGTTACGGCGTTTGGTAAAACGCCGTAACCCTAAGACTCGATATAGTCTTTGAGCTTGCTGCTGCGGCTCGGGTGGCGGAGCTTGGCCAAGGTCTTGGACTCGATCTGGCGGATACGCTCGCGCGTGACGCCAAACTCGCGGCCGACTTCCTCGAGCGTGCGGGGATGCCCGTCGACAAGGCCAAAGCGCAGCTCGATAACCTTGCGCTCACGATCGGCAAGCGAGTCGAGCACCTGGGTGAGCTGCTCCTGCAGCATGGAGAAGCTGGCAGCATCGGGCGGAACGATAGCCTGGGAGTCCTCGATGAAGTCGCCAGCTGGGAATCCTCTTCCTCGCCGATGGGGGTCTCGAGCGACACGGGCTCCTGCGAGATCTTCTGGATCTCGCGGACGCGGTCGGCGCTCATGTCCATCTCGGCACCGATCTCCTCGGGGGTCGGGTCGCGGCCCAGGTCCTGAAGGAGCTGTCGCTGCACACGGACGAGCTTGTTGATGGTCTCGACCATGTGCACGGGAATACGGATGGTACGGGCCTGGTCGGCGATAGCACGCGTAATAGCCTGACGGATCCACCACGTGGCGTACGTGGAGAACTTGAAGCCCTTCTGGTAGTCGAACTTCTCGACGGCGCGAATCAGACCGAGGTTGCCCTCCTGGATCAGGTCAAGAAACAGCATGCCGCGACCGACATAGCGCTTGGCGATGGAGACAACCAGACGCAGGTTTGCGCTGATGAGTGCCTGCTTGGCTTCGAGGCCCACGTTCTCAATGCGCGTAAGACGACGCATCTCGGCACGCGTGAGCTCGAGCTCACCGGCATCGGCGGCCTCGAGTTTCTCGGTGGCCTCAAGACCGGCCTCGATCTTCATGGCCAGATCGACCTCTTCGGAGGCGGTCAGCAGGTCGACCTTGCCGATCTCTTTGAGGTACATACGAACCGGATCGCCGGTCAGCATCACCGTGGAGGCATCGATGCCACGCACGCGGGAGCGTGAACGGGACGTGCGCACGGTGCGCTTCTTCTTGCTCTTGGAAGAACCCATCTCGGCATCGGCCTGACGGGCCATCTTGAGCTCGTGATCGTCGAGCGAGCCGGAATCGTGCTCGTCGTCGTCATCGAAATCGTCGGTATCGGTATCGTTATCGTCATCGTCGACGTCCATGGGGGCGTCGTCGTTACCGCTCGCGGAGATAATCTGGATGCCGCTGTTGCGCAGCGCGGAATACACCGCGGTGAGCTGCTCGTCAGAAACATCGATATCCTTCAGGGCGACCTGAATCTCGTCCTCGGTTACCGAAGTCCTGTTTGAGCCGTTGCCCATGAGCTTTGCAACGTAGGATTCCAGCCCAGTACCCGTGCTCTCAGTCTTTTTTGGCACAGATTCTCCCTTCATAGTCCACAGGACTCAATACTTTAGCACACACATAGACGTCTATACCCAAAAAGAGGACTGGATATAGGCGAGAATACGCTGGTTGACCACAACATCTAGGCCTGTTCGGTGCCTGCGGCCTCCAGACCGATCAAACGGAACGGGTCCGCCACGCCGCCGATCGACTTTTGCAGCTCGCGTTGACGCTGCGAATCCTGCGCGGCCTGCACGGTCAGCGCGCGACGGGCTTCATCATCGAGCGAACGGTCCTGGCGCAGCTTGGCCTGTGCGGCACGCATGCGGCGCTTGATGGTGTAGAGCTCGAGCGTATCAAGCATAAACACGATGTTCGTCTCGGTGGGGTGCTTGCTCGTCGCCGAGATGCGCCCGGCACTCACAAGCGTTGCCGCCTCGGGACACACCGAGCGCGCCGCATCCATGCAGGCTGCAGGATCGGTTCCCGGCGGCGTTGCCAGAACGGCCCATGCGATGGACTCGTGACGTGGGTCAACCCACTCGATAGAGCAGATGCGGTCGGCATACGTGCGGAACAGGTCGGGGTAGCTCGTGAGCATCGTCAACAGCTCGCGCTCCCCTGCCAAGGACTTGCGCTCAAGATCAGTAAGAACCATCGGCGCCGCCGCAGCCGGAGCGCCCGAACCATCAGTCACAGGCACAGCACCCATATCATCAGGCACATCGATCGGCGGCAGATCGTCGACGAGCTCCACGGGCGCGGCGCCGTAGGCATCGAGCGGGACATGGTCGTACGGCTCCTCCTCGACCGGCGCGGACACCGGCGGCGTCGCGCCCGATGCCCAAGCACCGCGAGATGCCCCCTGCGAACCAGACGTCCGACCGCCCGCGCTACCAGAGCGCTCGGCTTGCGCCCGCTGGCGTTCATAGTTCTGCTCACGACGTCGTTCCGCATCTTCGCGCTTGGCGACATCGCGAAACACGCGACCCGAACTCGCGCGAACCGTCTCCAGATCCAAGCCCAGCAGATCGGCAATCTGGATAAAGTATGTGTCGATCATATAGCTATCGCGCAGCGGATAGATAAGCGTCAGCGCATCTTCCAGCGCCTTGGCACGACCGCCCGGCGTGGTGATGTCACTCGACTCCTGCAGCGAACGGTAGACAAAGTCCATGAGCGGCTCGGCAGCGTCGATGCGCGCCTGAAGCTCCTGTCCACCATGCGCCGTGATGAACTCCATGGGGTCGTTGCCGTCGGGCAGCACCACGCAGCGCAGGTCCATCGAATCCTGCTCGATAAACTGAATCGCACGGCGAGCGGCCTTTTGACCGGCGGCATCGCCGTCAAACATATACACGATGCGCTTAGCAAAGCGGGTGAGCGTCTTGACGTGATGCTCCGTGAGCGCGGTGCCCAGCGTGGCGACAACGTTTTTAATCCCCGCCTCCCAACAGGCGATGCAGTCGGTATAGCCCTCCACCACGATGGCGGTATCCTGCGCGACGATAAACTCCTTGGCCCAATTAAAGCCGTAGAGGTTTCGCTTTTTATGAAACACGCTCGTCTCGGCGGTATTGAGGTACTTGGGTTGGCCGTCACCCATGATGCGACCACCAAAGGCAATGTTGTGACCCTGCTCGTCAAAGATGGGGAACATCACGCGGTCGTAGAAGCGGTCGGCAAGCTGCCCGCGCCCGCGGCTCACGGCAACGTTGGCATCGATCATCTCCTGCGGGGTAAAACCCGCCTGGGACAGGTGCGACACCAGCGCGCTGCGGCCCGGTGCAAAGCCCAGGCAGTAGCGGCGGCAGACGTCGCCACCCATGCCGCGGCTGGCAAAGTACTCGCGCGGACGGCCGTCCTTACCGCGCATAAGCATGGTGTGATAGAACTGGGCGGTCTCGGCGCACAGATCGTAGATTCGGGCACGCTTAGTACCGCGCTCGCGGCGGTCTCCGGTGTCGTGCAGCTCGATACCCGCGCGATCGGCCAAATAACGGATCGACTCGGGAAAGCTCAGGTTCTCGCGCTTCATGATATAGGTGAAGACATCGCCACCCTCACCGCAGCCAAAGCAATGCCACACCTGCGTGGCGGGAATAATGTGGAAAGACGGCGTCTTTTCGCCATGAAAAGGGCAGCAGCCCCAAAACTCATGGCCGCGGGGCTTGAGCTCAACCGTTTCCTGCACGATGGCGACTAGGTCGGACGCAGCGCGTACCTGGTCTTTTTCCTCATCGCTAATCACGGATGCTCACCCCCTGCTCGCCCAAGTTGTGACGAATATCTTCGATATTACCCTCGACGGTCGCGATCAACTCGTCCAGCGAATCGAACACGCGCGACGGGCGCAGCCAGCGCGTAAACGCCAGCGAAAGGGAAGCGCCGTACAGGTCGCCCGTATACCCAATTAAGTTGGCCTCGAGATGCGCAGATGCCGCATCGTCGGCATACGTTGGCGGCAGGCCGACGTTGACAGCAGCGGGCCACACGGTGTCATCGACCATCACCAGACCCTCATACACGCCATCGGCAGGCACCTGAATACCGTTGGGAACCTGCAGGTTTGCCGTGGGAAAGCCCATGCCAGAACCCTCGTGACGGCCGCGAATAACACCGCCACGCACCATATACGGGCGGCCGAGTAACCCAGCAGCAAGCCCCACATGGCCCTGTCCCAGCTCATGACGGATACGGGTGGCGCAAATGGCCTCACCGCCCTCGCAAAGCAAGTCGTGCCCGTATACGTCAACGCCGCGCTCGGCACCCCAGGCGCGCATCTCGGCAACACCAGAAGCACCGCCGCGACCCAGCCTAAAGTCGCTGCCAACGCGAATCGAGCGAATGTCGACCACGCGTGACAACAGTGCGAGAAAACCGACATGGTCGAGCGCCGCAACCTCAGACGTAAAGGGAACGGCCACCACAGCATCGACCCCGGTTTGAGCCAGGGCATGCAGACGGTCGGCCGTCGTCATCAATTTTTGAGCGGGCGAAGGGCTCACCACGACGTCCGGGTCGGGATCGAAGGTAACCACGACCGCCTTACAGCCATGGGCACGGGCATCACAGACAAGCGCTTCGATGAGTTCCTGGTGTCCACGGTGCACACCATCGAAAACGCCGATGGCGATGGAGGCAGCACCCAAGTGCTCGCACTCATCAAATGCATCGGCAGCAACGATGCGAGCCTCGTCCGACTCGCCCGCGAAAAAGATACGCGCGAGCTCGCGAGCGGACAACATCATCGAACACCGCCGATTGCCTGCGGAAACACGTGCTCCATGACAAAGCGGCCACTCTCAATGCGGGCGAGCGCCTTGAGTCCCCCATCGAGCACCAACGCAAACGGCGCCTTCGAGGCATCGAAATCCGCAAGCGCACGCTCAACGGGAATGCGTCGGCCGCAGAGCAGGTCATCGGCAAGATTGCCAGGCAAGTCAACACGCGTGGCGCCCAGGGCCGCAATGGGATCCAGGGCAAAGCCAGCCGCGGACTCGGGGGAAAGTTCCTCGACCGCATGACAAGCGCCAATGGAAACAACACCGGAGGCCGTGCGGCGCAACGCGGAAATGTGCGCGGCGCTCTCACAGGCGCGGCCCAAGTCTCGAGCGAGCGCACGGATATAGGTGCCCTTGCTCACCGAAAAAGCCACGGTCCACACACACGTATCACCTTCGCCGCCCACGGCGATCAGGTCGGCGGCATAGACCTCGACGGGGCGCGGAGGTAGGTCCACCGCATTGCCCTCGCGAGCAGACTTGTAGGCGCGAACGCCATTGACCGAGATAGCCGAAAACGCCGGCGGCACCTGCATCTGAGGACCCAGCATGGCCGCCAAGCGCTCACGGGCATAGGCAGGATCGCGCAGCTCGTTGGCAATAGCCACCGTGCGGACCGCCTCGCCCTCCGCATCATCGGTATTGGTCTCGGCGCCAAACGAGATGTCGGCGACATAGCTTTTGGTATCGAGGGTTAGCATGCCCAGCAAACGAGCAGCCTGGCCAACACCCACCACCATGACACCCGATGCCATGGGGTCGAGCGTGCCGGCATGGCCGACGCGACGCTCATGGAGGGCGCGCCGACATTGCGAGACCACATCGTGGGACGTGCAGCCCACCGGCTTATCGACGGCGAGCAGCATATTCAGTTGAGAAGGCGTACGACGAGCCATGTACCATCCAAAAAGTTAAAGCTCGACAGTCACCGAAGCGGGATCCTCCCCTACCAGTTCGGCCAGCATGGGAAGTGCCACGGTGAGCGTCTCGAGAATCGTTCCGTTGTTGGAGAAACCGGCGGCAGCGGGATGTCCGCCTCCGCCAAAGGCAGCAGCGATCTCGGACACGTTGAGGTCGCCCTTGGAGCGCAGGTTGCCGCGCACCTTGGTATCGCCCTCAATGCCCTTCAGGAACAGACAGACCTCGACGCCCATCACCGAGCGCACCACGTCAACCAGACCGTCGCACTCATCCGAGGTGACACCGCAGGCCTCAAGGTCACTCTGGTACGCGTAGCTATACGCGACGCGCCCGTGGGCCACTGTCTTAATGCGGCCCATAACGATGGACTTGAGGTGCAAAAACTCAACGCGCATGCTCTGGTAAACCTCGAGTGCCACACGCGCCGGATCGGCACCGTGGGCAACCAGACGCGAGGCTGCATGGAACGCGGCGGCGTCGGCGTTTTGGTACTGAAAACGGCCGGTATCGGTAACCAAGCCACACAGCAGGCAGGTTGCAACGCCATCACGTGCGACAATGCCGCAATTGTCCAAGAAGCGGTCGATGATCATGGCGCAGGCTGCAGCTTCGACGCGCCTCAGGCTGAGCTCGGCAAACTCCTCGCGCGCCGGATGGTGATCGAAGCACACCACATGCTTGGAGCGACGAAGCACCTCGGCGGAATTATTGAGACGCTCGACGACCGGCACGTCCACCGAGATGAACAGGTCCGGATTGCCGGTATACGCAGATGCCGGTACCAGGCGATCGGAGCCTTCCATAAAGCGGTAGATGCGCGGAACCGGATCATCGTCTGCCAGCAGCAGCGCAATGTCCTTGTTGGGGAAAAACTTCATGAGCGAAAGGCCCAGACCCAACACGGAGCCCAAGGCATCGCCATCGGGAGAAGTATGTCCCGAAATCGCAATTGAGGACGCACCCTCGATGAGCTCGAGGATGCGTCGCTGAATATCTGCAGACTCGCACGAGGCGAGGTCGGCGGAATTAGTCATCTAAAGCTGCCTCCTGGGCGGCATCCGCTATCGGATAGCCGTCCTCGTCCTTTTCGATCGCAAGCGTGGCGGGAACGTTTTCCAGCGCACGCGTGATGCGCTCAGCCTCATCGGTCGAGCGATCGATGCGAAAATCGAGCTCGGGCGTAACACGCCAATCGAGCGAGCGAGCCAACAGGCTGCGAATACGGCCCTTAGCGCTTGCGAGCGCCTCCATGACCTCGTCGTAGCGGCTCGCATCGCACGACACGAACACACGCGCGAACGAACGGTCCACCGCGACCTCGACCGCGGTCAAAGTAACCAAGTCGAGACGCGGATCGGAAACCTCAAAGAGCAGGATATAACCGAGCTTCTCGCGAAGCTGCTCGCCCAGACGGCGGGTTGCCTGCGTTTGCTTCATAGCGCTACCCCCTACTCAGTACGGGCAACCTGGTCGATGCGGTAACCCTCGATCTGGTCGCCGGGCTTGATGTCCTGGAAGTTCTCCAGGCCAATGCCGCCCTCGGAACCGCTCTTGAGGCTCTTGGCCTCGTCCTTGTAGTGGCGCATCGAGGCGATCTTGCCGTTGAAGACCACGATGCCGTCGCGCACCAGACGCACGGAATCGGTCGCGGCGATCTCGCCCTCTTCGACACGGACACCGGCGGCGATACCGACTTTGGGCACCTTGAAGGTGTCCAGGACGGTCGCGGTACCCGTGGAGACCTCGACCTCGGTGGGCTTAAGCATGCCGATACGGGCAGCGTCGAGTTCCTCGAGGCACTTGTAGATGACGTCGTAGCAACGGATCTCGACGCCCTCGCGCTCGGCAGCGGAGCGGGCCTTACCGTCGGGACGGACACCAAAGCCGATGATGATGGCGTTGGAGGCGTCGGCCAGAACGACGTCGGTCTCGTTGATGGCACCAACGGCGGAGTGGATCGTGTTGATGCGAACCTCGGACTGATCCATCTTGTCGAGCGAGTCCTGAAGGGCCTCGATGGAACCCTGGACGTCGGCCTTGATGATCAGGTTGAGCTCCTTGACCTCGGCGTCGGCAATGGTCTCGAAGAGGTTCTCGAGCGTGACGTGCTTGACGCGGCTCTGCTCCTCGATACGGGCCTTGAGCGAACGCTCGTCGGCAAGGGCGCGAGCCTCGCGCTCGTCCTCGAACACGCGGAACTCGTCACCGGCGTTGGGCACGGACTGCAGGCCCAGGATCTCGACGGCGTCGGAGGGACCGGCCTCGGTGACGGCGCGGCCCTTGGGGTCGAGCATGGCGCGAACGCGGCCGTAGGTAAGGCCGGCGACCAGCGTATCGCCCACGTGCAGGGTACCGCGGGTCACGAGCACGGTAGCGACCGAGCCGCGGCCCTTGTCGAGCTTGGCCTCGAGGACGTTGCCGGAGGCAAAGGTGTCCGGGTTGGCCTTGAGCTCGAGCACGTCTGCCTGGAGCAGCACGGTCTCCAGAAGGTCGTCGATACCGATCTTCTGCTTGGCCGAGATGTTGACGAACATGTTCTGTCCGCCCCACTCCTCGGGGATGACGCCGTACTCGGTGAGCTCCTGACGCACGCGGTCGGGGTTGGCGCCCGGCTTATCGATCTTGTTGACGGCGACGACGATGGGTACGCCGGCGGCCTTGGCGTGGTTGATCGACTCGACCGTCTGGGGCATGACGCCGTCGTCGGCGGCGACGATCAGGATGACGATGTCGGTCACCTTGGCGCCACGGGCACGCATGGCCGTAAAGGTGGCATGACCCGGAGTATCGATGAAGGTGATCTTGCGGTCGTTGATCATGACCTGCGAAGCGCCGATAGCCTGCGTAATGCCGCCCGCCTCGCCGGCAGCAACGCCGGTGTGACGGATGGCGTCGAGCAGCGACGTCTTACCGTGGTCGACGTGGCCCATGACGGTGACGACCGGGGCACGCGGCTTAAGGTCGGCGGGATCGTCGTAGAACGAGAAGGTGTTCTCCTCCTCGGGGGTGATGATCTTGATCTGACGGCCCAGGTCGTCGGCGACGAGCTCGACGAGGTCGTCGGACATGGACTGCGTCATGGTGAGCGGCGTACCCAGCAGGAACAGGCGCTTGATGATGTCGTTGGCCGGAACGTCGAGTGCCTCGGCGAGCTCCTGGACGGTAACGCCCTGGGAAACCTTGATGGCGTCGAGCTCCTCGGGGTTCACGCCCTGGGCCAATGCCTCCTCGATCTTGCGCTCCTCCTGAGCCTTGGCAGCCTCGCGTTCACGCTTCTCCTTGCGCTTCTTGCGGCGACCGGTGGACTCACGAGAGGCCTCCTCGACGGCGGCACGAGCCTCCTCGAGCACCTTCTCGCGGCTGTACTCCTCGGCCTCACGAGCCATGCGGCTGTAGTGGTCCTCTTCGTTGTTGTGACCGCCCTTGCGCTTCTTGCCCTTGCCCTGCTTATCGGGGTTGGGGAAGTCCATGCCGGCAGCGACGTTGTTGCTGGCGTTGGTGCGATGGCTGTGCGGACGGCTCTCGGAGGCGTTGCGCTCGGAGTTGTTGTCGGAGGCGTTACGATCGTTACGGCGGCCACCGCGGCGGTCATTGTTGCCGCCACGACGGTTACCGCGCTCGGCGGCGCGCTCGGCCTTGGCCTTGTCCTCGGCGTCCTTCTTCTCCTTGAGCACGGTCTCCTGTGCGGCGATCTGGTCGAGCAGCGAACGGAAGCGCGACCGCGCTCGGCGGCGCGCTCGGCCTTGGCCTTGTCCTCGGCGTCCTTCTTCTCCTTGAGCACGGTCTCCTGTGCGGCGATCTGGTCGAGCAGCGAACGGAAGCGCGAACCGGAGTCGGAAGCGGGAACGGCGCGGCGCTGGGCCTCGCGGGCAGCCTCCTCCTTCTCGCGAGCAAGGCGCTCCTGCTCGGCCTTCTTCTTGGCCTCG
>JAQCYU010000019.1 GCA_027682925.1 Coriobacteriaceae bacterium AF45-21
CAAGCCCGCCGCCGCGAAGCCCGCGCCCACCGCACCTAAACCTCAGCCTAAAAAGGTCGCTCGTTCCAAGTCCGTCGAGCCCAAGCCGAGCCGTGACGAGATGACCTTTGCCCAGCGCATGGTCACCTCCAAGGAGCCTACGGGCGAGAACGAGATCCCTGGCATGGCGCCGGCTCAAAAAATCATCATTGTCCTTGCCCTCATCGCGTTTGTCATCTTTATGGGCTACACGATCCTGACCAGCATGGGCCTGCTCTAGCCCATTCGCGCTGGGTGCCATGCCCGAACACTCTGCCCTTTTCCAACCCTCAACCTCTGCACAACGCATCCGAAAGGTCGCCCCATGGCTTTGACCGACATCTCGCATCCCACCGACATTGCAATGCTCACCGATCTGTACGAGCTCACTATGGCCCAGGGCCTGTGGGAGAGCGGCAAGGCCAATGAGCAGGGTTGTTTTACCGCGTTTTACCGCGACCATCCTTTTGGCAGCGCCTATGCCGTCATGTGCGGCACCGCCGAACTGCCCGAGCTGGTCGAGAATCTGCGCTTTACGCCCGAGGACATCGACTACCTCGCCTCGCTCCAGGCCCCGGCCGGCGGCGCGATGTTCAAGCCTGGATTCCTCGACTACCTGCGCGATTTTCGTGCGCATGTAAACATCGACGCCGTGCCCGAGGGCGAGCTCGTCTTTCCGCGCGAGCCCATGGTTCGCGTCACCGGCCCCGCGCTGGAGTGCCAGCTGCTTGAGACGGCGCTGCTCAACATCGTTGGGTTCCAGACGCTTGTCGCCACCAAGACGGCGCGCGTGGTGCTGGCGGCGGACGCTTGTCGCCACCAAGACGGCGCGCGTGGTGCTGGCGGCGGACGGCCGTCCCGTTGCCGAGTTTGGCCTGCGCCGCGCTCAGGGTCCCGATGGCGGCTTGGCCGTCGCGCGCGCGAGCTACGTTGCCGGCTGCTCCTCTACGTCCAATGTGCTCGCCGGCCGCCGCTACGGTATTCCCGTCTTTGGCACGCATGCGCACAGCTGGGTGATGAGCTTCGACTCCGAGCTCGAGGCATTCCGGGCTTTTGCTAAGTCGAGTCCCAAGAACTGCACGCTGCTCATCGACACCTACGACGTACGCGAGGGTTGCGAGCATGCCATTACGGTTGCCAAGGAGATGGAGGCGGTGGGCGAGCGTCTGTCGGCTATTCGCATTGACTCGGGCGACCTCGCCAAGCTCTCCAAGTATGTTCGTGGCCGTTTTGATGCCGAGGGCCTGCCCTATGTGGGGATCTCGGTTTCTAACGATCTGGATGAGTACACGATTCAGTCACTGCTCGACCAGGGCGCGCCCATCGATAGCTTTGGCGTGGGTACCAAGCTTGCGACCTGCTATGACCAGCCGGCGCTGGGCGGCGTGTACAAGCTTTCCGCCCGCCGTGCGAGTGAGACGGACCCGTGGACGCCGGTGGTGAAGCTCTCCGAGCAGCCCTACAAGCGCACAATTCCCGGTGTTCAGCGCGTACGACGCTATTACGACGGCTTTGGCGGCCCGGTTTGCGACATGATTTATGACGAGGACCATCTGGCAGGGGAGGGCGCCGCGCGCGGCAATACCCTTGTGGCCGTGAACGATGCCGCCCTGGTGACCGACGTGTCCGAACTTGAGTATCGCGAGCTGCTGGTGCCGATCGTGCGCGATGGCAGTGCGGTGGCTCCGCGTGAGAGCATCCAGGACGCGCGCGAGCGCTGTGCTTGGGCGCTCGACCATCTGGACGCAGCTTTCAAGCGCTTCCTGTACCCGCAGACCTATGTGGTGGGTATGGAGCAGGGCCTGGCTCAGGTGCGCGACGAGCTCGTGCGTAAGAACATGGCCGCGGCCTCTGCCTTTCCCTGGGCCCACTAATTCCTTGGGCGGTAGGGGCGAGTCACGCTTCCCTGGCCGCCGGCTTGGCCGTTCGCTGAACAGTTGATTGGTTTGACGTATGACGACTTCTTATAAAACGATGGTGGTAAAGATCGGTTCGTCCACGGTGGTGGGTGCCGATGGCAAGGTCAACCGCGCCTTTATCGGCGGACTTGCCGATCAGGCCGCAGCGCTGCGCAAGCTCGGCTGGCGTCTGGTTGTGGTGAGCTCGGGCGCTATCGCCTGTGGCTATCCCGTGTTGGGCTTCGACCGCAAGCCGGTCGGTGACCTGCCGAGCCTGCAGGCCTGCGCCTCGGCCGGTCAGTGCATCATCTCGTCGGCCTACGACGAGGAGTTCCATGCGCGCGACCTGCTCACCTCGCTCGTGCTGCTCACGCGTCACGACACGGCGCGCCGCACGTCCTACCTGCACGCGCGCGACGCCCTGCTTCGCCTGGTGGAGCTGGGTGTGGTGCCGGTCGTCAACGAGAACGATACCGTCACCGTCGATGAGATCAAGTTTGGCGACAACGACACGCTGGCGGCGCTTGTGAGCTGCCTGGTTTCTGCCGATCTGTGCGTGACGCTCTCGGACATCGATGGTCTCTATACTGCCAATCCGCATGAAGACCCCACGGCCGAGTTTGTTCCTGTCGTGCATAAGATCGATGCCAAGATTATTGCCTCGGCGGGCGATTCTTCCACATCGGTGGGCACGGGCGGCATGATTACCAAGATCCGCGCGAGCCGCATCCTGATGACGGCGGGCATTCAGAGCGTGATTTGCTCGGGCGAGGAGCCCGATGCGCTCGTGCGTCTCGCCCGCGGCGAGAGCGTGGGCACGCTGTTCGATCCGCCGGCGGAGCGTCTGGACATCGCACCCCGCAAGCTGTGGATCGCGCTGGGCGACAAGGCACATGGCTCGGTGACGGTCGATGATGGTGCTGCGAAGGCGCTGGTCAGCCGTGGCTCTTCCCTGCTTGCGGTGGGTATTCGCGAGGTCGATGGCCAGTTTGCCGAGGGCGATGTGCTCGATGTGTGCGATCCGAGCGGTATGGTCGTCGCCCGCGGTATCGCCGAAGCCGATTCGGACGTGCTGGAGCTTGCTGCCGGTCGCCGCCAGGATCAGATCGCCAGCAACCGCCTGCTCGCAGACCTGGCCGAGAAGCCCGCGATACACAGGGATAATCTAATCGTCTTCGCCTAACGGGTCGACGCTGCGCGCCGCCCAGAGCGACAATTTGTCATTCAAAAGGCGAGGCATGACCATCAGGTCTATGCCTCGCCTTTTTCATGCCAACTTGTTCGCTCTGGGCGGCGCTCGCTTCTTTTGTTCGACCTACGATTTAAAGCCACTGCTAAGGGGCGTTTTCGCTTTCCGTCCTCTACCTGCGGCATTGTCGTTGCCGGCACTTGTTCGGCACTTGGGGATGTTTCTTTTGTGCCGGCAGGTGGGGACGCTCCTTTGCTAGAAGATTTGGCGCAGGTCTCCGCGGTTGAGGGCTTCGTTGAAGAGGTGCTTGAACACCACGCTACCGTGTAGACCGTCGTGCTCGAACTCGTTGGTCACCCAGGCATGCGAGTTACCCACGCGGCTGAGCGTATCGAGCTGCATGCCCGAGTCGACGTACATGTCGTCGAAATACACCGCGGCCTGCAGGGGCACCTCGTTGCACGCCAGTCGCTGCGGGTCGTAGATCTTGTCCCAGCTGGTGTCTTCCATCAGCAGGTCCATGGCGGGCTTGAAGGGCTTGAGCTCGGGCATCTGCTCGAACATCCACGGGAACATGGCCTCGCCGGTAAACATGAGCGGGCGCGCGAGGGTGTCAAACTCGGCGCGCTGTGCCTTCTCTTCAGCCGCGGCCCAGCCAATGGGCATGGTGTCACCGTCGGCGTATATGAACTCCTGCAGCGTCCAGTACAGCGGATTCGTGCGCGTGTTGGTGCGCTCGAAGGCGCGCATCAAAAAGCTGTCGGATACCGAGGTGCCGCAGGTCAGCGTGCCGTCGCCGTCAACAAAAGCGTGATCGATAATCCAATGCATGCGCTCAAAGCTCGGCTTCATGCCAAAGTCGCTGCCCATGAGCTGTAGGCGCTCGACCGTCATCGGCGAGCCGTCGGGCAGCACGGGCTTCTGAGCCTCGAGCGCATCGGCCAGGGCTGCCACGCGCTCGACGTCGGCAGGGTAGCGGTCGTAATACTGCTGCGTCTTGGCGACCATGCGCGGGAAGGTGTGCGCGTAGACTTCGCTTGCGCTCGCCGGCACGTGGGGGATGCCGCCGCAGGTAAAGCTTGCCGCCACGCCCTCGGGGAAGAGCGACAGATAGCTCAGCGTCAAAAAGCCGCCGTAGCTCTGCCCGAGTGTGACCCAGGGCCTGCCGCCAAAGCCTACCAGGCGCAGGTACTCAAAATCGCGCACGATAGAGCTGGCGAGGTGACGCTTGAGGAAGTCCGCCTGCGAGCGTGCTGTATCGGCGCCGGCGGCCGTTGCGCGATCACCCAGTGCCTTGATCGTGCGTCCGTCCACGCAGCTGCTGCGTCCGGTGCCGCGCTGGTCGGGAAGGACCACGCGGAAGTGCTTGACGGCCTCCTCGATCCAGCCGTCGCTTGTGGGCGACAGCGGACGCGGGCTCTCGCCGCCGGGGCCGCCCTGCAAAAACAGGAGCAGCGGCAGATCGTCGTTGATGCGGTCGGGCGCGCAAACCACACGGTAGAAGAGCTTGATGCTCTCGTGCGCGCCGGCGATGGGCGCCGGCATAGCGCCGCGGCGCATGGTGCTGCCGACGGCCAGGAGCATCGGCTCCAGGCCGCGCCAGTCAAGGGGGACGTCGATGCTGTGGTCCTCGACGTAAAGGCCGGGGACGTGGTACGAAGTGATGAGGGCCATGTAATGCTTCCATTCGTTGCGGTGTTTCGGGTTGACCAATTCTACCGCCGCGGGCGAGGCCATGCGCAAATCGGCTACCATGGTTGCAAACTTCTAGGAGAAAGGGCCGCCCATGTCGGTCGATATAGCCACGTATGTCCACGATCTTGCCGTTGCCGCCAAGGCAGCGTCGGCCTCGCTTGCCACGGCGAGCGATGAACAGCGCCAGGAGGCCGTGCGCGCCATGGCCGCAGCGCTGCGCAACGGTATCGACTCCATCGTTGCCGCCAACGAGCTCGATATGTCCGCCGCGCGCGATGCGGGTACCTCGGCCGGACTGCTCGATCGTCTGCTGCTGAGGCCCGAGCTGCTGAGGCCCGAGCGCGTCGAGGGCATGGCCGCCGGCCTGGAAAAGCTCGCCGAGCTGCCCGATCCCGTGGGCCGCGTGCTCGACCACCGCGTGCTTGCAAGTGGCGTGGACCTGACCCGTGTGAGTGTGCCGCTGGGCCTGGTCGCTATGGTCTACGAGGCGCGCCCCAACGTGACGGCCGACGCCGCGGGCATCTGCATCCGTACCGGCAACGCTGCATTCTGCGCGGCGGCTCGCTGGCCTATCACTCGTGTGCCATGATTTCTGAGCTGCTGGCCGATGCGCTCGAGGCCAAGGGCTTCCCGCGCGAGGCCGTGTCGATGATCGAGTCCACCGACCGCGAGGCCACTGGCGAGCTCATGAAGCTCCGCGGTATTGTCGACGTACTCATTCCGCGCGGCGGTGCAGGCCTGATCCAGCGCTGCGTGCGCGAGTCTCTCGTGCCGGTGATCGAGACGGGCACGGGCAACTGTCACATCTACGTGCATGAGTCCGCCGACTTTGATAAGGCGCTCAACATTATCGTTAATGCCAAGACCCAGCGTGTAGGCGTGTGCAATGCCGCCGAGTCGCTGCTGGTCGACCATGCTGTGGCCAATGTGTTTTTGCCTGCGGTCCTTGCCGTGCTGCACGACCACGATGTGCTGATTCACGGCGATGAGGCCACGTGTGCCGCTTGCGTTGCCGCCGGTCTTGCCGAGGGCGATGCTTACGTTGCCGCAACCGAGGAGGACTGGGGCCGCGAGTATCTGGCCCTCGAGATGAGCGTGAAGGTCGTGGCGAACGAGGAAGAGGCCATCGCGCACATCAACCGCTATGGCACCATGCATTCCGAGGCCATCATCGCCGAGGACGCAGACGCCTGCGAGCGCTTCTTGGATGAGGTCGATGCCTCGGCCGTGTACGCTAACGCTAGCACGCGCTTTACCGACGGCGGCGAGTTTGGCCTGGGCGCCGAAATTGGCATCTCGACCCAAAAGCTCCACGCCCGCGGACCCTTTGCCGCCGAGGCCCTCACCACCTACAAATACAAGCTTCGCGGCACCGGTCAGGTCCGCCCCTAACGCCCACGCAAACAAAAACCACCACAAAGGTGCCTGTCCCCTTTGTGGTGGTTTTGGTGCTAGGCCTGGAAGGCGTCGCGATCGGGAGCGAAGGACTGCATAGCCGCGATGGTGCGGTCAAAGAGCTCGGGAAGCTCCCAGCCCAGCATCTCAGCGCCTTGCGAAATCACGTCGCGCGAGCATCCGGCGGCAAAGCGCTTGTCCTTGAACTTCTTCTTGAGCGACTTGGTCGTAAAGTCCATGACGCTCTTGCTCGGGCGCATGATAACCGCGGCTCCGATCAGGCCGGTAAGCTCGTCGCAGGCAAACAGGATCTTCTCCATCTGCAGTTCGGGCTTGGGCAGCGAGGTGTTGAAATCAGAGGTGTGCGACTGAATGGCGCGGATGAGCTCAGGAGAGGCACCCTCGCCTTCGAGGATCTCGGCAGCGTAGATGGTGTGGTTCATGGGGTCGTCCTCATGCTCCTCCCAATCCAGGTCGTGGAGCAGGCCGACGATGCCCCAGAACTCCTCGTTCTCGGGGTCGAACTCGCGCGCAAAGTAGCGCATGGTGCCCTCGACCGTTTCGCCGTGGGTGATGTGGAACGGATCCTTGTTGTGCTCGTTGAGCAGTTCGAATGCGCGGTCGCGGGTGATTCCGGCGGTAAGCGTCTCTGCCATAACAGACTCCTTGTGCTCGTGGGTATCGATGAGATTGAATACTACTAGAACAAGAAAACCACCACAAAGGTGCCTGTCCCCTTTGTGGTGGTTTTTGACAGGTTAGTTGAGGGCGGCTTGGGCTAGGCGGGCTTCGGCGGCCTCTTCGGTGACGCCCAGGGCCACGGCGAACTCCTCGATGGAGCGGCGCTTGGCTTCCTTGAGTACGCGCATGTAGTAGGAGCTGGGCTTTTTATCAGCTTCCTCGGCCTGGTGGATGCGGTGCATCATCGTCTTGGCCACACGGACCGTCTCGGGCGCGCCCAGCTTGAGCTGCTGCTTAAAGTGTGTCTCTTCAAGCGAGCTGTTGCGCTCGGTAAAGGTGTCGCACTCCAGCTCGTCGTAGTGGCTCAGCAGGTGCTCGGCATCCTGCTGAGAGATGGCGGCATGTAGGCGGTCGGCCTGCGCCACGGGGTACATGAGAATCGTCTGCGCATGTCCCTGCTTGGTCTCGAGCAACAACATGGGCTGCGGCGTGTCGTCCCTAAAACCGACGACGGTGCAGACTCCCTGGCCCGGATGAATGACGTGTTGACCGATTGAGAACATGCTACCTCCAACTTATACGAATTTGCGTATGTCTAGAATACCACGTTGACGTGCGCAAACCATTACTTTATGCAGGAAAAGCACACAACTCCGATAGGTAAGAGTATTCGATATTCCGAGCAGCTCATGCACATGTTTATGCATTTTCGGCAGGTGCACAATCGGCAGGCAGACCGCTATCTTTGAATGGTCCTGTGCGAGCTGTAGTCATTTTTGTGCATATGCAATATCGATTAACTTTACCCTGCGACAGTAGCTACTGCTTGTGATAGAGTGCTACAAACTCTGGCTTTTGCCCTACGAGTGACCAAGAGCTCGGGGGCTTTAACACAAGGAGGATCTATGCCCGAGAAGATTGAAGAGCTGGTACGCGCTGCGCTTGCTGCGGCCCAGGAGGCCGGCGACCTTTCCGCATTTGAACTTGACGATTGCGCTATCGAGCGACCGGCTGATACTTCTCATGGCGAGTGGACTTCCACCATGGCTCTGAAGTCCGCCAAGCTGGCTCACTGCGCCCCGCGCAAGATCGCCGAGGCCGTCGTTGCCCATATGCCCGAGGACCCCGCGATCGAGAAGGTCGAGATCGCCGGCCCCGGCTTCATCAACTTCTACCTCTCCGTCGCCGTCAAGAACGCCATCTTTGGCGAGGCCCGCGAGAAGGGTATGGACTTTGCTAAGTCCAACGTCGGCGGCGGCCTGAAGACTCAGGTCGAGTTCGTCTCCGCCAACCCCGTCGGCCCCATGCACATCGGCCACGGCCGCTGGGCTGCTCTGGGCGACTCCCTTTGCCGCGTCATGGACCACGCCGGTTACGACATCCAGCGTGAGTTCTACATCAACGACCACGGCTCTCAGATGAACACTTTCGGCAACTCCATCAGCACGCGCTACATGCAGCTCGCCGACATCATCGCCAAGCAGGGCGTTGATATCGACGAGGCTCACAAGCTGCTGATCGCCGACCGTGACGCCTTTGTTGCCGACGAGAACGACGAGCACCCCGAGACCCATCCGTATCAGGACAACTTTGCCGAGACCTTGGGCAAGGACTCTTACGGCGGCGACTACATCATCGACGAGGCCGCCGAGTTCTGGCGCACCGACGGCGACAAGTGGGTCGACGCCGATCCGCAGGAGCGTATGGAGAGCTTCCGTGAGCGCGGCTACGTGAAGATGGTCGACAACATGCGCGACCTCTGCCACGCCGTCAACTGCGACTTTGACCGTTGGTACTCCGAGCGCTCGCTGTATGTGAAGGACACCGAGGGCGAGACCGCCGGCACCTCCGCCGTCGACCGCGCTTTTGAGAAGCTCGACAAGATGGGCTACCTCTACACCAAGGACGGCGCCCTGTGGTTCCGCTCCACCGATCTGGGCGACGACAAGGACCGCGTCCTGATCAAGTCCGACGGCGAGTACACCTACTTCGCCTCCGACGTCGCCTATCACTGGGATAAGTTCCAGCGCGTCGACCACGTCATCGACATCTGGGGCGCCGACCACCACGGTTACATCGAGCGCGTCCGCTGCGTCTGCGACGCTCTGGGTTACCCCGGCAAGTTCGAGGTTCTACTGGGCCAGCTCGTCAACCTGCTGCGTAACGGCAAGCCCGTCCGTATGTCCAAGCGCAAGGGCACCATGGTGACCCTTCAGGAGCTCGTCGACGAGGTTGGCTCCGATGCCGCTCGCTACACGCTCATCTCCAAGAGCTCCAACCAGATGGTCGACTTCGACATCGAGGCCGTTAAGAAGCGCGACAACTCCAACCCGGTCTATTACGTGCAGTATGCTCACGCCCGCGTGTGCTCCATCCTGCGCCGTGCCGCCGACGTTACCGCCGGGCAGGCCGACGAGATGGGCATGAAGGCCGTTGCCGCCAAGGCAATCGGTGAGAACGTCGATTACTCGCTGCTGACCGACCCGACCGAGCTCGCCCTTTCGCGCAAGCTCAACGAGCTCACCGACCTGATCGCCAGCTGTGCTCGCGATCGCGCCCCGTTCCGTCTGACCCACTTTGCCGAGGAACTCGCCGGTGACTTCCACAGCTTCTACGCTGCCTGCCAGGTGCTGCCGAGCGAGGGCCGTCCCGTCGACCCCGAGCTTTCGCGTGCCCGTCTGGCCGCTTGCGATGCCGTCCGCGTGACGCTCGCCCTGGTGCTCACCCTCGTTGGCGTTTCCGCGCCCGAGCAGATGTAACCTGCGGGTCATTTGACCGTGTAGGTTTGGTTTAACTGAGCCCTATAAGCCCGATCTCCCACGGAGGTCGGGCTTTTTTCGCAAATGCCGACGTATTGACGAATTTGGAACTGCTGGAAATACGAAACTATGCCGGTTTACTACGATGAATTGGGAATTTCCAACCACGCCGGCTTTTCGCAAAAAAGCGCAAGGCATCTACCTGCGGTTTTTAGTTCAACATGTTTCGGAGTGGTCGCGGTTGATCGATTCGTCGTAGTAAACCGCCATAGTTTTGGCGGAGGCAGTCTGATTTGTGGGTGGTAGACCAAAGAGTGTCCCTTTTGACTAGTCGTTTAAGAACGCCCCCAATGACTAAGTTGCAGGTGGCGGCGGTTGTGTTACACTAACGCTGCGTAGTTGACGCAATCATCTCGATACAGATCAATGATGTCCGTCGTTTTGAACGGAACTAGACTGTTTAGCCGCCCTGAAGGTTTATGCAGGGAGCATGTGATCACAGGGCTTGAAAAGAAAGTTGAGCAAACACTGTGTCTGATCAACAGCAAGAAAACGAAATAACGACGACGCAAGCCGCTCCCGCTGCACCGGTTGCGTCGGACCAGGTCGCGGCGCCCGCGCAAGCCTCGGCTCCTGAGACGCCTAAGGCTGCTTCGACGCCTACGCCTGCAGCGGCTGAGAAGGCCGTGCCTGCAACTGGTGAGGAGGCTGCTCCGGCAAAGCCCAAGCGTACGCGCCGCACGACCAGGCCTGCCGCTGACGGCGAGGAGGTCACCAAGCCCAAGCGCCGTACCACGCGCACGACGCACGCCAAGCGCACCGTTGCAGCTGACTCCTCGGCGCCGATTTCCGATGAGGTCGCACAGGCACGTGCGTTGGCGCAGATTAGCGAGGCTCAGGTGGTGCGCGCCCGCCGTCGTGCTGCCGAGCGCGAGGCGCCGGCTCTGACCGAGCTTGCAGCTCCGTCTGTGCCCGAGACCCCTGCCGCCGACCTGCCGACCGAGAAGCCGGCACCGCGCACACGCCGCCGCACGGCTGCTAAGGCCGAGCAGGTTGCGGAACAGGTAGCCCCCGAGCTCACTGAGGCTCGGTCCGTTCCGCGGCAGGGGAGGGCACATTGCCTGTTGAGCCCGCTGCGCCTGTCGAGGCCAACGGTCCGTTCCGCGGCAGGGGAGGGCACATTGCCTGTTGAGCCCGCTGCGCCTGTCGAGGCCAACGAAGTTCCCGTTGTCGATCCGGCTTTGCGCCCGCACCGTCGCGGTCGCAAGCCCAAGGCCTTTGTCGAGGCAGAGAAGGTCGCAGCAGCAGCCGCCGCCGCTCGGGATGCTGCGGCGACCGCCGAGTCTGCAACCGCTGCCGATGCACCCGTCCAGGATGCTACGACTTCCGAGGCCGCTCCCGCCGATGCCGAGCCCGCCGACGTCCGTCCCGGTCGCAGCCGTCGTACTGCTGCTAAGCGCACGTCCAAGGCCAAGGCTGCCAAGAAGGGTGCGTCCGAGGATTCTGCCGAGACGACCGCCGATGCGTCGACTGATGTCGCCAAGGCCCAGGACGTCGAACAGCCTGCGTCCGAGAAGCCCAAGCGCGGTCGTAAGAAGTCCGTTAAGGCCAAGGCGTCCGAGCAGCAGGATGTCGAAGCGCAGGTTGATTCTGGCGCCGAGGCCAATGACGCCGCCGCGGCCAATGTTGGCACCGCCGCAACCGATGGTGCCGCCCCCGCTGAGGGCGAAGACGGCACTCGTCCCAACCGTCGCCAGCACAAGCGCAACGACGAGCGCAACGAGCGCAAGGACGACCGCAACAACGACCGTCGCAACCGCCAGCGCGATCGCAAACAGCGCAACAAGGAGCGTAATGCCGCTCCCACCGAGCCCACGCTTTCGCGCGAGGAACTCGCGGCCATGAAGGTCGCTGAGCTGCGCGAGAAGGCTAAGGAGTTCGAGATCGAGACGACCGGCAAGAAGAAGGCCGAGCTCGTCGAGGAAATCTACGTCACCGCTGCGAAGGCCGAGGGCTTCCGCGACATCAAGGGCATTCTGCAGATTCGCCCGGACAGCTCCGGCATCATCCACGCCCATGGCTACATGAAGTCCAACGACGACGCCTTCGTGCCCGCCTACCTCATCCGCTCCGCGCGCCTGCGCACGGGCGACGTCATCGAGGGCTCGCTGCGTCCTTCGCGCGGCGGCGACAAGCGCGCCGGCCTCGCCAAAATCACGACCGTCAACGGTCTGGACCCCGAGCAGATTCGCAACCGTCCCAAGTTCGGCGACCTCACCCCGGTCTATCCCAACGAGCCGCTGCGCATGGAGCACGGCAAGGACTCTATTACCGGCCGCGCCATCGACATCGTGTCACCGATCGGCAAGGGCCAGCGCGGCCTGATCGTGTCCCCGCCCAAGGCCGGCAAGACCACGATCCTCAAGAAGATCTGCCAGTCTATCTCGATTAACAACCCCGAGGTACACCTCATCTGCCTGCTCGTCGACGAGCGCCCCGAAGAGGTCACCGATATGCAGCGTTCCATCAAGGGCGAGGTTGTGGCGTCGACCTTCGATATGCCCGCCGACAACCACACTCGTGTGGCAGAGCTCGTCATCGAGCGCGCCAAGCGCATCGTGGAGCTGGGTGGCGACGTCGTGGTGGTGCTCGACTCCATCACGCGTCTTGCCCGCGCCTACAACTTGGCGCGCCCGCCTCGGGCCGTATCCTTTCGGGCGGCGTCGATTCGGCGGCCCTGTATCCGCCCAAGCGCTTCCTGGGTGCAGCCCGCAACATCGAAAACGGTGGCTCGCTCACCATCCTTGCCTCCGCCCTCATCGACACCGGTTCCAAGATGGACGAGGTCATCTTTGAGGAGTTCAAGGGCACCGGCAACATGGAGCTTAAGCTCGACCGCGACCTGGCCGACCGTCGCATCTTCCCGGCTATCGACCCCGTTGCCTCCGGTACGCGTAATGAGGACCTGTTGGTCGACGAGCAGATGCGTCCGTTTGTCTTTGGTCTGCGTCGCATTCTTGCCGGCATGAACAACACCGAGCGCGCAGCCGCATCGTTTATCAAGGGTCTTAAGGGCACCAACACCAACCAAGAGTTCCTAGTGCGTTCGGCCAAAAAGCACAGCGACTACGAGCAGACGTTCTAGGTTGTCATCCACGCGCAGCGATAGTCATCAATGCGATAAAGGGTCGGGGCTTTGAGCCTCGGCCCTTTTCCATATCGCCGCTCCGCGCTAATTTTTAACCATAAGACCGACGAGCAGCAGGTTTCCCGTTTCAATCCGACATCGTCGCTTGCAATCGACAGGGCGGTTTCGCATAATAGCTTTTAAGCTTCGCGACGGATAACGCAGATGAAACGAACCATATACCGTTGCTTTGGGGCATAGCCCCGCTTCATCTTCTCTCGCGCAGCCAACTGAATGATGCGATTTTGGTGCTGGAAGATGGGGAGAGCTCATGGCTTCTTCTGATGCAACACAACGAGCAGTCCTTGCCGGACTTTCGTGCGGGATCGGCCTTGCCGCTCCCGTGGTTATGTATGCCGCGACGCTGCCGTTTTCGTCGCTGAACGAGACGGTCGTGGCGGGTGCGGTTCCCTTCGCCGTGGGCGCGGTGGCGGGCGTGGGTATCTATGCCGCCTCGCTGGGTATCTCCGAGTACCGTGCGCAGCGTGAAGAGCGTCTGTTCCAGCCCGATGCCATGGGCGGTGCCGCCAATCTCAATCAGCATCAAAGCGAGTTCAAGACCGCCTCGATTCCAGCTCAACAGCAGGTTGCTACTCCTTACGCTGCGGCTTCTGCTTCTCAGGCTCAGTCGGAGCAGTCTACCTCGGCATTCCTTTCCGGCCTGACTGGTGCGTTCCAGCGCCGTCATGCCGATGATGGTGTCCCTACCATCGCTCGAGCCGCAGATGCTATGGACGAGGACGAGGCTTGGTCCATGATCGACAGTATGCTCGACGACGATTCGCCGGTGAGCTGCGACCCTGCACACTCGCGCGACGTCTATCAAGTCGCCATCGACGAGCTCACCAATGGCGGGCAGACCGGCTCCTTCAATCGCGACGACATCGCCGCCGCGGCACGCGCCGTGTCTGGCTCCCAGGCCGCCCCTGCGGGCAGCACGGCGGCTTTCGTGGCACTCGTTGCCAACGCGGCAGCCAATAACGCCTACAGCGCTACCTCGGCGGACGCGAACGCTTCTGCCGACAATTCGTACGTTGATGAAGCCATGGCCGCGGACGAGGAGGCCGTTGCCGCCCGCCGTGCCGCCGAAAGCTCGCTTTGGGGCGCTCCTGCCCAGCAGCAGGCGGCTGAGGCTGCGCCGTACAACGCAAACCTCGCCAGCATGCCTATCATCTCCGGTGCCGCGGACATCGATCTCGATGACCTCGATGAGCCTGCAGCCATCACCGCATCGATTGATGCCCAAGATCGCATCGACACCGGAGACCTTCCGGACGCCTCGCTCGAGGTTGATGTTCCCATAGCCGATTACTCGGGCCACGAGGACATGTGGGCCGCCGCCACCGCGATTCTGGATGAGATTGACGAGCCCGCTCCTGTTGCAGCGCCCGCTCCCGTCGCTGCCCCTCAGCCTGCTGCCCCCGCCTATGTCGGCCGTCACAGCGCTGTGTTCCCCGAGGATACCGCCCGCATCTCGCGCGAGAGTATCGAGCGGGCCGAGGCTATTGCCGCCGGCATTATGGAAAATCGTCGTCACGAGCGCGTTAATCAGATCCTCGAGGAAGAGATCGAGCGCCTGCAGTCCTCCACAGCCAAGCGTACAGGCCGTGCCTATCTGAGCGTTATCGAGGGCGGTACCGCCAGCTTCGCGCCGCTCCGCGCGGAGGCATAACTTCTGCATGGTTAAGATCAATCGAAAATGGGCGGTCGCGACCTGCCTGATGGCGCTCTTGATCTGGGGCAATTCGCTGGTTCCCGGCTCGGGGTCGGGCTCGCTGAGCCTAACGGTCATGGAGCTATCCGCGGTTTCCTGCACGGCGTGGGACTTCCATATGAATGGGTGACCAACTTTGTTGTTCGCAAGTGCGCGCATTTTACCGAGTATATGGTGCTCGGCATCCTGGCAACGCACGCCTTTGATTTTGAGGGCCGGCGCACCTTTGACGTGCTGCTGCCCACGGCGGTGTTCCTGCTGCTGATTCCCTCGATCGACGAGACGATTCAGCTCTTTGTGCCGGGACGCGCCGGCATGATCACCGATGTGATGATCGACTGCTGTGGAGCGGCAACGGGCGTTGTGCTTCGATATCTCTTACGGTGGCTGATGTGCGCCAAAAAAGCCGCCTAGGACGTATTGTTTGGTCCTAGGCGGCCTTTTTTATTTGAGGGGTTATATGAGGCGTGGTGGCGTCGTTCCGTAGGTTGGATTTGCCGAGCGCGCCACGCCCTGTGGGTGCGTCTGCTACTGAAGCGCCTGTGCGCCCAGGGCCAGGCAGCCCATGATGCCCTGCTTGCCCTCGAGGCTGTTGTTGACGATGTAGGTATCGATGTCGTTGACCTCGGGCGTGACGATATAGCCGTTGAGCATCTCGGCACACTTTTTGCGTGCGAGCGGCACGATGGGGGTGTGGTCGGCCACGCCGCCGCCGATGATGATCTTTTGCGGTGCGTAGCACAGCGTATAGGTCATGAGCGCCTGTGCCAGATAGCCTGCAAGCAGATCCATAGCCTCGGGGTCATCGGCCATGTCTCCGGCGCTCTTGCCATCCCAGCGCTTTTTAACGCCGGGGCCGGCGATGAGGCCTCCAGGCAGTTGTCGTGGAAGGGGCAGGCGCTATGCTCGCCGATGGTGTCGCGCGGGTCACGCGTGACCAGGATGTGGCCAGCCTCGGGGTGCATCATGCCGTGGACGAGCTGACCGCCCGAGAGCACACCGGCACCCACGCCGGTGCCGATCGTCAGGTACACCACGTCGGTGAGGCCCTGCGCGCAACCAAAGGTGACCTCGCCCAAGCAGGCGACGTTGACGTCGGTATCGTAGCCGCAGGGAATATTGAGCTCGTTTTGAATGGTGCCCAGCAGGTCAAAGTAACGCCATGCGGTCTTGGGCGTCTCCAAGATCTTGCCGTACTGGGGCGAGGCGGGGTTGACCGCGGTGGGGCCAAAGGCGCCGATGCCCAGCGCGGCGATGCCCTTGTCGGCAAACCATGCGTTGACGGCCTCAACGGTCTCCTGCGGGGTCGTGGTCGCGATCTGCTCACGCTCCAGGACCGTACCGTCTGCATAGCCCGTGGCGCAGACCATCTTGGTGCCGCCGGCCTCGAGCGCTCCGATAAGCTGCTGTTCTGCCATAGTATTCCTCTCTCTCTGGGACGAGTTGCTCCGTGACTAGAGTATAGAGCTCTAAACCATTTAAGAAAGCGCTATAAATAGAAGCCCTGCAACGCGGTGGGCGGTGCGGGGCTTCTTTGGTTGCTTTAGTTGCCGGGCCGTCCTTACCCGCGCGGCTTGATTTTATCACGCAGGGACTTGAGGTTTTCGAGCGCGGCGTTGAGCGTTTCGTCTCGCTTGGCAAAGTGGAAGCGAATCAGATGGTTTACGGGCTCACGGAAGAAGCTTGAGCCCGGCACAGCGCCCACGCCAACCTTGGAGGCGAGATCCTCGCAGAAGTCGAGGTCGCTGTCGTAGCCAAACTCCGAGATATCCATCATCACGTAGTAGGCGCCCTGCGGCACGTTGTGCTCAAGACCGATGCTATCGAGCCCCTGGCAGAACAGGTTACGCTTAGCGGTGTAGAGGTCGAGGACCTCATCGTAATAGCTGTCGTCGAAGTTGAGGGCGGTGACGACGGCCTCCTGCAAGGGAGCGGCGGCACCCACGGTGAGGAAGTCGTGGACCTTCTTGATGCGCTCGGTAATCTCGGCCGGGGCAATGGTGTAGCCCAGACGCCAACCGGTGATGGAGTAGGTCTTGGACAGCGAGCTGCAGCTGATGGTGCGCTCGAACATGCCGGGCAGCGTGGCCATATAGACGTGCTCGTGGGGCGCGTAGACGATGTGCTCGTATACCTCGTCGGTGATGCAGTAGGCGTCGTACTTTTTGCACAGGTCGGCGATAAAGGTGAGCTCCTCACGCGTAAAGACCTTGCCGCAGGGATTGGAAGGGTTGCACAGGACGATGGCCTTGGGATCGTTGTCGCGGAAGGCCGCCTCGAGGACCTCGCGATCGAAGTCGAACGTGGGCGGGTTGAGCGGCACATAGACGGGCTCAGCGCCCGAGAGAATCGTGTCGGCGCCGTAGTTCTCGTAGAACGGCGAGAAGATGACGACCTTGTCGCCGGGGTTCGTGACCGTCATCATGGCGGCCATCATGGCCTCGGTGGAGCCGCATGTGACCACGATGTTCTCGTTGGGGTTGATCGGCATGCCCATAAAGTGCTCCTGCTTGGTTGCGAGCGCCTCGCGCATGGCCTGGGAGCCCCAAGTGATGGAGTACTGGTGATAGAGCGGCTTGGGATCGGTAGCGATGGTGCTCAGGCTCTTGAGCAGTTGCGCCGGGGGATCAAAGTCGGGGAAGCCCTGCGAGAGGTTGACGGCGCCGTACTTATTGGAGATGCGCGTCATGCGGCGGATGACCGAATCGGCAAACGTTGCCGTACGATTGGAGAGTTCTTTCATGCTTGTCCTTTCGAGCATTTGCAGTGGGGCAAGTTTACTCCTATGAAACCGGTGGGAATTGCTCGAAACGCGTTCGAAAAACTCTTTTCAAAATTCTTGAAAATTGGGGCTTGCATCGCGTGGCGTTCCTTGCAATAATAGTCGAGCGCGAAGCGCACAGGACACGGTGGGTGTAGCTCAGTTGGCTAGAGCGACGGGTTGTGGTCCCGTAGGTCGAGGGTTCGAGTCCCTTTACCCACCCCAGTTCTTGCTTCGTGTTGATATCGGGTCGTTAGCTCAGTTGGTAGAGCAGGGGACTCTTAATCCCAAGGTCCAGGGTTCGACCCCCTGACGGCCCACCCAAAGTATGTTAAAGCGACTGGCTTAGGCTGGTCGCTTTTTTGTTGACCTCGCATGGGGTCGAACCCGAAAGGGCACAGCCACTTTCACAGATCGAGTCTACCCTGGGGATCAGTAAAACCGGCGCGTCTGCACGGCGAAGTACGCCTGTGCGAGCGCGATTTCTTGCTTGTTTGAATCTCCGTTCTGGGCGATTAAATAGCATGCATAGCGCGTAAGTTTGTAGTCTTTAACTGCGCGAGCGTCGACACCGGCAGTTACCATTTTCGTGGTGTCACGAAAATGGGAATCAACTGGAGTTTTGTTTGTTTCGCACGAGACTTTTGCCCTCTTAACAACTTCGGCAAAGTTCTCTCATCGAGTGTACCCCATGGGTTCCATTAAATCGCGTGCGAGCCAATACTCAACGCCTTCTTCCACATTGGCGTAGCTATCAAGTTCGACACGCCACTTCTCGATATCTCTACTGTCCATATCTCCTCCTCGCTGGCCTATTGTCTATGCGGGCTTTGCCCGCTCTGTATTCAGAATTAGGATACGCTGCCGTGCGGACACGAATGGGCCCCGTGCCACTTCGAGTTCACGGGGCCCATAGATATCGATTAGTTGTGTTTTGCTTTAGATAGGTGTCCAGTTTAATTCGCTCGATAGTGCGATCCGAGACTTTCGGTTCGCTTGCGCATGGCTTTGACCATTTCCTGTGCTAGTTGAATCTGCGATTGCAGGCGGGCGAGGGCTGCGATTTCGCTGTCATTGGCGTGTGGCTTGCTCAGCGCCGTTGCCTCGTCTTGCAGGCTTTCAAGCTGTTGCAGAGCCTTGGATAGACCTGCTTCGGTTCTGTTGATCATGCAATAGGTACTCATCGTGTGCTTAAGGCTGCGTGTCAGGCGTTCGGCATCTGTTGTGGCAATGCCGTACTGGGGGAGGGCGATATCCGCCTTCGGGGCCACCTCAGGTGCATTCTGTGCTGCCTGGGCTGCCGATGCGCCCGCGATGCGTCCGAACACGATGCCGTTGGCGCTTGACAAGCCACCAATGCGGTCGGCGCCGTGCATGCCGCCTGTCGCCTCACCGCAAGCGTAGAGGCCCTCAACGCCCGTGTGCGCGGTCTTATCGATCTTGATGCCGCCATTAGCGGCGTGGGCATACATCGCAACGCGCATCTCGTCAGTCGGGGCGATGCCGTGCTCGTCTTGCAGCCAGGTGGCAAAGGTCTGCACAAACTCTGGGACATCCTCGCGGGGGAAGTCGTAGTGGAGTGCCAGGCCTTCGACACCTGCCTGATCGATGACGAGATCGATAGCGCGGGAGGCCAAGCGTGACGTGAAGGGACCATATCCAGAGCGCTGCTCGAGCAGGTCGTCCAGCTTGTTGTCGGCAATATCTACCGGCTGGTCAAAATGTACGTAGCGCCAGGTTTTCTCGTTGAAGACCAAGTTGCGCTTGGGCTCGATGAAGCCGGGCATCATCTGCATGAACTCTATATTAGTAAGTGTTGCGCCGTGCGCCAGCGCGATGGCCTGCGAAGAGCTGAGCACATCGGCGGAAGTGAGGCTGCGCTCGAACAGGCCACCCGTGCCGCCCGCAGCGATGATCGTGGCCTTGGCAGCAAAGGGCACGATTCGATTTTCGGTGAGGTCGTAGAGCACGGTTCCGGTTATTCTGCCGTTCATGTCCTCAACAAGGTCGATAAGCTCATGGCGGGGGAGCAGGCGAATGCCGAGCGACTCGATTCGGGTCGTCAGAGCGTCCTCAAGGGGCTTGCGGGTGAGGCCGCGCCACATGCGCGTCTTGTGGTCAAAGCAGGGGATAAACTGCTTTTGCTGAGCGCTTTCGACGCTTTGCGGACGCTGAAGCTCAACGCCCAAGTCTTGCTCGAGCCATTCAATTGCCTGGGGAATGCCGTGGACGAACGTCTGGACGAGTTCAGGGTCGGCAACGCCGCCACCAACGGTCTGGATGGTATCGATGAGGTCTTGTTCGTCGTCTTCGTTAACGGGTCCGATAAGCCCCAGGCCCCAGGTTCCGGGGAAGAAGCTCGATCCACTCATAGTCTTGCCGGCGCTTGCCACAGCGACGGTTGCGCCCGTGCGTGCCGCTTCGATGGCGGCGCAAAGGCCCGCAATGCCAGATCCAATTACCAGTACATCAGTCGATTCCATCGGATTCCTTTCTCGTCCGGCGCATTGTCGCATGGGTGATCGGCAATGGAGCCGCAAAGACTCGGCAAATCGGTAAAGGGCAAATATGGCAGGTGGGCGTCATGGACGTTCTGACGCTCCGTCTCATCACATCTCGTATTTCGCCCCAACTGATATATCGGCATTAGCTGCCCTGCGACAGCGTAAACAAAAAGAGCCGCCACCTTAAAAGGTAGCGGCTCCAAAGCTCAACTATGTGAGCATCGCGCGGGCGCGACTAGGCCTTGAGGGCCTCCTCGACGGCGACAGCGCAGGCGACGGTGGCACCGACCATGGGGTTATTGCCCATGCCGATGAGACCCATCATGTCGACGTGCGCAGGCACGGAGGAAGAACCGGCGAACTGGGCGTCGGAGTGCATGCGGCCCATGGTGTCGGTCATGCCGTAAGAGGCAGGGCCGGCGCCCATGTTGTCCGGGTGCAGGGTACGGCCAGTGCCGCCACCAGAAGCGACGGAGAAGTACTTCTTGCCAGCCTCGAGGCGCTCCTTCTTGTAGGTGCCAGCGACGGGGTGCTGGAAGCGCGTGGGGTTGGTGGAGTTACCGGTGATCGAGATGTCAACGTTCTCGTGCCACATGATGGCAACGCCCTCGCGGACGTCGTCGGAACCGTAGCAGTTAACGGCAGCGCGGGGACCATCGGAGTAGGGGATGGTCTCGACGACCTTGAGCTCGCCCGTGTAGTAGTCGAACTGGGTCTTCACGTAGGTGAAGCCGTTGATGCGGGCGATGATCTGAGCGGCGTCCTTGCCCAGACCGTTGAGGATAACGCGCAGCGGCTTCTTGCGAGCCTTGTTGGCGTTCAGAGCCAGGCCGATAGCGCCCTCAGCGGCAGCGAAGGACTCGTGGCCAGCCAGGAAGGCGAAGCACTCGGTGTCGTCGGAGAGCAGCATAGCGCCCAGGTTGCCGTGGCCCAGACCGACCTTGCGGTCCTCGGCGACGGAGCCGGGAACGGTGAAGGCCTGGATGCCCTCGCCGATGATGGCGGCAGCCTCAGAAGCGGTCTTGGCGCCACGCTTGACAGCGAGAGCGCAACCGAGGGTGTAGGCCCACTCGGCGTTCTGGAAGGCGATGGACTGGGTGTTGTTGACGATCTCACGCGGGTTGAAGCCCTTGTCGGTGCAGATCTGCAGAGCTTCCTCGAGGGAGGCGATGCCGTTGTCGGCGAGGCACTTGTTGATCTTGTCAGCGCGGCGCTCGTAACCTTCGAACGTAACAGTCATAGTTATTTCCCTCCCTTTCTACTCGTGAACCGGGAACACGCTGGCGACGGAGTGAGTCTCCTCGTCGGTGCGCGGGTCGATGTACTTGGCAGCGTTCTCCCACTGACCATAGTGGCCCATAGCGCCAGCGATGGCCTCCTCGGGGGTCTTGCCGGCCTTGACGGCGTCGGTGAACTTGCCGAGGTTCAGGAACTCGAATGCGATGATCTCGTTCTTGTCGTTGAGAGCCATGCGGGTGACGTAGCCCTGAGCGAGCTCGAGGTAACGAGCGCCCTTGGCCTTGGTGCCGAACATGGTGCCGACCTGAGAGCGAAGGCCCTTGCCGAGGTCGTCGAGGGAGGCGCCCACGGGCAGGCCGCCCTCGGAGAACGCGGTCTGGCTGCGGCCGTAAACGATCTGCAGGAAGATCTCGCGCATAGCAACGTTGATGGCGTCGCAGACGAGGTCGGTGTTGAGGGCCTCGAGGATGGTCTTACCGGGAAGGATCTCGGAAGCCATGGCAGCAGAGTGGGTCATGCCCGAGCAGCCGATGGTCTCAACGAGGGCCTCCTCGATGATGCCGTCCTTGACGTTCAGCGTGAGCTTGCAGGCGCCCTGCTGAGGTGCGCACCAACCCACACCGTGCGTAAGACCGGAGATGTCGGAAATCTCCTTAGCCTGGACCCACTTGCCCTCCTCGGGGATGGGTGCGGGGCCGTGGTATGCACCCTTGGCAACGGGGCACATGTTCTCCACTTCCTGTGAGTACTGCATGCCTCTCCTCTCTATCGTGTTGGCGTCCCGTCTGGGGGTCGTGGCTGGCGATTGCCGGGCGACCCTTCGAAAGGGACATGACATGCAGCCCCTATAATACCGCGAAATGCACGGAATATTCGGCGAACGGCTCAGTTTTCGTAGCGAGAAGTCCGGAAGTTTTAATTGAAACGGTTTAACTATATGTTCTGTGGTCGCGAACTTCCGTAGAGGGGGTTCGTCTTGGGCAAGCTTTTGGTCAGCTCTTGTATGCGTTGCGGGGTCTGACCTGTTGCAACGGTGCCGTTCGCCGCCCGTTTACTGCCTTTGGCCGCGCGAGTGTATTGTTTTGCGTGAATGTTTTGATGGCACGCTTCAATCGTGCTGTATTGGATGGCAATCAGATCCCGGCGAAGGGAGCGCCATGCAGCGCGTTTGGAGAACGGTTACCGGCTTTTACCATGTTTGTGCCCGCGGTACGGGCAAGCAGCTCATCTTTGAGGGCGATGAAGACCGGTGGGAGTTTTTGGAGCTGATGCGCGAGTGCTGCCGCGAGGCGGGCGTGACGGTTATCGCCTGGTGCCTTATGGGCAATCACGTGGATCTGGTACTCTCGGATTATGAGGACACGATGAGCGCGGCGATGCAACGACTGCTTTTGACGTACGCTCGTCGGTTCAATAAACGCACGGGGCGCACGGGCCATCTGTTCCAGAACCGTTTTGACCGGCGCTCGCTCGATACCGACTGGCAGGTGATGGAGGCTATTCGCTCCGTACACGCCGATCCACAGGAGGCGGGCGTTGGCCTAATCGAGCGTTATCCCTGGAGCAGCTTTGCGGAGCATCTGCGCGCTTACGACAGTGATGCGGCAGATGCCACGAGGGGATTTTCCGATCCTTCTTGCATGCTTGAGCTTTTTGGTTCTGCCGAGGCCTTTGCTGCCTATTCGCTTTCGACGCCCGAGGGCGGCGAGCCAACGCTGGGCGATATGAAAGAGACGGAGTGGGAACGCCACGCCTTTGCCGACAAGTTGGCGAAGAGCCTCGGGGTTCCGCTCCGCGGGGTTAAAGCCGCACCGCCGGCGCGGCGCGATACCGTTATTGTTGGATTACACGATGCCGGTTTCACGGTGCGCCAGATTGAGCGCTATACCGGGATTGGCAAAAGTACCGTCTCTCGTATTGTGCGTGCCCGCGCGCGGACGGCGATGCGGACTGGCGGAAACGTGATGTAGGGTCGCCTGTGCACCGCAGATGGGGTCGTCCATACGCCGCAACAAGCGTTCAAAAGCTTGGTGCGGTAACTGCACTTCTTAATATGCATAGAACAATCGCCATCTTGCATAAAATAAGGGCTCAGTCCGGGTTTGCCCGTGCCTACCCCCATCTGCGCCGTGCAAAAAACGGAGTTTCAGCATCGCGGTACTGCCACTACCGTCGCAATTTTGCAACATACGGGCCCCCGAAACTATTTATGTCTGCCGATGCACTCCCGAAGCTCATGTTTGCGCCCCTGAGACCACGATGCTTGTTCTAAAACGCACTATATATGCGCCTGGAGACGTTGATTAACGCTTTCGATGCGTATACACACAGCTTGGCGTGCTGAATACTCGCAAAAATGCACGCCGCTCCCTATGGGACCCGTCTGCAGCAGGCGCGAAGCGAATCGGAGCCCAGCTGGATGGGGCATGGGACGATGCTAGGCGTGCTCGTGGCCCTGCCGCAGGCCTTTGGTGCTGTGGAAAACGCCCGTGTTCGCGTCTGGCTGTGTGGTAAATGACAGACGGGGTGCCGGACGCGCGGACTTTGTGCGTTCGCGCTCATTAGAAAAAACAGAGCCGCCCGTATCGGGCGGCTCGGCAATCAAAAACCTTGGATTCGGGGCATACGCTACTGGTTTGCTTGCCCCTCGAGCATGCCGTCGAGGGTGCGCCAGGCGAGTTCGGCGCACTTGACGCGGGCGGGCATGTGCGAGATGTCCTGGAGCTGGGCAGCCTCATCCAGGTCTTCCAGGTCCTCATCGGAGAGCTGCTCGCCACGGATCATGGCGAGGAAAAGCGCTGCCAGACGACGTGCCTCCTCGACGGTCTCGCCGGTGATGAGGTCGGCCATGATGTCGGCGCTGGCCTGGCTGATGGCGCAGCCGTGGCCGGTAAAGGAAGCCTCCTCGATCACATCGTTCTCGACGCGCAGCTGCAAGGTGAGCTCGTCGCCGCAGCTGGGGTTGATGCCGTCGTGCTCGTGCGTGGGGGAATCCATCTCATACTTATAGTCGGGGTGTGAGTTGTGCTCCATGAACGTGGTGGAGGTGTAGAGGTTACCCATTGAACGTGCTCCAAACGTGATGCAGGCCGGCGATGAACTTGTCGATATCGGCCTTGTCGTTGTAGAAGGCCACGCTGGCGCGGCAGCAGGCAAGGTTCTCGACGCCCAGCCAGGTGAGCAGCGGCTGCGCGCAGTGATGACCGGCGCGGATGCAAACGCCGTCCATGTCCATAATGCTCGCGACATCGTGCGGGTGGATGCCTCGCACGTTAAAGCTGACGACGCCGTGGTGGTTGTCCCAATAGATGGAGCCGATGATCTGGACAAAGTCGAGCTGCATGAGCTCGCCCATTAGGTAGTGAACGAGTGCCTGCTCGCGGGCCTGGATGTTTTCGTAGCCCACCGTGTTGACCAGGTAATCGAGGGCGGCACCCGTGGCGAAGATACCGGCGGCGTCCTGCGTGCCGGCCTCGAACTTTTCGGGGACGGGCGCCCAGACGGCGCCCTGCTCGGTGACCGAGTCGATCATCTCGCCACCGGTAAGCATGGGCGGCATGGCGTTGAGCAGGCCCATCTTGCCCCACAGCACGCCAATGCCCATGGGGCCCATGGCCTTGTGGGCGCTAAAGGCAAAGAAGTCGGCACCCAGGTCGGTCACATCGACCGGCATGTGCGGCAGCGATTGCGCGCCGTCGACGACCAGATAGCCGCCATACTTGTGCACGAGCTTGCCGAGGTTCTTGACCGGGTTCTCGACGCCTAGCACGTTGGAGACCTGACCCACGGCCAGAATCTTGGTCTTGGGACCCACCTTGCCAGAACCTCCTCGGTGGTGAGTTGGCCGGTCTTGGTGGGGTAGAGGTAGACGAGCTTGGCGCCGGTCTCGCGGCAGACCTGCTGCCACGGAATCAGGTTGGAGTGGTGCTCCATGATGGTGATGACGACCTCGTCGCCGGGCTCGAGGACCGTGGGCGCAAAGCTCTTGGCGACTAAGTTGAGCGACTCGCTCGTGTTACGGGTGAAGACGACCTCGTTGGCCTGGGAAGCGCCGATGACGTCGGCGATCTGCTGGCGCACCTTCGCGATGGCCTCGGTGGCCTCGACGGACAGCGAGTACAGGCCGCGCAGGGGGTTGGCGTTCATGCGCTGGTAGAAGTCGCGCTCGGCGTCGAGCACGCAGACAGGGCGCTGAGCGGTTGCGGCGCTATCGAGAAACGCGATCTCGGGGTGCTGCTGGAACAGCGGGAACTGCGCCTTGTAGGGGTTGGTCTCGATGTCGACGGTAGGCCAGCCGCGCGAGGCCTCGTCACTGGCGTCGAGTTCCATAGGCTCCGGTGCGGTACAGGTATCGCATTTAACGTGCTCGGTGTCGATCATGCGAGCTCCTCCTCGAAGTTGTCGATCAGGTTGTTGCCCAAGCGGACGACGGCGGCGCGGGTGCGCTCGTCGGTGGCGGAAAGCGCGGCGTCCTCCAGCTTGGCGCGGATGAACAGGTCCTCGGCGGCGTTTTGGTCAAGGCCGCGGCAGGCGAGGTAGAACAGCTGCTCGTCACGGACGTGACCGATGGTGGCGCCGTGGTTGCCGGCGACGTCGTCCTCGTCGCAGAGGATGACTGGAACAGTCTTGTTGTCGACGCCCTTGTTGGCCAGGAGCACCGTCTCGCGCTCGGTGCCGGTTGCACCCTTGCAGCCATGCACGAGGTCGATGGTGCCGCGGTAGACCTTCTTGGACGTGCCGGTCAGCACGCCGTTGGCGTCGATCTCGCACTCGGTCTTGCGACCGCGGTGGCGCAGCTCGTAGTTAAAGTCGCGCACCTGTTCGCGAGCGCCAGGTAATCGGTGTCGATCGTCACCTTGGCGGTGTCGCCCAACAGGTCGCCGGCAAGGCCGGTGGCGCTGGCACCGGCGCCCAGCACGGTGTGCTGCACGTTGACGCGCGCGCCCTCGTCCAGGAACAGGCCGGTGTCGTCGAGCGCGATCCAGCTGTCGTCGAGCGTCTGCGTGCAGGTCACGTTGACGGTGGCGTACTCGTGGGCGCACACGCGTAGCACGGAACCCACGATGCCCTCGCCGGTAACGGGGGAGTCCAGGGCAATCTGCATGTCGAGCGTTGCCTGCGGACGGGCGACGACATCGATGGCGGCGATGGCCGCAGCCGCGTTGACGCCGCTTATGCGCACGGTAACCGTGGCGTGCTGGTAGGCGGGCACATCGATGACGATGCGTTTGGTGGCATGCTCAGCAAGGTAGGCATAGGCGGCCTCGCCCATGCCGGTCTCGAGGCCTCGGCGGGGGCGAGCTCTTCCTCGAGCTTAATGGCTCCGGCCTGGTAGACCGAGGTGGCGGGGGCGAGCTCTTCCTCGAGCTTAATGGCTCCGGCCTGGTAGACCGAGGTGGCGGGCACGTCGAGCTCGGTTTCGGGCGTGATGCGGGCGCGGTCGGCGGCGTCGCCGGGGCGGAGGCGCGGCGCTCGGGGAAGCGCTCGGCCATGGCGTCCATGGCGGTGTCGAAGGCGTCGGCGGCGCCGCGGAACCGCTCGTCCAGCCCCTCGACTTCAACGGTCTCGGCGGGTGCGGCGGCAAGCTCGTTTGAAAGCTCGAGCTTGGTCTGGTTCATCTTGAGCCAGCCCCAAGTCCCCGCCGGCATCGCGTTGACCTGCTCGAGCGTGGTAGCAGCGGTGTTGGTTTCCTGTTTCATTATCCGATCGCTCCTTCCATCTCGAGCTTGATCAAGTTGTTCATCTCGACGGCGTACTCAAGCGGCAGCTCCTTGGAGACCGGGTTGGCAAAGCCGTTGACGATCATGGTGCGGGCCTCTTCTTCCGAGATGCCGCGGCTCATCAGGTAGAACACCTTGTCGTCGCCGATGCGGCCGATGGTGGCCTCGTGGCCGATATCGACGTTCTTGGCGCGGACGTCCATGGCGGGGATGGTGTCGGAGCGGCTTTGGTCGTCGAGCATGAGCGACTGGCAGCTCACGGTTGCCTTGGAACCCTCGGCCTTGGGCGTGGCCACGATAGAGCTACGGAAGGTCTGGATGCCGCCGCTCTTGGAGATGCCCTTGGTCTCGACCGTTGCGGACGTCTCGGGCGCGTTGAGCACGACCTTGCAGCCGGTGTCGAGGTTCTGGCCGGCGCCGGCAAAGGTGATGCCGGTAAAGCTCGAGCGGGCGCGGCGGCCGTTGAGCACGCTCATGGGGTAGAGGTAGCCCACGTGGCTGCCGAAGGAGCCGCTGATCCACTCGATGTCGCCGTCCTCGTCCACGCGCGCACGCTTGGTGTTGAGGTTGTACATGTTCTTGGACCAGTTTTCGATGGTCGAGTAGCGCAGGTGTGCGCGTTTGCCCACAAAGAGCTCCACAGCGCCGGCGTGGAGGTTGGCAACGTTGTACTTGGGCGCGGAGCAACCCTCGATAAAGTGCAGGTCGGCATCGTCCTCGACGATGATGAGCGTGTGCTCAAACTGGCCGGCACCCTTGGCGTTGAGGCGGAAGTAGCTCTGCAGCGGGAAATCGAGCTTGGTGCCCTTGGGCACGTAGACAAACGAGCCGCCGGACCATACGGCGCCGTGCAGGGCCGCAAACTTGTGGTCGGTGGGCGGGATGAGTGTCATAAACTTCTCGTGGATGAGCGGTTCCCACTGCGGATCGTGCAGGGCTTCCTCAATACCGGAGTAGACGATGCCCATCTTGGACGCGGTGTCCTGCATGTTGTGGTAGACGAGCTCGGAGTCGTACTGCGCGCCGACACCCGCCAGGTAGCTACGCTCGGCCTCGGGGATGCCTAGGCGCTCAAAGGTGTTCTTGATGTCGTCGGGCACCGACTGCCAGTCGTGCTTTTGGTCGGTGTTGGGCTTGACGTAGGTGACGATGTTGTCCATGTCCAGGCCCTCGATGGAGGGCCCCACGTCGGATCCGGGAAGCGGTTGAAGATTTCGAGGGACTTTAAGCGCAGGTCGAGCATCCACTGCGGCTCGTCCTTTTTGGCGCTGATCTCGCGCACGATGTCGGGCGTGATGCCGGCGTCGAGGCGCTCGAATCCCTCCTCGCCATAGGTGAAGTCGTAGAGGCTGCGGTCGATGTCCGCGACCTCGGTGCGGTTCTTGGTCATTGCGTCGCCCCTTTACGCCTGCTGCTCGGCAGCGGCGGCCTCGGCCTGGGCGCGCTGCTCGGCGGCCTCGCGCTCGAAGGTCTCAAAACCGTTCTTGTCGATCCAGGGGATGAGCGAGGCGTCGTCCTCGCGCACGATGTGGCCCTTGACCATAACGTGGACGCGGTCGACATCCAGGTGCTCCAAGATGCGCGTGTTGTGTGTGATGATGAGCATGGAGCCGTCGCAGCTCTTGCGGTAGGCGTCCATGCCGTGGCTGACGGTGGACAGGGCGTCGACGTCTAGGCCCGAGTCGGTCTCGTCGAGGATGGCGAGCTTGGGCTGCAGCAACAGGAGCTGGAGCATCTCGACCTTCTTCTTCTCGCCGCCCGAGAAGCCCACGCCCAGCTCGCGGTTGAGGTAGGCGGTATCCATGTTGAGCTCTGCCGCGAGCTCCTTGACGCGACGGCGGAACTCCTTGCCCTTCATCTCCAGGCCGGGGCGGCCGGCGATGCTGGCGCGCAAAAAGCTCGACAGCGGCACGCCCGGAATCTCGACCGGGGCCTGGAAGCTCAGGAACAGGCCGGCGCGCGAGCGCTTGTCGGTGGTGAGTTCAGTGATGTCCTGGCCGTCAAAGACGATGCGGCCGTCGTTGACCGTGTAAACGGGGTCGCCCATGACCAGGTGGCCGAGGGTGGACTTGCCGGCGCCGTTGGGTCCCATCAGACGTGGGTCTCGCCGGCGGCGACGTTGAGGTTGACGTTGTGGAGGATGGTCTTCTCGTCCACGGAGGCGGTCAGACCTTCGATGGAAAGCAGCGAATTTGCGCTCATGCTGTCCCTCTCTGTATATGGTGTACTCATAGGTGTACTAAACCCTAGGAATCTTCTCGGAATAAAGTTACTATGGGTTCGGCGTTAGTCAAGGGAAAACCCGACTAATCCACTCGACTTTTTAGATGTGGGACATAATAATCAGGCTTGTTTGCCCCGCGTGCATAAGATTTGGGACAAACAAGCCTGGTATTTTGTCTCGGCTACGATGAGAGGGTAGGTATGCTCATTTCTTCTAAGGGCCGCTATGCCCTCCGTCTGATGATCTATATCGCAGCGCTTGGTGACGCCGAGGGCAAGATTGCCCTTCGCGAGGTCGCTGACCGCGAGCATATTTCACAAAAGTATTTGGAGCAGCTGGTTCGTCCGCTCATGAAGGCGGGCCTGCTTAGGAGCGTGCGCGGTAAGGGCGGCGGCTACATGATGGCGAAGGACCCGGCCGAGGTGCGCGCCGGCGACATCCTGCGTGCCGTCGAGGGCAGCACGGCTCCGGTGGCGTGCGATGGCATCGACAACAGCTGCACCCGCAGCGATTTGTGCTCGACCGTCAAGTTCTGGCGCGGTTTGGACGACGTGATCGAAAAGTACGTCGACGGCGTGACGTTGGCCGACCTGGCCGCCGTCCCCGAAATCAACTTTGACATTAAGCTGTAGGGGTGCAAATGGCATCTCTCGACAAGGTGTACAAGCAAATCGAAGTTTTTGCTCGGGAATGTGACGCCGAGAAGGTCGTGTTGTTTGGTTCTCGTGCTCGAGGCGACAACTTGCCCAAGAGCGATATTGACATCGCCGTAGCAGGTTGCCGGGATTTCGGCCGTTTCTCATATTTGATCGAGGAACATCTTGATACTCTTTTAGATGTAGATGTCGTCAATCTCGACGAGTCCCTCTCGCAGCAATTGCTCGATGAGATTGCCAGGGATGGTGTGATTCTGTATGAAAAAATATGAGAACTTTGTTAGCGCCTTGGCGAATCTTGAGGATGCGCCCAATCAGGATCTCAACAATGATTTTGTTCAGAGTGGATTGATTAATAAGTTCAATCTTCAATTTGAACTGAGCTGGAAGCTCCTTAAGCGTCTGCTCGAGTATGAGGGCGCCACGCTTGCCGCGTCGGGGTCTCCTCGTTCCATCTTGAAGGAGTCGTACCGATTCTACGACTTTATTGATGAGGCGGCCTGGCTAGACATGCTCAGAGACCGCAATACGAACGTCCATATCTACGACAACAAGCTCGCTCAAGATTTGATTCAGCGCATCTTGAACGTCTATATCCCCGCTTTCTGTCAGTTGAGGGACGGGCTGATGGAGCGATACGGCGAGCTTCTGATGGCGCCCGACGACCAGTTTGTTTAATTCCTTAAGATTTCGCGGAGGGTTGTTGCCGTTTATCGAGGGGTTGTTGTGCAACAACGGGCGAGCTGCAATACTTATTTTTATCTTTGCAAACTGAACTTTAACTACACCAATGCAGGGAGGATCTTATGCAGCCCAAGCATTCTGCGATTGTCGCGGGTCTGACGCTGGCGCTTTCGTTTGGCGCCGTTTCCGCGCCGGCACCCGCCGCTGCCGAGGAGCCCACGCCGGGCGTTGCCTCGGATGCCACCGATATCGATAAGGGCCTTTACACCCAACAGTCCTTCTCGGGCGTGCTGAGGTCGGTCCAGGGCGTTTCGTTTGTCAACGTGACTCCCGAGATGAAGTACTTCACCAAATATGAGAGCCATGGCAACTATAACCAGGGCTTTTCGTATGGTGACGGCTACAACGCGCTGGGTTATTACCAGTTCGACCGTCGTTGGTCGCTCATCCCGTTTATGAAGCAGGCCTACAACTACAACCCCGAAAAATACTGCATGCTTAAGGATGCGATTGATCACGGCAGCGAGATTTCCAACACGAGCAATGCCATGTACGAGAACGACCAGCTCACCGAGTTGGGCCGTATCGCTCAGGATGCCTTCCAAGGTGCGTACAACACCGATCCTGCTGAGTTTTCGGCTCTGCAGGATGCGTATGCGTACAACTCGTACTATGCGGTGACCGAGGCGTGGCTCAAGAGCGGCCTGGGTATTGATATTTCGGGCCGCGCCGATTGCGTCAAGGGCATGGTGTGGAGCATTACCAACATGTGCGGCACTGGTGGCTGCAGGGACTTTTTCCGCTGGGCGAATCTTTCCAACGATATGTCCGACCGCGAATTTGTGACGGCGCTTTCCAACAGTGTGGTCAATAACGTGGCGACCAAGTATGCAAGCCAGCCCCAGTACCACGAGGGCTGGAAGAACCGCTACCGCAACGAGCTAAAGGACTGCTTGGTTTATATCGCTGAGGACGAGGCAGCCGCTGCGACGCCCGTGCAGCCCGAGCCTACGCCGGCGCCCTCGCCGACACCTGATTCGAATGACGACTCGAGTGACGATGCCAACGATGACAGGATGGATGCGCCCTCGACCGATGCTGACGGTAATGGCTTTGCTGGTGGCACTACCAACGACGGCTCTACCTCGAACGGCTCCGATTCGAACGGCTCTGCTGCGGGTGATTCGTCTTCAAGCTCTGCCGGCAATACGGACAGCGACGCTTCTGGTTCGACCGGTGCTGGTACCTCTAACTCATCCACCGGCTCGAGCGATTCGTCCGCTGACACCGGCTCTAACAACGGCTCTGGCTCTGATGCAACACCTGATTCCGATGCTTCCAAGGACGACTCGAATAAGGCGCCGGACGCTCCCGTTGCTTCGCCGGACAAGAAGCCTTCTTTCTCCGTGCAGCTTGGTTCTACGCTGGGCTCTTCGCTGATGGCTGGTGTCAATAACGGCTCGACCCAGAACAAGGACAACTCTGATCAGGTTTCCACGGAAAAGACCGAGGCCGCAAAGGGCGACTCCAAGGGCAAGGCTTCCGAGAAGGCTGAATCCGATAAGGGTCCTAGCTCTGATGAGAAGGGCGACAAGTCCGGTCAGAAGAAGGACGAGAGCAAGACCGAGGGCGAAAAGAAACAGTCCGAAGACGACGACAAGAGCGGTGCTGACAACCAGGTCCAGGAGCAAAATGACTCCAAAACGGTGACCACTACAACCACGACGACTACAACGACCAAGTCATCTGACGGTAACATGCCCAAGACGGGCGACCTTATCGTTATGGCGAGCCTTGCCAGTGCAAGCTTGGCCACACTGGGCGCTACGTCTATCGTAAGTGGTAAGCATAAGCTCGATCAGCAGAAGAAAGCTTCTGGGGAGGACGGCTCGGAGGAGTAGCCTCTTGGTTGCTAGATAACTAAAGAGTTGGGACGGGGTCCGGTGCGAATGCATCGGGCCCCGTTTTGTTGTGCAACGATTAGTTATGCCCCCTCACACCTCTTGTTGCTACCGTTGCCCGATATGTTCGCGCGGCGTCGTCGGTACGCGCGAGGCGGTCATTACAATTGGCATTGTGTTGCGATTTAGGGGGAACGTTTTGGTGCCTGAACAGGCGAATAATGGTTGTGATGCCGGCTTTGGCGTGCGCTTGATCGGCTGTGCCGACGATGCGGTTTTGCCCATTGGCATGCACGACTATGCGGAGGCCCTTGGTTGCTGCATGTTGGTTGACAAGACCATGTTTATTGCCGATGTGTTGGATTGCGACGCGTCCGTTGTGGTGTGCTGTCGACCCGAGGGTTTTGGCAAGAGCATGAACTTGTCGATGCTCAGGGCTTTTCTGGAGCGTCCGGCGGTCAGTCGCGCTGGTCAGCGTTTGTTTGCCGATGCTCAGATTTGGGATGCGGACGGCGGGCGCTATCGGGATGAGTACGCTTGCTATCCGGTGATATCGCTGGACTTTTCTGGCGCTGCGAGGCGTGGCGCCGCTATTGCCGACGTCGTGCGCGATGCTCTTTCGGGCGAGTGCGCTCGTCTGCTGGCGCTTTTGGAGGCTCCGGATTTAGCTCGAGACAAGGTGCGTCACATCGAACGCGTTGCGCGTGGCGCGGCGAGCGAGGATGAGGTCGCCTCGGTGCTTGGCGTGCTCATAGAGCTGCTGGAGATTGCCTGCGATGAGCAGGTTGTATTGCTCGTTGATGGGTACGATGCGGCGTGGTCTCGCCGTGCGAGCGCGAGGGACGCTTCCGACGCCGATCCGGCAGAACTACTTGACCGTGCGCTGTTTGACGCCATTGCCACTGCGCGCGATTCGTTGCGGCTGACGTGTCTGATGGGGGAGTATCCCGGCCCTGCCGAAGCGGCGCTTTCTTTGCAGGGCTGCTCGTATTGTCTGTCGACGCCACTTTCGACGTGGTGTGACCGTTGTTTCGGCTTTTCGGATGCCGAGGTCCAGGCTCTGTTGAATCATGCTGGGCGCGAGGTATACCTGGATGATGCGCGTGAATGGCTCGAGGGATATCGGTTTGGTAGGGCCTATTGCTCGAGTCCAGCGCGTGTGATCGGTTTTCTGGACCGAGGCTGCACGGCGCCCGTGCGTGCCGATCTGTATGGGTATGCGGATTGCCTGAGTAGGGTAGTTAGTGACTGGAATCTCGACCGCTTTTCGGTCTTGTTTGATTTGCTCGAGGCCCATGGATGCGTTGGGGTCCCGCTTTGTTTGGGCGCTGCGGGGCTAGAGGCCTCGCCTGATGATGGCTTGTGGACGGCGCTGTATCTGTCAGGTTTCCTGACGACAGATATGACTGAGGAGCCAGAGTATGGCGATCGCCTCTGTGCTTTGCGATTGCCCAATAACGAGCTTCGCCAGGCCTTGCGTCTAGTGATTATTGAGTGGTTTGAGTGCGCTGCAGAAGACATTCGAGACGTCGATGCGTTTCGCGACGGGCTGTGCCATGGGAACGAGGATACCGTGAGGCGGGCGCTAAGCCGCATCTTGGGAGATGCGGGAATCGGTGTGACCGACCCAGATACACCGCTGCCATATCACCTACTCTTGCAAGGACTCTGCTTTGGATTGCCGGGCTATGCCAATCCTGCTTCGAGGCGAAAGTGTGGCGCGGATCGCCGGGACATCCAGGTTTTTCCTACGGGCGCCGTGTTCGACATAGCCGATACGATCGGTATGCTCGATGAACGTCCGCTGATAACGATCAACATGATGTATGACCCCGGTGTGGATGCGCTGGGCCTGGAATTGCTGGCCGTGCAGGCGCTGCTCGACATAGAGCGCGACGGCATCGACGAAATCCGTGTGCCGCGACCCGGCGTTGGCCGCGTGCGCTGGGGGTTCGGGTTTGATGGACGGCATGTGGCTACGGTGTGCCAGCGGCTTTAAGCGCCGAGGTGTTTCCGGCTTCCGTTACTCGGTGTCCTTCATGGGCGGCATGGGCTTCCAGTTGGGATCCTTGACGATCTTGCGGGCGTCCTTCATGCCTCGGCGCAGCGCCGGAATACCGGTCTTAAAGCACTTGTCGACCGCGGCCAGGCGAATGAATTCCTTGCAGAAGGTCGCGGCATTGCCCAGGCGGAACAGCATGGGGTGGTAGTCACCGTAGATCTGCATATAGCGAGCGAGGAAGCCTCGGTTGCGCATGATGTAGTAGCGGTTTGTGTCGCTCGTGGAGTTGAGCTGGCGTTTGCCGGCGATGTCCCAGTTAGAGACGGCGCGGGCGCGCTTGAGCACAATGTCGGCAACAACGGCGGCGGGGAAGTGCTGGCTGGCCACGTAGCCATAGCAGGCATCGTCGCCGTAGATGAAGAATCGCGCATCGGGCAGGCCAATCTTGTCGACCACGCGACGCGAGAACATGCCGCCCTCAAAGCACAGTTGGTTCATGGTGCGGTAGCCCTCGGGACCCAGATCCCACTTGGCGATGGGGTTGGGGATACCGAGCGAAAGGATGAGCTGGTACTGCCAAAAGAAGGCACCGCCGTCAAAGTCCAGGCGCGAACCCTGGATGACGTCGTAGCGGCCCGTCCACTTTGCTAGGCGCTCAATACCCTCGGGGATAACGAGCACGTCGTCGTCCATGACCCAGAACCACTGGCGCCCAGGTCGTAGGCGCATTTGGTGCCGGCGGAGAAGCCACCTGCACCGCCGCCGTTTTCGAGCTGCGGGGCGTAGATGACACGGTCGGTGCCGCCCTGCGCGTCGGGCTGTTCGATGTCGGTGCCCCACAGGTTGGCCAGACGCTCGTTAAATGCGGCGCACATGGCCTCGGTCTCGCGCGAATTCTCGTTATCGACAATCACGATGCGCCAGGGCGTTGCCGTGAGCTCGGTCATGGAGTCGAACAAGTTGGTCAGGAGTTCCTGACGCTTGTACGTAACGACGACGATGGCGAGCTTATCGATGGGAGCGGGAAGGGTGGAAGGCATGGGGCAATATATCCTTCACGCGCGGCGCGCATGCGCTGCACGGAAGCTATCGAATACGTCCTTGGGACTGTCCTATTGTAAAGGCTCGGCGCACCTTGACGGCAAGCTTTGAATAAAACGCAGGAACCTGTCATGGGCCCGCCGCATGACGTGGGGCTACTTTGCCCGCGAGAGGCTCCATAGATTATATAAACGCCCGCTGGCGCGCTGACCCTTTGATACCATGAAACGACAGGTATTTCCTAAGGAGCACATTTGTCTACTAACGCCTCTGGCAGCCCTGTTCTGTCGCTGCTTATTCCCATTTACAATGTTCAGCGCTACCTGCGCGAGTGTCTCGATTCCGCCCTGGCGCAGACGCTCAAGGATATTGAGATCATCTGCATTAACGACGGGTCGACCGACAACTCACCGGCGATTATCCGCGAGTATATGGAGCGCGATGGGCGCGTCAAGATGATCGACAAGGCCAACAGCGGCTACGGCGACTCGATGAACCATGGTCTGGAGATGGCGCGGGGCAAGTACGTTGGCATCTTGGAGTCCGATGACTTTATGGCGCCCGACGCACTCGAAAAGCTTGTCTCGGCCGCCGATAGCAATAATGCCGACTTTGCTAAGGCGAACTTTGATTTCTACTGGTCTAAGCCCGAGGAACGCCGTTCGCTGCACGAGATGTTTAAGGCCAAGGACTGCGGCAATCCGGTGCACCCGAGCGATACGACACAGTTCTTTAAGCAAAAGCCGTCGATTTGGTCGGCCGTGTACCGTCGCGATTTTCTTGAGCGCAACGGCATTACGTTTCTGCCGACTCCGGGGGCATCCTTTCAGGACACGTCATTCGCCTTTAAGGTGATCGCGTGTGCCGATAAAGCTGTTTACCTGCACGATGCCGTGTTGTCGTATCGTCAGGACAACGAGAATTCCTCGGTCAATTCTTCGGCTAAGGTCTTTTGCGTCAATACCGAGTATGCCGAGATTGAGCGTTGGATTCGAGAGGATTATGCCCGCGACCACGCAAGCGGCGATGTCGCGCGCATGCTCAAGTTCAATCAGCTCATTAAGTACGATTCGTATATGTGGAACTACGTGCGTCTGGCGCCTAAGTTCTATAAGGAGTTCCTGGCTCAGATGGCCAAGGAATTTCAGGCGGCCTTGGATGCCGGGGACTTTTCGCTTGACGACCTCAAGCCGTGGAAGCGCGCGAACCTCGCTGCCATCCTCAAAGATCCTGAGGGCTGGGTTGACGAGCATCCGAGTTTTGCGACGGATGGTGCCTTGGGGCGTGCTAAGTATTACGCCTCGGTTGGAGGCCCGGGCGTGGTCGCCGCCTTCCTCATCGAATCGCTGAGGGGGTAGGTCGGCATGGGAGAGGCCTCGTGTCCTAAAGCTACGATTGTCGTCCCCGTTTACAACTCTGCGCGCTCCATTCAGCGATGCCTCAATTCGCTGTTGGCCCAGTCTGAGCGCTCGATTCAGGTTATCTGCGTCAACGACGGTTCGACTGATGATTCGTTGAACGTGTTGCGCCAGATCGCGCAGGCCGATGATCGCGTACTGGTGATTGACCAGGAAAACGCGGGCGTCTCGTGTGCTCGCAATGCCGGTATCGATGCCGCCGAGGGCGAGACCGTCTTTTTTGTGGACGCCGACGATTACATCGATGCCCAGACGGTCAAGCGCGTGCTGCATGCCATGGAGTCTGCAGATGCCGAGGTCGCCGTCTTTGGCGGCGTCTGTGAACCTGCCGATGCTGCCCCCAAACGCGTCCAGCAACTCATGAGCCCCAAAGCTGGTACCTTCGACGACCGTGATCCCCAACTGCTGTTTCATTCGAATGCGCAGCCCTATGCCTGCCGTGCGGCTTTTTCGCGCGAGCTGCTCAATCGCGAAGGCATTCGCTTTGCCCCCGGCTTGGCCTTGGGCGAGGACGTCGTCTTCCAATTTGCGGCTTATGCGCTTGCCCGCAAGACCGTCGTCATGCCGGACAAGTTCTACCACTACGTGATGGAGAGCGATTCGGCGACGCACGGGTTCAACAGTGCCGAGGCTCGCGCCAAAAAGCTTGACGCCCACATGAGGATGCTCGAGGAGGTCTTGGAGGACTGGGCGGCCTACGGTCTTTTGGACCTGTGCCCCGGTGAGCTGATCACCTGGTTCTTGGACCTCATTGTGTTCGACTTGGCGCGTCTGGATGCGGACGGCTTCCACCGTGTTGCCGGCCGCGTCAACAGGGCTTTCACGACGTTTTTGGGAACGGAGTGGGCGGATATGCCTGCTAAGGGCGCCGTTCGCCGTGTTGCCCACAAGCTCGTTGCAGCGACCTCGGGCGTTTCGATGGCAGACGCCACGCTGTTCTATCTTTCGACTCGCGGTCTCAAAGCCTGCCTAGAGCGCTTTATCTAATTCCAAGCGCTGCCTCCCGCCGCAACCCGGCTGCTAAAATAACCCTGTTACACGCTATTCAACAGGAGGTTCTCTTGCAGAACTCTGATACCCCTAAAGTTTCGCTGCTCGTCCCCATTTGCAATGTTGAACGCTACCTGCGCGAGTGCCTCGATTCTGCCGTGGCGCAGACGCTCGAGGACATCGAGATCATCTGCATCAACGACGGCTCCACCGATAGCTCGCCAGATATCATCCGCGAGTACATGGAGCGCGACCCCCGTGTAAAGATGATCGACAAAGCCAACAGCGGCTACGGCGACTCGATGAACCGCGGCCTGGAGATGGCGCGTGGCAAGTACGTGGGCATTTTGGAGTCCGATGACTTTATGTTCGTGGATTCGCTTCAAAAGCTGGTTGCCAAGGGCGACGCCGAGCATGCCGATGTCGTTAAGGGCGACTTTTACCTGTATTGGTCCACGCCCAGCGAGCGCCGTGAGCTGTTTGGGATCATCGACGAGCATATGACGGGCGCCGCGTATCGCCCCGTCGATCGCCCGGGCATCTTCTACCGCAAACCTTCCATTTGGTCGGCTATCTATCGGCGCGCGTTCCTCAACGACAATCAGATTCGGTTCCTTCCCACGCCGGGTGCCTCGTATCAGGACGCAGGCTTTAACTTTAAGGTTTGGGCTTGCGCCGAGCGTGCCGCGTTTATTGCGGACCCCATTTTGTGCTATCGCCAGGATAACGAGAAGAGCTCCGTTAATTCGCCCAACAAGGTGTTTTGCGTGTGCGACGAATATGCCGAGATGCAACGTTTTTTGGATGAACGCCCCGAGCTCAAGGCTCAGCTCCAGGGCATTTTAATGCGCATGAAGGTCGATACGTACCGTTGGAATGATGAGCGCCTGGTCGATGAACTGCGCGAGCAGTTTTGGGAGAAGGCCTCTCCCGAGCTCAAGGCCGACTGGGACGCCGGTCGCTTTGACCTGTCGCTGTTCGATCCGCGTGGCGAGACCGACTTGCGCCTGATGGTCAAGTCGCCCCGCGCCTATATCGATTCGCGCTTTGACTTTAAGAAGCCGGGCAAGCTCAATACGTTTAAGCATTACTTTAAGATTGGCGGCCTGCCGCTGGTTTGGCGCGTGCTGACGTATCAGCGCACCTACGGCGACAACCCACACCCTGATGACGTTCCGGCCGCACAGTAGGAGCGAGTGACTATGGCTAACCCCAAGATTTCCGTTGTCGTTCCCATCTACAAAGTGGAGGAGTGCCTGGCTGGTGCCTGGACTCCCTGCTTGCGCAGGACATGCCCGATTGGGAAGGCGTGCTGGTCAACGATGGCTCGCCGGACGGTTCGCGCGATATTGCGGCTGCTTATTGCGAAAAGGACGCGCGCTTTACGCTGGTCGATAAGGAGAACGGCGGTCTGTCGAGTGCACGTAATGCAGGCATCGCCGCGTCCACGGCTCCTATCGTCGCCTTTTTGGATTCTGACGACCGGTTTACGCCTGATGCATGTCGCGTGATCGTCGATGCCTTTGAGCGCGAGGACTGCGACGTTTTGACCTTTGGCGCGAATCCGTATCCGCTCGAGGCGGGGTATCCGTGGCTCAACTATGTGCTGAGCCCGCGCGATGTGTCGTTCGAAGGCTATAGCTCCGACCTGCTGTTTAAGGAAGCTTCTCGCCCCTTTGCATGGCGCACCGCCTGCAAGCGTGAGTTTTTGCTGGGTTGCGGGATCGTGTTCGACGAAACCGTCAAGTATGGCGAGGACCAGGTCTTCGATTTTGCCGTGTACGGTCGCTCGCGCAAGACCGCGCTTATTTCGAACAAGCTGTACGACTACCGCGTGGCGCGCAAGGGCTCGCTTATGGACACCATGCGCTATGACGACGAGACGCGTCTGCTGGAGCACGTGAAGATTTACTCCGCGGTGCTGGCTGACTGGCAGCGCGACGGTCTCGATGCTCAGCATGCCGAGGACCTGGCGTACTTCCTCTGCGATCTGGTGCTGTACGATGCGCTCAGGTTGCTGGGCTCGGACTGCGGCAAGGTGTTTGTTGCCGTTTCTGTGGCGCTTGCCGATTCTGCTGTGGGCAGCGATGCTGCACTCACGCAATGCGCGTTCTCGGTTGCCGCTATGGTGCGTGCGGCGCTCGCCGGCAATGCTCCCAATGTCCGTGCGTGCAAAAAGCTCATGTTCGATTACGACGTCTTGAGGTTTGGACGTCTGGGCGCGTGCAAACGCATGGCCGCGAATGCCCTTGGAAAGCGAGAAGCGTAGATGAGTGTCAAGCGTTTGGCGCTTTGCCGCAGTCAGGGCCGTCTGTTTGTGCTGCTTCGTTTTGCCGGTCAGGATGTCGCCGCGCTTATTGATCGGGAGGGTTCTCAAGCGTTTGCCCATGCGACGACGAGCGGTTCTTGTGTGCCGTCGCTGGCGCTCCCGGTCGATCATGGCCGCGTGCTGGCGCTTTGCCCTTCCGTTTCCGATTACGAGCGCGAGCTCGCCGTCTTGGTGCTTCCGTTTTTGGATGGTTCCTCAATCGACATCGCATTTGCGTCCGGTTGCCAAAGGTTGGGCTCCATTCGCCTCGATAGCCGCGTGGCCAAGCTGGAATCCAAGATTAACTACAAAGCAAAGCCTGCGCTGTGTGCGCTTGTCCGCGATGCGCAGCGTGGCGAACACTGCGGCCGCTACGAGATCGATGCCATTCGCTATTTGCCGGCAGACGCCGGCGCGGTGTGGCGCTATGAGGTTACCTGGGCGGGAGACCCCCAGTGCGCACCTGAGCTCCAGATCTTCGATACGCATATGAATGCCATCTCTGCCACCGTGCATGTGTTTGAATCGCAGGTCGATGTTCCCCAGCGCAACGGTTGCCGTATCAATAAAACGTATCTGAGCGTTGGGATGCCTCAGGATATACGGGATTTTGTCGCGATTGCGAGCGATCCCACCGAGCGGATCGAGAGCGGTTTTTGTGCCATGGATGGCCGTCTTTACAACGGCATGGTCGACGACAGCTGGAACCGTATGAAGGACGCGCGTGCAGACGACGCAGCTTATCGACGTTGGTTTGAGCAGCATCGCGCAAAGCCGGGCGATTTGGCGTGCCAGCGTGTCACTTCGGTGGCTTTTGCCTATAGACCGCTCGTGAGCATTGTGGTGCCGTGCTACAAGACTGATCGGGCCTACCTGCGCAAGCTGCTGGACTCGGTGCTAGCCCAGAGCTATGACAACTGGGAACTGCTGCTCATGGACGCCTCACCCGAATGGGATGCGGTGGCCAATCTTGCGGCGGATGCCAATGACGAGCGCATCCGTCGCATCGGTCTTCCCGGCAACGGCGGCATTGTGGTCAACACCAACGCTGGTATTGAGCAAGCGACGGGCGACTACATCGCGTTCTTGGACCATGACGACATTCTGGAACCGGACGCGTTATTCCACTATGTTGCCGCGCTGAACAAGGCTGCCGAGGGCGTGCGTCCCCAGGTCCTGTTCTGCGACGAGGACATGTTCCAGAAAACGGGGGAGTGGGGCCAGCCGGTCTTTAAGACCAAGCTCAACGTCGACCTGCTCTATAGCCATAACTGCGTGACGCATTTCCTGATGGTGGAGAAGGCGCTCATCGATCGTATCGGCATGTCGCCAGAAGACGTCGCGGGCGCTCAGGATTACGACCTGACGCTTCGCTGCCTTGCAGCCGGCGCGCGCTTTGAGCACGTTGCGCATGTGCTGTATCACTGGCGCGTGCATCCGGGATCGACCGCCGACGGTTCTGCCGATAGCAAGCCGTATGCTATTGAAGCCGGGCGCCTTGCGCTTCAGCGCCACTTTAACACGCTGGGCATTTGCGGAACGGTCGAGGAGACCGAGACGCCGTTTGTCTACCGCATGCGCTATGCGCTGCCGGAGCCTGCGCCGCTGGTAAGCATTGTGATTCCCACCAAGGATCACATTGAGACGCTTGACGCCTGTGTGATGTCGATCGCCCAGAAGGCAACGTATGCCAACTACGAGATCGTCTTCGTGGAGAACAACAGCGAAGCCCCGGAGACGTTTGCGTATTACGAAACCCTGCCAGAGCGCGTGGCTGCAGCATCCGAAGGCACGGGCATCGCGCGCGTTGTGTACTGGCCGGGTGAGTTCAATTACTCCAAGATCATTAACTTTGGCGTGGAGCATGCCAGGGGCGACTATCTGCTGTTGCTCAACAACGATACCGAGGTCATAAGTCCGGACTTTATCGAAGAGATGATGGGGTATCTGCAGCGTCCCGATGCGGGCGTGGTGGGCGCCAAGCTCTATTTTGCCGATCATCTGGTGCAACATGCCGGCATTTTGGTTGGCGTGCGTGGTGCACTTGCCCATGCCAACCAGGATTTCTCGGCAAAGCGCGAGGGCTATCTTGCCCGCGCTGTGCGCCCCGGTAACTTCAGTGCCGTAACAGGCGCCTGCCAGATGGTCCGACGCGACGTATTTGAGCAGGTCGGAGGCTATAACGAGGAATTCGCCGTCGGTTTTAACGACGCAGACTTTTGCCTGCGCGTATGGGAGGCGGGCTACCGCACCATCTTTACGCCCTATGCCGAGCTGTACCACTACGAGTTCACCTCGCGCGGCAGGGAAGAGGCCAACGAGGAAAAGCTGCGCCGCTGGAAACGTGAACAGGCACTGTTCATTCAGCGCTGGCCGGAGGTCTTCTTGATGGGCGATCCGTGGTTGGGGCCGAACTTATCCGCTGAGAGCGAGTTTTTCTCGCTTTAAATAATGGATATTAGGAAGCCCTCAACTTACTTTCGATATGAGCTGAGAAGATAGCAACGTCTAGGCGATTTGCTGCAATACTTCACGATAGCTCGATACTTCCGCGATACGTTTATACAGACTTATACAACACGATATAATCCGATATAGTCTACGATAAACTTATAAAGCTACGATTGACCGATAATCGATTGTCTTGAGAGGCAAACAAGTGAGCGTCACAGCATTCCATAACCCCTTTCGTCCCACTGCCGGCGCTGAGCCTCCGCGCATAATTGGTCGCGATGATATCGCTCTTGAGTTTACCGAGAGTTTGAATGCGGGAATTGGTGCACCTGCGAGGCTCATGCGCATTGCCGGGCCAAGAGGCTCCGGAAAAACTGTTTTGCTCTGCGATCTTAGGGATCGTGCGCGAGAACTTGGATGGAAGACTGCTATTGTTTCTGCTGGCCCTAACCTATTGCTGGACTTGAGGGATCAGGTTGCTGATTCTTCCCTTGCGGCCAATGCTTCGGTCGGCGTAAATGCCGGCTTTGTTTCCGCGAAAGTCGATGTTGCACCCAAAGAGTCGAGCCTTAGAAAGTTGCTGAGTTCGGCGGCGAAGTCATCCAAGGGTCTTTTTATTGCCATCGATGAAGTTCAGGACGCTCCGATTGACGATATGCGTGCCATTGCGTCTACGGTTCAGCTTTTGATAGGGGAAAAAGTAGATATTGCACTTGCCTTTGCCGGCTTACCCGCCGGCGTTATGGATCTTATTAACGGCAAGGCGCTTACGTTCTTGCGTCGTGCCCTCCCCGAAGATCTGGCGCCTATCAACCAGGTGGAGGTAGCGCTCTCTATGGGCGATAGCTTTGTCGCGACTGGTTTGACCATAGAGGACAATCTTCTGTCGAGAGCCGCTAAGGCCACTAAGGGCTATGCCTATCTGGTGCAACTGGTCGGTTATTCCATTTGGCAGCGCGCCAACTTGCATCGTGCCAAAAGTGCCATTGTGAGCGAGCGCGACGTCACCGAAGGCATTGCGCTGGCAGAGGCTCGTTTTCACGATGTTGTTCACGAGCCCGCGATTTCTGGACTGGGGCTCAACGATATCAAATACCTTTTGGCTATGTGCGAGGATAAACAACAGTCCAAATCAGCCGAGATTGCTAAGCGCATGGGTAAAAAGACCAATGAGGTCAGCTCCATTAGGGCAAAATTGCTACAAAGAGAGGTTATTCAGGCGCCACAGAGGGGCTATGTGCAGTTTGCCGTGCCGGATCTAGATATCTATCTGCGAGAGAATGCCGAGGAGATTCTCGAACGGTTCTAAATCGAGGCTTCCATCCAGGCCCACGACTGTCGAGGCAACCGTCGTGAGCTCCCTAAAAATGACGTTGACGAGTGGGTTGTATTGTCTTCTGCGCCTGCGGGCCGGGTGTACTGCTGGTTGCTGTTTGAGTTAGTGATTAATGATAAGGATTGATGAGGATGAGCTAATCGAAATCCGATGGGAATGTCGGTGGCGTCGAACGGCAATATTCGTGATGTGAGCGGACGGTGCTTAAGCGAATATCGCCGGTGTCAAAGAGGGCGATTGCTCACAACTGAAGCCCTGTACGACGCTAACTCGGAGCTCACCGTCGAGGGTGACCTGCCCAGTCCCCTCGCGATCTGCCTGCATGAGGCCCCGCGCTCCGGCATCCTCTGGACCGTGTTCCGCTCGTGCCTCGTGGGCCTCCCGTTCGACCCTCTAGACGGCTTCGGTCTGGACATGTCAGCCTCCCTCCATCGCGGACCGAGGGATTCCGGCCCCTCTGGGGTTGCCTACCCGGATTCGCGTCTCAGGACTCGGCGCAACGCGTTGCGCCGAGTCCTGAGACTGTTGCAATGAAAATGAGAATCAATGGCTGCGGTCCATTGGCTTAATCGCGAGAACGAGAATTGCCTACTCTATCAGCAGCGCAGTATATTATCTTTGAAACTGATGCTTAGTGGTTTCGCGTTTCTGCCGTCGAGCCCTTATCCCCCCACATGTGGAGGCTTGCCCATGATAGAGATTTGGCACATTGAAAAAGACAATGCGGCAGGCATGTTCGCACAATGCGTTGATATTAACGGTGCAGATTTGCCGCCAGCCCTCCCTTGGGTCGAGCCTTCCCTCAATAACCTATGGCTTGAGGCGTGTAGCTCTCATTTGTGCGGAAACTACCAAGCTGCAATTATTACTACCTCTGTTCTTCTTGAATTTACCTTAAGAATGGTTGTTTCGAACCTTGATGAAGTGCCATCAATACGAAAAGACCACGGTGAGATGTTCGAGAACCAAACCTTGAGGCCAGTCATCAACTCTGCGAAAAGTAAAGGGCTTTTGTCGGGCAATACAAAGAAATGGTGGGAAGCTTACTGCGAGCATATTCGAAACAAGATTTGCCATGGCGATTTGCTGCATATTCTTGATGACTGCAGAGATGTTCCTCAGTTCGTTGATTATTTTAATCCCATAGAATCGAGGGAGAATACAGAGCGGTATTCTTACGAGCAAGTTATTACACATCCTGCGGTGTTTCATCATAAGACAGGCAGAAGATTCTCAAAGTATTTTCTTCACGATGCCTACGGCAAGCTATCCGAACTTATAGGGCAAACGGAATGGGATGAGTACGATGAGTGGTGGGAATCGCAAAAGGTTGCTTACGATAGCTTTTTTGCATACCGTTGGAATTATCCATCTCTTAAAAGTGGCATACAATCCGCGCGTAGGCCATTTGGATCCGCAAGCGAATGATGACTTAGCTTAGCTGTGTTTTTGCTGGTTATTGCGGTTGTCTGTCGTTTGTTCCTGCCCAGATTCAACCGGATTGCATCCGCGAATACCTAAACCAAAGGATCATCTCTTGTCTTCTTGTAGTCAAACACCTGACTAACGCGCGCCAGGAGAACCTCCTTATCGGTACGCTGCACACATTTTCAGCGCCGGATGTGCCTGTGACCGTGCTCGCCGACAACATGAGGAATGTGGTCATCCGCCGCGACGCCGGACGCGATAGTCCTCGCGAGCAACAGCGCTTTGAGCGGGCGGGATAAGTTCTTCATGAGAGACGATACGCTCCTCTGCGCCCATGCCGGGCTGTTCGACAAGACATCGGTGTTAGTGATGCGGAGTTCGAAAAACCCCGGCAGGGAGCTCGATGCCTGCTCGGTGGAGGTCGTCCCACAGGTGACAAAGGTAAGGGGGTCTAGTCCAGGGGGGGCGTAGGAAAGCACCAGGAAAGTCAGATCGCGTCGAAAATGTTGGTGTAAGGGCGATACCCTAGCGTCCGTTTAACGAAGAGCGGCCTTCGTCCTAGAATCTGAAATCACCACAACAACAGGTTCTAGGAAAGGACGAAGACCGCTATGGAAATCTTATCAGACCCGACGCCGGACATGCTCGCCATGCCCCGGTTCGACGACGGCGCCATCGACATGCAGGAGCTGCTCAGGCGCCTCGCCGAGCAGGTCGTGAATGCGGTAATGGACGCCGAGGCCGACCAGCTGTGCGGCGGCGGGACGAACGGCCGCAACGGCTACCGGGATGCGCAGCCTCGCCACCTGCGTCGGCACGCTGACGCTGCGCATCCCGAAGCTCTGCACCGGCAGCTTCTTCCCCGACGACGCGATCGAGCGCTACCAGCGCGTGGACCGCGCCCTCGTGACCGCCGTCGCCGAGATGTACGCCACCGGCACGAGCACCCGCAAGGTGCAGCGCGTCGCCGAGAAGATGGGCGTGTCCAGGCCCTCCAAGGACCAGGTGAGCGCCATCGCGTCGAGCCTGGACGCCGACATCGATGAGCTCTGCTCGAGGCCCCTCGACGGCGGGCCGGTGCCCTACGTCTGGCTCGACGCCACCTACGTCGAGTGCTGCCGCGGGGCCGCGTGGCCTCCACGGCCGTGCCCTACGTCTGGCTCGACGCCACCTACGTCGAGTGCTGCCGCGGGGCCGCGTGGCCTCCACGGCCGTCGTCACGGCCATCGGCTGCGACG
>JAQCYU010000002.1 GCA_027682925.1 Coriobacteriaceae bacterium AF45-21
GCCGAGGGCAACAGCCTATCGCGCTATCTGCTGGCTCGCTTGCGCGGCGAGGCTGGCGAGGGCGTGGTCGCCGCGCCTGACGAGGATGGCGCTTCTGCGGCGGATGCCACCGAGGGCGAGGTCGCTGCCGACCCCGAGCCTTCCGCAAAGGACGCCGACAAGTGATGAAGCACGTGCTCCGCGTGATCAACGTGTTGGCGACCGTGGTGATCCTGGTCGCCTTTGTGGTGCTGCTGCGCACGGTGTTCACGCCCGCTGGTGAGATCCCCACCATCATGGGCTACGGCTTTATGCGTACGCTGACCGGCTCGATGGAGCCGGCGATTCCCGTGCATTCGTTTATCGTCGTCGATACCGACAACAGCCAGGCCTACCAGGTCGGCGACATCATCACCTTCCATTCGTCCGATGACGCGCTGGAGGGTTCGCTCAACACGCATCGCATCGTTGCCGTGGAGGATGCGGCCGACGGCACGCCGGTTTACCGCACCAAGGGCGATGCCAATCCGGTCGAGGATGCTGCGCCCGTGCCCGCCGCCGACGTGGTGGGGCGCGTGGTCTTTGTCTCGGCGGGGCTGGGCGTGGTGGTCTCGTTGCTCACCAATCCGCTGCTGTTCTTTCCGCTTATCGTGGTGCCGCTGATCGTGCTGCTGGTGCTCGAGATTCGCCATATGGTCAAGACAACGCAAGAGGTGGCACGCGCCGAGGACGAGGCCGCCTTGCGAGCCGCCGTTGAGCAGATTCGCGAAAAGCGCCGTCGCGAGCAGGAGGAGCAGGGCGACGCCGGTGACGAGGGCGATGCCGACGGTGGCCATACCGATGAAAGTGCGGAAGCCGATCCCGGCGCCCCAGGCGATTCCAACCGCTCGGCATAGCTCATCGGTGCCTTTCGTCCCTGCAATTTGGACGCTCGCAGATGCTCCGCATCATCTGCTATTTCATACCAATATTCGTGCTACAGTTTGGACGCTTTATTGCCAATTGATTTCGGGGGAGTGGGATGGAACAGAAGCGCTCGGCGCAGTGTGCACGTGAAAGGGCTTCGGTACCGATGACGGCGGCGTCTGATTTTATCGTGCCCGAGGGGACTGACGAGCTGAGCCGCAGCACCCGCCGCGCATGGCGCGACCGCCTCAACGACGCCCAGACGCGCAAGATGGCCCTGGGTACGCTCGCCGCGTTTGCCGGCGGTACGTTTTGGGGTTTTTCTGGCACCAGCGCCAGCTACCTCTTTGACGTGTGCCATATCGAAACGTTTTGGCTGATGAGCGTGCGCCAAGTTATCGCTGGCCTGCTCTTTATGTTCGTTGTGCTCAGAAAAGACCGCGACCGCTTGATCGAGCTGTGGACTACCCCCGCCGATCGCAAGCAGCTTATTCTGTTTACGATCTTTGGCCTGCTGTTCAACCAGCTTTGCTATCTGTCAGCCGTGCGCCTGACCAACGCGGGCACCGCGACCGTCTTCCAGTGCCTGCAGCTGGTGGTCGTCATGGGGTATGCCTGCGTCACCGCGCATCGACTGCCGCGCACGCGCGAGGCTCTTGGCATTTTGCTCGCATTGGGCGGAACGTTTTTGATCGCCACGGGCGGCGACCCCAGTACGCTCAACATCTCGCCGATGGGCCTGCTCTCGGGCCTTTTGTGCGCCGTGGGCGGTGCCTGCATAGCAATCATCCCTGCCGGAATCCTCAACAAATACGGTAGCCCGGTCGTCACGGGCTCGGCCATGCTTTCGGCGGGAATCGTGATGAGTATCTTTACCCAGCCGTGGGCGCATATGCCGGCGCTCGGCCCCTCGGGTGTCGGCGCGCTCGCGATATTTATTGTGGTGGGGTCGTTCTTCGCCTATATGTTCTACATGCAGGGCGTTAAGGAGATTGGCTCGGTGCGCGCGAGCCTCCTTGGAACCATGGAGCCGGTTTCGGCCACCATCACCAGCGCCCTTATGTTGGGAACGGTGTTTTTGCCCACCGACCTGGCGGGCTTTGCCATGATTATCGCGATGGTGTTTTTGACGGTGTAGCTGGCGCCGCCGCCAAGACAGAAAAGGTGCTGTGCCACATTTTCGCCAATTGATGTCCGTGTCTGGAGTTTAGCTGTCGATGCCCAAAATGCCATAAACTAGTAACGTTATGGACTTTTTCATTGCGACTCAATTGCGAGGATTTCTTTATGGCTGGTAATCACTTTAAGGGCAGCGATAGCGGCCGTCCTGCAGTTCCGCCGCGTCCGAACGGGGCTGGTAAGGCCGGCACGCCGGGCGGCGCTGGACAGGGCGGTTCCGGTAAGCGCGTGTCCCCGGGCGAGACGGCGATGTTTACCGCTCTGTACGAGCAGTCTCAAAAGGCAAAAAAGACCGGCCGTGCAAGAGGGAATGTCTTTGCGGGCGGTGCAGCCTCCACGTCGCAGCCGAGCGGGGCTCCTTCGGTACCTGCGAACAACGCAGGTGCTGCCAACGTCGCGAATACCGCCGGCAACGTTAATGCCGGCAAGGCCGCCAACAATACTCCCTCTGCCGGTGGCGCGGGGCTTACGGGTAACCTTGGCACGATTTACACCGGCGCTTCCGAGACTGGCACGTTCGCCCGCCTGGATGATAGCGGTGCCGAGTTTGCGGGCTCGGGTTCCAAGGAAGATTATTACGATTTTGGCTTGAACTACGGTAGCGACGCTTCGTCGAGTTCGACTTCTGACGGACTGGTCCGTCATCGCCATCGCAAGGGCGAGCGCAAAAAGCGTCACACTGGCGCCATTATTGCCGCTGTAGTCGCGGTGCTTCTCGTCGCGCTTGGCGCAAGCGGCTTTATGCTGCTTAACTCGGCAAAGACCGTAAAGAGCGAAGCGAAGGAGGCTGTCGAGATCGTCGGTGGCCTTAAGGACAAGGTCACGTCGGGCGATTTTTCGACGCTGCCTGACGACGCAAAGAAGATCGATGAGCTCTGCGACAGCATGAAGGCGGAGACTTCGAGCCCGCTGTGGACGGCGGCTTCGTTTATCCCGGTGTATGGCGGCGACATCAATGCTGCCCGCACCATGATCGACGCCCTGTCCGATGTCTCGAGCAATGCGCTGGTTCCCATGGCCGATAACCTTTCGCAGGCCACGCCCGGCAAGCTGTTCCAGGATGGGACTATCAACGTGTCCGCGCTGCAGGCCGTTGCCGATTCGCTTTCCAGCAGCTCGAAGGTGTTCAAGAGCGCCAACGAGAAGATCCAGGGCATTGGCGATACTCATATTTCCCAGGTGACCGAGCTGGTCGATAAGGCCAAGGACGGCTTTGCCACCCTCAACGGCGCGGTTGACGCGGCGGAGAAGGTCGCCCCCGTCCTTCCGCAGATGCTCGGCGCCAACGGCCAGACGCGCAACTACCTTGTGTACGCCATGAACAACGTCGAGATTCGTGCCTGCGGCGGCTTTGGCGGTTCGCAGGGCCTGATTTCGGTCACCGACGGCCAGATGTCGATTGGCGAGTTTGTTCCATGTATTGCGCTTGGCAAAGAGGAGGCGGTTGAGAGCGTCGACGAAGAGGACGAGGCACTGTTTGGCGACCACAGTAACCTGTACAACTCTGGTAACGCGTATTCGCCCGATTGGCCCCGCAACTCGCAGCGTGTCGCCGCGCTGTGGAAGTCCCAGTATGGGCAGGACGTTGACGGCGTCGTGGGTATCGACCCGGTGTTCCTGCAGTATCTGCTGGGCCTCGTCGGTAATGTCTCGCTGCCCGACGGAACGGTTGTCGACGGCACCAACGCCGCAAAGGTCCTCATGCACGATGTGTACTGGAACTATCCGGTCGAGGAGTCTGACGGCATCTTTGCATCCGTCGCCAGCGCTGCCTTCGACAAGATCCTCGGTGGCATCGGTGACGTCGACGTTACAAAGCTTGTCGGTGCATTCGAGCGCGGTGCCGAAGAGGGTCGTCTGATTGCTTGGATGAGAAACGATGATGAGCAGAATGCCATCAAAGAGACGGGCATTGACGCTTCGCTGCCCGATCCGGATGATCCGAGTGCCGATCCCGTTGCCGGCGTTTACTTTAACAACCTGAGCTTCTCCAAGCTCGACTGGTATCTGAACGCCGACACGCAGATTGGCCAGGGCGTGAAGAACGGCGACGGCACGTGCTCCTATCGCATCACCGTTACCCTGACGAACATCATGACGCAGGAGGAGGCCGGTAAGCTGCCCGACTACGTCGCGGCGAGCGCGCCCGATGCCGCGCGCGACGACGAGCGCCTGAATGTCTCACTGTTTGCCCCGACGGGCGGCAACATCAGTGACCTTACGGTTGAGGGCACCCAGTTTGGTCTTGGCGCCGCTACGTGGCATGGAATCCCCTTCTATTCGGGCACCGTTGACCTGCATGCTGGCGAGACGACGACGATCACGTATACGCTGACCACGTCGGCCGAGGCGGGGGACAAGCCGCTTACGCTGCGTCAGACTCCTACATGCCAGGCGGCTCGCGACAGCGCGTCGGCGTAGGGTTTTTCTGGTAGCGCAGATAATCGAGTACCATTTGGGGCGGACAGACAATCTGTTCGCCCCTATTTTGTAAGGAGAGCGCATGAAGTACTTTGGCACCGACGGCTTTCGCGGTGAGGCCAATGTTGGGCTGACGGTAGAGCACGCTTATAAAATTGGCCGTTTTGTGGCTGGTATTACGGCGCCAACCGCGAGCGCAAGGCGCGCGTCATCGTGGGCAAGGACACCCGTCGCTCGAGCTATATGTTTGAGGCGGCGCTAGTGAGCGGCCTGGTCGCGAGCGGTGCGGACGCCTATATGCTGCACGTGATCCCCACGCCGGGCGTAGCGCATCAGACCGTGGAAGGCTGCTTCGATTGCGGCATCATGATCAGCGCGAGCCACAACCCGTTTTGCGATAACGGCATTAAGCTCGTCAACAGCGACGGCTTTAAGATGGACGAGGACGTGCTGGAGCTCATCGAGGACTATATCGATGGCAAGAGCGAGGTGCCGCTGGCAACGGGCAATCACATCGGCGCCACGGTGGACTACATGCAGGGCCGCAACCGCTACATTGCTTCGCTCATCGCCAGCGCGAACTTTTCGCTGCAGGGCGTCAAGATCGGTATTGACTGCGCCAACGGCTCGGCTTCCTCGGTGGCCAAGCCGGTGTTCGACGCACTGGGTGCCGACGTGCGCGTGATCAACGCCGCGCCCGATGGCTTTAACATCAACGTCGACTGCGGCTCCACGCATATGGAGCGCCTGCAGCGCCACGTGGTGGAGCAGGGGCTGGACGTGGGTTTTGCCTACGATGGTGATGCCGATCGCTGCTTGGCCGTGGACGAGCGCGGTCGCGTGGTAGACGGCGACCAGATCCTGTACGTGTGCGGCGTGTATCTGAACAAGCACGGTCGCCTTTCGGGCGGTACCGTGGTGCCGACGATCGCCAGTAACTTTGGCCTGGTCAAGTCGCTGGAGCTTGCCGGTCTGAGCGCCGTGACCAGCGGCGTGGGCGACCGTCACGTGTATGCCAAGATGCGCGAGGGCGGCTACAGCCTGGGCGGCGAGCAGACGGGCCATACGATCTTTGGCGATATCGAGCGCACGGGCGACGGCATTATGACCTCGCTGCGCGTGATGGAAGTGATTCGTGCCGAGCGCGAGACGCTCTCGCAGCTCACGGCTCCGTGCAAGCTGCTGCCGCAGGCGCAGGTGGCCGTGCACGTGGCGGACAAGGACGCCGCGCTCGAGAACATGGGCGTGCAGAACGCCATCGCCGAGGCCGAGGCCGCGCTGGCAGGCGAGGGCCGCGTACTGGTGCGCAAGAGCGGAACCGAGTCGGTGATCCGCGTTTTGGCCGAAGCCCCCGACCAAGCCGCCGCCGACGCCGCCATGAAGCGCATCGCCAACGCGCTCGAGGCTCTGTAGTTACGCGTTTTTACCAAACCGCGTAACTGCTCGACGCTGCAAACGGCCCCAAGCGGCAATCTGACGTTCAATTTCAAGGGCGCGACCAGAAGGTCAGCGCCCTTTCATTTCACGTCACCTTGCTCGCTTAGGGTCGTTTTCGCTGACGTTGCCAAGACATTAGCGTCAACGAACTAGTCATTGGGTACCTAGCTATTGGGTGAAAAAAGGGGACGTTGCGGATTGGTTCCGCGGCGTCCCCTTTGCGTTGGCGTGTCGGTTATGCCTTACAGCTCGTACAGCGTGGTGAACTTGTCCTGCAGGTAGCTGCAGTAGTAGCGGGCATCGAACGCCATGCCGCAGGCGCCCTTGATGAGCTCCGGCGCGTCCTTGGCGCGGCCCCACTGCCAAATGTGCTCGCCCAGCCAGGCGCGGACAGGTGTCAGGTCGCCGCTCGCGCAGGCGCCGTTGAGGTCGACACCGTCGCGGCACATGGCCGGCACAAACATGGCGTCGTAGGCGCTGCCCAGCGCATAGGTGGGGAAGTAGCCAAACGAACCGCCGCTCCAGTGCGTATCCTGCAGGCAGCCGCGCGTGTCGTCGGGAACGGGAATGCCCAGGTACTCGTCCATAAAGCGATTCCAAAGCGCGGGGATGTCCTTGGCCGTGGCCTCGCCGGCAAACAGCATGCGCTCAATCTGGTAGCGCACCATAATATGCAGCGGGTAGGTGAGCTCGTCCGCCTCGGTGCGGATCAGCGAAGGCTGTGCGATGTTCACGGCATGGTAGAGCGTATCCTCGTCCACGCTGCCATAGACCTCGGGCGCGTGACGGCGCAGCACCTCAAGCAGCGGTCCCATAAAGGCACGGCTGCGGCCCACGGTGTTCTCAAAGAAGCGGCTCTGGCTCTCGTGGATGCCCATGGAAGTGCCGCCCTCCAGGCAGGTGCGCGCATAGGCAGGATTGACGCCCAGCTCGTACATGGCGTGTCCCGCCTCGTGGATGATGCTGTAGACGTTGGAGATACAGTCGTCCTCGTAGATGTGCGTCGCGATGCGTGCGTCGCCCACGGCAAAGCCCTCGCTAAACGGGTGCTCAGTAAAGGCAAGCGTGGTGTCGTTCAGGTCCAGGCCGACGAGCTTCATAAGGTCGAAGCTCATGGCGCGCTGGGCGGCCTCGGGCACGCGGGCGTGCAAAAAGTCGGCAGCTGGCTGCTGGCCGCGCTCGCCGATGGCGTGCACGAGCGGAACGACCGTGGCCTTGACCTCATCGCAAAACGCGTCGAAGCTCTTGGCGGAAAGGCCACGCTCGTACTGGTCGAGCCAAACATCGTATGGGTCGCGCTTGGGGTCCATGAGCTCGGCCTGATGCTTAAGTTGGGCGACGATTCTATCCACATAGGTCTCAAAGCTCGCCCAGTCGTTGGCTGCCTTGGCCTTGCGCCACACGGCGTCCGCCTCGCAGGTGAGCCTGGTCCAGGCCTCGGCTTCTTCGGTGGGGATGGCACTGGCCTCACGTTGATCGCGGCCGAGCACACGGATCTCGTCGAGCAGCTGAGGGTCGTCGATTTTGCCGCCGGCGACGGTCTCGCGCGCTAACGAGCGTACGAGCTCAACGGACTTCTCGCTGGTCAGCAGCTTGTGATGCTCGCCGGCAAGCGTGCCCATGGCGTCGGCACGCGCTGCTGCGCCGTTGGCGGGGGCAATGGTCGCGCCGTCAAACTCGGCAATCTTGAGCAGGTACTCACGAGTCCACAGCTTGCCTTCGAGCTTGCGGAATTTTTTGACGGCCTTATCGACCTTCATGCCTTTGGATGTCTTGCCCGCTGCAGGCTCGGCCTTCTTATCGAGTTTCTTTCCCATACCATATCCTTGATCTCGTGAGCCGAGCGCTTCGGGTGGGCGCGCGGCCAGTTTGCACAGCTACCTGCCTTGTACCCAGTGCGAACAAAACGGAACGCGGCGATGCACACGCAGAATGTGTTATCCTATAGCCCAATGCGTTGACGGAGAGGGTTTTGCCCGCCGCGTCGCCGGCAAGAGAGGGAAGGTCATGGGCTGCGAGCCTTCCTGCGGTGACAAGGGCCAAGCGTTCACTCCCGAGCAGCGACCTCAACGGGCACGCGGCCAGCGGCGGCGAAGCCCCAGTAGGGAAGCCGTGAGCCTCGCGACAAGGGGCACAGAGTGGGCGCGGCGGGCCAGACATCCGCCGGGTCAAACAAGGTGGTACCGCGGAATTCAACCGTCCTTGGGCAATGCACATGCCCGAGGGCGGTTTTTTTGTTACCGAACCGGGCCGCACATCCGCAGCTCCGGGTGGCTCCAGCCGCCGCGGCAAGTGGATGCGCGAGAGACGAAAGGGAAGACATGAGTCTGATTGATGATCTGGTCAAACTCGAGGAAGAGGCCAAGGAGCTCGTCGCAGGCGCCGATGACGCCGCCAAGCTCGAGGCTGCGCGTGTTGAGCTGCTCGGTCGCAAGGGTCGTATCACCGGCTTGATGCGCATGATGGGCAAGCTCGCCCCCGAGGATCGTCCCGTGATGGGCAAGCGCGCCAACGAGATGCGCCAGCTGATCGAGGGCATGCTCGACGAGCGAAACACCGAGATGAAGGCCGCCGCCTTCAAGCGCGCACTCGAGCACGACGCCGTCGACATCACGCTGCCGGGCATCCGTCCGCAGATCGGCCACCAGCACCTGATCAAGCAAATCATCGAGGAGGCCGAGGACATCTTCTGCGGCATCGGCTACACCGTCGAGTCCGGCCCCATGGTCGACACCTCTTACTACAACTTCACCGCGCTCAACGCTCCCATGGATCACCCGAGCCGCTCGGCCCGCGATACCTTCTACGTGGTCGACAACAACCCCGGCAGCGTCGCGCACCCCGAGGCTCACGCCCACGGCGAGTCCGACGTGCTGCTGCGCACCCAGACTTCGGGCGTGCAGATCCACACTATGGAGTCGCAGAAGCCGCCCATCTACATGATCTGCCCGGGCACCGTCTACCGTCCCGACACGGCCGATGCCTGCCACCTGCCGCAGTTCAACCAGATCGAGGGCCTGGTCGTCGACGAGGGCATCACCTTTGGCGACCTGAAGGGCACGCTCGACTACTTTGTTAAGTGCATGTTTGGCGAGGATCGCAAGACGCGTTACCGCCCGCACTTCTTCCCCTTCACCGAGCCCAGCTGCGAGGTGGACGTGAGCTGCCACGTGTGCGGCGGCAAGGGCTGCAACTTCTGCAAGCACAGCGGCTGGATCGAGATCTTGGGCTGCGGCATGGTCGACCCCAACGTCCTGATCAACTGCGGCATCGATCCCGAGAAGTACACCGGCTTCGCCTTTGGCATTGGCGCCGAGCGCGTCGCGGCCCTGCGCTACGACCTGCCCGACCTGCGAACGCTCATGACGGGCGATATGAGGTTCCTCAATCAGTTCTAGGGCACCGTGTCCCGGCGGCTTTTCCAAGCACCGCACCTCGCCTTTCAATCGTCGGTTGCGTACCTAAGTACGCTGCCCTCCTCTTTCAAGGCAATCTGCGGCACTTGGACACCCCTAAGGCGAACGTCTTCATTTGATATTCCTTTCTTTGCGGAGATTAAGAACTAGGAGAGCTACATGCGCGTTTCTTACGACTGGCTCAAGACCATGATCGATATTCCGGAGGATCCCAAGACCCTTTCGGACGAATATATCCGTACCGGCACCGAGGTCGAGGCGATCGACACCGTGGGCGAGTCCTTCGACCACGTGGTGACCGCCAAGGTGCTCACCAAGACCCCGCACCCCGATAGCGACCACATGTATGTGTGCTCGGTCGATGTGGGCGACAAGAACCTCGATGCCGACGGCAATCCCGCTCCGCTGCAGATCGTCTGCGGCGCGCAGAACTTCGAGGCCGGCGACCACATCGTCACGGCCATGATCGGCGCTGTCCTGCCCGGCGACGTCAAGATCAAGAAGAGCAAGCTTCGCGGCGTCGTGTCCATGGGCATGAACTGCTCTGCGCGCGAGCTCGGCCTGGGTGGCGACCACTCCGGCATCATGATTCTGCCCGAGGACACGCCCTGCGGTATGCCGTTTGCCGAGTACGTGGGCTCGAGTGATACTGTGCTCGACTGCGAGATCACGCCCAACCGTCCCGATTGCCTGTCCATGATCGGCATGGCCCGCGAGACCGGTGCCATTTTCGACCGCGATTTCCACGTGGAGCTGCCCGCCATCAAGGCGGAGACTGGCCGCGCGACCGACGACGAGCTTTCCGTCGAGATTGCCGACGAGGGCCTGTGCGACCGCTATGTCGCCCGCATCGTGCGCAACGTGAAGGTCGGCCCGTCGCCCGACTGGATGGTCAAGCGCCTTAACGCCCTGGGCGTGCGTCCGCACAACAACATCGTCGACATCACCAACTACGTGATGATGCTCACCGGTCAGCCGCTGCACGCCTTTGACCTGGACACCTTTGCCGAGCGCGATGGCCACCGTCGCGTGGTGGTTCGCGCCGCCCAGCAGGATGAGAAATTCACGACGCTCGATGGCGAAGAGCGCGTGCTCGACGCCGGCATGGGCCTTATCACCGACGGCGAGCGCCCCGTGGCGTTGGCCGGCGTTATGGGCGGCATGGATTCCGAGATCGAGGACGACACCGTCGACGTGATGGTCGAGAGCGCTTGCTTCAACGCCGGTCGCACCTCGCACACCAGCCGCGATCTGTCGCTGATCTCCGACGCTCCATTCGCTTTGAGCGCCAGGTTGACGAGACTGGCTGCGTGGATGTCGCCAACGTTACCTGCGCGCTCATCGAGGAGATCGCCGGCGGCGAGGTTGCTCCCGGCTATGTCGATGTTTTCCCCGCGCCCAAGACCATCGACAGCATCAAGCTGCGCCTGGCCCGCGTGCATGCCATCTGCGGTGCCGACATCGAGCCCGATTTTATCGAGCGTTCGCTTACCCGTCTGGGCTGCACCGTCGAGCGCGACGGCGAGGACTTTATGGTTACCCCGCCGAGCTTCCGTCCCGACCTGCCGCGCGAGATTGACCTGATCGAGGAGGTCCTGCGCCTATGGGGCATGGGCCGTGTGACGGCGACCATCCCGGCTGCCAAGAACCACATCGGCGGCCTGACCCGCGAGCAGAAGCTCACCCGCAAGGTCGGCGAGATCCTGCGCGCCTGCGGCCTCAACGAGACCACGACCTTTGGCTTTGCCGCCCCGGGCGACCTGGAGAAGATCGGCATGCCCACCGAGGGTCGCGGCTGCCCCGTGGTGCTCATGAACCCGCTGGTGGCCGAGCAGACCGAGATGCGTCGTTCGCTGCTGCCGGGCCTGCTGCAGTCCGTGGCCTACAACGAGGCGCACGGTACGCCCAACGTGCACCTGTACGAGGTCGGCAGCCTGTTCCACGGTCGCGAGAACGCCAGCCTGCCCAAGGAGACCAAGTCCGTCGCGGGTGTGCTCTCGGGCCAGTGGAGCGAGCAGTCTTGGAACATGAAGTACCGTAAACTGCGTTTCTTCTTTGGCAAGGGTATCGTCGAGGAGCTGCTCGCCCAGCTGCGCATCGAGAAGGTTCGCTTCCGTCCCGTCGAGGGCGAGGGCTATGCCTTTTTGCAGCCGGGTCGTGCGGCCGAGGTTCTGTCCGGCGGCACCGTGCTGGGTTGGGTCGGCGAGATCCACCCCGAGGCGCGCGAGCCTGCGGCATCGACGAGGTTGTCGTTGCCTTTGAGCTTGACCTGGACAAGCTGATCAAGGGCGCCCGCAACCAGGAGAACTACCGCGAGTTCTCGCAGTACCCGGCCGTTGAGCACGACCTTGCCATTGTGGTCGACAATGCCGTGACCTGCGAGGATCTTGAGCGCCGTATTACCAGCGCCGGCGGCAAGCTGCTCGAGGGCGTGCGCCTGTTCGATGTCTACCGCGATCCGGTTCGTATCGGCAAGGGCAAGAAGTCCATGGCCTTTGCGCTTACATATCGCTCCGACGATCATACGCTTACCAGCGAAGAGGTCGAGAAGGCGCACCAAAAGATCGTCACCAAGGTATGCAAAGGCGTAAACGGCGAGGTCCGCGGCTAGGGCTTGCGATGGGTATAGGTCAGCGGTGGCTGCTGCCGATCCTGCGTGACTGCTATGCTCGGTATAACGCATCGCTGAGCCTGCATATATGACACGCGCATTACATAACGGCGTGCTGCTTTTGTGGCGGCGCGCCGTTTTGCTATCATAGCCTGCGGCGTGTTACGAATCATCTAGCTCGTAACACTGATGAAATGGTTCAAGCGGCGTTGCAATTCTGTGCGCCGACAACCGGGAGGCGTATATGCACATTCCAGATAATTATCTGTCCCCGCAGACCGATGCCGTCATGGCGGTTGCGATGGTGCCCGTATGGGTTCACTGCATCAAAAAGGTGCGCGCCACGCTCGATCGCGAGCATATGGCCTTTCTGGGTATCTGCGCTGCGTTCTCCTTCTTGCTCATGATGTTCAACGTTCCGCTGCCCGGCGGCACCACAGGCCACGCCGTCGGCGGCGCACTCATCGCACTGCTGCTGGGTCCCGAGGCCGCGGCTATCGCGGTTTCGGTCGCGCTGGCGCTGCAGGCGCTGCTGTTTGGCGACGGCGGCGTTCTGTCGTTTGGCGCCAACTGCTTTAACATGGCCTTTGTGCTGCCGTTTGTCGCTGCTATCGTGTTCCGTGCGCTCAACAGCCGTCTGCACGACAAGAGCTGGGGCACCTCGGTTTCTGCCATCGTGAGCGGTTGGGTCGGCCTGTGCCTGGCGGCCCTGTGCGCGGCAATCGAGTTTGGTATTCAGCCGATGCTCTTTACCAACGCTTCGGGCGCTCCGCTGTACTGCCCCTTCCCGCTGTCCGTGGCTATTCCGGCCATGTTGATCCCGCATATGCTGGTTGCCGGCGTGATCGAGGGCGTGGCGACGGCCGCCATCTACGGTTTCATTAAGAAGACGGCGCCGAGCATTATCGTCGGGCCCGAGGCCGTCGATGGCCAGCTTGCTGCCGAGGGCGCTGCTGCCAAGAAGACTTCCCTGATTCCCACGCTCATCCTGGTCGCCGTGCTTGTTGTAGCCACGCCGCTGGGTCTGCTGGCCACGGGTGACGCCTGGGGCGAGTGGGACGCCGAGGGCGCCGCGACCGCCGTTCAGGAGGCTGGCGACGACAGCCTGCAGGCTTCGGTCGGCCTCGATACCCCGACCTTTGCCGATGCCCTGCCCACAGGCGATTATCTGCAGGCCTATTCCGAGGAGCAGGGCCTTGGCTTTGCCGGCCAGGCTGCGATGTATATTCTTTCGGGCGTGATTGGCGTGGCGGTGCTCACCATCGCATTCCGCCTGGTCTCGCTGACGGTCAAGGAAAGCGGTGCTCATGGCAATAGCCGAGCTGCCTAGCTGGCTTGCGGTCGAGCAGCGTTACGAGCCCGCGGGGGCTCGGCATCGTGTGATGCAAAAGAACGTCCTGCACCTGGCGAGTCTGCTTGAGCGGGTTCGCCTGGGTGGAGGCGCGCACGAGGGCGGGTCGATGATCGACCGCGCCCTTTCTTGCGTTTCGGCTCCGGTACGCCTGGTGGGGATGTTCGTCTGCGTCCTGTGCGTGTGTCTGACACAGAGCCCGCTGTACCTCATGTTGATGGCGGCTATCGCGCTGGTGCTCGTTGCCGTGCGCCCCGTACGCGGGCTGCGTGCGACCTTTGTACCGGCGCTCGGCGCCACGGGGCTTGCGGTGGTTCTGGCGCTGCCTGCCCTGCTGCTGGGCGCGTCTGCCACGGGCGCCATGCTCAAGATCGCGCTCAAGACCTTCATTAATGTGTCGCTGGTGCTGGGCGTTTCATGGACGCTTACCTGGAGCCGCATGTCGGCGGCGCTCAAGACGCTACAGCTGCCCGACGAGGTCATCTTTACGTTTGATATGGCGCTCAAGCACATCGAGGTGCTGGGACGCACGGCGCACGATCTGACCGAATCGGTCATGCTGCGCAGTGTGGGTCGTGCGCCTGCGGGTTTTTCGCGTACCGATTCGATCGCGGGTATCATGGGCATGACCTTTATCAAGGCGATGGAATGCAGCCGCGCGATGGACGAGGCTATGCTTTGCCGTGGCTTTGCCGGTGCGTATCCGACTCCCGCGCGGAGCGGCTTTGGCTGGCGCGATGCGGTCTATGCGGTCGTCGTGGTGCTGCTCGCCGTGTTGTGCGCGGTGCTGTAGCGCGGGCGGCCGAGCCGTCGATGTGGATAGGGAAGGGCGACGTTTTGGCAAACGATACGAATGGCGTGATGGGCGCGAGCGGTGCTACTGGCGCCAAGAGCGTGCCGCTCATCGAGTTTCGCGACGTGCTGTTCTCCTATGCGGGGCATACGGTTGTCGATGGTGTGTCGCTGCAGGTCGATCGTGGTGAACTCGTTGCCCTACTCGGTCCCAACGGCTGCGGTAAGACGACGATTATGCGCCTTATCAACGGTCTTGAACTAGCGGACGCGGGTGCGTACCTGTTTGACGGGCACGTGATCGATGCGGCATATCTCAAGGATTCCGCAGCCGCTCAGCGTTTTCATCAGCGCGTGGGCTTTGTGTTCCAGAATGCCGACGCCCAGCTGTTCTGCGCTACGGTGGGCGAGGAAGTTGCTTTTGGCCCCGCGCAGATGGGGCTGCCGGCAGACGAGCTCGAGCGCCGCGTATGCGATGCCATGGAACTGTTTCAAGTTGCCGACCTGGTCGATGCCTCGCCCTATCAGCTCTCGGGCGGTCAAAAGAAGCGCGTGGCGCTGGCTGCCGTCGTGTCGATGAACCCGGATATCTTGGTCCTCGACGAGCCTACCAATGGGCTCGACGAGGATTCATGCGACATCGTGGTCAACTTTCTACTGGCCTATGTTGCTGCCGGCAAGACGGTCTTGATGAGCACGCATCATCAAGATTTGGTGCGGCGCCTGGGTGCCCGCGCCATCTATATCGATCGATATCACCATGTGGTCGAGGCGCCTTCGCCGTCGTGTGGAACCGAGAGCGGTGCTGCGGAATAGTTGCTGCGTAGAGGATGCGTAGCCGCCCGCGCGGCTTTGCCGTGATGGTATAGTTATCCAGGTTTTTTATGGGGGTTGCTATGCCAAGCTGGAACATTCATATCGCTCAAACGGAGCGCTTGCTGACACGTGCTAGCGTGCTTGCCGATAGCGTGCGCGACCGCAATGCCTTTTTGTTTGGCTGCGTGGTTCCGGACATCTTTGTGGGCTACATGGTTCCCGGCATTGCCGATCCCATCCCGTACCGCATCACGCACTTTGCTAAGCCCGAGCCTATCCCCAAACCACGCGAGCACGAGTTCTGGGATACCTATGTGACGCCGCTGCTTAAAGGCGCACCCGCGGGCGAACCTGCTGAGGCTACCTCGATTGTCGAGGAGCGCGAGCGACTGAACCGCGTGCACTATCCTCAGCGCTACAGGGATGCCGAGCCGGTTGTCGGTCCCGGCGCCTGTGAGTTCTCGCTTGCGTCCGAAGATGTGGCGCAGTCGCTGCTCGATTTAACGCTGGGCGTCTGGTCGCATCTGGTGGCCGACACGGTATGGAACACGCGTGTGAACCAGTATCTGGAAGCACACGGCGGCAAGCCGTGCGAGGAATTCCGCATTAAAAAGCAGGGCGATTTTGACTGGTTTGGCAAGACGCTGGGCATCGTTTCCATTCCGCGTGCGACCGATCGCCTCTATACCGCTGCGACGCGTTTTGGGCAGTATCCCATCCATAAAGAATATGTGCTCAAGACTATCGGCGTCATGCACGAGATTGTACGCGAAAACCCCGGCGAGCCCGATCATCCGCCGTATCGCCTGCTAACCGAGGAGTTTTTCGATGCAACGTTTACCGAGGTCATCGAGCTGACCGAGGCGGGATTTGCGGCTCGCGTTGCTGCTTCTGACGTTCCCGCAGTCCCCCTGATCGCTAGCTGCTAGCCGGCCGGCTTGACGGCGAACAGCTCATCCCAATCGACCAATAGCTCCCGCCGCAGGGCATCTTCGGTGGTGCGTTTCTGATCGGTCTTTGGGATGTAGGGGAGCCCTGCCTTTTTATGGATGAGTTCGGCGATGTTGTTAAAGCTCTTCGTGTCTTTGATTTGCTCATAGGTTATCTGGATAACGTCATAGCCCATGCTTGTGAGGGCGGTGGTGCGCTCGGCATCGGAGAGACTTGCGGCTTCGCCATCGTGGGCGGAGCGGCCTTGGCATTCCAAGATGACGCCCATGCTGTCGGTGTTGCTCTCTATGAGGATATCGGCGTAGCAGCAGGTTTTGTCATACAGTGAGCGCGCGGCGTCGCTGAGTGGGATGCGCACGTTGTTTGCGATGTTGATGCCCATGCCGCCCTCGTTGCGGGGGAGCGAGACAAGCATAGAGGCCTGTACTTCGAAGGGCGAGGCGGTCTGCCCCGTCATGTGCTCGGCCGCCCAGCGCAGTTGTTTAACGCCGCGCAGGCCTGCAGCCTGCTTGGCGAACGCGGCGATATCCGCCGCGCTGAGGAGCGGCGGGCGCTTCCACAAATTGGTGTCATTGCCCTTGGTGTCGACAACACGCTCCCAGCAGCAGTTGGGTGGAATGAGCTTAAGCGAAATAGCTTCATCAAGATGTTGTTGCGTTCGCTCGCAGGGCTTAAACACTGCAAAGGAGCCGCACATCTCGTAGCAAGCCATGAGTAGCTGGTTGCGTGAGACCTGCGTAGCAAGGCTGAGCAGCGTAAACTCGGGCGACGTGACATCAAATCCATGTTCAGTTTGCCTAAACGACCCGGGAGGCGGCTCTTGGGTCAGGAGGTGCGATTTAAACAGGCTTCGCGACCCGGATTGTGCTCGAGTGAATACAAACCTGTGAAGCGGTGCGTGAAGTAGGTCTTTTACAACTGCATGACTTCCGAGGCCGCAACATCTGCGATCCATATTGCCAAGGCTAATGGCGGGGTAAAGCCTAATACCTGCGGCGGGATACAGTGATAGTAAAAAGCGGATTGACCGCATAGCGTCAGGTCCATGATATCCTCCTGGTCGAAATGTGCTTTTGGACCGTGCGATGCCAGCGTCAATTCGGAAGTATGCGGCAAAATCTGAACCCTGTGAGCAGACCTGGCTTTTGAGGCCAGTTTATCAGGCATTTTGTTGCGAAAAAACGGGGTGTGCTCGGAGGTCTCAGAATTTGCCGCATACTTCCGAAAACGCGGTCGATCTGGCTCTTGCTAAAACGATTTAGCAGCGTCGGGTAAGGTGTGGTTTCGCCATCGGGCGAACACTTTTAGCGCTTGGGACTTTATTTTTGGGCCTCGAAAGGTGGATTTCGCGCTTTTGGTAAAGAAATGGGTGCGTGTTTTGCCGTGTGCCGGCATTGACACAGAAAAAGGGCCCGGAAGGCGAAGCCTTCCGGGCCCTTTGCAATGCAAACATGCTTGCAAGTACGACTTAACGCACCTGAGCGACGTAAGCGACGTTGGTCGAGGAGACCTTGTCCTCGAGCTGGACGCTCATGCGGGGATCGCCGGCGGTAGCGACGGTCAAATCGCCAGCCTCGACGTAGCCGAGCTCCTTAGCGGTCTCGATCGCCTTGACGATCGTGCCGTTGACGGTACCCTGGGTAATCTCGGCCTGGTGCGGGATAACGCCCCAGTACATGATCATCTGCTGGACGGCCCACTCGTGGCGGGAGAACGCGCAGATCGGCATGTTGGGACGGAAGTGCGAGATCAGGCGTGCGGTACGACCGGTGGTCGTCGGCACGGTGATGCACTTGGCGCCAACGGTGGTGGCCATGTTCACAGCGGACATACCCACAACGTTGTTGACGACGCGGGTGCCGTGAGCGTCGGCCGGAACCTCGAGCGGAGCGTGGGCCGGGAGGTACTTCTCGGTCTCGAGAGCAATGCTGGCCTGCATCTTAACGGCCTCGACCGGGTACTTACCGGCAGCGGACTCGCCAGAGAGCATAACGGCGTCGGTGCCGTCGTAGATGGCGTTAGCAACGTCGGCAACCTCGGCGCGCGTCGGGCGCGGGTTCTGCTGCATGGAGTCGAGCATCTGCGTAGCGGTGATAACGGGCTTGTAGGCCGCGTTGCACTTGGCGATGATCTCCTTCTGGATGTGCGGAACGAGCTCGGGCTTGATCTCGATACCCAGGTCGCCACGGGCGACCATGATGCCGTCGGAAGCCTCGAGGATCTCGTCGAAGTTCTCGACGCCCAGGGCGCACTCGATCTTCGGGAAGATCGTCACGTGCTCGCCGCCGTTCTCGCGGCAAAGCTTGCGGATGCCGCGGACGGACTCGCCGTCACGGATGAAGGAAGCGGCGATGTAGTCGATGTTCTCGGTCAGGCCAAAGAGGATGTCCTGACGATCGCGCTCGGTGATGGCGGGCAGCGAGATGTTGACGTTGGGCATGTTGACGCCCTTGCGCTCGCCGATCAGGCCGTCGTTCTTAACGACGCAGGTCATGTCCTGGCCGCTGACGGACTCGACCTCGAGGGCAACCAGGCCGTCATCGATCAGGATGAGGGAGCCCTTCTCGACCTCGGAAGGCAGAGCCAGGTAGTCGAGGGAGATGTGCTCAGCGGTGCCGTGGAAATCCTCGGACGTGGGCTGAGCGGTGACGACGATCTTATCGCCGGTCTTGACGGCAACCTTCTTGCCGTCGACCAGAAGGCCGGTGCGGACCTCGGGGCCCTTGGTGTCGAGCAGGATGCCGACAGGCAGACCGAGCTCCTTGGAAATACGGCGGACGCGCTCGATGCGACCGTGGTGCTCGTCGTAGGAGCCGTGCGAGAAGTTAAAACGGGCGACGTTCATGCCCGCCTTGATCATCTCGCGGATGGTCTCGTCGCTATCGCACGCGGGACCCATGGTGCATACAATCTTAGTGCGCTTGTACATTCAGACCTCCATCTGACATCGTCTTGCGCTGATAGATAAACCATAAGAAATAAAACCGAGATGATTATAACGAAATGCCGACCGAATACCCCAAAAAATCGACCGTATGCCGAAATGGAAGTTCATTTTTTGCGGGAAAAACGGTATATGGAAAATCTTTACCAACCACTCCAACCGCTGCTATCTGGGCGATATGTCAGTTTGGCGATGTGCCGAAGAAAAAACGTTTTACCAATGTTGAGCATCACACGGTCTGCACCGTTGCGTGCGGACCATATTTCCAAACCGATTGTTTTGGCTAGACGCGTCGCTTTGGGGTACCATAGCTCCACTATCAACTGCCGCTCAGCACGGCAGCCTTGATGAGCCCTTGCCCTTCTCCTGGGAATTATGATCGGGCATCAATCTGCTGAGTGGCCCGAATCCCAGGAGGGGACTCTATATGCAAAAGGAATACCTGTCCGCCGCGGCGGAGGTGCTCAGCGACCAAGGTGTCGATGAGAACCTCGGCCTGAGCAACGACGAGGCGTCTTCGCGCCTTGCCAAGACAGGCCCTAACAAGCTCGAGGAAGCCGAGAAGACGCCGCTGTGGAAGCGTTTCTTTGAGCAGATGGCCGACCCCATGGTCATCATGCTGATCGTTGCCGCCGTCATCAGTGCGCTCACGGGCATGGTCAAGGGCGAGCCCGACTTTGCCGATGTTGCCATCATCATGTTCGTCGTTATCGTCAACTCGGTGCTGGGCGTGGTCCAGGAAGCCAAGAGCGAGGAGGCCCTCGAGGCCCTGCAGGAGATGAGTGCGGCGCAGTCCAAGGTGCTGCGCGACGGCAAGCTCGTGCACCTGCCGAGCGCCGAGCTCGTGCCCGGCGACGTGATCATGCTCGAGGCGGGCGACTCCGTCCCGGCCGACTGCCGCGTGCTCGAGAGCGCCACGATGAAGATCGAAGAGGCCGCGCTCACCGGCGAGTCCGTGCCCGTAGAGAAGCACGCCAACGTGATCGAGCTTGCCGCGGGCACCGATGACGTGCCGCTCGGCGACCGCAAGAACATGTGCTACATGGGTTCCACCGTGGTATACGGCCGTGGCCGCGCCGTCGTGGTCGGCACCGGCATGAACACCGAGATGGGTAAGATCGCCGGCGCCCTGGCCGAGGCCAAGGAGGAGCTCACGCCGTTGCAGGTGAAGCTCGCCGAGCTCAGCCGCATCCTTACCATTATGGTGATCGTCATCTGCGTCGTGATCTTTGGCGTTGACATCCTCCGCCACGGCGTGGGCAATGTCCTCACCGACCCGACTGCCCTGCTCGACACCTTTATGGTCGCCGTCTCGCTTGCCGTCGCCGCCATTCCCGAGGGCCTGGTCGCCGTCGTGACCATCGTCCTTTCGCTCGGCGTGACCAAGATGGCCAAGCGCCAGGCGATTATCCGCAAGCTCTCTGCCGTCGAGACCCTTGGCTGCACGCAGACCATCTGCTCCGACAAGACCGGTACCCTTACCCAGAACAAGATGACCGTCGTCAAGCACGAGCTCGCTGCGCCCAAGGAGAAGTTCCTGGCCGGCATGGCGCTGTGCTCCGATGCTCAGTGGGACGAGGAGCTGGGCGAGGCCGTGGGCGAGCCGACTGAGTGCGCGCTCGTCAACGACGCCGGCAAGGCGGGCCTCACTGGCCTGACTGCCGAGCATCCGCGCGTGGGCGAGGCCCCGTTTGACTCGGGCCGCAAGATGATGTCCGTGGTCGTCGAGACCCTGGATGGCGAGTACGAGCAGTACACCAAGGGTGCGCCCGACGTGGTGATCGGCCTGTGCACCCATATCTACGAGGGCGATAAGGTCGTCCCCCTGACCGAGGAGCGCCGCGCCGAGCTCGTGGCGGCCAACAAGGCCATGGCCGACGAGGCCCTGCGCGTACTGGCGCTGGCAAGCCGCACCTACACCGAGGTTCCCGACGACTGCAGCCCCGCTGCGCTCGAGCATGACCTGGTCTTCTGTGGCCTGTCCGGCATGATCGACCCGGTCCGTCCCGAGGTGGCCGACGCTATCCACGAGGCGCACGACGCCGGTATCCGCACCGTCATGATCACGGGCGACCACATCGACACCGCCGTGGCCATCGCCAAGCAGCTGGGCATCGTCGCCGATCGCAGCCAGGCCATCACCGGTGCCGACCTCGATCGCATGAGCGACGAGGAACTCGACGCGCACATCGAGGACTACGGCGTGTACGCCCGCGTCCAGCCCGAGCACAAGACACGCATCGTCGAGGCTTGGAAGTCGCGCGACCAGATCGTGGCCATGACGGGCGATGGCGTCAACGACGCCCCGTCCATCAAGCGCGCCGACATTGGCGTTGGTATGGGCATCACCGGTACCGACGTCACCAAGAACGTCGCCGACATGGTACTTGCCGATGACAACTTCGCTACCATCATCGGCGCCTGCGAAGAGGGTCGTCGCATCTACGACAACATCCGCAAGGTCATCCAGTTCCTGCTTTCGGCCAACCTTGCCGAGGTGTTCTCGGTGTTTATCGCCACGCTCATCGGCTTTACCATCTTCCAGCCGGTGCAGCTGCTGTGGGTGAACCTGGTCACCGACTGCTTCCCCGCGCTTGCGCTGGGCATGGAGGATGCCGAGGGCGACATCATGAAGCGCAAGCCGCGCAACGCCAAGGACGGTGTCTTTGCCGGACATATGGGTCTGGACTGCGTGGTCCAGGGCCTAATCATCACCGCGCTGGTGCTGGCGAGCTTCTTTGTGGGCGTGTACTTTGACATGGGCTACATCCACATCGCCGATATGATCGCCGGCAATGCCGACGAGGAAGGCGTGATGATGGCGTTCATCACGCTCAACATGGTCGAGATTTTCCACTGCTTCAATATGCGCAGCCGTCGTGCGTCGCTGTTCACCATGAAGAAGCAGAACAAGTGGCTGTGGCTTCCGCCGCGCTGGCACTGGTGCTGACGGTGATCGTGACCGTGCAGCCGACGCTTGCCGAGATGTTCTTTGGCCCCGTGACGCTTGAGCTCAAGGGCGTTGTCGCTGCCCTGGGCCTGGCCTTCCTGATCATCCCGCTGATGGAGATCTACAAGGCGATCATGCGCGCGGTCGAGAAGGAGTAAGTCGAAAGGCCATCCTTCCCACCGGCCCGACCGCTGAGGGGTTTCTTCCTCGCTGGTCCTCGCGCTTCGCGCTGCGGGATCGCTCGGAAGAAACCCCTCCCGGCGGGCGGGCCTCGGATAACCTCTCGGGACCATTGGCTGAGGGAAAGTTTGTGAGCTGGTCGGGCTTTGCCCGGCCAGCTCTTTTTGATTTAAAATACCTGCTCAGTTGTGATTTTTGGTGCTGGGAGGCGTTTGTGGCTAAGGCTAAGGCTAAGGCGAAGAAAAAGACGACGGGGGCGCGGGCTAAGCGTGATCGTCGTCGGAAGCTCGCGACCGAACCCCCTGCATCTGCTGAGGAGTTGCTGGCGAGTGTACCGGGGCTTGACGCGCTGCAGGATGTTCCGGCGTTTGATGACCTGCCGGTCGATGAAGCCAGCAGGCTGCCTTTGATGATTTCTGCGCGTATGCCGAGGAGCCCGAGCAGATGCAGCTTGGCGCCGTGGTGCGCTTGGATCGTGGGTTTCCGCTGGTGGCGACTGCCGACGATACCTTCCGCGCCGAGCATGCCGTGGGATTTGCCAAGTCGCGCGGTGGGGACGAGGTCCTGCTGCCTGCCGTGGGCGATCGTGTGGCGGTGCGCCGCGCTCCCGGGCACGATATGGGCGTGATTGAATGCGTACTGCCGCGCCGTACGAGCTTTGAGCGTTGGCGCGGCCGTGCCCGCGGAGAGCGCCAGGTGCTCTGCTCCAACGTGGATAGCGTGCTAATCGTGCAGGCGCTCGGTGCCGGCGAGGTGCTGCTCGACCGTGTGGCGCGCTCGCTGGTGTTGGCGCTCGACTGCGATGCCGAGCCGGTGGTGGTGCTCACCAAGGCTGACCGCTGCGATGCCGGGGAGCTCGAGCGCGATCAGGACCGCTGCGATGCCGGGGAGCTCGAGCGCGATCTGGACCGCGTGCGCCGCCTGGTGGGTCCGAACGTGCGCGTGATCGTGACGTCCTCTGCCGAGGGCCGCGGCCTGGACGAGGTCCGTGCCTGCGTGCCTGCCGGGAGCTGCGCCATGATTCTGGGCGAGTCGGGTGCCGGCAAGTCGACGCTGCTCAATGCACTGCTGGGCCACGATACGTTGGCGACCGGCGGTGTGCGCGAACGCGACGACCAGGGCCGTCACACTACCGTCGCGCGCGTGATGGTGGCGCTGCCGGGCGACGCCGGCGTGATCGCCGATGCCCCGGGTCTGCGCAGTTGCCGCTCGTGGGTCACGAGCGGGTCTGGCGCGCGCTTCCCGAGATTGTCGAGGCATCGCGCGCGTGCCGGTTTGGCGATTGCACGCACACCCATGAGCCGGGTTGCGCCGTTCGCGAGGCCGAGGACGCCGGGCAGATTGACAGCCTGCGTCTGGAAACGTTCCAAAACCTGGCGTCATCCATGCGCGTGAGTGCTCAAATGCTCGATCCCGATGTCCATCTGTAATTGATTTTTCCTATGACAGCCGTCTCCCAACTGTTCGGGAGACGGCTTTTTTGCTGTGGAAAAGCCTCGAAACATGCAGTTTGCTGACGTGCTGACCAAAACCTTGCCACGAGCTTGACGGGCTGGTCAGTTTTTGGTCAACGATTGGTTTGACATCGAAAACCAAGATCACGATTGTGCCGCTTTGCACTCTGACCGCCCAGACAATGGTGGTACGGGCATTCGCCCGGCACTGCCATGAGAGGAGCGGCCGTGAACAAGAGCAAGCGCATCGCCATCAGTCTGGTCGCGGGCGTGCTCGCTGCTCTGCTTTGCATGGTTTACGGCTCGTCGATCCGCTCGCAAGCCGAACAGGTCCAGGCTGAGACCTTGCCAAGTACGGTGGCGATCGCGTCGAGGTATGCGTCGCGGCGCGCGATATCGATGTGGGCGAGACCCTCGATGAGACCAATGTCATAACCCAGGAATGGCTGACGAGTCTGCTGCCGCGTGACGCGGCGACCGAGCTGCGCCAGGTGCGCGGCGACGTGACGACTTCGCGTATTCCCAAAAACGCCGTGATCTGCAATGTCTACACCAAGGCCGAGAGCCGCAAGCTCGAGGTGCCTAAGGGCAAGGTTGCCGTTTCGGTGGCGGTCGATGCCGAGCACTCGGTCGGCGGTGCCACGGGCGTGGGCAGCTACGTGGACGTGTACGTGCAAAAGGACGGCGTGACCGATCGGCTGTGCGGCGCGCACGTGATCGATACCAGTGAGGATTCCGGTGCCACGCGCGAGGGCAAGATCGAATGGGTGACGCTGGCGGCTGACCCCGAAGACGTCAAGGAACTGCTGGGAGCCTCGGGCAAGGGAACGGTCAGCTTGACGATTCCCGCCACGGCGCGCGGCAAAAAGAGCGGAGGCGACGAGTGATGAAGGCGATCTGGCTTGCGTGCTGCGCGTGCGGCGATTACGGGCTGTTGCAGCGGGAAGTCGAGGGCCGTGATGCGGGTGCACAGGTGCTTCGCGTGGGTGACCTGGACGGGCTGGTTTCCATGGCGCGGGCGTTTCCGTCGCGCCGCGGGGCTGCCATCATCGCGGCGTCTCTGTTTGATACCGAAGATGTGCGCAAGACTGTTGCGCGCCTGACGGCCGAAGGCCGCGTGAGTCGCGTGGTCGTGTTGATAGAAGCGCTCGATCCGTCGGATATCGAGGGGCTGTTTCGCGCGGGGGCGACCGAGGTCATCGCTGCACACAGTATATGCGGCAACGGGCGCGCGGGCGAGGGAGCGGTTGATTCCGATCGGCGCATGACGATTGAGCCCGATGCTTTTGTTGATAGGGAACCCGGGGCGCCTCGCGCTACAAGAGGCCCGCGTGTTGATGATTATGGAAAAGCGGAAGCCGAGCATGGTCGGCGCCCCCGGAACCCCCTTGTATACGATGACGCTGGAGGGCCGGCGCAGCATGCTGGCGACTCCCCGGCAGTAGATATGGGATACGTGCACGGCGTGAATCTGGCGGATGAACTCGACGAAGTTGAGGGCCTTGCCGGGTGCGGCGAGTTGTCGCTGATGCAGCATGAGCAGATTGCGCAGAACGAGCCTGCCTCGCAGACCGAACAAGCAGCCATGCCGGCTTGGACGCAGCACGTGGTTGCGGCGGGGGAGACGGGGACGCTGTCACCGACGCCCGCCCCGCCGCCTCCGATGCCGCCGGCAGACGCTACCGCTCCGCCGCATCGAGTTCCAGTCATCTGCGCTATTTCGGGTTCGGGCGGTTGCGGCAAGTCGACGATCGTTGCCACCATGGCACACACATCGTCGCTGTTGGGCTTGCGTGCCGCCGTGCTCGACCTGGACCTGATGTTTGGAAACCTTTACGACTTGTTAGGCGTCGATGCTCCGTGCGATATGGCGGTACTTATCGAGCCGTCGGCGGCGGGCATGCTCACCGAGCCGGATATCGTAGCCGCTTCGATGCGCGTGGCGCCGGGCGTTACGCTCTGGGGTCCCGTCGCGGCGCCCGAGCAAGCCGAGCTCATGGCACGTCCGGTGGAGCTACTGCTTGATGTTCTGCGTCGCGAATCCGACGTGGTCTTTATCGATACCTCGGTCTTTTGGGGCGACGCCGTGGCGGCTGCGGTGGCGGCGAGCGACCGTTGCCTGGTCGTTGGCGATGCGGCGGTGTCGTCCGCGGCATCGGCATCGCGCGTCATTGAACTGGCAGGTCGAGTAGGTGTGCCGCGCACGCGCATGAGCGCCGTGTTCAACCGGTTCGGTGCGCGCGGGGCAGACGAGGACGTCGCCATGCGCTTTGAGATTGCCTGTGCGTTAAGCTCCAAGATTCGTATCGCCGATGGCGGGCAGGATCTCGCCGCGCTCATGGCGTTTGGGCGCGCTGACGAGGCAGTGGGGCAGACCAGCGCTTTTGCGACTAGCGTGCGCGAGGCCACGCGCGAGATGCTCGTGGAACTGGGGTGCGCCGTCGGCCCTTGGAGCGATATGGTCGCCGACCGTGCAACGCGCACCGAACGCCCACGTATCCGCCTTCCCTGGTCGCGCGAGGGTGATCAGCGATGAGCCTGCAAACGAGGATTAAGGCTGCCGGCGCTGCGGCGGCGGCAGCGCCTGTAGATGTGGGGCGTCGCCGCGCCGTGAAACGACGCACCAAGCGCGCCGTGATGGACCGCATGGGTTACGACGAAGTGGCGCGTATCAGCGCCTATATCGACCCGGCACTTGCCCGCTCGGAATTGCGTCCTGCGGTGGAGGCGGCGCTCAATGTTGAGGAGCCGACCGATCTCGCGACGCCCGAGCGCGAGACCATCATCGACGAGATTTTGGATGACGTGGTGGGCTTGGGGCCGTTGCAGCCGCTCATCGAGGACGACACCGTTACCGAGATCATGATCAACGGCTGCCGCTCGGCTTTCTTTGAACGCGGCGGCGTCTTGTACCCCATCGAGCATGCGTTTGAGGATGATGAGCAGATCCGTGTGCTTATCGACCGCATTATCTCGCCACTTGGCCGCCGTATCGACGAGCGCAGCCCCATCGTCAACGCCCGCCTCAAAACGGGCTATCGCGTCAACGCGGTGATTCCGCCTGTGGCGATTGACGGACCGATTCTCACCATCCGAAAGTTCTCGGACCGTATCTGCTCGCTGGACGAGCTCGTGGGGTTGGGATCGCTGCCGCTTTGGTATGCGCAGCTGCTGTCGTGTGCGGTGTCGCTGCGACAGGACCTGGCGGTTGCGGGAGGCACGGGATCTGGTAAGACCACCCTGCTCAACGCGTTGTCATGTGAGATTTCCACCGGCGAGCGCATCGTGACGATCGAGGACTCTGCCGAGCTCAAGTTTGCGCATCATCCGCACGTGGTGCGCCTAGAGGCGCGCGAGGCTTCAATTGAGGGCGAGGGCGCGGTGACGATCCGCGACCTGGTGACTAATGCCCTGCGCATGCGCCCCGACCGCATCGTGGTGGGCGAGGTGCGCGGTGCCGAGTGCTGCGACATGTTGCAGGCCATGAACACGGGCCACGACGGGTCGCTTACCACGCTTCATGCGGGTTCAGAACAGGAGACCGTGGTGCGTCTGACGTTGCTTGCACGTTATGGCATCGATCTGCCGAGCGAGCTCATCGAGGAGCAGATTGCCATGGCACTCGACGGTATCGTGATGTCCGAGCGCCACGCCGATGGCAGGCGCTTCGTCTCCTCGTATTCGGGGGTGCGACGCGCCGCATCGGGCGGCGTAGAGCTCGAGCGCTATGTGACGTTCGATGCCGCCGAGCGCACCTGGACGCTTGACCGCGAGCCGCCGTTTATCGCAGAAGGCCTGCGGTCGGGGACGCTCACACAAGAGGAGGTGGACGAATGGAGATCACTGTGCCCCTCGTCGTAGGGGGCTTGGCAGGGCTTTCTGTCGCGACGGCGTGCGGGGCGGAACCTCGTGTGCCGCAGGTACCGCCGGCGGAGCTGGCACGTCAGGCGCTCGAGACGGTGGCAGAGAAGCTGCCGCGTGAGCTGGTGGAAAACGATCTGCTGAAAAAGATCGCCCGTTCGTGGGCATCGCTGGCTCCGGCGCATCGCCTTGGCCTCGTGATCGAAGATGCTTCGGGACGTTTGGCGTTTCTGCTGCTATCGAGCGGTGTCTGCTGCGTTTTACTAACGATGGTGTCGTTATCGCCCCTCGGATTTGCCTTGGGACTTGTTGCTCCGTTTGCCGTTGGTGCCGCTCGGGATGGCTTTGAGAGCCGGCGCGAGCAACACGATGCAGAAGAGGCAATGCCCGAGGCGTTTACCGCACTTTCCATGTCGCTTGCCTCGGGACATTCGCTGGCCCAGGGCATGCGCTTTGTGGGCGCTCATGCGCAAGAGCCAGTGCATACCGAGTTTTTGCGGGTGGCGGCGGCGATCGATTGCGGCATCTCGGCGACCGACGCGCTCGATGACTTGCTCGTGCGTATCGACGCCCCCGGTCTTTCGCTTGTGACCTTGGCGCTTAAGGTGTCTCAGCGCACCGGCGCTCCGCTTGCCGACTTACTGTCCGAGGCGTCGAGCATGGTGGGGGAGCGCATTGAGCTCAAGCGCCGCCTGGATGTTAAGACGTCGCAGGCTCGCATGTCTGCGCATATGGTCGCGGCGATGCCGGCGGGCATGTGCGCGGTGTTGGCGCTGCTTTCGGCAGATTTTCGTCGCGGTCTTGCGACACCTGCCGGCGCGGGCGCTGTGGTGCTGGGTCTTGCCCTCAACGCCGTTGCCTGGTGGTTATCCGGCGCATTATGCGGGTGGAGCTATGAGCGCCCCGGTTGCAGTTGCGGCTTGCCTGTGCGCCCTGAGTGTATTTGTCGCGACGGGTTTGGATCGGGCGGATGCACGCAAGATCGCAGGGGCCTGCAAGCGCGAGGCGGTGCTGGTCGCTGCCGCGGGTCGCTCGGTGGTCGATGCTCTGACCGCGCGAGTGAAGGGCGCGGTTGGAGCGGGCGGCCCGGCGCGAGTGTCGCTCGGCGAAGTGTCCGAGATGATCGATGTTGTGCGCTTGGGTCTTTCGGCCGGTCTTTCGTTTGATGCGGCGCTTGAGATTTTCTGCGCCAACCGCCGGTCAGTGCTGGCTCTTCGCCTTGAGCGCGCCTGCATGGCGTGGCAGGTGGGCGTGGGCACGCGTGAGGACGAGTTGTTGGCCGCCGCGCGCGACCTGGACGTGCGAGCGCTCGAGACCTTTGCCATCACGGTGGGGCAGGCGCTCGCCCTGGGTGCCCCACTTGCCGAGACGCTGGCCGCTCAAAGTCGCGAGATCCGTGCGGCTCATCGCGCCGCGGTCGAGCGCGAGATCGAGCGTGCACCCGTCAAGCTGCTGATTCCCACCGGCACGCTCATCTTGCCGGCGTTGCTTCTGTCCATATTGGGCCCGCTGCTGGGGGCAGGCGGGATGATGTAGGGAGGAATACATGAACACGATGACTGACGCTGCTGGCAAGGTCCAGGGCTGGGCGTTTTGCCGGGCGGCACATGTTCGTCAGCGCGCCAAGGAACTATTGCAGGAGGAGAGTGCACAGGGTACCACCGAGTATGCCATCTTGGTCGGCGTGCTCGTGGTGATCGCGATTATCGCCATCGTCGCATTTAAGGGCAAGGTCCAAGATCTATGGAACGCTATCAGCGAGGGCATCAACAGCCTGTAGAGGGCGAGCGCCCCGTCGGGGTGCTGCTGGTGTTTGCTTGCCTGACCGTGGCGATAGCGGCGGTGCTTTGGGGGCTTAACGCCGCGCGGCAGCAGCGTCCTGGGACCGCCTCCGATTTGGGCTCAGATTCGGCGGTGGCGTCTCAAAAAGATGAGATGCGAGATGCGGACGATTCGGATGTCGCTGTCACGGCGCAAACCTTTCTGCGGACGCTCGACAAGCGGTCTGGCATTGCGACGGATTCGCCTGAGGGCAACGCGATTGCGGTCCGGCTTGCATGGTCCGAGGACCGACCGATGACCGAAGCGGCGGCGGATATGCTGCGTGCCTATCGCGAGGTACCCACGGCGCAACTTGCTCTGAGCGGCTATCTCGACATCAAGGGAAACGTGTGGGGTGCCATCGTGCGCGACGGACGCGGCTGGGTCGATATGGTGACAATTGCCGCGGATGCTGGCGACGCTTCGTGTCGTCTGCGCGCCGTGCGCCTGAGCCCGCAGGCAACGGACTCAAAGGAGGGATCGTGAAATGCATGGCGTTCTGCGTGAGGAATCTGCCCAGGCGACGGTCGAATACGCCATCGTCACGGTGGCGCTGTTATCGATCGTGCTGGCGATCGCGGGACTTTGGCGTGCCGGCACCGATGGGCGCTTGGCGGCGCTGGTTGAGCGGGCGGCATCCCATGGCGTTGCCTCGACGTCGGTTATCGACGCCGCTGCGGCCGCCAAGGACATCGCGTTGTATTGATGCCGCGCGCGAGGACCGGGCGCAGTCTACGGTCGAGGCCGCTTTTTTGCTGCCGACGTTTCTGGCACTCATCCTTCTCGCGCTGCAACCGGTGTGCCTGCTCTATACGCGCGCGGTCATGGAGTCTGCCGCCGCCGAGACCGCGCGGCTCATGACCACGACGACGGCGGAGGACGACGATCTTAAGGAGTTCGCCCGCCGCCGACTTGCCGCAGTGCCCAACGTTTCGATCTTTCATGCCGGCGGGCCGTTGTCGTGGGATATCGAGCTTGGCCGGGCCGGTGCGGGTGGCGTCTCGTCCGTGTCCGTTTCCGGCGAGGTCAAGCCGTTGCCTGTGATCGGTGCGTTTGCGCAGGCTATGGGTGGTACCGCCGAGGGCGGCTACGTTGAGCTCAAAGTCGATGTCTCGTATCAATCGCGTCCCGAATGGCTGGAGGGAGATTATGATTCGTGGATTGCTGCATGGGATTAAGCGTTTCTGGTCTAGACGCGTTTTGACGCACCGTCCGAGCTGCCATCGCAAGCGAGGCGGCTTTATGGGTCGAGCCGGTGTCGATCTGTTTATCGAAGACGGCGCCTATACCACGCTTTCTTCTGCCGTGGTCATCCTAGTGGTGCTCACATTGTTGTTTTCGTCGACCGCGGCGATATGGAGCATGTCGCGTGCCGGGGATACCCAGGTGGCGGCTGATAGTGGCGCGCTGGCGGGTGCCAACGTAGTGTCGTCCTATCACACGGCTGCCACGGTGGTTGATGCGAGCATCTTGAGTCTGGGGCTGGCGGGGTTTGCCACGATCGGGACGGGCCTGGTCGCCATCCTCATCCCGGGTGCCGAGCCGGTTGCCGGCAATATGGTCGACACCGGGATTGAGATCATTAAAACGCGCAACAAGTTTGCCAAAAGCGCATCGGAAGGCTTACAGAAAATCGAGACGGCCCTGCCGTATCTGATTGCCGCGCGTGCCACGCAGGCGGTGTCGGCGCAGGATACCGATAGTGTGACCTATACCGGTACGGCGCTTGCCGTGCCCAGGACATCCGAGTCTGACTTCGCTGCGCTCAAAGGATCAGAGATCTCGACCGATACCATTAAAGACACATCAGATGATTTAGAGGGTGCGGCCGAGGAGCTGCGGAAGGCTTCTGAGGACACGGCGAAGGCTAAAGAGCGTGCTTGGCTGGCGGATTGTGGTGGGTCTGACAAGGGCTCGGTCGGCAGCTGTTCTTGCATGTGGGAGCGTGCGAAAAGCCTAACGGATCTCTCCGGTGTTCAAAATCCGCATTACTCATCGAGCGTTACGTGGGAGCCCCAAGTTGCCCTTGATCGCGCGAAGGACTACTACCATTGGCGTCTGACAAATGAGAAGCCCCACGGCTCGAGTGTCGAGATGAAGGCAGAGTCTGCGGCGCGCAAGGCGTTTTATACCTATGCGAGCGCGGAGGTCGATCGGGCACATATAACCGAGAACGGAGACGGGGTTTCCTCCTATATTCCGCTGCTGCCGCGCAACTCTGATGAGGTTCGGGCGACGGAACTCTATACCGATGCGGTGTGGCCGACTAGCGTGAACGATGACAAGGCGTATCTGCATTACGGGACGACCTGCCCTAACTATAAGAAAGGGACGCCGAGCGGATTTGCTTCGGTTGCCGATTACGATGGACAGGATAAATGCAGCAAATGCCATTTTGGCGTTTTGTCGCTTGGTGCTGTTGCGGCGCCTTCAACCTCTATCGAAAACGGCTTCGAGTATCACTTTGACAAGTTTAAAGACGCCCTGGAGGACTACGTCGACTGTCGCAACAAGGAGCTCGAGCTCGAGCGTCAGACCGAGGACGAAGCCGACCGTGCGGGCAATGCGTTCGATACCGCCATCAAAGAACTTTCCGGTGAGCGTCCGCGTATCGCCCCACCTGGTCGCAACGGCGTAGTCGCCTTTGCAGTTTCGGGTGATATTACCAGCCCCGATCAACTTAACTCTTCGTTTAACGCGGCGGTTGAGCTTGGCAGTCGCGGTGCCATCTCTGCCGCGGTACTGGCGCCCGATGAGGCGACGGCGCAAAACAACGTGCTTTCGCGATTTTTCTCGACATTGAAGGAACGTTCGGGTGGCGTTGCCGGCGTACTCGATGGCGTCATGGATGTTTGGGGGCGGCTGCTTGTGGGATACGGAGACATCCAAGGTTCGGCCGACGAACTTATGGACGAGATGATTAAGGGCCTAGGAGGGGGCAACGGCGCGTTGGGCTCCATTGCGTCGTGGCTTGGCGATACCGTTTCGGCGTCCGTGGCGGCGCTGGGCTTGGAGCCGTGCGACTTGCGCCTGCGAAAGCCGGTGCTGACCGACACCGCCAATGTCATCAAGAGCCCGGGGTCTGACATCACGGCTCTTTCTAATGCGCAGGACGAGCTACGAAGTATTCCGTTGGGCGTGACCGATCCCAAGGCGCTTTGCGAGGCGTTGGAATATCAAGTCGAACGCACCATTAGCGGTACGGTGTTCACGCTTGCGGAGATTCCTCTGCCCGGCGGCGGCTCCATCCCGCTCACCGTCGATGTCGCCACGCTGGTTGGCGCTTTGGGCGGTGGGTCGTAATGAGTATCCGCATGCGTCTGCGCGAGGAGCGCGCCCAAGCGACGGTGGAGATGGCAGTGGTTACGCCCGTTTTGCTGGTGCTGGCACTCATCGTGTACAACGTCATGATCTTTGCCAGCGCTGTCGCGCGCTTCGACCGCGTGGTGCCCGACATCGTGTTGGCGCACGCCGTGGCGTCGGAGGGGGAGGGCGACGAAAGCTCTGCCGATGCCTCGGCGACGGTTCAGACTCAAATTCTGAATGCCATGGAAGGCTATGGCTTGCAGATCGAAGTGTCGAGCGAGCAAGGCGCGGAGGCATCGGATGGTGGCCTGCTCTCCCTATCCGGTACGTTTAGGACCTACACCTGCACCATGCACTATGAGCCGTGGCCGACTTCTCTCAGCATCGCTGGCGTTCCGCTGGGGGCGCCGACAACGTTGTCGCACGAGCGCGCGGTGACGGTCGATCCATGGCGTCCGGGGGTGGTCATGTGACCGCGGTCTCGTCCTACATCGCGTACGCGCGGGCGCTCAACAGGCTGGGTTGGACGCCGGCCGAGTTTGTGGTGGCGGAGTCGTTTGCCGTGCGCCTGCGCGGCATGCTGGGACGGTGTCCGGTTGCCGCCAACGGTCTGCCGCTCGTCATGGCGTTTCCACGCTGCTCTTCGGTCCATACGTGTTTTATGGCCTATCCCATCGACATCGCCTTCATCGATCGCGACGGCAATATCCTCGCGCGCTACGAAAGCGTTCGTCCTTGGCGCACGTGCTCCTGCCCCGGCGCCTGGGCCGTACTAGAGCGTCCTTCAATCATTGTTTCGATCCCTGCTCTCCAACGCGTGCCGGCTTAAGAATTGGCGACAGCGGACTTTCGTCATACGAAATTGGGTAAGATGGGGAGGAGATGCATGGATGTCGAGATCCATCCCAACGCCAAAAAGCACCTGACGGAAGGGGTCGATGATGGGCAAGACGTATACGGCCGCTAATGGTCAGGTTGTAACGGATGAAATGATTGACGCGTGGTGCGAGTCGTACGAGCGCGGAGAGTTTCCGGATGGCGAACACACCGTTGGTGGGATTGTGCATGGACGGCCCCCACTCTCAGGTGAGGGGACGGCAACGCTGTCGGTCAAGATTCCTCTGGGAATGAAGGAGGCCATTCGTCGACGGGCGGCTGCCGAGGGGATGACGCCAAGTGAGTTTGCCCGTGCGGCTCTGAGTGAAAAACTTCTTGCTGCCGGCTGATGCCTCTGACGTGCCGATTTATAGAACCGAGGCTGTGCTCAAAAACTTTTTTAAAATTCTCGGTTGACCGGAACGCGTCCTTGGTTATACTAATCAAGCCTTGAAACAAGGCACACCTCAAATGGCTGGGTAGCTCAGTTGGTAGAGCAGAGGACTGAAAATCCTCGTGTCAGGGGTTCGATTCCCTTCCCCGCCACCTTGAATTGACTAGGACCTCTGCAAAGGGGTCCTTTTCTTTTATATGGCTCCTGCACGGAATCGAACCCCGTGAGGGCGCGGAGATGAGTAAACGCGTAAGCGTTTGCCAGCGCAGCTCGCAAGGCGCGCAAGCGCCGCAGCGGTCCGTCCGCGCAGCGCGCGGACGCGATTCCCTTCCCCGCCACCTTGAATTGACTAGGACCCCTGCAAAGGGGTCCTTTTCTTTTATCGAGGGCTCTGCGGAAAACGCATCCCAGACATTCCTCCCGCTTTTGCGCCACTTTTCAGACCGTTCGCTCGCCTGTCCGCACGCGCGGGTATACTCAAAACGATACTTTTCCTATGCAATACGATGCAGGCTCGACCTGCATGATTCGAAGGGGGCAGTGATGGAGAGGATACTCGGCGTTAATCTCTCTGGCTGGTTTATTCCCGAGCCTTGGGTGACCCCGTCGCTGTATGCAGCGACCGGTGCATCCAACGCGGCCGAGCTGCAGGAGGCTATGGGCACCGCCGCCTATAACGAGCGCATGCGCCGTCATTACGAAACGTTTGTGAGCGAGGACGATTTTCGCCGCATGGCGCAGATTGGCCTCAATGCCGTGCGTCTGCCGGTGCCTGGTATGCCTTCGGCTCGCAGGAGTCCGATGCGTCCTACATCTCGGTTGTCGACTACATCGATCGCGCAATTGAGTGGGCCGCCAAGTACAACATCCGTGTTCTGCTCGACCTGGCGACAGTGCCAGGTGGTCAGGGCGATTCCAACGATTCGCCCACCACGCCGGAGGCTGTTGCCGAGTGGCATTCGTCCACCAACGGCCGTCATGTCGCGCTCGACGTGCTCGAGCGCTTGGCCGAGCGTTACGGCGAGGCCGAGAGCCTGCTGGGCATCGAGCTGCTGGACACGCCGCAGATGAGCGTCCGCAAGAGCCTCTTTACCATGACGGATGGCATTCCGGCTCACTACCTGCGCAACTTCTATCGCGATGCCTATGAGCTCGTCCGTTCGTATATGCCAGAGGACAAGATCGTCGTCTTCTCGTCTTCGGGGTATCCCAGCGAGTGGAAGCATTTTATGCGCGGCGCCAAGTACAAGAACGTCTATATGGACCTTCACCTGTACCATTACCGCGACGAGCATGCGCTCGACATCACGAGCCCCCGCGGGCTGACGACGGCGATTTCGCGTAACAAGCGCGAGCTCAAAGAGGCGATTTCGACGGGGTTCCCCGTGCTGGTGGGCGAATGGTCGGGTGCGGCAATCTTTGCCAACTCGTCGGTTACGCCCGAGGGCCGCAATGCCTACGAGCGCGTGTTTATCGCCAACCAGCTGGCTTCGTTTGCGCCGGCTGCCGGTTGGTTCTTCCAAACGTGGAAGACCGAGAAGCGCATTGCAGCATGGGACGCCCGCGCGGCGCTCGGTACGCTCGAGCGCGGCATGATTGAATAGGTTGATATGACGCAAAACAGCGCCCATACGGGCAAACTCTATGTGGTCGGCACGCCCATCGGCAACCTGGGTGACCTGTCCCCGCGCGTTGGCGAGGCCTTTGCCGCTGCCGATGTCATCTGCTGCGAAGACACGCGTGTGACGTCAAAGCTGCTGATGCACCTGGGCATTTCCAAGCCGCTTGTCCGTTGCGACGAGAATGTGATCGCTAGCCGCGCTGCCGGCCTGGTCGACCGTCTGCTGGCGGGGGAGACCCTCGCCTTTGCCTCGGACGCCGGCATGCCGAGCGTGTCCGATCCCGGCCAGGCGCTGGTCGAGGCGGCGCGTGAGGCCGATTTGCCCGTCGAAGTTATTCCCGGGCCCTCTGCTTGCGTCACGGCGCTTGTTTCGTCCGGCATTCCCTGCGAGCATTTTTTCTTCGAGGGCTTTTTGGGCCGAAAGCACGGCGACCGTGTGCGCCGTTTGCAGCGCCTTGCCGTGGTGCCCGGCGCACTCATCTTCTACGAGTCTCCACATCGCATCGTGGCGACGCTCGAGGCCGTGGCGGAGGTCTTTCCCCAGCGTGAGGTTGCCGTCTGCCGCGAACTCACCAAGCTGCACGAGGAGGTCTTGCGCGGGCCCGCTGACCAGCTTGCCGAGGAGCTGCGTGCTCGCGGCGAGGTAAAGGGCGAGATTGCGCTGGTCATCGCGCCGCCGAGCGAGGATGAGGAGGCCGGCATCGCGCCGGTTGGCGCTGCGGTAGCGGATCCCGACGAGGCCCTGCGCGAGGATATCCGCGCCGCGCTCGAGGAGGGGGAGCCCGCGTCTGCGGTGGCCAAGCGCCTGTCTCAGAAGTATTCGCGCCGCAAGCGCGATGTCTATGCCATGGTGCTCGATATGCAATAGATGGAGGATATCCAGCCCTTGCGCTAGAATCATCCTCTGTATGCAACGTTTTTCTGGAGGACAAACCCCATGGATCAAAGCAAGCCTTCGTTCTTTATCACGACGCCCATCTACTACGTCAACGCCGATCCGCACCTGGGCACGGCTTATTCCACCATCATCGCCGACGTTCAGGCTCGCTATCGCCGTTCCGCCGGCTATAACGTCAAGTTCCTGACCGGCATGGACGAGCACGGCGAGAAGGTCGCCGAGGCCGCAGCCAAGCATGGCATGACGCCGCAGGAGTGGACCGATAGCCAGGCCCCGCACTTCAAGGAGCTTTGGAGCAAGCTCGAGATTTCCAACGACGACTTCATCCGCACCACCGAGCCGCGCCAGCATCATGCCGTGCAGTATCTGTGGGAGCGCATGAAGGAGTCCGGTTACCTGTATAAGGGCAGCTACGACGGTTGGTATTGCGTGCCTGACGAGACCTACTTCACTGATACGCAGGTCCAGAAGGGCGACGAGGAGTACGGCAGCGTCGGCCAGCATCTATGCCCCGACTGCCACCGTCCGCTTGAGCGCGTGCAGGAGGAGTCCTACTTCTTTAAGCTTTCCGCCTTCCAGGACAAGCTTCTCAAGCTCTATGACGAGCACCCCGACTTTGTCGAGCCTGCGTTCCGCATGAACGAGGTACGTAGCTTTGTCGAGGGCGGCCTTAACGACCTTTCCGTGAGCCGCACGAGCTTTGACTGGGGCATTCAGGTCCCGTTTGACGAGGGTCACGTGACCTACGTGTGGTTCGATGCGCTGCTCAACTATATGACGGCCGTCGGCTACGGTGTCGACACCGACGAGGCGCGTGCCGAGCTGGCCTATCGCTGGCCCGCGCAGTTCCACATCGTGGGTAAGGACATCATCCGCTTCCACTGCGTCATTTGGCCCGCCATGCTCATGGCCATCGGCGAGGCCCTGCCCGAGCACGTCTTTGCCCACGGCTTCCTGACCGTGCGCAATGCCGAGACCGGCAAGGCCGAGAAGATGTCCAAGAGCCGCGGTAACGCCATCGCTCCGCAGGACGTTATCGACATGCTGGGCGTTGAGGGCTATCGCTATTACTTTATGACCGACGTGGTCCCCGGCACCGACGGCGCCATCAGCTTCGATCGCATGGAGCAGGTCTACAACGCCGATCTGGCCAACAGCTGGGGCAACCTCATTTCGCGCTCGCTCAACATGAGCGCAAAGTACTTTGACGGCTGCGCCCCGGCTAAACCGGCGTCTGCCGACGCGTTCGATAACCCGCTGGCAAAGATTGCCGACGGTTTGGTCGAGCGCTACATGGCCAAGATGGACATGCTCGATTACGGCGGAGCCAAGGATGAGGTCATGGAGCTCATCCATGCCGCCAACCACTACATCGAGGACTCCGAGCCCTGGGCGCTTGCCAAGGACGAGGCCAAGGCTGACGAGCTGGCATTTGTGATTTACAACCTGCTCGAGGCCATCCGCATCGCCGCCCACCTGCTGATGCCGCTCATGCCCCAGACTTCTGTCGAGGCTCTGCGCCGCCTGTCCTGTGAGGGCGAGGCCGCGAGCGACGACCTCAAGGGCATTTGCGCTTGGGGCCTGCTTGCTGGTGGTCAGCCCGTCGAGAAGGGCGATCCGCTGTTCCCGCGTCTGGCGTAGAGACCGCGCGAGCGCCATATCGGCAATTTGCTGTTTAGCTGTAAGGGCATGGCCGCCACGGTCCATGCCCTTTTGTTTCAAGACGCCGCCATCATGCTAAGGAGGCAACCATGACAACTTCGCCTTTGGCAAACCCCACGGCCACCAGGGAGCTGCTGGAGGAGTTTGGCCTTGCGACCAAGCATCGCCTGGGCCAGAACTTTCTAATCGACAATCATGTGATCGAGCGTATCTGCGAGCTTGCCGAGCTTGCAGGTGACGAGCGCGTACTCGAGGTGGGTCCGGGTTGTGGAACGTTGACACTTGCGTTACTGCAGGAAGCGGCGTGCGTTACGTCCATTGAGGCCGATCCCGAGCTTGAGCCGGTGCTCGATGCCCACGCCGCCGACTATGCCAACTTCCGCTTTATCATGGGCGATGCGCTCAAGGTGACGCCGGAGCAGATTGAGCAGGCCGCCGGTGGTGAACCCACGGTGTTTGTCGCGAATCTGCCTATAACGTGGCGGCGACGATCATTCTTCAGTCTTCCAGACGATGCCCGCGCTTAAGCGCGCTGTCGTCATGGTGCAAAAGGAGGTTGCCGATCGCATTGCCGCAGTGCCGGGCAACAAGACCTATGGCGGCTATACGGCAAAGCTCGGCCTGTATGCGCAGGTGACGGGTCGCTTTGAGGTGCCGCCGCGTTGCTTTATGCCGGCGCCGCACGTGGACTCGACCGTCGTGCGTATCGACCGTGTTGACGGTGTGATGCCCGAAGAACTCGATCGCGAATTTGTGGCCCGCGTGATTGACGCTGCATTTGCTCAGCGTCGCAAGACCATCCGCAATTCCATGAGCGCCAACGGTTTTGCCAAGGACGTGCTCGATGCCGCCTTTGAGGCTTGCGGTATCGCACCCACCACGCGCGCCGAGACGCTTGATGTTGCCGACTTTGTCCGTCTGGCCCAGGAGCTCATCCATGATGCCTAATGCCGAACGCGTGACGTTTACCAAGAAAAAGAAGACGGTTGCTTGTCCCGTGCCCTTGGCACCGCTTGCTGACACGCATGCGCATCTGCTTTCGTTTTGGGGCAAAGAAGTGCCCGAGACACTCGTGCGCGCCAAAGCCGCGGGCATCGACCTGTTGGTGACGGTCTTCGATCCCATTGCCGATAAGCGCAGCGTGACGGACTATAGCGACTGGCTGACGCGCGAGATTCTGCCGATGCAGGATATCCCGCAGATCAAGTATCTTGCCGGCGTGCATCCGTATGGCGCGCCGGACTATACCGACGACGTTCACGCACAGGTCGTTGCCGCACTCGATGACCCCTTATGCGCCGGTATTGGCGAAATCGGCCTGGACTACCACATGGACTATGATGACGATATCGCGCCGGCACCTCATAACGTGCAGATTGACTGCATGGCGCGCCAGCTCGAGCTTGCCGCGTGCCGTAACGTGCCGGTGGAGTTGCACCTGCGGCACGAGGACTCGGATGGGGAGCGCACCTCGCATATGGATGCGTACAACGTGCTTCGTGAGGTGGGCGTGCCCCAGGCCGGTTGTGTGCTGCACTGCTTTGGCGAGGACCGCGCCACGATGGAGCGCTTTGTGAAGCTGGGCTGCTATATCGCCTATGGTGGTGCGGCCACCTTTAAGCGCAACGACGACGTGCGCGAGGCATTTGCGGCGACCCCGCTCGACCGCATTTTGTTCGAGACGGATTGCCCGTATATGGCTCCGGAGCCCATCCGCGGTCTTGAATGCGAGCCCGCAATGATCTCCATTACGGCAAACGCGCTGGTTAACGACCGTGTCGATCGCACTGGTGAGGACGCCGAAACAATCGCGCAAGCCGCTTGGGAAAATGCCTGCAAACTTTTTCAAAAATAGTTCTTGCGTTCGCGATGGCGCTCCGTTATTCTAATTCCTGCACGCGGGCGTGGCGGAATTGGCAGACGCGTACGGTTCAGGTCCGTATGGGGGCAACCCCATGAAGGTTCAAGTCCTTTCGCCCGCACCATTGATTGAAAGAGCTCCCAGCAGTGGGGGCTTTTTTGTTATGTGCCCATCGCAGGGACTTGAACCTGTGAAGGAGCGAGCGTCAAGAAAACGCGGAGCGTTTTTAGCGAGCTGGCGAGTCCGCCGGCAGGCGGGCGAAGCCGGTGCGGATCCGCGAAGCGGATACGCGGACGTCCTTTCGCCCGCACCATTGATTGAAAGAGCTCCCAGCAATGGGAGCTCTTTTTGTTATGCACGATCTCCTTGGACGGGTATCCTAGTACCAACGTGTGCCTATCAGAGGAGAGACCATGCTGTTTTCCGGTATCATCGCCGCCCTTACCAGCCTTTTGATTCCCATCATCATCCTGTTGTTGCTGCTCCCCAACGCCTGTTATGTCGTTGAACAGCAGCACGCCGTAATCATCGAGCGCTTGGGTAAGTTCAACCGTATCGTCAACGCGGGCTTCCACGTGAAGGTGCCCGTGATCGACCGCAAGGCCGCCACGGTGAGCCTGCGCACCATGAAAAACGGTTTTGGCATCGACGTTAAGACCCAGGACAACGTGACCATCGGTCTTGAGGTCTCCGCTCAGTACCACGTGAGCTACGACATGGGCGCCGGCCCGGCAGATTCGGGCATCTACAAGAGCTACTACATGCTGCAGGAGCCCGTCGACCAGATGCGCGACTTCATCACCGACGCCCTGCGCTCCTCCATCCCCGTCTACACACTCGATGAGGTCTTTGCCAAGAAGGATGACATCGCCAAGGATGTCAACGCTACCGTTTCCGAGCAGATGGCCGCCTACGGCTTCACCCTCGTGTCGACGCTCATCACCAAAATCGCACTGCCGACCGAGGTCGAGAACTCCATGAACGACATCAACGCCGCCCAGCGCAAGCGCGCTGCTGCGCAGGAGCTCGCCGAGGCCGACCGCATCAAGCGCGTCACCGAGGCGACCGCCGAGGCCGAGGCGATGGAAAAGGCGGGCGAAGGCATCGCCAACCAGCGCAAGGCCATCGCGCTGGGCATCAAGGATTCGCTCGAGATCATCCAGGAGACGGGAGTCGGTAACGACGAGGCCAACCAGCTGTTCATGTTCACGCAGTGGTCCGAGATGATGACGGAGTTCGCTCGCACGGGTAAAACCTCGACGGTCGTGCTGCCGAGCGATTTCTCACAGTCGGCCTCGATGTTCGAGCAGATGCTGGCCGCCGGCAAAGTTCAAAACGACTCGAAGGAGTAGGTGCGCGTGAAGTACACCGTTGTATGCGTCGGTAAGCTCAAGGAGCGCTTTTGGAAGGACGCGTGCGCTGAGTACACCAAGCGCCTAGGTGCCTATGCCAAGGTGGATATCCGCGAGGTGGCCGATATCGACCCGGCTAAGGCGGGCGGCGTGGATGCCGCGCGCGACAAGGAGGGGGCGGCGATTCTTGCCGCCTTGCCATCTCGAGCGCATGTGATCCTGCTGGCTATCGAGGGCAAGGAGCGCTCGAGCGAGGAGTTTTCGGCGAGGCTCGACGATCTTATGCTGCGAGGTAGTAGCGACATTGCCTTTGTAATCGGCGGTTCGGACGGCGTGAGTGATGAGGTGCGCGCCCGCGCCGACGAGATGCTCAGCTTTGGGCGCATTACCTTGCCGCACAACCTGGCGCGCGTGGTGCTGCTGGAGCAGATCTACCGCGCCTGCAAGATTAGCCGTGGCGAGCCGTATCACAAGTAGGTCGGCAATACGAAACAATAGCGTGGGACAATGACTTTCGTTTTTGAGGAACGCATCTGAGAGGACTGTGTGATATGAAGATCGGATTTGTCGGTTTTGGCAATATGGCGAGTGCTATGGCCGATGGCTGGATTGCCGCCGGCGTGGCCGCGGGCGACATGTGCGCCTGCGCAGGCCGCTACGATGCTTTGGTCGAGCGTTGCGAGGTGCGCGGCATGGTCGCCTGCCACGATGCCGCCGAGGTTGTCGCCGCATCCGATATCGTGGTCGCTGCGGTCAAACCGTACATGATCGAGAAGGTATTCGCCCCGCTCAAGGATGCTCTTGCCAAAAAGGTCGTTCTGTCGGTTGCCTGGACCTGGGACAGTGCCAAGTGGGAGCAGGTCCTGCCGGGCGTCGCGCATATCTCGACGGTGCCCAACACGCCGGTTTCGGTGGGCGAGGGCGTCATCGCCTGCGAGAAGGCTTCGACGCTTAACGACGAGCAGCGTGCTGTGGTGCTCGACCTGCTCGGTAAGCTTGGCGCTGTCGTCGAGCTCGACACAAGCCTGCTGTTTGTGGGCGGCACGGTGGGTGGTTGCGCTCCGGCGTTTGTCGCCATGGCAATCGAGGCCCTGGGCGATGCGGCGGTCAAGCACGGTATCCCGCGTGCGGATGCTTATCGCATTGTGAGCCAGATGGTGCTGGGTACGGCAAAGCTGCAGCTTGCAACTGGCCAGCATCCTGCGGCGATGAAGGATGCCGTATGCTCGCCCGGTGGTGCCACCATCAAGGGCGTCGTTGCGCTCGAGGACGCCGGCATGCGCAGCGCCCTGGTCAAGGCAATCGACGCAACCCTCCAGTAAAACCGACCAAAAAAGGGACAGGTTTATGTTGGCAGGTTTTTCCTGCGGTTTTGTCCTTTTAGCGAAAAGTGCCCCGCAACTGGCTCAATTCCAGTTGCGGGGCACTTGCGTTTGCCCAGATAAAACCGACCAAAATAAACCTGTCCCTTTTTGGCAGGTTAGTCCCAGAAGCTGTCTTCTTCGTCCTCGGACTTGGGGCCGCGGTCGACATACATCTTATGGGTGCGCTTCTCCATTACAAAGGCAATAATCGCAAACAGCAGGATGCCGCCGGCGAAAAGGATGGCAAAACCGGTGCGGGTGCCAAACAAAAAGGAAAAAACTGCGTCCATTGGGTGCCTTCTTGCGTAGTTGAGTTGGGTCGTAAACGCTCATAAGTATATACTTGCCCATACATGTACAAGGTTGCAACCTAAATGGAATGTATATCGCCGGAGGATCTAATGCTTGATATCAAGTTTGTTCGCGAGAACCCCGATGCCATCGATGTCGCCATGCTAACCGCCAGACGTCTTGGGATCGCGAGAAGTTCTTTGAGCTCGACGACGAGCGTCGTGCCGTCATCACCGAGGTCGAGGAACTTCAAGCCACGCGCAATGCCGAGTCCAAGAAGATCGGCGCCCTGATGAAGGAGGGCAAGAAGGACGAGGCCGAGGCCGCCAAAGAGGCCGTGCGCGCCGTCAACGAGAAAATTGACGGTCTGGCCGAGCGCCGCACCGCCCTCGAGCAGGAGCAGTACGACTTCATGGCTCACCTGCCCAACATTCCTTGCGAGGCCACGCCGTACGGCAAGGACGAGGACGAGAACATCGAACGCCGTCGTTGGGGCACCCCGCGCGAGTTCGACTTCGACTTTAAGCCGCACTGGGATCTGGGCACCGACCTCGACATCCTTGACTTCGAGCGCGGCAACAAGCTCTCCGGCAGCCGCTTCACCGTTCTCGGTGGCGCCGGCGCCCGTCTTGAGCGCGCCTCATCAACTTCTTCCTCGATACGCACACCAGCCGTGGTTTTAAGGAGTGGTGGCCGCCCATCGTCGTCAAGCGTCAGACCATGTTCGGCACGGGCCAGCTGCCCAAGTTCGAGGACGACGCCTATCACGTCTCGGGCGACAACTTCCTGATCCCCACCGCCGAGGTCGTGCTCACCAACCTGCACGCCGGTGAGGTCCTCGACGCCGATACCCTGCCGCGCCGCTACACCGCCTTCACCCCCTGCTTCCGCGAGGAGGCCGGCTCCGCTGGTCGCGATACCCGCGGCATCATTCGCCAGCACGAGTTCGACAAGGTCGAGATGGTCAAGTTTGCCAAGCCGGAGGAGTCCGACAAGGAGCTCGAGAGCATGACCGCCGAGGCCGAGTTCCTGCTGCAGCAGCTGGGTCTTCCGTATCGCGTGATTAGCCTGTGCACCGGCGACCTGGGCTTCTCTGCCCGTCAGACCTACGACGTCGAGGTCTGGCTGCCGAGCTACAACGCCTACAAGGAGATCAGCTCCTGCTCCAACTGCGGTGACTTCCAGGCCCGTCGCGCCAACATCAAGTATCGCGACCCCGAGAACTTCAAGGGTTCGCGCTATCTGCACACCCTCAACGGTTCCGGTCTGCCGGCTGGCCGTACCATGGCAGCCATTCTGGAGAACTACCAGAACGCTGACGGCACCATCACGATCCCCGCGGTTCTGCGTCCCTACATGGGCGGCCTCGAGAAGATCGAGCCGGTCGCGTAGATTGGCTGCATAAGCGATTTGCTAGGGCACTCCTTTTTGGGGTGCCCTTTTTGTGTGCGGCCATACCATGCTGTGCGGACAGCTCAATAGAAAACACACGAACAACTGTTCTGTATACAGCCATCTACCTGCTATGCTTTTGCTAAATAAGAGCGAGAGAAAGGGGACGCGATGGAGCTGTTTGATGATCGGGTGGTTTTGTTTGAGAGCGACGAGGGCGGGGAGTACCTGCTTGTGACGTGTGAGCCGTCTGGCATGGGTGGCCTGGTGGTTCGACAGACGAGCGAGGGTCCGTTGACCCAATGGTGCTACGAGGAGTCGCCGCATGTGGTTGAGACGTTTGTGGCGCACGAGGGGCTTGTGGCCCTGGAGCATTTCTATGGGGTCCGGACATCTAACCAGGTTGCTCGCATGTTGAGTATCTCGTTTGCCGATTATGATTGTGCCCAGCGGGTGAGATCGCTCCTGAGGGAACTTGATGCTAAGTTTGACGTGATCGAAAAGCCAATCGATCGTACGGGGAACGACGGTATATGCGGAGCAGCATGACAAAACTGCGTTCCACAAAAAAGTTTGAGATTGTGCTTGACTCCAATAAGCTAAAGTGGTTTTATATGTTTTGCGCTGCGGCGTTACCTCAGCTGGATAGAGGGTCTGACTACGAATCAGAACGTCATAGGTTCGAATCCTATACGCCGCACCAATTGAACTTGAAGCCTCCGGCAACGGGGGCTTTTCTTTTATGGCAACACCGCATGGATTCGAACCTCGGTCGAGGCACGAACAACTTAATTATCACTCCGTAAAATTTTTTCTAATTGTCGCTTGACCCATCGGGGGCTCGCGTGCATAATAATCCGTGCGTTGCGGCGTTACCTCAGCTGGATAGAGGGTCTGACTACGAATCAGAACGTCATAGGTTCGAATCCTATACGCCGCACCAACTGAACTTTAAAGCCTCCGGTAACGGAGGCTTTTCTTATATCGCGATGCGTCGAAGATCGCGCCAAGCCCTCCAAATGATTAAAAATCAAATTCGATAACTTTTTTTGAAAAAATGCTTGACCATTATTCAGTCCCTGTGCATAATAATCAACAAGTTGCGGCGTTACCTCAGCTGGATAGAGGGTCTGACTACGAATCAGAACGTCATAGGTTCGAATCCTATACGCCGCACCATTTGAGATTAAAGCTCCCGGCAACGGGGGCTTTTCTTTTACGTAAACACCGCATTGATTCGAACCTCGGTCGAGGCGCTGGCGTAAAGCGGACGATTTCCTGTCGACTCGTGTAAGATTCCGAGTAGATGTCGCGACTTATTCGCGACCACTCCTTCTTCAAGCGACCGATCAGGGTGATACTTCGTGGCAGAGCGTCCGACATACAAGCTCAGGTTTCTCGATCCCAAAAAGCGCTTTCCGGCGATGCCCGAGCAGCCTGCGGGACGCTCATATGGCGTGGTCTGGAAACTCTTTGGCGAGGATCAGCATGAATCTTGCTATGTCGTCGAATTCGTTGGCAAAAGTCATGTGTCGCTTTTGGGCTACGTAAGCGTTTCGGGCGAGGTGTACAAGGTGGACCGCCCCGTTAGCGAGACTCCGCTGCCCAACGATCCCGACATGGAACTGGTCCTTGACGAGTCGGACTCCGGTATTGGTGAGATTGTGGTTCGGGGAGCCAACGGCACAATGCGCGCGTGCGCGCGAACCGTCGGCTCTCCCGAAGGCCCCATGCGCGAGCAGTCCGACCACGAGACATGGAATTCGACCCGCTCCCTTCCTTACGGCGAGTTCATGGCATCGATGTTCCTGCGCTACGTGATATTCGCTGACTCCGAAAATGCCATTGCGAGCACGGCGGACGCCGGCGGACTCGACGAGGGTATGCAAAATGTTATCGACAAGATCAAGCTCGTAAAGTTGCCGAGCCGGTCGAGGTGTTTTTGGGCTTTAACACGGCACCGCTCCCTGATGCTATCGAGACGCTGCTTTACCGCGTTGACCATGCCGAGAATCCGAGCGGTATCGAGCGCTATGCCGCCGCCCTTATGAGTGAAATTGACTTGCCCCGCTTGCGCACCATCGCCGCTAAGTCCGAGATGAGCCTGGCTCGCATCGATCGCTCAAAGCTTTTCTATCTCAATTTTGATCGCAGCCTGCTGGACCAGGACGAGATTGACATGCTGCTTGCCATCGAGTGCCGTCTTAACCGTCTCTCCGCCATCCTTGAGCACATCGGGGCCGGATTGGTCCCTGCGGCATCCTCGCCGAGCCTTGAGGGCTGCGCGCTCTTTGATGCGTGGCATATCGCCAAGACGACCAACGATGTTCCCCGACTGCTCGATACGGCCTCGAGCGATAACCCGTGGGGCAAACCGGGTACGGTGGCTTGCCAGCTGGGCGGTGAGTGGGATGTGCGTACCCGCTTCGCGCGTATTGTCGAGGCACTTAACGTGGTCACGCGGCTCGACTATACCTATCGGGCAAACGTTGCCGAGGGGATCATGCTCGTTCGGTTTGGGCAGTCTGTCGTTGATGCTATGCCACAACGTGAATACGACGCTCAAGATGACGCCTGGCGCGAGTTGGACGAGGACACGCGCGCGATCTGGGCCGCGGAGCACGATGCGCGCGTGGCGCTCACGCTTGCGGCAGCGTGTTTTGCCGCGGGCACCTGCATCACGCGCTGCTATGTGCAGATTGCTGCTCCCGACAGTGAGCAGGGCGAGTGCGTTGTCGCAACGTATTTCTTTGGGCGCGCGGCCTATCTGGCCGATTGCGTGCCTGTCGCCAAGGATCTTGAGAGCATGGACATGGACGATATGCCGTGCAAGCGTGTGCTTGAGGCATATGAGTCAACCGCTCCGGAGACGATTGACCTGCGGAGGTTCATGCTCGTCCGCGTGATGACCATCGCATGCTGCCGCCGGCGCTGCGCGATCTGCTGCTTGCCGATACGGCTGACGAGCTGGAGGTCATGGAAGAGGACGACGACCCATACGTGGCCCGTGTTGTTGAATTGCGCGAGCAGGCAAAAGTCGACCGTACAGGTGCTTTTGAAGGCTTTTCCCGTCTTGTTGAGGAGTTGGAGGCTAAGTGCGCCGTCGCCGAGCTTTTGGCGACAGGTCCGGTTCAAACGCAGTTTTGCGATAACCAGCTGGTGCGCATGGTGCTACCGGTGTTGGAAGAAGACCGCTCTGTGCGAATCCTTCGTGCGCCCGATGCGCTGTACTTTGCCCAGCACGAGATCTGCAGCTTTTACGCCGAGCAAGAGGACTTTGAACGAGCACTGCCCGAGGTGCGCCATCTTTACGATCTGGCGCGCTCGTCCATGCAGTCGCACTTTGCGCTCATCAACGTGCTTGCGCGTCTGGAGCGCTTTGACGAGATTATCGAGGTGGCGCGCCACGGCCTACGTATTGCCAGCGATCGTTCTGCAATCGGCTACCTGTTCTATCGCTTGGCGTTTGCCTATTGGAATTGCGATCAGCTCGATCTGGCGCTGGCTTGTTACCGTCTGGTGCCGCGCGGCGAGGAGTCGGGCAGCAGCGCACTGGAAGAAATGCAGGGCCTTATGAACGAGATGGGCGTCAGCGAGCCTCCGACGTTCGAGGAAGCGGTCGAGACCATCCGCAAGGCTGGACTCGAGCTGCCGCCGGTGTCCGCCGTGACGAATCAGCTTGCCGATGCCGCTGTGCAACTGGTCGACAACGGCTTCTTTTTCCTGGCACGCGGTTGCATCTTCCAAATGTGGCGCACCATGGGCAACGACGAGCTCGGCTCTCTCAACCGCTCGCTGGGGTAGGCGAAGCTTTCAAGGAGGAAAGGCTGCTAGGCAATTAGAAAATTTCCTCTTGCTCATCCTTGGCTGTTTGGTTACTATAGAACGGCTGTTACGGAGAGCTGACCGAGAGGCCGAAGGTGCTCGCCTGCTAAGCGAGTATGCCCCAAAAGGGCATCTGGGGTTCGAATCCCCAGCTCTCCGCCAGTATGACTTGAAAGAAGGACTCCGAAAGGGGTCCTTTTTTGTGCGAAGAACGTTGGCTGGGGATTCGAACCCGAGAGGGCACGGGCGTTAAGCAAACGCGAAAGCGTTTGTAGCCCGTGGGCGAAAAGCCGCCAGGCTTTGAAGCCGGAGGGCATGCGCAGCATGCCCGGACATCCCCAGCTCTCCGCCAGTATCAATTGAAAGAAGGGTCCCATCTGGGGCCCTTTTTTGGTGCGGAGAAAGGAGGCTGGGGATTCGAACCTCAAAAAGGGAGGCATCCTTTCGGACGCCTCCCTTCAGTGGGCTTATTATTCTTGCGCACTACACCTCGGGCGCCTTGGCGACGGTCTCGCTTTCTGCCGTGAGCGGGCGGTTGTCGATGCGGCGGCCCAAGCGATCGAGCTTCACGAGTAGCCACTCAATGGGATTCGGCCCTGCGCCTTCCTCGTCGGCAACCAGGTCCATGACGGCGATCTTGGTGCCATCCTGCTTGAGCGTAACGCTGCCCACCTTGTCGCCCACATGCACCGTGCCCGAAAGATCGTCGTAGCTAACCTTTTCGGTCACCTCGCCGGCAAGGGAAAACACGGTCGCTTGCGCCGTAGGATCGGCGAGCGTGGCGTCGATCGTCTTATCCGTCCAGTCGGCTTGGCCAATGCGCGCCATAAGCGGGTTGCCGTTGGCGGTCTTTTCCTGCGTGTTGGCGATTGCGACCGTCACCTTGTGACCGTAGTACCAATTGGCAAGGGTTGCGGTATCGGTAAAGCGCTGGTCGGTGGTGGTGGAGTTCAAAACGACGGTGTAGATCTCGTCGCCATCGCGGTTGTAGGCACCCGTAAAGCAATAGCCTGCATCATCGGTGGTGCCGGTCTTGCCACCGATGTTGCCATCTTGGCCTAGCAAATAGTTATGCGTGTCCATGGAATGCGAATGGTCGGTGCCGTCGGCGCCCGTGACCTCGATCCAGGAATCTTCGCTCGCTACGACCTCGCGGATCGTGTCGTTTTTCATGGCCTCCTGCATCATCAGCGCTACGTCGTGTGCGGTTGAGTGCATATCGCCAGCCCACTCATCAAAGTCCAGACCATGCGGGTTTTCAAAAAGCGTGCCGGTGCAACCGAGCTCTTAGCGCGCTCGTTCATGGCTTTCACAAATGTTGCCTCGGCGTCTTTGGTCTTAGGGTCGATCTTCTTGCCCACATATTCGGCGAGCACGATGGCGGCGTCGTTGCCCGAGGGAATCATCAGGCCGCGCAGTGCCTGCTTCACGGTGAGCTCGTCGCCTTCGAGTAGGCCGGCTGTTGAATTGCCCACGGTGGCTGCGGCGTTGCTCACCGTGACCTTCTCGTCCGTCTTGCAATTCTCGACGGTTAGGATTGCGGTCATGACCTTGGTGATCGAGGCAATCTTGACCTGCTCATCGGCGCCGCGGGCATAGTAGACGGTGCCGTCTTTGCCCATGACGAGGGCATTGGTCGCATCGATATCGGGCAGGTTTTCGGCCGTGATGCCGCGCGCATCGGCGGTTTTGCCGCAAACATTGTCGGTCGTGAGTACTTGGGCGCCGGCGACGGTGGGCACGCCAGCGGCAAGGGCGATAGCGCAGACAAAGCCGGCGGCAAGCTGAGCTGAGCGCTTTGCAAAAGAGGTGAGGGACTTCACAGATTTCGCTTTCGACGGGATGGTCTCTTCTGGAACTAGAGTATATCGTTTGCCGGTGTCGGCGATCATCGCGTGCGTGCGTGGCCCACATCCGCGCCCGAACGGGCACAAGGGTGCTTAAGGCCGACTTAATCACCCACGCTTGTTGTGTGTGGCATGCGCCCCCTCGGGCATAATGGAGCGCGAGAGGAGCACGCATGAACGAGCGCATTTTGGTAGTTGATGACGAAAAGGCCATCGCCGACTTGGTTGGTATCTACCTTACAAAAGAAGGCTTTGACGTACAGGTCGCCTATAGCGGGGCCGATGCTGCCAAGGCAATCCTGGAGCAGGAGTTCGATCTGGCACTGTTGGATGTCATGCTGCCCGATATCGATGGCTTTGAGCTACTGCGTACGATCCGTTTCAGCCATACCTATCCCGTGATCATGCTGACGGCGCGCGATGCCCAGCAAGACAAGATCGAGGGCCTTTCGCTTGGCGCGGACGATTACGTGGTTAAGCCGTTCCGTCCGCTGGAGCTCATCGCGCGCGTGCACGCTCAGCTTCGCCGCTACACCAGCTACGGTAGCCGCTCGCAGGCGGCCGAGTCGCCGACCATCCAGCTCGACGGCCTGGAGATCAACCGCGATGCTCGTTCCGTAACGGTGGACGGTGCACCGGTACGCCTCACGCCCATCGAGTATTCCATCTTGCTGTATCTGGTTGAGCATCGCGGCAGCGTGGTAGCCGTGGAGGATCTGTTCCGCGCGGTGTGGAACGAGGATTTTATGCCCGGCTCCAACAATACGGTGATGGTGCACATTCGCCACCTGCGCGAAAAGATTGGCGACGACGCTCAAAAGCCGCGCTTTATCAAAAACGTCTGGGGCGTCGGCTACATAATCGAATAGCGCCTTTGATGGTGGGGAAGTGGATATGACAAAAGACGATAGGCAGGCATTCGAGGTGCCCGATCGACTCTTTGAATACGTACGGGCAGTCGTCGACAACCGCGCGCTTGCGACGGTGCTGCTCTTTTTGCTGAGCCTGCTGCTGATTGGCATCGACAACATCGCCGGAGTCTTAGCGGTGCTGCTTGTCGGCTTTTTGCTGATCGATCGATTTGAAATCGTACGCCGTTGCGTGGTGATTGGCGGTGCCGCGTGGGCCATGACGTTGGCGATTGGCGCCATGGCGCTCGGCGGCATCGAAGGGCCGGTGCTGTTCGATGCCGGCTTTGTATTCAACATGCTTGGCTTTGTGCTGGCGCTTGCCGTGTGCGTTCTGTTCTTTTGCGGCCGCGCCCTGTACTACCATGGCTACGAGCAGGGCGAGCAGCATGCCGATTGTGTGCTGGCCGCTCGTATTCAAGATCGCCTGATCGATCACCCCGACACCTGGGATAACATCGACGGCGACTTCTTGGAGGTCGAGGGCGCCCTTAACCGCGTGCGTGACCGTGAGCGCAAGGTGCAGCAAGCTCTGCGTGACGAGTCGCATCGCAAGGACGATTTGGTCACGTACTTGGCACATGACCTACGCACCCCGCTTGCCAGTGTGGTGGGCTATCTTTCGCTGCTGCAAGAGGCTCCTGAGCTGCCGGTTGAGCAACGTGCGCGCTTTACGGGCGTGGCACTCGACAAGGCGCACCGGCTCGATGCGCTCATCGAGGAGTTCTTCGATATCACGCGCTTTGACTTCCACGATATCGTGCTCACGCGCGGCTATGTTGATCTGGGGTTGCTGCTGGCTCAGGTGGCTGACGAGTTCTATCCCATCCTCAACGAGCAGCATAAGGAAGCCCAAGTTGATATTCGCGAGGACCTGACGGTGCTCGTGGATGGCGACAAGATGGCCCGCGTGTTCAACAACATCATGAAAAACGCCGTCGCCTATAGCTACGAGGGCTCGACCATCACGATTGAGGCCAGGCGCCAAGACGATGGTGGCGTGCGCGTGCGCTTTATCAATCAGGGCGATCCTATCCCTGCGGCTAAGCTCAAGGTAATCTTTGAGAAGTTCTATCGCCTGGATGCGGCGCGTGCGACCAATCGCGGTGGTGCCGGTTTGGGCCTTGCTATTGCCAAGGAGATCATCGCGGCACACGGCGGTACCGTTGCATGTGAATCGACGCCCGAACACACGATATTCACCATCGAGCTGCCCGCCGCATAGCCAGCGTGCCCTTACAAACACTTGACAATGTGCTCACGTGCGTATGAGCCGCGATTCCTACTATCGATACTGCTGAATTGATATCGATATGGAGGTGTGCGGTATGACGGCTGCTGCGGCTGTGGAGCCCACGGAGCTTGAAGAACTCATGGAAGCGCAGGCCGAGGCCGCGCATGAGCGCGAGGTTGGGGATGCGACTCGCCCCACGGCAGAGGGTCTTGCCGCCTCGCCGACGCGCATCGACGTCGAGGGCATCGACCTGTTCTATGGCGACCACCATGCGCTCAAGGACGTGAATATCAAGATCCGCGACAAGCAGATCACCTCGTTCATCGGGCCTTCGGGCTGCGGAAAGTCCACGTTGCTGCGCTGCTTTAACCGCATGAACGACGGCATCAAGGATTGCCGCATCGAGGGCAAGATTGCGCTCGATGGTCAAGATATCCTGGGCGATTGCGACATCTGCCGTTTGCGCCAGCGCGTGGGCATGGTGTTCCAACGCCCCAACCCATTTCCCATGAGCATCTACGACAACGTCGCCTACGGTCCTCGCGGTATGGGTGTGCGCGACCGCGCCGTGCTCGATGAGCTGGTCGAGGACTCCCTGCGTCGCGCTGCCCTGTGGGACGAGGTCAAGGACAAGCTCAAAGAGTCAGGCCTGGGTCTTTCGGGTGGACAGCAGCAGCGCCTGTGCATCGCCCGCGCACTTGCCGTGCAGCCCGACATTCTGCTGATGGACGAGCCGACCTCGGCACTCGACCCTGTGTCGACGTTGGTGGTGGAGCAGCTGGCCTGCGAGCTCAAGGAGACCTGCACGCTGGTGGTCGTGACGCACAACATGCAGCAGGCCGCGCGTATTTCCGATTCGGTTGCGTTCTTTTTGCTGGGTGAGCTGGTGGAGCACGCGCCCACCGCGCAACTCTTCAAGAATCCGTCCGATCCGCGCACCGCGGATTATTTGACGGGGCGTTTTGGCTGACGCTGTCTTTTACAGGTGCCTTTAGGGTTAAGATGCGGTCATATCGGCCGCAAAGGGGTTCAACATGATCTATTACGTCGAGGACGATGACAACATCAGGGATTTGACAGTCTACGCGCTGCGCAAGCAGGGAATCGAGGCCGAGGGCTTTTCGTGTGATGGCGAGTTTAAAGCTGCCGTGGCACGACGGGTGCCCGATGCTGTGCTGCTCGATATCATGCTGCCCGACACCGATGGCTTGGCGATTATGCGTCGCCTGCGTGCCGATCGCCTGACGGCGACGGTGCCCATCATGATGCTTACCGCCAAGGACACCGAACTCGACAAGGTGATGGCGCTCGATGGCGGTGCCGACGATTACCTGACTAAGCCGTTTTCGCTCATGGAGCTTGCGAGCCGCTGCCGCGCACTGCTGCGTCGCGGCGGCATGGTCAAGCAGGCGAGCGATGTGCTCAGCGTGGGCGACATCGTGCTCTCGCCCAGCCATCGCGAGGTGACCGTTGCCGGCGAGCCGCTTAAGCTCACCCTGCGCGAGTTCGACCTGCTCGAGTACCTCATGCGCAAGCCCGGCGTGGTCTTTACCCGCGAGTCGTTGCTGCAGAGCGTGTGGGGCTGGGACTTCGACGGCGGTTCGCGCACCGTTGACGTGCACGTGCAGACGCTTCGCCAAAAACTGGGCGAGCATGCCAGCGCCATCGAGACCGTGCGCGGCGTGGGTTATCGCCTGGCCGAGCCTTTTGCCGGTGATGGTGCCGAAGGCGACGACACCGCGGCCACCGCATCGGAGGAGTAACCCGTGGTCTTCGCCCCCCAGGGAAAACATACGCTGTCGCACCGCGTTTTTGTGACGATCTTTGTCTGCGCCATGGCGGTTATCGTGGCGTTTACGGTGCTGGGTGCGTTCTTTGTGCAAAACACTTTGGCGGATGCCACGAGTGCCAATCTGGCGCAGGAAACTGAGCTCATTGCTGCCGCCCTCGACGAGCAGCAGGAGCCCATTCCGTTCTTGCGAAGCCTCGATCGCGAGGATCTTCGTATCACGCTGATCAATAAGGACGGATCTGTTGCCTACGACAACGAGGCGTCGCCTTCCACACTGCCCAACCATGGCGATCGCCCCGAGGTCATCGAGGCCTTTGAGAGTGGTTTGGGTTCCGCGGAGCGCGCAAGCTCTACACTCGACGAGATTATGCTGTATCGCGCCGTCACCCTTGATAACGGCCAGGTCGTTCGCTTGGCGCAGGCCCAGCCTGGCGTTGCGGCGATTTTGCTGTCGATGCTGGCGCCGATGCTGCTTATCGCAGCAGCGGGTGCAGTACTCTCGTTTTTTATGGCGCGCCGTGAGTCCCGTGCCATCATCGCGCCGTTACAAGAGGTGGATTTGGATCACCCACGCCGTAGCTATGAGCACGCCTATGCCGAGATGGTCCCCATGCTTGAGCGCATCGAGTCGCAGCGCCAGGAACTCAAGCGCCAAATGGCGGTGCTAGCGGACAACGACCGTATGCGCCGCGAGTTCACGGCGAATATCACCCATGAGCTCAAGACGCCGCTTACGGCGATTTCGGGCTATGCCGAGCTCATCGCAAATGGCATGGTCGAGGGCGAGGACGACCTGCGCAACTTTGGCGGTCGCATCTATCGTGAGGCGGGCCGCTTGGCAGCGCTTGTCAACGACATCCTTACGCTGTCTAACTTGGACGAGGCCGAACGTGCAACTGAAGGCGAGGCAGTGCCCATTGGGTCCACGGAGCCTATTGAGCTCTCGCGTGCGATCTACGCGGTTGAGCAGCGTCTTGAACAGGTCGCCCGTCAGGCGAATGTGACGATAAGTCATGAGACCAAGCCTGTGGTCATCGAAGGCGTGTCGCGCTTGGTCGACGAGCTCATCTATAATCTGGCAAGCAACGCCATCCGCTACAATCGGCCCGGCGGTACGGTTACGCTGCAGTGCGGCACCAACGACGAAGGCCATCCGTTCCTCGCTGTCGCCGACACGGGAATCGGTATCGCGCCTGAAGAACAGGGCAAGGTATTTGAGCGGTTCTATCGCGTGGACAAGAGTAGGTCCAAGGCACGCGGCGGAACCGGCCTGGGGCTTGCCATTGTCAAGCATGCGGCCCTGTATCATCACGCTACGCTTGATCTGTCGAGCGAGTTGGGCGTGGGAACCACCATTACGGTGACGTTTCCCATACAGCAGGACGAGCCATTCGCATAGCGATACAACACAGATATTGATGTAGACGCCGCATTTGACTTTCGGGTGCGGCGTTGTTGTGCAATTTTACGATTGCTTCCGACATTTTTACAGGAGAGCCTGTTTCTTATGTATAGAGTTTGGTCTCGGTAAAAAGATGCGATAACATACGGACAGTTTTGTCAATCCGAACTGGGGAAATGAAAGGCAAGCTGCATGACCCTTCTCGAACTGTTCCAGCTGCTGAAGAAGCACCTCAAGCTGGTCATCACCCTTCCGGTGGTCTGCGCGATCGCCATGGGCATCGTGTCCTTCGTTGCGATGGACAACACCTATACCGCGACGACGAGCATGTACATTCTCGCCAAGACCGACGATAGCGGTCAGATGAGCTACAACGATCTCTCGGCGAGCCAGATGCTTTCCAACGATATCGCCACGCTGCTGGATAGCGATAGCGTTAAGAGCGGCGCCGCCAAAGAACTGGGCCTCACCGATTTGGATGACTACAAGGTGTCTGTTTCCTCCGAGACCACCACGCGTGTCATTACGCTTTCGGTTACCGGCACCGATGCCAAGGAGACGGCTAAGGTCGCAAAGGCCATTGCCAGCTCGGTGAGTACGGTCGCTCAGAACGTCGGCGCTGCCCAGAGCATCAACGTTATCGACGAGGCTAAGACCCCCGAAGCCCCCAGCGGCCCCAAGCGCACGCTGTATATTGCCGTCGCGTTCCTCGCCGGTATCTTTATCGCAGTTGCCTATGTCGTTTTGGCAGACATGCTCAATACCCGCATCCGCGGTGCCGAAGAGGCAGAAGAGCTCCTGGGTATTCCCGTTGTTGGCCGAATTCCGGCTATGAAAGGTGGTAAATAGGCATGGCTAAGGCAAAGAACACCGATAAGCTCGTTGTGCAGAATGCCGCCAAGACCCTTCTGGCCAACATCCGCTTTGCGAGCGTGGACGACCCCATTCGCACCATCACCGTTACCTCCTCGATTCCCAACGAGGGCAAGTCTACGGTTTCCATTAATCTTGCTCAGGCAATCGCCACGAGCGGCAAGAGTGTCCTGCTGGTCGAGGCTGATATGCGTCGCAGGTCCCTTGCCGATATGCTCGGCGTCCGCTCCCGCGGCGGACTCTATGCAGTCCTGTCCGAGCAGGTTTCTATCGACCAGGCGATTGTCGAGACAGGTCAGAAGAATTTCTACTTCCTCGATGCCGAGCCGCATATTCCCAATCCTGCCGACATCATCGTCTCCCATCGCTTTGCCAAGCTGGTCAAGGCACTGTCTGCTAAGTTCCAGTACGTCATCTTCGATGCTCCTCCGGTCGGCACCTTCATCGATGCTGCCGAGATTGCCAGCCTGACCGACGGCGCGCTGTTCGTGGTGCGCGAGGACTTTACCAAGCGCGAAGAGGCGCTCAACGCTATCGCCCAGCTTAAGAAGTCCGAGAAGGTCAAGCTCATCGGTACCGTCATGAATTACTGTGAGACCGAGACCAGCGAGTACTATTATTCTTACTACACCAAGGACGGTAAGAAGGTTAAGAAGGGCTCCGACGATCAGGCACTTCCAAAAAGGGCATCTTCACCAACCGAGCAAACGTTTAGTTGATTAAGGCTGACCTATGCGTGACATTCATTGCCATATCTTGCCGGGTGTAGACGACGGCGCCGCCGATCTCGAAGAGAGCTTGGCGATGCTCGAGGCTGCCAAGCGGGCCGGTGTAACCAGAATCGTTTGCACTCCTCACTGCCGTGATCCCTATTTTGATTACGACAAGATGTGGGATGCCTTTGAGCTGCTGCGCGATAACGCTGACGGTTTTCCGCTCCAGATGGGCTTCGAGGTCAACCATCGAAAGCTCGTTGAGCTTGGTATCGATGCCGCGGATCACTTGCATTTCGATGGGACCAACGAGTTTCTGCTCGAGCTTTCGACGCATGCCGATGCGTATGCGTTTAGAGAGTACGAGAACACGATTTACGATTTGCAGTGCCGTGGCTATCAGGTGATCATCGCTCATCCTGAGCGCTATCGTGCGGTTCAAAAGGATGTAAGCGTGGCGGAGCGCCTGGTCGATATGGGCTGCAAGCTGCAGGCTTCGGCGGACTTTATTGCCGGCGGTCGCTTTGGTCGCGAGAAAAAGCCGGCACAGCGCCTGTTCGATCAGAACCTGTACAGCTTCATCGCGAGCGATGCCCATAACGTGGGTCATTACGACTGTCTGGCGAAGGCTCGCGCGAAGTTTAGCGTGCGCGGAGCTCATTTTCGCTAAAATCTGTCCCTAACGTTCGCGTTGAATGAAAGGGCAGCTATGGATATCCAACTTAAGACGGGATGCTTTGACGACGCGGCGTTGGTGCGCCGCGTCGTTTTTATGGACGAGCAGGGCTACGAGAATGAGTTCGACGCTATCGACGAGGATCCGAACTGCATTCATGTGACACTCTATGTAGACGGCGAGCTTGCCGGCTGCTCGCGCGTGTTTCCCGAGGAACTGGAGTACGCGGCAGATGCCGAAGCCCCAGTTTTGCCGGCGTGCGACTTGGACGAAGGCGTCGCGGCGGGGGAGACCTACATTATGGGGCGCGTGGCCGTGCTGCCGAGCATGCGCCGTCGCGGTTTGGCGAGCAAGATTGTCGAGGCCAGTGATACGTGCGCGCGTGATGCCGGCTCCAAGCTCATTAAGCTGCACGCGCAGGAATACGTGCTACCACTCTATGCCAAGGCGGGTTACACGCAGATTGCCCCGGTGGACTACGAAGACGAGGGCCAGCCCCATGTTTGGATGGCCAAGCGCGTAGATGGCAGATAGGGACGTTCCTTTCCTGCCGGCAGTCGGGGACACTCCTTGGCAATTGGTGCATCAGAGCGTTTGGACATACAGTTTTTCGATTCCGTATGTATATATGCGCGCTAATGGGTTATAAAATCTAAGTCTGAACATAGCAGGTCTGCAATGCGGCTCGGGCAACCGGGCCGTTTTTGCGGACGGGGGTAGCGCGAAAGGACTGCACATGCGTCAATTTAAGACCGAGAGCAAAAAACTGCTCGACCTCATGATCAACTCCATCTACACCAATAAGGAAATCTTCCTGCGCGAGCTTATCTCCAACGCGAGCGATGCCGTCGACAAGCTCAACTTTAAGAGCCTGCAGGATCCGAGTGTCAAGCTCGACCAGGGCGACCTGGCCATCCGTGTTTCCTTTGATAAAGATGCCCGTACCATCACCATTTCGGATAACGGTATCGGCATGACCGCCGAGGAGCTCGAGCGCAATCTGGGCACCATCGCCCATTCCGGCTCCGAGGAGTTTAAGACTGAGAACGCCGAGCAGCAGGGTTCCGATGTCGACATCATCGGTCAGTTTGGCGTGGGCTTCTACTCTGCCTTTATGGTTGCCAGCCACGTAAAGGTTGTCAGCCGCGCCTATGGCGAGGACACCGCTCACGTGTGGGAGTCTGATGGTCTTGAGGGTTACACCATCGAAGACGGCGAGCGCGCCGAGCACGGCACCGATGTCATCCTGACGCTGCGCGAGAACGAGAAGCTCGACGCCGACGGCGAGGCCGAGACCTACGATCGCTTCCTGACCGAGTGGGGCCTCAAGAGCCTGATTCAGCAGTACAGCAACTATGTGCGCTACCCGATTCAGATGATGGTGAGCAAGAGCCGCCAGAAGCCCAAGCCCGAGGACGCGCCGGATGATTACAAGCCCGAGTACGAGGACTACCAGGAACTCGAGACCATCAACTCCATGACGCCGATCTGGAAAAAGCGCAGCTCCGACGTTGAGCAGAAGGATTACAACGAGTTCTACAAGTCCACATTCCACGACTTTGACGAACCCGCGCGCACTATCAGCTTCCACGCCGAGGGCACGCTTGAGTACGATGCGCTGCTGTTTGTGCCGGGTCGCGCCCCGTTCGATCTATACAGCAAGGACTACGAGAAGGGCCTGGCGCTCTACAGCTCCAACGTGCTGATTATGGAGAAGTGCGACGACCTGCTGCCCGACTACTACAACTTTGTGCGCGGTGTCGTGGACTCTGCCGACGTGACGCTCAATATTTCGCGTGAGACGCTGCAGCAGAATCGTCAGCTCAAGGCCATTGCCAAGCGTGTCGAGAAGAAGATCACCGCCGATCTCGAGGACATGCGCGACAACGACCGCGAGGCATACGAAAAGTTCTTTGAGAACTTTGGTCGCGGTCTCAAGTACGGCATCTACTCGAGCTATGGTATGAAGGCCGACGAGCTCGCCGACCTGCTGCTGTTCTGGTCTGCCAAGGAGCAGAAGATGATCACCCTTGCCGAGTATGCCAAGGCATGCCCGAGGGCCAGAAGGCAATCTACTATGCCGCCGGCGATTCGCGCGAGCGTCTGGCCAAGATGCCCGTCGTGAAGGGCGTGCTCGACCGCGGCTACGATGTACTGCTGCTGACGCAGGACGTGGATGAGTTCACCTTCCAGGCCATGCGTGAGTACGTGGCTGCCGATATGCCTAAGGTCTACGAGGATGACGCTGCTCGCGAGGCTGCTGAGAAGGCAGTTGCCGATGGCGCTGAGCCTGAGGTCGAGGATCGTCACCTGGAGCTTAAGAACGTCGCGACCGGCGATCTTGACTTGGCGACCGATGACGAGAAGAAGGAGGCCGAGGACGCCACCAAGGAGAACGAGGACCTCTTTAACGCCATGAAGGAGGCGCTCGGCGACAAGGTCGAGAAGGTTGCCGTCTCTGCGCGTCTGACTGACGCTCCCGCCTGCATCACCACCGAGGGTCCGCTTTCGCTCGAGATGGAGAAAGTGCTTCAGAAGGGCCCGAGGCGCGCCCGACGGTATGCCCAAGAGCCAGCGCGTGCTCGAGCTCAACGCCAAACACCCGGTCTTCGCCAAGCTCGTCGCTGCCCAGAAGGCCGGCGACGCCGACAAGATCAAGCAGTACTCCGGCCTGCTCTACGATCAGGCCCTGCTGGTCGAGGGCATCCTCCCTGAGGACCCCGTTGCCTTCGCGGCGGCTGTTTGCGAGCTTATGTAACTAGGGGGTTACGCGGTTCTACGAACCGCGTAACCACTCGACGCTGCAAACGCCCCTAAGCGGCAATCTGACGTTCAATCGTCGGTCGCGTACCGAAGTACGCTTCCCTCCTCTTTCACGTCACCTTGCTCGCTTAGGGGCGTTTTCGCTGACTTATGCTCAACCTGCGACGCTTTCGTGGCCCAAAGTAGTCATTGGGGACGTTCTTGTTCGACTAGTCGTTTAAGAACGTCCCCAATGACTACCCGATGACTATTCGGATTGCTAATTTGTGCGGGTTGTGGTTTTGTGACCTGCTAAAATTAAAGATACTGTACAACTGTACGTTAATTCGTCTTCGTAGTATATTGCTACCCGCAAAACTCGATGCCATTGTGCGCTGAGACGCTAAAGCGCCTACGTACAATGGTTTTTGATAGTACGATTTGATTCAACGACAGGATGGATGGTCCAAGCGTGAGTCTCGGCAGCAAACTATCCAACGCAAAGGTCTCCTTTGCGATATTTAAGCGCGACATTAAGCGACTGCTTATGAACCCCGTCGCCCTGGTGGTTACCCTGGGCGTGTGCGTCATTCCCTCGCTGTATGCCTGGTACAACATCGTTGCTAACTGGGATCCGTACGGAAATACCCAGGGCATTAAAATCGCCATCGCCAACAACGATCAGGCACCCAGAACGACCTAGTGGGCGAGCTTAACGCAGGCGATAAGGTGGTCGACCAGCTCAAGGAAAACGATCAGCTGGGCTGGACCTTCGTCGATTCGGCCGCCGATGCCAAAGAGGGCGTCGAGAGTGGTGAGTACTATGCGGCCATCGTAATCCCCAAGAACTTCTCAGATAACCTGGTCTCGATGCTCGACGGCAATTACCATCAGCCCAAGCTCACGTACTACGTCAACGAGAAGAAGAGCGCTATTGCGCCCAAGGTCACCGACACTGGCGCCAATACCATCGAGGAGCAGATCAACTCGGAGTTTGTCTCCACGGTGGGCGAGACCGTCGCGGGCATTGCTAAAGATGCTGGCATCGACCTTAAAGACAAGGCGACCCAGACCCGGGATTCGCTGGCGGGCTCGGTGTCCGAGGCGTCTGATACCCTGGGCGAAGTACGCGATTCCATCGGCGACATGAACACCGCCATCGACAAGACGAGCAGCTCGATTGCTTCGGCCGATGCTGCGCTGGCGGGCCTGCAGGGGCAGGCGCCCTCTCTAACGCAGGCGATCTCCCAGGGCAACGACCTGCTGGGCGAGGCTCGCGCCACGGCGGGCAACTCTATCACCTCGCTCTCCAAGGCACTCTCGGAAGGTAGCCTTGCACTCACCAAGACGTCAGCCTCCGCGAACGCTGCGATTGGCAAGCTAACGGGTACGGTCACATCTACGACCACCCGCATCGACAACTCGCTCGAGTCTCTCCAGGCGACGATCGATCACAATAAGGCCGTTATCGGGCACTTGGAGATTCTCGTTAATGACACGTCGACAGGTTCCGAGGAAATTGACGCGCGCATTGTATCGACCATCGATTCGCTTCGCGAGCAAAACCAGAAGCTGCAGAGCATCAAGGATGGCCTTTCTGCACAGTCGAGCGCCATGGCAAACGACGCTACGGCAATCTCGAACGCGAGCAACGCACTCAACGCGGCAATTCAGACCGGTACGGCTAACCTCGGTCAGGCTCAGACCGATCTGGGTCAGAACGCACTTCCGAAGGCTTCGAGCGCGCTTGACTCCTTTGCCGCCGTTTCGGGCGATTTGACCGGCATTGTGTCGGGTATGACCCCCACGATAGCGAGCGCGCGCGGCACGCTGGCGCAGCTCGACGCCACGCTCAAGCAGGCAAAGACCACACTGTCCCAAACCGACGCCTCCCTTGCCAAGGTTCAGGACAAGCTCGCGACCGCCGCCAATGACATTGCGGCGCTGCAGACCTCTGAGTCTATGGGCGAGTTAGCCGACCTCATGGACGTCGACGTCAATGACGTGGCAGATTTCATGGCATCTCCGGTTGAGCTGACGTCCAAGTCAATCTATCCGGTCAAGAGCTTTGGCTCGGGCATCGCGCCCTTCTACACCAATCTGGCGCTGTGGGTAGGCGGCTATGTGCTCATCGCTATCTATAAACTCGAGGTCGACCGCGAGGGCATCGGTAGCTTTACGGCGCGTCAGGGCTACTTTGGCCGCTGGCTGCTGCTGGTGATCCTGGGTGCGTTGCAGGCCATCATCGTTACGGTGGGAGATCTGGTCATTGGCGTTCAGTGCGTCAATCCGCTGCTCTTTGTACTGGGCGGCATCGCTATTTCGTTCACCTACGTCAATATCATCTATGCGCTGTCCACCACGTTTAAGCATATCGGTAAAGCCATTGGCGTCATCCTCGTCATTGTGCAGATCCCCGGCTCGTCGGGCATGTATCCCATCGAGATGATGCCCGGCTTCTTCCAATGGCTGCATCCGCTGCTGCCCTTCACCTATGGCATCAACCTGCTGCGCGAGACCGTCGGTGGCATGTATTCGTTCAACTACCTGTTCAACCTGTGCATCCTGGGCGTGTTCCTTGCCATCGCACTCTTTATTGGCTTGCAGCTGCGTCCGCTGCTGCTCAACCTCAACCTGCTCTTTGACAAGCAGCTTTCCACGACGGGCCTCATGATCTGCGAGTCCAACGACCTGCCGCGCCAGCGCTATTCGCTGCGCACGGCCATGCGCGTCATGCTCGATTCGGATTCGTACCGTCGCGAGCTGCTCGATCATGCCGTGGCGTTTGAGCATCGCTACCCGTACTACATCAAGGGCGGTTTTGCCGCGTGGTAGGCGTGCAGGTTCTGCTCTTTGTGCTTTCGACGGTGCTCGATATCGACAATAACGGCAAGATCATCCTGCTCGTTATCTGGATCATTTCGGTTATCGCCATCTGCGGCTGGCTCATCAACATCGAATACATCCGTGCGAGCCTCAATACCCAGATGCGTATCTCGGCGCTTTCGGACGAGGACCTTCGCCGCGAGATGCGCGAGCACACGGCTGCCATCCCTGCCGCCCGTCGCATGTTTGGTCTCAACGCCAGCGAGCGTGGCGCCAAGGGAGGCGAACAGCCTACGAGCCGTCTGTCGCATATCGGTGCGCATCGTAAGGCTCAAGATGCCGACGGCGCTGACAACGTAAACGGAAACGACGGGGACACCACCTCGCTTGGCAAGCACTCTAAAGGAGGTGAGGCATAAATGAAAAACATCCTGCACCTGTTTAAGCGCGATGTCCAAAACGTGTCTCGCTCCGTGATCGGCATGGTCGTCGTGATGGGCCTGATCATCGTGCCATGTCTCTATGCATGGTTTAACATCGCCGGAAGCTGGGATCCCTACGGCAATACCGGCAACCTTAAGATTGCAGTGGTCAACACCGATGAGGGTTACGAGAGCGATCTGATTCCCGTCGAGGTCAACGTGGGCGAAAACGTAACCGCCACCCTGCGCGGCAACGAGAACTTCGACTGGGTCGTCCTCAACGACCGTGATAAGGCGATTGAGGGCGTTAAGTCGGGCGCGTACTACGCTGCCGTCGTTATCCCTAAAACGTTTAGCGCCGACATGATGACGCTTTTCTCGACCGAGGTGAAGCACGCCGATATCGAGTTCTATGAGAATCAGAAGGCCAACGCCATCGCACAGATCGTGACTGAAAAGGGTTCGAGCGCCGTCCAGAGTCAGGTCAACGAGACCTTTACCAAGACCATCACGACCATCGGCCTTAAGACCGTGTCCAGCCTGCTCGACTATATGAGTACCGACCAGGTGAGCAGCTTTATCGCCAATCTGTCCTCGACGCTGGGCGATTCGGTCGAGGACCTGCAGGACGTTCAGGCGAGTGCGACGTCGCTCGCGGGCATTTTGAGCTCCACGTCCGATTCACTGACATCGGCGGGCGGCATGCTCAAGCAGACGGGCACCGTTGATGAGTCGACGAAGCAGCTGATGGAGCACGCCAAGAGTGGCATCAATGATTCCAAGGAAGCGCTCAAGGCCGCCAACGATGCCGTTGACGCGGCGATTGACGGAAGCGCGGGCTCGTTCGACAACGTGTCCGCCGAGCTTGCGAAGGCATTCGATGCCGCGAATCAGCATGTTTACCTTACGGTGTCTCAGCTCAACGAAGCCGCAGCGGCGCTCAATACGCGTGCTGACGATATCGATGCGATGACCGATCAGCTCCGTAACCTTGCCGACCAGGTGAGTGATGACAAGCTCAAAGACGGTCTCGAGTCCGCTGCGACGTCGCTGGGCAGAATTGCCGTGGAGTACCGCAACAATGCGAAGGACCTGACGGCGACCGCAAAGTCCCTTTCGGACGGCATGGCGGAGGTCAACAACTCGCGTGCCGAGGTCGACCAGGCCATCGCCGATGCCAAGGCGGGTATCTCGGGAGCCAAGTCCGACTACGATTCCACGTTCTCGGTTAAGGCCAAGGAGCTCAAGAAGACCATTTCGGGCGTTCTGGATTCCCTGAACGGTATCTCGGGTGACTTGGATAGCGCCGTGAGCGGTCTGACCGACGCCTCTGGCTCGCTCGCAAAGGGCCTCTCCAAGGCTGCGACGCTGGTCAACAAGGCTTCCGATCAGCTGGGTGAGGCATCGGACAAGATCAGCGCCTTTAAGGACGAGCTCGATGGCGCCCTGATGTCGGACGACCTTGCCACGATCAAGACGATGATTGGCAACGACCCCGAGGGTTTGGCCGTGTCGCTTTCCGGTCCCGTCGCGCTCGATCGCAAGCCGGTCTATCCGATCCGCAACTACGGTTCGGCCATGGCGCCGTTCTACACGATTCTGTCGCTTTGGGTCGGCTCGATCGTGCTGGCAGCCATGATGAAGGTGTCGGTTGACGATGAACTTATCAACGAGCTCATCCCCGTACGCCTGCACGAGATCTATCTGGGCCGTTACCTGTTCTTTGGCGGTTTGGCCCTGCTGCAGGCAACGCTCGTGTGCGCGGGCGACATTCTGTTCTTTGGCATTCAGTGCGACAACCCGCTGCAGTTTGTGCTGGCGGGCTGGGTCGCGAGTCTCGTGTTCTCCAATATCGTCTACACGCTCACCGTGTCGTTTGGCGATATCGGCAAGGCGCTCGCCGTCGTGCTGCTGGTCATGCAGGTCGGCGGTTCGGGCGGCACGTTCCCCATCGAGATGACCGGCCCCGTGTTCCAGGCGATCTATCCGTTCCTGCCGTTCACCCACGGCATCAACGCCATGCATGCCGCCATGGCTGGCGCCTACCATATGGAGTACTGGATTGAGCTGGGTATCTTGGCGAGCTATCTGATTCCGTCGCTGGCACTGGGCGTCGTCTTCCGCCGCCCGGTCATCAAAGCCAACGACTGGATCATCGAAAAGCTGGAGTCGACTAAGTTGATCTAGTTCAGCCAGGTAAACGCCGTCGGAACATCGAGATCTTCCAGTTTGATACTTTATTATGCTGGATTGCGATGCAACACCGGTTGTTGCTACAGTAGCGGGGCGTACCGGGGGTCCGGTGCGCCCCGTTTTATTTGACCATGAGGCGGCACGCGGCCATGCACGTGCGGACACCACGCCCAGACTGAGCGCGAGGATGCCCTATGGCCCAGAATGCCGTTGATGAAATCGAAAACATGCCCGATAGCCCTGTAGCGCGCGAAGACCTGGGTGCCGGCGGCACCTCCCGCGGCGCCGGCGCGCGTTCTCCGTTCTTCTGGAAGGTCTTGCTGCTTTCGGTGGCGGTCATCTGGGGCTATTCCTTTACCACCATGAAAGATGCGCTCGATACCGTTCCGGTGTTCGAGCTGGTCTACGTTCGCTTTCTCCCGGCTTCGCTGGTTATGTTCGCCATCTTCCGTAAACGCATCATCGCACACTTTAATGCTCGCAACCTTATCGTCGGGCTGGGCATGGGTGCGCTCATGTGGGGAGCATACGGACTGCAGACGATTGGCCTGGCACAGACCACGGCAGGCAAGAGTGCATTTTTGACGGGCACGTACTGTATCCTTGTGCCGTTTGCCAGCTATGTCCTGAGCGGCGAAAAGCTCACTCGCTATAACCTGGGTGCGGCACTGCTGTGCCTGGCGGGCATTGGCCTGGTGGCACTCGATAGCGTCGAGTTCAATATCGGCGATGCCATTACGCTGGGCGGCGCGGTCTTCTTCGCCATCCAGATGGCGGTGACCGCCAAGTACGGTCGCAAAATGGACATCAACGTCATCACGTTTTGGATGTTTGTGGGCAATGGCATCCTAAGCCTGGTCTCGTCGCTGCTATTCGAGACCCAGGCGCCTCTGTCCGTGTGGACGCCGAATTTTATCTGTGTGATGGCGTTTCTCTCGGTGGGCTGCACATGCGTGGCTCTGCTCATCCAAAACGTCGGCCTGGCGCATGTCCCGGCTTCGACGGGCTCGCTGCTCCTTTCGATGGAATCGCCTTCGGGCGTGTTGTTTTCGGTGCTGCTGATGGGGGAGGCGCTCACCTCGCGCCTGCTCGCCGGCTTTGTGCTTATCTTCCTGTCGATTATCTTGAGCGAGACTCACTTCGATTTTTTGCGTCGAAAGCCGCGCTCGCAATTGTAAACAACTTGTTGCGCCGCCCTCCTGGGGCGGCGTTTTTTATGACTCGCCTTTAAAGTTGTACCTTGCACTTTACGCTATCAAAGTGCTTACTGCAAAAACGTTACTGGAGGGCATTTATGGCACCAGCTCAGTCCGATCTTCAACCGCAATCAGCGCCCAAGGCCACCGCAGCGGCGCAGGCCGCTATCGGTGACGGTCTCGTTGCAGAAGCTCAGGCTTTTGCAGACGAGCTCGCTGCGTGGCGACACGATTTACACCAGATGCCCGAGCTGGGTAATAGCCTCCCACAGACCTCTGCGTATATTCAAGCGCGCCTGACCGAGATGGAAATCCCATTTGCCACGCTCGTCGATGGTTCCTGTGTCGTGGGCCTTGTCGGCGCCGGCGCCGCCGCGGCCCAGGGCAATGGCGTCTGCACGGACGAACAGGCCGGTACGGTCATCATGCTCCGTGGCGACATGGATGCCCTGCCCGTTGCCGAAGAGTCAGGCGAGCCTTTCGCCTCTACGAACGGCTGCATGCACGCATGTGGACACGATATGCACGCGACGGCGTTGCTTGGAGCGGCGCGCCTGCTCAAGGCCCGCGAGTCTGCGCTTGTCGACGCCAACGCCACGGTTAAGTTGCTGTTCCAGCCGGGCGAGGAAACCTTTGAGGGTGCCCGCGCCGCCATCGCCGACGGTCTGCTGCAGAACCCGCGTCCCCAGGCCGCCTTTGCCATGCATGTCAATAGCCAGTCGCCGCTTGGCCTGGTGCTCTACGGCAGCCCGGCGCTCTCGGGCGTGTACGGTTTTCGCATCACGCTTCAGGGCAAGGGCGGCCATGGCTCGAGCCCCGAGATCTGCATCGACCCCATCACGGCCGGCGTCCATGTGCATCTGGCGCTTCAGGAGCTTATCTCTCGCGAGGTGCCGGCGGCCAAGGAGGTCGCGCTTACCGTTGGCAAGTTCGCCGGCGGTCAGGCCGCAAATGTCATCCCCGACACTTGTGTGCTCGAGGGAACGCTGCGTGGCTTCGACGTCGAGCTCATGGAGCACCTCAAGACCCGCATCGCGGAGGTCGTCAAAGGCGTTGCCACGACCTATCGTACGCCGGCGACTATCGAGACACTCTCGGATGTTCCCCCGCTCGTACTCGACGACGGCATGACGCAGGCGTCGCTTGGCTACGTGGGCGCGGTGCTGCCCAAGTCCGCCTTCCTGCCGCTGTTCCACGCCATGGCGAGCGAGGACTTCGCGTTGATCTCGAGCGAGATCCCGAGCGCGTACTTTACCGTGGGCGCTGCTGTGACTGATACGGACGAGCATTTTGCTCAGCATCATCCCAAGGCACGTTTTAGCGATGCCGAGCTTCCCCTTGGCGCCGCGGCTTATGCCGCCGTCGCTTTGGGCTACATCGCCGACCACCGGTAGCACCCAATCTTGCTACTCGTTTGCTTAAAAAGGAACAGTATGTCTCAGCAACGTAAGTTCTTCCCCGGCTGGCTCGTGGTGGCCTCCGGCTTTGTGATCATGGCCACGTGCTACACCATTTTCGTCAACTGCATGAGCCTGTTCCAGCCGCTCATCGTCAGCGACTTGGGGATATCTCTTGCGCAGTACAACATCTCCAATGCGATCTCCACGGTGGTGAGCGTTATCGGATCGCTTGTCATTGGCCATGTTGCCGACAAGGTTAGTGGTCGTATTTTGGGTTCGCTTACCGTCATCGCCACCTCGGCGGTGCTCGTGGGCATGAGCTTTGTCGGTGAGCTGTGGCAGGTCTACGTGCTCTTTGCCGTCTCGGGCTGCTTCGCCGTCGCATCGACCCGTCTGCTTATTAGCCTGGTGACCGCTAATTGGTTTACCGCCAAGCGCGGTCTTGCCATCTCCATCGCGCTTTCGGGCTCGGGCTTTGGCGGTGCCATCCTTTCGCCGATTGTGAGTTCACTTATCGTGAGCGTGGGTTGGCGCTCCGCCTTTCTGGTGCTTGCCGCCGTCTGCATGGTGGCGGCGCTGCCCATCACGGCGTATTCCTTCCGCACCAAACCTTCCGAGATTGGCCTGAAGCCGCTCGGCGAGAACCCGGGCGATCCGTCCGTCTCGACGGCTGGCGACAAGGACGAGCGCACGGCGCCCGAGGTTAACGTTGGCTGGTCTCGCATCAAGAAGAGCCCGGCGTTTTGGCTGCTCGTCGTCGCCTTTCTCTTTATGGGCCTCGTTAACGGCGCCATTTTGCCCAACCAGGTCACCAACATGACGAGCGTTACCGTCAACGGTGCCAAGATCGTCACGGGTGGCCACGACCCCATGTGGGCCGGTACGGTTCTTTCGGCCTACATGGTCACCGTCGTTATCGCCAAGATTTCGCTCGGCGCCATTTACGACCGTTTTGGCCTGCGCTTTGGCAATGTGCTGGGTTCTGTCGCGTGCATCATCGCCTGCGCCGCCTGTGCTTTCCCGCAACCGACCTTGGCCCCATTGTGGCTGCCATTAGCTTTGGAATCGGAACGTGCATGGGCACCATCACGCCTACCATTGCCGCGTCCAAGCAGTTTGGCATGGCCGACCTGGGCAAGGTAACGGGCACCATCACCTCGCTCGAGATGGTTGGCGGCACGGTGGGCGCCATCGTCTCGGGAATACTGTTCGATGCCACGGGCTCCTTTACGAGCACATGGATCGTGTGCCTGGCGTGCTCGGTGGCAATGCTGGTGTTCCTGCTGGCGTCTGAGCCCATCGCGGCTAAGCTGCGCGCGAGCGTGGCGGGGGAGTAGGGACGACGTCGCTCGTAGCTCTTTGCCCCGTTTTGTCCGTGGCTGCCTTGGAAGCCGAATGGATGCTCGTACCGTCATTCGGTTTCCCATGCAGCCACGGGCTCAAGAGATGACCCGAAGTCTTTCCGTCCAACGGATTTTGTGATCCGAAGAGGCGGAAGGATTGCAGATTGCACACCGCGGCGTGCATCTGGCCGAACGAGTCCCCATACCCTCGTTCGGTCAGATGCACCGCCGCTGTTTGTGTTTGTGCCGTATAATGACCACTACCTATGACGCGATACAAAAGAAAGGTGTTTGCCCATGCAGGCACAGAAGGCGGAGGGAACCCGCGACCTTATCGGCGCTGAGATGCGCGCCTGGCAAAAGATGCAGCAGATTGCTGCCGGCGTGTTCGAGCCGTTTGGCTTTAAGCCCATCGAGACGCCCGCCATCGAGCAGGTGGACGTGTTTGTCCACGGCATCGGCCAGTCGACCGACGTCGTGCGCAAGGAGATGTTCCGCGTGTTTAGCGGCGCCAACCTGGAGCGCGTCTTTACCGAGGGCACCGATACCAAGCTCAAGCCCAAGCAGCGCCTGGCGCTTCGTCCCGAGGGCACGGCTGGCGTGGTGCGCGCCGTCGTGGAGAACAACTTGGTGCCCCAGGGCTCCACGCCGTTTAAGGCTTACTACGCCGAGGCCATGTTCCGTGGCGAGCGTCCCCAGAAGGGCCGCTTGCGCCAGTTCCATCAGGTGGGCATCGAGTGGCTCGGCGCTCCCGATCCGGCGGCAGACGCCGAGTGCATCATTATGCTCATGGAGTTTTACAAGCGCCTGGGCTTCGATCTGTCCAAGCTCCGTCTGCTCATTAACTCGATGGGCGATGCCCAATGCCGTCCGGCCTATCGCGAGCAGGTTAAGCAGTTCATTCTCGACCACGCCGATGAGATGTGCGACGAGTGCCGCGAGCGCGCCGAGCTTAACCCGCTGCGCGCCTTCGACTGCAAGAACGACCACTGCCGCGAGATCATGGCCGACGCCCCGCTGATGGGCGACAACCTGTGCGATGAGTGCCGCGAGCACTACGAGCAGGTCAAGCGCTATCTGGACGTCGCCGGTATCGAGTACGTCGAGGATCCCACCCTGGTGCGCGGCCTGGACTACTACACCCGTACCGTCTTTGAGGTCGAGGCCCCTGGCGCCGGCGTCGGCTCCATCGGTGGCGGCGGCCGCTACGATGGCCTGGTCGAGCTCGAGGGCGGCAAGCCCACGGCCGGCGTCGGCTTCGCCGTCGGTTTTGAGCGCGCCCTGCTGGCCCTTCAGGCATTTGGTAACGACTTGGGTGCCGAGGAGGCCCCGTGCGTCTACGTCGCCAATGCCGGCAAGGAGCTGCGTCAGAACGTCTTTGCCATCACGCAGGAGCTTCGCGCCGCAGGCATCGTGACCGAGGCCGACTACCAGGGTCGTTCGCTCAAGGCCCAGTTTAAGCAGGCCGACAAGGTGGGCGCCAAGCTCATCCTGGTCCTGGGCGGCGACGAGCTTGCCGCCGGCAAGGTCAAGGTGCGCGACATGCAGAGTCACGACGAGGTTCTCGTCGATTTGGCCAACGTGGTCGAGGCGGTTCGCGAGCGCCTGTAGCGCATCTTTTTGAGCTGCGGGCCTGCTAACGTGCCCTGCTCATGGAGAGCGATTGTTACGGGGGTGTTTCGCATTTATGCGGAATGCCCCCGTTTGCATATGCCGTCCACCGAGAAATACGACCATTTGGGGCAAAAACCCTTGCAATGCAGAAAATACTTTTGTGTGGTAAAGCGCAATCAGTGTCGAAAGTATTTCTCAAGCGCCTATAATGAATACCGCATGTTACGTGCATAGAAGGAGGAATGGGAGGAAACGTGGCTGAGAACCTAAGCAACCAGTCTGTACCCGAAGCCGCGGCGCGCGTCGCTGCCGTGGTCAACCGCCTCGTTAACCGAATCGGCTCGAATGCCGAGTCCAGGGAGCGTCTCGCCGAGATCGAGATCCCCGAGGAGCTGCGCGACAATCTGGCGCTGTTCTTGCGCCTGGAGCGCCGTGTGCTTAGCGAGTATGATCCCGAGATCGCGGACCTGTTCGACAAGATTTTGACAGCCGAGATTGTGGTCAATGCCGGCAACCCCGGTACCTGCGCTGCCGACGAAGCCGTCGACGAGCAGGGCGTGCCCACCGCCGACGAGCCCACTGCCGTGGCATTTCGTGAGGTCGTCGATTTGATCGACAGCCTGCCGCTCGATAAGCAGCAGGTCATTGTCCGCGCCTTTACGAGCTTTTTCCATCTGGCAAACCTGTCGGAGGAGAACTACCGTGTGGCGCAGCTGCGCGAGCGCGAGGCCGGTGCGTCGACCGATACCGAGGTCGATCCTGCCAACGAGCTTACCGTTGCCTATCACCAGCTGGTGAATGAGCTGGGTGTCGAGGGTGCCAACGAGCTGCTCGACAAGCTCGAGTTCCACCCTGTCTTTACCGCACATCCCACCGAAGCCCGTCGCAAGGCCGTCGAGGGCAAGATTCGCCGTATCTCCAACCTGCTGGAGGAGCGTCCGCGTCTGGGCGGCTCCGACCTGGTGGAGAACGAGCGCCATATGCTGCAGGAGATCGACGCCCTGGTGCGTACGAGCCCCATCGCGCTCAAGAAGCCCACGCCGGTCGAGGAAGCCGATACCATCATCGACATCTTCGATAACACGCTGTTCGACGTTATCCCCGTTATCTATCGTCGTTTTGACGATTGGGTGCTGGGCGACAAGGCCGGTACTGTGCCGCCGCTGTGCCCGGCGTTCTTCCATCCCGGCAGCTGGATCGGTTCCGACCGCGACGGTAACCCCAACGTCACCGCCAAGGTGAGCCGTGAGGTCGCCGCCAAGTACTTTACGCACATGGTGCTCAAGCTCGAGGACAAGTGCCGCCACATCGGCCGCAACCTCACGCTCGAGGCTACCTACAGCAAGCCGTCGGCCGAGCTCATTAACCTGTGGAACCATCAGGTCGAGATGAGCCCTCGGTACACGGCCCGCGCCGAGCTGATCTCCGAGCACGAGCCGCATCGCGCCGTCATGCTCGTCATGGCCGACCGTCTGAACGCCACCGTGCGCCGTATCACCGACACCATGTACCACAGCGCCGACGAGTTCCTGGATGACCTGCGCGTCGTCCAGCGTTCGCTGGCCGCCTGCGGTGCCGTCCGTGCCGCCTACGGCCCGGTCCAGACCATCATCTGGCAAGTCGAGTCCTTCGGCTTCCATATGGTCGAGATGGAGTTCCGTCAGCACTCCGTGGTGCATGCCCGCGCCCTCAAGGATATCCACGAGAACGGTATCCATGGCGACCTGCAGCCCATGACGCGCGAAGTCATCGATACCTTCCGTGCCATCGGCTCCATCCAAAAGCGCTACGGCAAGAAGATGGCGCACCGCTACATCATCTCGTTTACCAAGAGCGCCCAGCATGTGGCCGACGTCTTTGAGCTTGCCCACCTGTCCTTCGCACACGAGGAAGATGTCCCCGAGCTCGACGTGATCCCGCTGTTCGAGCAGCTCGAGGACCTTGAGGGCTGCGTCGACGTGCTCGACCAGATGCTTACGCTGCCCGTGGTGCAAAAGCGCCTTGCCCAGACCAACCGCCGCATGGAGGTCATGCTGGGCTATTCCGACTCCTCCAAGGACGCCGGTCCTACCACGGCCATGCTCGCGCTGCACTCCGCGCAGGAGCGCATCGCCAAGTGGGCCGAGAAGAACGATATCGACCTGGTGCTCATGCACGGTCGCGGCGGTGCCGTGGGCCGTGGCGGCGGCCCGGCCAACAAGGCCGTGCTGGCGCAGCCAAGGGCTCGGTCAACTGTTTCTTTAAGCTCACCGAGCAGGGCGAGGTCATCTTTGCCCGTTACGGCAACCGCACGCTGGCCCAGCGCCATGTTGAGTCCGTTGCCGCCGCAACGCTTTTGCAGTCGGCCCCGAGTGTCGAGAAGACCAACACCGAGACCACGCAGAAGTTCTGGGATATGGCCGAGAAGCTTAACGCCGCAAGCCATGAGCGCTATCTGGACCTGCTGAACACCGAGGACTTTACACCGTGGTTCTCGACCGTGACGCCGCTGACCGAGGTCGGTCTGCTGCCGATCGGCTCGCGTCCCGCCAAGCGCGGCCTGGGCGCCAAGTCGCTCGACGACCTGCGTACCATTCCGTGGATCTTCAGCTGGAGCCAGGCGCGCATCAATCTGGCCGCTTGGTACGGCCTGGGTACTGCCTGCGAGCAGCTTGGCGACCTTGATCAGCTCAAGGCTGCCTACCAGGAGTGGCCGTTCTTCCGCACCTTTATCGACAACATCGAGATGTCGATCGCTAAGACCGACCAGCGCATTGCCAAGATGTATCTGCACCTGGGCGATCGCCAGGATCTGTCCGAGAAGGTCTTCACCGAGATGCAGCTCACCCGTAAGTGGGTCCTTGCCATCGTCGGTGACGAGTGGCCGCTACAGCGCCGCCGCGTGCTTGGCTGCGCTGTCCGCGTGCGCAACCCCTACGTCGACGCCCTGTCCATCGCCCAGGTCCGCGCCCTTCGCGAGGTGCGTATGAACCAGGACGAGATGGCCGAGGAGAAGAAGGCCGAGTACATGAGCCTGATTCTTTCGACTGTGACCGGCGTCTCGGCAGGATTGCAGAACACGGGGTAATCGATAGCCCTGTAGTCGTCCGGGCCCGCCATCAGCTTACTTTTAGGCACGTCCTCGGACATGCAAGAAGCCCTCGCTGCGCACTTCGTGCGGCGAGGGCTTCTTGCGTCCTGCGGAGTGTGCCTAAAAGTAAGCTGATGGCGGGCCCTACGATGTCCGGTCTTCGGTGGATTACTGGCTGGAGAGAGCTGGCGCGCTTCGCGCGTTTTGGATTGGGCCTGTCCCGGCGGCGCGTTTGGCGCTTCGCGCCTCGCGTCTTATCGATCGGGATTGATATGCATTTGGCGCTTCGCGCCTTACGACTGTAGCGGCCGCGGTTCCTTTTGGGATTGCGGCCGTTTTGTTGTGGGTCAAATATGAACGTTGTGTTAATGAGTCGGTGGACGGTGGTGTTTTTCGGCGAGCGGCGTATCCTCTCAACGGTTTAACTAGTGTGTTAGATGAAAGGAAGAGGGCGCTCGTCATTGTTTGAATGTGAACTGCCGTTTGACCACAAGACGTTGCATCTGGAACTCGAGGATAAGAACTTCGCGGGTGTGATGGAAGGTCATCAAAACGAGTTTAAGACCACGAAATCGCAGGAAGAGCTGGTGGAGGAGTCGCTTTCCAACCCTTACGGCTCGCCTTCGCTCGAGGAGCTTTGTGCTGGCAAGAAGGATATTGTCATCATTAGCTCAGATCATACGCGTCCCGTTCCCTCGCGTGTGACGATGCCTATTCTGCTGCATCACATCCACTCCGCTGCGCCTGAGGCGCGCGTTCGCATTCTGGTTGCTACGGGTATGCATCGTCCGTCGACGCACGAGGAGCTCGTCAACAAGTACGGCGAGGAGATCGTTGCCAACGAAGAAATCGTTATGCACGTCGCGACTGACGACAGCATGATGAAAAAGATCGGCACCCTGCCTTCTGGTGGCGAGTGCATCATCAACAAGATTGCGGCCGATTGCGATCTGCTGCTTGCCGAGGGCTTTATTGAGCCGCACTTCTTTGCCGGTTTCTCTGGTAGCCGCAAGTCCGTCCTGCCTGGCATCGCCAGCTACAAGACCATCATGTACAACCACAACGGTCAGTTTGTGAACGATTCCCACTCGCGTGCCGGCAACCTGTGCCACAACCACGTGAGCGAGGACATGTTTGCCGCCGCCGAGATGGCTCACCTTGCCTTTGTGCTCAACGTGGTGCTCAACGGCAAGCACGAGGTCATTGGCTCCTTTGCCGGCGACATCCACAAGGCGCACGAGGCTGGCTGCGAGTTCGTGAAGAGCCTTGCCGGCGTTGAGCCCGTCGAGTGCGAGATCGCCATTACCACTAACGGCGGCTACCCCCTCGATCAGAACATCTATCAGGCTGTGAAGGGCATGTGCGCTGCCGAGGCCACGCTTCCCGAGGGCGGTGTGATCATCGACGTCGCCGGTTGTGCCGACGGTCACGGCGGCGAGGGCTTCTATCACAACATCGCCGACAACGATCCGGCAGAGTTTGAGCGCGCCTGCATCGATCGTCCTAAGGACGAGACCCTGCCCGATCAGTGGACGAGCCAGATCTTTGCCCGCATCCTGGCGCATCACCCTGTGATCATGGTCACCGACCTGTGCGATCACCAGATGCTCAAGGATATGCACATGACGCCGGTCAACACTATCGAGGAAGCGCTCAAGCTCGCCTTTGAGATGAAGGGTGCCGATGCCAAGGTCGCCGTCATCCCCGATGGCCTGGGTGTTGTTGTCGCACAGCACTAGTGCGCGGCTTAAACGAATCGTTTATAACCGACAAGAAAGATAAGGTTTTATGCTTACCAAACTCCTCTGCGAATTCGGCGCAACGGCCCTCATGATCGTCTTTGGCGTGGGCGTTCACTGCGATACCGTGCTCAAGGGCACCAAGTATCAGGGCTCCGGCCATATGTTTGCCATCACCACCTGGTCCTTTGGCATCTCGGTCTGCCTGTTTGTCTTTGGTGGCGCTGTGTGCATGAACCCCGCATGGTGCTTGCCCAGTGCATCGTCGGCCTGGTGCCGTGGGGCAACTGCATCCCCTTCATGCTTGCCGATATGCTCGGCGGCTTTGTGGGTGCCGTGATCGCTTGGTTTATGTATGCCGATGAGTTCAAGGCTTCCGAGGGCGTCGTCGACCCCATTGCCCAGCGCAACATCTTCTCGACCAACCCCACCACCGAGGGCACGAACTATGCTCGTAACTTCTTCTGCGAGGCTATCTGCACCTTCGTGTTCATCAGCGCCATCCTTGCTGCCGCTAGCCGCGCCGGCGAGAACGTTCTGATGCTCGCAATCTGCGTCGGCCTGATCGTTTGGGCTGTCGGCATGGGCATGGGCGGCATCACCGGCTTCGCCATGAACCAGGCTCGTGACCTTGGTCCTCGCATGGCCTATCAGGTGCTGCCGATTAAGAACAAGGCCGATAACAACTGGAAGTACGGCCTGCTTGTTCCTGGCATCGCGCCGTTTGTCGGTGCTATTGTGGCCGCGCTGTTTGTGCATGGCTTCTTGGGCATGTTCTAGTTCAAGGCTACATAGTTGTCCGCTGGCCGCATGGGGTAACTTCCCAGCGCGTCCTCGGACATGCAAAAAGGCTCGCTGCGCACTTCGTGCGGCGAGCCTTTTTGCGTCCTGCGGAATGCGCTGGGAAGTTACCCCATGCGGCCAGCTGCGGGATCTTAGTCGCGTTGGAACAAGCAACCCAACATATATATCTGAATTTGGATGGGAGGGGCTTATTGCTGATAGGGGCGTTGGGCTGATGTTGGCGCTTTGGGATGGGTTGTGCTTTTGGTTGGGCGGGGCATTGGGATGAGGGTTCTGTCTAGCCGAAGAGGGGCTTGATGGCTGATAGGTAGTCTTTGGCTACGTCCTCTTTTGGGGCTTCGAAGTTGTGCCAGGCCCACCATTGGACCATTCCTACGAGCTTGAGGCTATGTGGTGTAGTAGGAGCTTCGGTCCATGGTGGCGGCGGGGCCGTTTGGGTCGGTGGGGACGGTTTCGGCTGCTCGTGACATGATGGTCTTGCGTAAGCAGTCGGCGAAGACGCGTGAGCCGGCGCCGGCTACGAGGGCTCGGACGCCCTGGCGGCGCTCCCAGAGGTTGTTGAGGATATGTTCGACCTGTACGAGTGGGTCATCGAGGGGTGTACCGTCATCGTCGAGGGCATGGGTGCAGATATCGCGCACCAGCTCAGCGAGCAGGTCGTCTTTGCTCTTAAAGAGGCCGTAGAATGTCGCGCGGCCTACGTGAGCGCGCGCGATGATGTCGCCGACGGTGATCTTGCTGTAGTCCTCCTCGCGCAGGAGCTCGGAGAATGCTGCAACGATGGCGGCGCGGCTTTTTGCCTTGCGGGCATCCATGGCTATGCGTCCGCGTGAACGAGCAGGCAGCGGAGCGTGCCAGAGCAGCCCTCGTAAGGGCGCTTGCCGGCGCCGTAGCCGACGGCCTCGATGCGGTAACGGACCGGAAGGTGCTCGGACGTGCGTAGCGCGGCGACGATGGCGGCGCCCGTGGGCGTCACGAGCTCGCCGGTGACCGGTGCCGGCGCGAGAGCGATATTGCCTGCCTGGCACAGGTTGACGACAGCGGGGACGGGAATGGGCATGTGGCCGTGGGCGCAACGAATGGTACCGTGGCCCTCGGAGAGCGATTCGACCACAACATCCTCAACGCCCAGGTCGTCGAGGCAGATGGCGACAGAGCAGACATCGACGATGGAGTCGATGGCGCCCACCTCGTGGAACATGACGGTCTCGGGCGTTTTGCCGTGGGCCTTGGCCTCGGCGGCAGCGAGCGCGGTGAAGATGGCGAGGGCGCGACGTTTTGCTCCGTCGCTCAGCTGCGAGCCGTCGATGATGGCGGTGACGTCTGCCAAAGAGCGGTGGTGATGGTGGTGGGCGTGATGGTGACCCTCGTGGCCATGACCGTGGCCTCATGGTCATGCTCGTGGCAGTGCTCGTGTTCGTGCTCGCCATGATCATGATGGTGGTGCTCGTGCATATGTTCGGCAGCCGCTTCGTTGCCGTAGAGCCAAGCCATATCGTGGTCGTGGTTCTCGAGCTCCTCTGCCAGCTGAACGTCAAAGTCGCAGGCGTCGATGCCATGCTTGTTTACGCGTGAAACGGCAATCTCAAAGCCGTCGACCGGCAGCGTGGCGAGTTGTTCGCGCAGGTGCTCCCCGCTGGCGCCCAGGTCGAGCAGGGCCGCGACGGTCATGTCGCCGCTGATGCCCGAGGTGCCGTCGATGATAAGCGTGCGCTGATGATTTGACATGGAATGCTCCTTAACGGGCGCAGGGTGTGCCGGCGCTCAGATGATTGATAAGACTTGCCTGGTAGGCGGCACCAAAGCCGTTGTCGATATTGACGACCGAAACGCCGCTGGCACAGGAGTTGAGCATGGCGAGCAGCGCGGCTACGCCGCCAAAACTTGCGCCGTAGCCCACGCTGGTGGGAACGGCGATGACCGGACAGCTCACCAGGCCGCCGATAACGCTCGCAAGGGCGCCCTCCATGCCGGCGATGGTGATGACCACCTGCGCCCGGGCAAGTTCCTCGGCGTGCGCGAGCAGTCGGTGCAGGCCAGCGACACCCACGTCGTAGAGGCGATTGACCTCGTTGCCGTAGAACTCGGCCGTCAACGCGGCTTCCTCGGCGACGGGCAGGTCGCTCGTGCCGGCGCAGGCGACGACGATGCGTCCGTTGCCGGTAGGGGAGGGCTTGCCGCCCACGAGGGCGAGCTGGGCGTCCGGGACATATCCCAGGTCGATGTCGTTGCCGAGAAGCTCAGCGGTGCGGGCTGCCTTTTCGGCATCCAAGCGTGTGACCAGGATGCGCTCCTGGCCGGCAACGAGTAATGCTTTGATAATGGCGGCAATTTGCTCGGCGGTTTTACCGGCACCGTAGACAACCTCGCCGGCCCCCTGGCGTACCCCGCGCGAAAGATCGAGTTGCGCAAAGCCCAGATCGGCGGTCGGCGCTGTCTGGATGCGCGTGAGGGCGGCGGCCGGGCTGACTGCTCCGCCGGCAACGTCGCTCAGCAATTGCTCAAGATCTCGCTTATCCATATATGTTCCCTTCGACGGCGCAAAGTCTAGCACTCAAAAGGGAGTTTCCGAACATTAGAACAAAATTGTTCGGAAACTAGACATAGAGGATTTAATTCTGTTGTTAGATGGATTGGCTAGTCGCGCAGGATGATGTCCATGGCGAGCATCAGATTGCGCTCGTCGATGGCAAACGGGGCGGCCTCGCGCGTCTTGGGCTTGGCACAAAACGCGATGCCCGTGCCCGCGGCCTGAATCATGGGGATGTCGTTGGCACCGTCGCCGATCGCGACGGTGTGGGCCATACCGACGCCGCACTCAACGGCCCAGTCCAGCAGCTGGATGAGCTTGGACTCCTTGGTCACAATGTCGGCAGCCAACTTACCGGTGAGCTTGCCGTCCACGACCTCCAGACGATTGGCCAGGCAGAAGTCGATACCCGCGGCAGCCACGATCTTGTCAGCGACCTCGTGGAAACCGCCGCTCACCACGCCGACCTTCCAGCCCTTGCTGTGCGCCGAGCGCACAAGCTCCAACGCGCCGGGGGTAAATGTCACGCGCTCAAAGGTGCGCTCGAACACGCTCTCGTCCAGGCCGGCGAGCAGCCCCACGCGCTCCTCGAGCGCCTGCTTAAAGTCGAGCTCGCCGCGCATGGCGCGTTCGGTGATCTGTGCCACCTGCTCGCCCACGCCGGCCTCTTCGCCCAACAGGTCGATGACCTCCTGGTTGATGAGCGTGGAGTCGATATCCATAACGATGAGGCGTGCAGTCATGGCGGGCCTTTCCGAGTGCTGTTTTATTGGGGCATATTGTCGCACGTGACGAGCGCGGGCGGGTGCCGCGGCGCGTCAATTGTTTCGTCTCCGTCAAGTCTTTGGGCAGGAGCCACTTTTTCGCGGCACATCGACGCGAGTGCGATAAGATAGAACGCCATGTCTGGCTGCGCGGTTTACGCAGGCTGGGCAAATCTGTACGACGCCGCCCGGAACGACACGGGGCGGCACAGATCCATAAAGGAGGATCACTGGTATGAGCCAGACCCGTCCCATCGATGAGCATTCCATGCACACCCGTACCTGCGGCGAGCTTCGCTTCGAGAACGTGGGCGAAGAGGTCACCCTCACCGGTTGGGTGAGCCGTCGCCGCGACCACGGCGGCCTTATCTTCTGCGACCTTCGCGACCGCGAGGGCATCACGCAGCTCACCTTCGACCCCGAGCACTCCGACGGCGATGCCTTTAAGATCGCCGAGACCATGCGTCCCGAGTGGCCCATCAAGATTCACGGCGTCGTGCGCGCCCGTGGCGAGGAGACCACCAACACCAAGCTCGCGACCGGCGAGATCGAGGTCCTGACCGACCACGCCGAGGTGCTTAACACGTCCGTCACCCCGCCTTTCCAGATCGAGGACGGCATCGAGACCAGCGAGGACACCCGCCTGCGCTATCGCTATCTGGACCTTCGTCGTCCCGAGATGATGGCCAACCTCAAGCTGCGCTCCGACTTTACCTTTGCCATTCGCGAGGCGCTGCACAACCGTGAGTTCATGGAGGTCGAGACGCCCTCCCTGTTCAAGTCTACGCCCGAGGGCGCCCGCGACTTCATCGTCCCCAGCCGCATCCAGCCGGGCAACTTCTACGCCCTGCCGCAGTCCCCGCAGCTCCTGAAGCAGCTGCTTATGGTCGGTGGCGTCGAGCGCTACTACCAGGTTGCCAAGTGCTTCCGCGACGAGGACTTGCGTGCCGACCGTCAGCCCGAGTTCACCCAGGTCGATATCGAGATGTCCTTCGTGGACCAGAATGACGTCATGAGCGCGCTCGAAGAGGTCCTGGCCGATGCCTTCGGCCGCATGGGTGTCGAGATGCCCACGCCGCTGCGTCGCATGGACTACTGGGAGGCCATGGACACCTATGGCTCCGACAAGCCCGATACCCGTTATGGCATGCACTTGGTCGACCTGACCGACATCTTCGCCAACTCCAAGTTCAAGGTCTTTGCGACTGCCGCAAACGAGGAGGGCTCTGTCGTCAAGGCTATCAACGCCAAGGGCGCCGGTGCCTGGGCACGTGCCAAGATCGATAAGCTCGCCGGCGTGGCCTCCACGTTTGGCGCCAAGGGCCTGGCCTGGATCGCCTTCCGCGAGGACGGCTCCATCAACAGCCCCATCGTCAAGTTCTTCTCGGACGAGGAGATGGCCGCTCTGCGCGAGCGCATGGACGTCGAGCCCGGCGACCTTGTGATGTTCGCCGCCGGCCCGCGCCTGCTCTCCGACGAGATCCTGGGCGGCATGCGTTCCCACATGGCCAACGCGCTCGAGATCAAGCGCGAGGGCCACGACTTCCTGTGGGTCGTCAACTTCCCGCTGTTCCACTGGGATGAGGACCGCAAGGCCTACGCTGCCGAGCACCAGCCCTTCACCCTGCCGACCGAGACCGACATCGCCAAGATCGAGGCCGACCCGCTGGCAGCCGGTTCGTGCACCTACGACTTTGTCATGGACGGCTTTGAGGCCGGCGGCGGCGGTATGCGTATCCACAACGCCGAGATGCAGATGTCCATGCTCAAGCTCCTGGGCTTTACCGAGGAGCGTGCCGAGTCTCAGTTTGGCTTCCTCATGGAGGCGCTCAAGTTTGGTGCGCCCCCGATGGGCGGTTTTGCTCTGGGCCTGGACCGCGTGTGCATGCTGCTCACCGGTTCCGACTCCATCCGCGACGTCATGGCGTTCCCCAAGACGGCCAGCGGCTCCGACCTCATGTCGGGCGCCCCGAGTGCCGTTTCCGGCGCCCAGCTCAAGGACGTCAGCCTGCGCTTGATGTAGGCGAGCGGCCACAAATTGCTTGCAACGAGGGAAGGACGCGTGCCTTCCCTCGTTTTTTATACGCCGAGATTGTGAGGGCATGGGGTGACCGGACGTCGCGGAAACTGCGACCCGGAATCTGTGTCCAGAACGGGTCGCGCTTTCCCAAAGGGAATCCTCTGGGAAAGCGCGACCCAGAATCGGCAAATAATGGGGCACAGTTTCCGGTTGAGCGGTCTAACGGAAACTGTGCCCCAGAATGAGCACTCAAAACGGGGCAGGCTTTCCGCAACAACTGTCTGGCGGGAAGCCCGTCCCAGTTTCTTATAGCGAGTCTCTCTGGATTAGCTGCATGTGCATCACGGAGGTGGTGGCTCGGCGCCCTTGATCATGTCGAGCGCAATGTTGGCGGCCATGTGGCCTTCTTCGCGCAGGGGCTGGCGGACGGTCGTGAGCGCGGGGACGCAGCGCGCCGCAATCTCGTGATCGTCGAAGCCGACGACGGAAACGTCCGCCGGAACAGATAGGCCTGCCTCGTTGAGTGCGGTGATGACGCCAGCCGCGATACGGTCCGATCCGCAGAGCACGCCATCGAAAGCAATCTCGCGCGCGAGGATCTGGTGCATGGCCTGATAGCCGTCTCCGCTGTTCCAGCCGGTATAGATAACGTTTGCGCCTGGGAGGTCTTCGCCCAGGACGGTGCGGTAGCCGCGCAGGCGGTCGACAACAGCGGGGTTGTCTTGCGGTCCCAACACGGCGACGATATCTTTGCGCCCGCGCTCTTTCATAGCGAGCGCTGCAAAGCGTCCGCCCTCTTCGTCGTCAGAGTAGACTGTCGAGAACACGTCGCGATAGGGGTGGCCCTCGAGCTGGCCGCACAACACGGTGGGTACGCCCAGCTCGCGCAGCACCTCGAGCAGCTCGCTGCCCTTGTAGGGGGAGACGTCGATCACGGCGTCGAACGAGCGGCGCTCAAAGTGCTCGCGTGCGCGGTTGCGCTCATGCGTAGAAGACGCCTGCAAGATAACGGGCAGATGGGACGACTCCGACAGTTCCTCGGTAATGCCGCTCAAAAACTCGCTATAGGTGGGGTCGCTGAAGAGTTCACTCAGGGGCTCGGTCACGAGCACGGCGATGATTTCCGTGCGCCCGACAGCGAGCGCTCGGCCACGAGCGTTGGGGACAAAATTGACTTTCTTGGCCGCCGCACGGACGCGCTTTTTGGTTTCCTCGCTAATGCGGGGCGAATCGTTGAGGGCGCGCGATGCCGTGGAGCGCGACACGCCGGCAGCTGCGGCAACCTCGGCAAGCGTAGGTGCGGTGCGAACTGGTTGGGTCATGGCGTCTCCTGGAAAATGCGGTCGATGTTGTCACTGATACGGGCTGGTGCGGATACAGCTTACTATAGTGCACCTGAACAGCGTTCATGATATCCGGTGACAGGTGTCGTTTTGCAACCAAGCCGCAATCGAATACGTCTCGTGTGGGTGAGATATCAGCGGGCGTGGCGGTTGCCTACGAGCTTAAGAATGATGTTTTGCGCTGAGTTTCGATACTCAGGGTGACATAAGTGAGGCGGTTGTACAACCGGTTGCACCGTTAATCCGGCAGAATCGACCGTTCAGCGGACAACCGGTTGCACAGGGTTTTGCATCGCCCGTAAGATAAGGACAACCGGTTGCACAAGAATCACTACGATGACGAAGGAGCATCACCATGGACGCCATTAACGATTGGGAAAACCAAGCGCTCACCCACAGGAACCGCCTGGCACCCCATGCGTACTTTATGGGTTACGAGACCGCCGATCTCGCCGCTACGTACAGCCGCGAGCTGTCGCGCGGGTTTGTCCAGCTGTCCGGCTCGTGGCAGTTCCGCCTCTTTGAGGGGCCTGCTGCCGTTTCCAACGAGGAGCTCTCTACGTACGAGCCCGAGTGGGATCACGTGGAGGTTCCGCACCTGTGGCAGGTGGATGGCTATGGCAACCTTGCCTACACCGACGAGGGTTTCCCGTTCCCGGTGGATCAGCCGTTCGTTCCCTCCGACGACCCCACGGGCGTCTACCAGCGCATCGTCAACCTTCCCGCCGTGCCTGCCGGCGCTCGCGAGATCATTCGCTTTGACGGCATCGAGAGCTATGGTGAGCTGTACGTCAACGGTCAGTTTATCGGCATGACCAAGGGCTCGCGCCTGTCTGCCGAGTTCGACGTGACCGACGCGCTCGTCGAGGGCGACAACCTGTTTGCGGTCAAGGTCCTGCAGTACAGCGATGGCAGCTATATCGAGGATCAGGACATGTGGTGGGCCTCGGGCATCTTCGCGATGTGTACCTTATGCAGCGTCCCGCCGCGCACCTGGTCGACTTTAGGTTCCGCACGCACCGCGAGGGCGATGCCGCTCTGATCACGCTCGATACGGTGGCCGAGGGCGCTTCCCGCGTCGTGTTTACGCTCAGCGATGGCGAGAACGTGGTCGCTACGGGCGAGTGCGTCGATGGCCATGCCGAGTGCAGCGTTGCCGATGCCCACTTCTGGAACCCCGAGGACCCCTTCCTCTATGACCTTACGTTTGAGGTCTACGACGGCGACGAGGTCAGCGAGTACGTTCCGCATCACCAGGGACTTGCCGAGGTGACGGTCGAGGGCAATCATATCTACCTCAACGGCACTTACTTTAAGATGCATGGCGTCAACCGCCACGATCACGACGATCACAAGGGTCGCGCCGTGGGCCTCGATCGCATGCGCCGCGACCTGGAGCTCATGAAGCGGCACAACATCAACGCGGTGCGCACCTCTCACTATGCCAATGACCCGCGCTTCTACGGGCTGTGTGATGAGTATGGCATCATGCTGGTCGCCGAGACCGATATGGAGAGCCACGGCTTCGAGAATATCGGCAACATCGCCCTGGTCACCGACGATCCGGCATGGGAGCCGGCCTACGTCGACCGCATTGAGCGCCTGGTGATGCAGGAGCGCAACCACGCCTGCATCATTATGTGGTCGATGGGCAACGAGAGCGGCTATGGCTGCAACATCCGCGCGATGTACGCCAAGGCTCACGAGCTCGATGATCGTCCGGTCCATTACGAGGAGGACCGCAACGCCGATACCGTCGACGTCATTTCCACCATGTACTCCCGCGTGTCGCAGATGAACGACTTTGGCGAGCATCCGTTCCCCAAGCCGCGCATCAACTGCGAGTACGGCCACTCCATGGGTAATGGTCCCGGAGGCCTGTCCGAGTACCAGGAGGTCTTCGATCGCTGGGATTGCATCCAAGGCCAGTTTATTTGGGAATGGTGCGACCACGGTTTGGCTGCTGTGACCGAGGACGGCGTTGCCTACGACATGTATGGCGGCGACAACGGCGATTACCCCAACAACAGCAACTTCTGCATCGACGGCATGGTGTTCCCCTGGCAGCAGCCGAGCCCGGGCCTTACCGAGTACGGCCAGGTCATCTGCCCGGTTCGCATGGCCTACGATGCCGAGGCGGGCGAGCTGACCGTCACCAACAAGCGTTGGTTTACCACCCTCGAGGATGTCTGCCTGTCGGCGGAGACCCTGGTGGACGGCGACGTGGTCTGCCGCAAGACGCTCATGCCCGGTGCGGTTGCCCCCGGCGAGTCCGTCCAGCTTCCGCTGGTGATTCGCGAGGCCGCAGTGGGCGAGACCCTGCTGACCGTGCACGCCTACACCATGGCGGCTCACGCCTGGTGCGAGCCGATGTTCCAACTGGGTGCAAGCCAGTTTGCCATCGCAAACCATCCGGCGCCGGCAATTGCCGCCCCCACTCGTCCTGAGCTTACGGTCGAGGAGACCGAGCAGGAGATTCGTATTCGCTCCCTCAACGGCGAGCTGACCTTCAGCAAGGTCAACGGTACCGTGAGCGAGTGGAAGGCATCCGGTCGCGACGTCATGACCTCCGGTCCCCAGGTTGGTTTTTGGCATCCGCTCGTCGATAACCACGCCCAGGAGTACGACTCCCTGTGGAAGGATAACTTCATCGATGTGATGCAGACGTCTACCCGCAATGTTTCTTGGAAGCAGGACGACAATGCGGTCGTCGTTACCGTGAGCCAGCGTATCGCTCCTCCCGTCCGCGCGTTCGGCATGCGCGTCGAGCTCGTCTATACCGTGCTTCCGAGTGGCCGCGTCGACCTCAAGGTTTCCGGCGAGCCCTACGGCGACTATTCGGACATTATCCCGCGCATCGGCATCTCCTTCGAGGTTCCCGGTTGTGATCGTGCCGTCGAGTGGTATGGCCACGGCCCGGGCGAGAACTATCCGGACTCGCTGCGCGCCAACCCGGTCGGTCATTACCGCACTACGGTCGACGACATGTTCACGCCCTACGTTATGCCCCAGGACTGCGCCAACCGCGAGGGTACCCGCTGGGTCGCCCTGCGCTCCAGCCACGGTGACGGTCTGGTCGTGACGCGTCCGAGCGACGCCGCTTCCAATCCGTTCTCGTTCTCCGCATGGCCCTATAGCTGCGAGGCTATCGATAATGCCAAGCATGTCTACGATCTTGTCCCGGGCGACACGGTTACGGTCAACATCAACGACCAGCTGCTCGGCCTTGGCTCGAACTCTTGGGGTTCCGAGGTGCTCGATTCCTATCGCACCCGTTTTGAGAGCTTCAGCTTTGAGGTGTCCCTGCGACCGCTGACGTCTGCCGATCTGGCTCAGGCGCTGGCACCCATTAAGGAGGCATAAGTCATGCATATCTTTAACTCGCGTGCCGATTTCGACGCCCAGATGAAGTCCGTCAAGAAGTGGATGCGTACCGGTCAGGCACTCGACGGCGTTTCTGAACTGCAGCACGATGTGGCGTACTCTATCGGCGACTCGCTGGTGTATTGGTGGGTGAACGCCCACGAGGCGGCTACTGCCGATCTGGTCGGTCACCGTCGCTACCATGCCGTGCTCGCCCCGCTCGACGGCAATCTGACCGTTGAGGTGGCTTCCAAGGCCGATCTTACCTGTACGCGCGCCTACAGCGATATCGATGATCGCGAGCGCTTTGAGGGTACGGGGGAGACCGTGACGATTCCCACCGGCGGCGTTGCCGTCGTCGAAATTGACGAGGCCTACCGTGTCGTGGCCGATGCCGCGGATCCCCGCGTCGTGGTACTGCACGTGACAGTCGAAGGTTATTCCTTCCCCAACAAGTAGTATTCGTCCGCCTGGACGTTTGCTTCGCGCCGTTAAGGGGGATGGATTTGTTGACTCCCTTTTCCCCATTCCCCTTAGCAGGTGCGCCGTCCGTGTTTGCACTTGCAGCTCGGACGGTTTTAGATGACATTTAACAGATGATTGGGAGGGCTTATGAGCTCTGAAAAACGAGGAACGATTGGTTCGTTCGCTCTGCTGGGCATGACGGTCGCCGCCGTGTTCGGTATCAAGAACATCATCAACAACAACGCGGCCATCGGCTTGGCAGCTGCGCCGTCGTTCTTCTTCGCCACGCTTTTGTACTTTGTCCCCTATACCCTGGTTACCGCCGAGTTCGTCGGCCTCAACAAGGACTCCGAGTCTGGCGTGTACGCATGGGTTAAGACCTCGATGGGTGGTCGCTGGGCGTTCCTGACGGCATTTAGCTACTGGTTCGTTAACCTGTTCTTCTTTGCGTCCGTCCTGCCCAACGTCATCATCTACGCGAGCTACGTGTTCTTTGGTGCCAACGCCGAGCTTTCGCAGCTGTGGATCACCATTATCGAGATCGTCGTCTTTGCTATCGCCACGTGGGTTTCGACCAAGGGCGCTAAGTGGATCGGCTCCATTTCCTCCTTCGGTTCGACCGCGGCTCTCGGCCTGACCGCCGTGTTCATCCTGCTGTCCCTGGCTGCTGCCTTTGGCGGCGTTGAGTTCGCTACGGCTCCTACTCCCGCTAACATGGCTCCCGACATGAGCAACTTCGCAACTGCGTGGGGCTTCTTCGGTACGCTTGCCTGGATCATCCAGGGCGTTGGCGGCGCTGAGTCTGTCGGCGTGTTCCTTAACGACCTTAAGGGCGGCGTCAAGGCCTTCGTGCGCACCGTCGTTATCGCCGGCCTGACCATCGGCCTTCTGTATGCAGGCGCTTCGCTGCTGGTTAACCTGTTCATCCCCGAGGGCGGCGTTGCCATCTCCACCGGTATCTTCGACGTATTCGGTGCTGTCTTTGCCCACTTTGGCATTCCCATGGAAGTGTCTACGCGCGCCATCGGCTTGATCCTTCTCGCCGCCACGCTGGGCTCCCTCATGATGTGGACCTCCGCTCCCATCAAGGTCTTCTTCACCGAGATCCCCAAGGGCGTCTTTGGTAGCAAGATCGTCGAGCTCAACGAGCATGGCATTCCTGCCCGCGCTGCTTGGCTGCAGTTCGCCATCGTCGTCCCCATCCTGATCATTCCGGCCCTGGGCTCCGGTAACCTCGACGACCTGCTCATGATCGTCACCAACATGACTGCTGCCACCGCTCTGCTCCCACCGCTGCTGATTTTGCTTGCCTACTTTATGCTGCGCAAGAACTTTGACGCCGCTCCCCGTGGCTTCCGCATGGGTTCGCGCAGCTTTGGCCTGGTCGTTGCCGCATTCCTGCTTGTGGTCTTCTGCTTCGTGCTTATCTGCGGCACCATTCCGCTCGATCAGCCGCTGTGGCTGACGCTGGTCTACAACGTTGGCGGCGTGGTTGTCTTCTTGGGCCTTGCCGTGATGTGGTACAACCGCTACATCAACCGCCTGCGCGAGACCGATCCCGAGGCCGCCGAGAACGAGCTTCGCCCTTCCGTCCTCGATATGATGGAGTAGCGGCTAGGATTAATCTACGGCTGTGGAATAAATCGATTCCCTTTCCTAAGGAGGGGCCTTACGAGGCCCCTCCTTTTGTGTTTTGGGGCATGGTCTTGGCTCCCGTGGTCAAAAAATGCCAAATATGAGTACTGTTGCAAAAGAAGTGCCATATTTTTCGGCCTGCTCTGAGCGAAAATGGGCTCAAAATCGATTTATCTAACTCCCTTTAAAGGGCGTTTGACGGCTTTCAACCTCTTCGAATCGCTCAAGCTAGGCAATTTGCTCTCGATTTTGCTGCTACTAAATTTGTAACAGTACTCATATTTGCCACTTTTTGACCACGGGGTATCCGGAGGGGCCCTCGATAAGCATCTAACGCTACAATAACTACCACGTGGCTGGGTTTGCCGGCCGAATGTGCGACGTCGTGGGAGGGGACATGGTCGAGTTTACAAAGACGATTAAAGATCCGTTGGGATTGCATGCCCGCCCGGTTGCGCTGCTCTATGACATTATTGCCAAGCATCGTAGCAACGTATCGGTCAGCATCGGCGATCGCCATACCGACGGCCGCGATGTGATGGGACTCATGGCTCTCTACGGCGAATGTGGCGAAGACATCGTGTTCCGCGTTTCGGGCGTGGATGAGGCCTCCTGCGTCACATCGATCAGAAACCTCTCGCTCTAACCTCAACAATGTGACAAGGGGACAGGCCCCTTTGTTGCATAAATTGGTATGACAAGGCACCGCAAGAGATGGTCTTTGCGGTGCCTCTTTTGTTTCGTATAGGAAACTTTTTCGAAAACTGAATGAGGACCCTTTCCAAAAAGTTAACCACGTGTTAGTTTACTAAAGCGAACATAGACGTGGCTAACTTTAACCGCGCCGATGTTGAGGACGAACTGACGTAAGGAGCTCACTCATGTCTTGCGGACCGCAGATGCCGGCTATGCCGCTTTCGATGGTAAAGGCGGGCGAAACCGTGCGCGTGTCTCGTGTAAAGGGTAATGAGGACATGAAGCACCACCTCAAGGACCTCGGCTTTGTCGAGGGTAGCGAGATCCACGTGGTGAGCTCGAGTGGCGCCAACATCATCGTCACGGTGCTGGGCGCACGCTTTGGCATCGATTCCAAGGTCGCCATGCATATCATGACCGTCGGTTAGTCTGCAGCATTCTGTAAAAACTGAAAGGGGGACAAGTAAATGAAGACGTTGGGTGACGTTAAGGTGGGCGAGAGCTCTACCATCGTCAAGCTTCACGGTGAGGGCGCGCTGCGCCGCCACCTCATGGACCTGGGGCTCATCAAGGGCACTTCGTTCAAGGTCGTAAAGGTTGCACCGCTCGGTGATCCGGTCGAGATCAACGTGCGCGGCTACGAGCTTTCCATCCGCAAGGAGGAGGCTGCCGTCGTCGAGGTCCAGTAAGGGCCGACGGCGAATATTTCTGCAGATAAAGTTAGGATTTTCTAACTTAAACTTGCAACGTTGAAGCACATTATCCAGCCCGCGCGGAGAAAGCAGCGCAGGCACACAAGGAAGAAGGATTGAATGGCGGATTCTCAGATCCATGTCGCGCTGGCGGGTAACCCCAACTGCGGCAAGACCACGCTTTTCAACCTGATCACCGGCGCCAACGGCTACGTTGGCAACTGGCCCGGTGTCACGGTTGAGAAAAAGGAAGCCAAGCTCCTGAGCGACAAGAACGTTACCATCACGGACCTCCCCGGCATCTACTCGCTTTCCCCCTATAGCCCCGAGGAGCAGTGCTCGCGCGATTACCTCATGAGCGGCGAGCCCGATGTCGTCGTCCAGGTGGTCGACGCCACCAACCTCGAGCGCAACCTGTACCTAGCGCTTCAGGTTATCGAGACCGGCCTGCCCGTGGTCGTCGCCCTCAACATGGCCGACTTGGTCGAGAAGAACGGCGACAAGATCGACACGGACAAGCTCTCCAAGAAGCTCGGCTGCCCGGTCATGATGATCTCGGCCCTTAAGAACAAGGGCATCAACGAGCTGTTCGAGCAGGTCAAGAAGTCCGCTGCTTCCAAGGGCCAGGTGCCGGAGCACAAGTTCGATTCCTCCATCGAGGACGTTCTGGACCACATCGAGAACAACCTGCCGGCGAGCGTTCCCGCCAACAAGCGTCGCTACTACGCTGTCAAGCTGTTTGAGCGCGACGCGGACGCCTGCAAGCTCATCAACCTCACCAAGGAGAAGGCCGCTCGCGTCGAGCAGCTGGTCGCCCAGTGCGAGCAGGATTGCGACGACGACGCCGAGTCCATCATCACCGGCGAGCGCTATGGCGTGATTGCCCACGTTATCGACGAGTGCATGACCAAGGCTCCTGCCAAGATGAGCACCTCCGAGAAGATCGACCGCGTGGTTACCAACCGTATCCTGGGCCTGCCGATCTTTGTGGTCATCATGTTCTGCGTGTACTACATCGCCGTTTCCACCCTGGGCGGCACGGTGACCGACTTCACCAACGACCAGCTCTTCGGCACCGACGGCTGGTACGTGCTCGGTCAGGGTCGCGACGCCTATGACGCAGCTGTTGAGGCTGCGGGCGACAACGCCGACTCGGTCGACCCAGCACAGTACGGCCCCTATGTCCCGGGTATCACCACCGCGGTGCATGACGCTCTCGTGGCGGGCGGTACCGAGGACGGTGGCCTCGTCGATTCGCTGGTCTGCGACGGCATCGTGGCTGGCATCGGCGCCATCATGGGCTTCGTCCCGCAGATGTTCCTGCTCTTTGTGATGCTGTCTTTCTTGGAGGACTGCGGTTACATGGCCCGCGTCGCCTTCATCATGGACCGCGTGTTCCGCCGCTTTGGCCTGTCCGGTAAGTCCTTTATCCCCATGCTCGTGTCCTCGGGCTGCGGCGTCCCCGGCGTCATGGCTACCAAGACCATCGAGAACGAGAAGGACCGCCGCATGACGGTCATGACCACCACGTTCATCCCTTGCGGCGCCAAGCTGCCGATCATCGCCCTTCTTATGGGTTCCATCATTGGCGACTCTTCTACCACCGCTGCGTGGATCAGCCCGCTCTTCTACTTCCTGGGCGTCTTTGCCGTCATTGCCTCGGGCCTCATGCTCAAGAAGACCAAGCTCTTCGCCGGCCGCCCGACGCCGTTTGTTATGGAGCTTCCTGCCTACCACTTCCCGGCGATCCGCTCTTGGGCGCTGCACGTGTGGGAGCGCTGCTTCGCCTTTATCAAGAAGGCCGGCACGGTCATCTTTGCGTCCACCGTCGTCGTTTGGTTCCTCTCCAACTTTGGTAGCTACAACGGCGCCTTTGGCTACCTGCCTTCCATGGAGGGCATCCCCGAGGAGTTCATGGATTACTCCGTGCTTGCCATGTTCGGCAACCTGGTCGCTTGGATCTTCGCCCCGCTCGGCTTTAGCACCTGGCAGGCCACCGCACTGACCGTCTCGGGTCTCGTTGCCAAGGAGAACGTTGTCGCCACCGCCGGCTCGCTGCTGTCCGTTGCCGACGCCGGCGAGACCGACCCGAGCCTGTGGACCGCGTTTGCGGCTATGTTCCCGACCATGGGCGCTTGCGTCGCCTTTGGTGCCTTCAACCTGCTGTGCGCTCCGTGCTTTGCCGCTATCGGCACCATCCGTAACCAGATGAACTCCGGTAAGTGGACCGCGATTGCCATCGGCTACGAGTGTGCCTTTGCTTGGGTCATCGGCCTGTTCATCAACCAGTTCTATAACCTGCTTGTTCTTGGGCAGTTTGGTATCTGGACGGTTGTGGCCATCGTGCTGCTGGCTGCGATGCTCTTCCAGATCTTCCGTCCCATGCCCAAGCATGCATGGACCGACGAGGACGAGACCAACACCGCTTCTGCCACGGTTTCCGCCTAAGTCCGAATAAGGATTAGCCCCTTTTCACGAGCCCGGGTGTCCCAGCGACACTCGGGCTTTTTGGTGAGGGAGATGTGGCGTTTCCGCAGATAAAACCGACCAAAATAAACCTGCCCCTTTTTGGTAGGTGGAGAATGGGGTAAAGTAAGTGATGGTTAACTAGAGGAGGCTTGCTATGGCACCTATCGATATTGTTGTACTGGCTGTTATCGGCATTGCGTTTGTCGCCGTGTGCGTGCGCATTTATCGTAAGGGCACTTGCGCCGACTGCGCTCAAGGTGGCGTTTGCACAGGACATTGCTCCAACAAAAAGACCTGCGCCGCACTTAAGGGCGTAGACAAAATCGCCGAAGACTTGGGCCGCGGTATCAAGTAAGGTCCGTCATCCAAGCGCCCGCGAGCATCCGTTCGCGGGGCGCTTTGCACATTTGGGGGAGAGCGCGGCGAGTTGAAGAGTGATTTTGGGGTATCGTTACCTGTACTGTTAATTGGCAACTTATCTATAACGGAGTAACCCCATGAGCGCTCGCGTAACCATGAAGGACATAGCCGCCGAGCTTGGCGTTTCCATCAATACCGTGCATAAGGCCCTGACGGGCAAGGCCGGCGTGAGCGAATCCGTGCGTGCCAAGGTGAATGCCAAGGCCGAGGCCATGGGCTACCATCGCAACACAAGTGCCTCAAGCCTGCGGCGCAAGGATATCAACCTGGTGTTTTGCCTGCCCCGCGCATCGCGCGAGGGGGCGTACTTTTTCCGTTACCTTTGGGAAGGCTGCAACCGCTTTGAGCAGGAGGTCATCGATCAGGGCATTACGGTTGAGCGCGTAGAATTTGGCGTGGGCGGCTACGCCGATGCGCTCGAGCAGATTGATGAGCGTCTGCAGGTAGGCGAGAAGATTGACGGTCTGCTTGCCTATGTTCCGGGCGATGACCGCGCAACCGAACTCTTGAGGCAGATTGCCGAGGCGGGTGTGGCGATCGAGCTCGTCGACGGCGACCGACCGCACCTCGATCGCCTGGGTGCCAGTCTGGCGGACTATTCCGCGGCGGGCAGTCTTATGGCAGAGCAGGCGGCTAACCTGGTCCACGCTTCTGGGGCTGACGCCCGCGTGCTCCTGTTGGCGGGCGACCCTTATACCGACTCGCACTATCTGACCGCCCGCGCCTTTCATAATTACCTGCGCGAGCACGATATTCCATGGCGGGTTGAGGACCTTGCCGGTGCCCATGCGCAAGTCAAACAGCTCGAGCGCGAGCTTGAGCGGCGCTTGAGTGCGCCGGATGCTCCCGAGCTCATCTGTAGCGTTTTTGCCGTTGGTTCCGAGGTGATCGCTGACGCGCTTGTTTCGAGCGGCAAGGCCGGCAAGGTCATGGTGATCGGCAACGACCTGTTCCCCGAGAGCGCCCTGGCCTTACGCCGTGGCATTTTTACCAATATTGTCTATAAGGACCCGGTGAGCTTGGCCTACCGTGGTGCCAAGACCTTGGGCGAGTATTTGCTGTGGGGTAAAACTCCGGCGGAGCCCGTGCAGAAGGGTGCTGTGGAGATGGTGTTTGCCAGCAACGTCGACCGCTACTGCGAGCTTGCGGGAATTTAGCCGTTTGGTCAGGTACCCCCTCTTGCGACGTGCATTTTTTGGAGTATTCAGCAATGGCGTGTTCCGAAAGAGGCTCAGAACGACTGTTTTAGTGCCTCCGATGGGCGTAAATCGCCATCGGAGGCACTTTTTTATGCCGATCGGGCGCGATATGCGCATCAAATAGGGCGTCGAGGACGGTGCGCAGTACGCCCCGATGCTGAATATTCCCAAAAATGTACGCCGAGACATGACCCACCTGAGCAAAAACGCCCAGGTTCGGTGTTCGGGGACGTTAGTCCATCCGCAATGCATGCGTGTCACGGCTCCAACAACCGTTGAACGGACAAAATCGACCGTTCACCCCATGGTGGTTAGGTGACGTTCACCTTTTAAGTCGCAATGAATTAGTATAGTGAACGTTCACCTAGAGGATAACGAGCGCATCGTGCGCCCGCTCCGCCAACAAAGGGGTTGTTTGATGAAAAACTTCATGGACGATCAGGATTTCCTGCTGAGCACCAAGACCGGCGAGGAGCTGTTCCACAACTTTGCCGAGGGCATGCCCATCGTCGACTACCACTGCCACATTTCTCCCAAGGAGATCTGGGACGACAAGCGTTTTGAGAACATCACCGAGGTTTGGCTGGGCGGTGACCACTACAAGTGGCGCCTGATGCGTGCCAACGGCGTCGACGAGCGCTTCATTACCGGCGATGCCCCTGCTCGCGAGAAGTTCCAGAAGTGGGCCGAGACCCTGGGCCGTTGCGTGGGCAACCCCGTCTTTGAGTGGAGCCACCTGGAGCTTAAGCGTTACTTTGGCTACGAGGGTGTCCTGAACGGCAAAACCGCTCAGGAGGTCTGGGACCTTGCCAACGCCAAGCTCGCTGAGGCTAGCTTTACCTGCCGCAACCTGATCAAGCAGTCCAACGTCCGCATGATCTGCACTACCGATGACCCCGCCGACAGCTTTGAGTGGCACAAGAAGATTGCCGCCGACGACAGTTTTGACGTTCAGGTCGTTCCTGCCATGCGCCCCGATGCCGCCCTGCGCATCGAACGTGGCCAGGAGTTCGCCGACTACTGCAAGCATCTCTCCGAGGTTGCTGGCGTTGAGATCAGCGACTTCGAGGGCATGAAGGCCGCCATCTCCAAGCGCTACGACGTTGCCCACGAGCTGGGCTGCCGCGCTTCCGACCACGCGCTCGACTACGTTATGTACGTTCCGGCTACCGCCGACGAGATCGAGACTATCTTTGCCAAGGGCCTTGCCGCCGAGCCGCTTACCGAGGACGAGGTCCTCAAGTACAAGACGGCCTTTATGCGGTTCGTCGCCGGCGAGTATGTCCGCCTTGGCTGGGCCATGCAGCTGCACTTTGGCTGCAAGCGTGACAACAACCGCGCTATGTTCGCCAAGCTCGGTCCCGATACCGGCTACGACTGCATCTCCAACTACACGCCGTCCGACCAGCTGGCCGATTTCCTCAACTCCATCCAGGAGGCCACGGGTCTGCCCAAGACCATTCTGTACAGCCTGAACCCCATCGACAACACCATGATCGATACCGTGATGGGCTGCTTCCAGGAGCTCCGACCGCCGGTAAGATTCAGAACGGCTCTGCCTGGTGGTTCAACGACAACGAGATCGGTATGCGCGAGCAGCTCACGGCTCTGGCTAACGAGGGCGTGCTGGGCAACTTTGTGGGCATGCTTACCGATTCCCGCTCCTTCCTGTCCTACCCGCGTCACGAGTACTTCCGTCGCGTGCTGTGCGGCGTGATCGGCGAGTGGGTCGAGCAGGGCAAGTATCCGGCCGACATGGAGCAGCTGGGAGCCATCGTGCGCGACATCAGCTACAACAACGCGGTCCGCTACTTTGGCTTTGACCTGGATACCGTCGAGGCCTAAACCCGCATCGAATCACACCGAACTCGGGAGCGCCGTTGCCACACGCGGCGCCCCCGTTTTGCCTGCACGCTAACAGCAATCTAAGGAGAGACATCGATGGAGAACATCAGCTACGAGACGCTCGAGAAGATCGGCTACAAGGGCTACCTGCTGCCCAAGGACGCGCCCGAGAAGGTTCTGCAGTTTGGCGAGGGCAATTTCCTGCGCGCCTTTGTCGACCGCTTCTTTGACATGGGCAACGAGGCAACCGGCTGGAACGGCAAGGTTGTCATGGTGCAGCCCATCAGCGGCGCCTTTGGCTTTGCCGACGGCATCAATGCCCAGGACGACCTGTACACCGTGCTGGTGCGCGGCAAGGAGAGCGGCAACACGGTCGACGAGTCCCGTGTGATCAGCGCCTGCAGCCGCTGCCTCAATCCGTATCGTGAGGACGACTACCGCGCCATGATGGGGGTCGCCGTCTCCGACGATTTGGAGATTATCGTCTCCAACACCACCGAGGCTGGCATTGCCTACGATCCGTCCTGCAAGGCCGACGACATGCCGCCCGCGAGCTTCCCCGCTAAGCTTGCCCAGGTGCTCCACACCCGCTGGGCCGCCGGCAAGCCGGGCGTCATCGTGCTCGCCTGTGAGCTCATCGATCACAACGGCGAGGAGCTGCTGCGCATCATGAACCAGTACGTGAGCGACTGGGGCTGGGAGGACGAGTTTGCGCAGTGGATGGCCAACGACTGCACCGTCTGCACCACGCTCGTCGACACTATCGTCCCCGGCCGTATCCGCGACCCCAAGGAGGCCGCTGCCGTGGCCGAGCGCCTGGGCTACGAGGATCCCTTCCTGGCCGTGCGCGAGCCCTTCCAGATGTGGGGTATCCAGGGCGATGAGTCGCTCAAGGAGCGTCTGCCCTTCGTGAAGGCCGGCCTGCCGGGTGTCTTTGTGACCCCCGATGTCACCCCGTACAAGAAGCGCAAGGTCCGCATCCTCAACGGCGCCCACACTGCCTTTGTTCCGGGCTCCTGGGTTGCCGGCTTTGACATCGTGCGCGATTGCATGCACGACGAGACCGTTCGTGGCTTCATGAACACCATGCTCTACGACGAGGTCATCCCGACGCTTGCCGCCGATCTTGATGTCGAGGACTGCAAGGCCTTCGCCGCTGCCGTCGAGAACCGCTTCGACAACCCGTTTATCGACCACGCGCTGCTCTCCATTTGCCTCAACTCAACCGCCAAATGGCGTGCTCGCGACCTGCCCACGCTCAAGGACTATGTTGCCGAGACCGGCAACCTGCCCAAGTGCCTGGCCACGAGCCTCGCTACGCTCATTGCCTTCTATACGCAGGAGCTCGTTGCTCGCGAGGGCGATGGCCTGCACCTGCGCCGCGCCGACGGCACCGAGTACACCGCTCAGGACGATGCCTTCGTGCTCGATTTCTACGCCGCCCACGCCGGTGCAGACGATGCCGAGCTGGTGCACGACGTGCTCAGCAACGAGCAGATGTGGGGCGAGGACCTTACGCAGATCGCCGGCCTTGAGGAGTTTGTCGTCAACGCGCTTGCCGTTGTGCGCGCCGAGGGCGCCAAGCAGGCATTTGCCAACGCCCAGGCCTAAATCCTTCTGTGCGCCCGCCGGGCAACTGGCGGGCGCCCGCTGACTTCTGCTCAACCTGTAGGGTTAGGACTCTTTGTAATGAATACTATCCAGATCAATCCGGCCGACAACGTGATCGTCGCGCTGTCGCCGCTTGCCAAGGGCACCGCCGTCGCGGTTCCCGGGGTGGGCGAGGTCGTTGCCGCGGAGGATATTCCGCAGGGCCACAAGATGGCCGTGCGTGCCATTGCGGCGGGGGAGGACGTCGTCAAGTACGGTCTTCCTATCGGTCACGTGACGGGCGACATCCAGCCCGGTCAGTGGCTTCATACGCATAACGTCAAGACCAACCTTTCGGGCGAGGTCGAGTACGCTTACAACCCGACGCATCCGGTCGTTGAGCCGGTTGAGCCCGAGACCTTTATGGGCTTCCGTCGCGCCGATGGCCGCGCCGCCACGCGCAACGAGCTGTGGATCATCCCCACGGTCGGCTGCGTCAACGAGGTCGCACGTGCCATGTGCGAGCAGGCTCAGGATCTGGTCGAGGGCTCGCTGGAGGGCGTTTACTACTTCCCGCATCCCTTTGGCTGCTCGCAGACCGGTGCCGACCATGCCCAGACGCGCCGTCTGCTGGTGGCGCTCTCGCGTCACGCAAACGCTGCGGGTGTGCTGTTCCTGTCCCTCGGTTGCGAAAACTGCACGCACCAGCAGGTACTCGACGAGCTCGGTGACTTTGATCGCGAGCGCGTTCGATTCCTCGCCTGCCAGGATGTAGCCGACGAGCAGGTCGAGGGTCACAAGATCCTGTCCGAGCTTGCCGACCTGGCCAAGCAGGCCAAGCGTGAGCCCATTCCTGCCTCCGAGCTGGTCATTGGCCTTAAGTGCGGCGGCTCTGACGGTCTTTCGGGCATTACCGCCAACCCCACGATCGGTCGCGTGAGCGATATGGTTGTCGCCCGCGGCGGCACGTCGGTGCTCACCGAGGTTCCCGAGATGTTTGGCGCGGAGAGCATTCTGCTCGATCGCTGTGAGAGCCAGGACGTCTTCAATGCCGCCTCCGACATGCTCAACGGCTTTAAGGACTACTTTATCAGCCACGGCGAGGTCGTCTATGAGAACCCGAGCCCCGGCAACAAGGACGGCGGCATTACCACGCTCGAGGACAAGAGCTGCGGCTGCGTGCAAAAGGGCGGATCTGCCCCCATCGTCGACGTGCTGCCGTATGCCGGTCAGGCTACCAAGCATGGCCTGAACATGCTGTGCGGTCCGGGCAACGACATGGTATCCACCACGGCCCTGACGGCTGCCGGCTGCCACGTAATCCTGTTCTCGACCGGCCGCGGCACGCCGTTTGGCGCACCGGCGCCTACACTCAAGGTGTTCACCAACCAGCGTCTGTGCGACCACAAGGCCAACTGGATGGACTTTAACGCCGGCGTGGTGGCTACGGGCGAGCGCACGCTCGATGAGGCTGCCGACGACCTGTATCAGATGGTGCTGGACACGGCGAGCGGCAAGCTTACGAGTGCCGAGCGTCGCGGCTGCCACGAGATCAGCATTTGGAAGGATGGCGTCTGCCTGTAGCGGTAAATGGGTTCGCATAGGGCGCTATTGACCATGGCCCCGTCGGGAGTGTTCCCGGCGGGGCCATGTTTGTTCTGTCTGTTCGGGCGTGTCTTCCTGAGGGTACGGGAGCGGCGAAAACAATAAACGTTCACCTAATCGACCTCAAATTTAAACCCACTCAATACCCATGTAATCGTGATTTTTTTCAAGTCAGATATCCGTTTAACGGCAAAAAACGACCGTTCAAGGATAATATACAAGTGAACGTTCACCTATCATATGCAATCGCGCATAATCTAGCTAAACGTTCACCCTACGAGTGGGCGATATGCAGACAGACATCGGTATGGACTCCAATGTCTTGTTACAAGACAATCGAGAAAAGAGAGGGAGCTCGATGACTAACAAGATCGGTAAAAAGCGCAAGATCACATTCTGGACGCGCTTGGGCTTTGGTATGGGCGGCATGCTCAACTCCGGTGCCCTGAGCTTTATGCACAGCTACATGGTGCTGTTCCTGTCCACGGAGTGCGGTCTGTCCGCAGGCGAGGCTGCGCTGATCAGCTCGTTCGCCATCTATCTCAACGCCATTCTGTGCCCGCTCATGGGCTTTGTGGCCGATAACTTCTACGCTACCAAGATCGGCCGCATCTTTGGCCGCCGCCGTTTCTGGATCTTGCTGGCTATCCCGATGATGGTCGCCGAGCCGCTCATCTTTGTGGCTACGCCGTTTGGTTTCCCGTACTACTTTGTGTTGTACCTGATCTACAACGTCGCGTACACGTTCTGCACCGCCAACCTGTCGCCGCTTACCATCGAGATGACCGATGACTTCAAGGAGCGTACGTACCTCACCGGCTACAAGCACCTCTTTGGTAACGCCGCCGGCTTCCTGATGGCAGCACTCGTCGGCTTTGGCTTTGGCACCTTCGGCGAGACCAACCCGTTCAGCTACTTCATTATTGCTACGATTAACGCTTCGGTCATGGCAATCTCGCTGCTCTGCGTGTACCTGTCCACGTGGGAGCACACCCCCGAGGAGGTCGCTCAGGAGAAGATCGAGAGCGTCGGCGAGGGTATCAAGAAGTTTTTCATCGACGTTATCTCTACCTTCCGCAACAAGTCCTTCCGCAAGGTCCTGTATGCGCAGGTCTCCACGAAGCTCGCCGCTGCCTGCTGGTCTGCGTGCCTGTCCTTCTTCATCGTCTACTGTCTGCAGATTCCTAAGTCCTACGAGTCCGTGATGGAGATGCCCGGCAAGGTCGTCGCTATCGTCTGCACCGCCATCTGGGTCGCCCTCATGGCCAAGAAGGGCTTCCACAAGTCTTGGTACCTGGCAAACGTCGGTTGCGCCGCGTGCATCATCGCCTACAACTACTTCGCCTTTGGTCAGATCAACGGCACCTCCACGGTCGCCATCGCCATGATCGCCTACCCCATCATCTTCGCCATCTGGAAGTTCTTCTACGTTGGCTTCCAGTATCTGCCCGATGTTCTGCTCAACTACATCCCCGATGTCGATGAGCTCATCACCCTGCGTCGTCGCGAGGGCATCTACAGCTCCGCACAGCAGCTCTGCCAGCAGATCGCCCAGGCTGTTGCCGTCAACGTATGGGCTATCGTCCTTGCTGCCTCCGGCTTCATTCAGACCGCCGGCAACAGCGACGCCGTGACCCAGCCCGCCACCGTGCCTCTGTACATTTGCGGCTACATGCTCATCGGCTGCGCTGGCTTCTTCCTGCTCGCGGCCGTCCTTGCCCGCGGCATCAAGATTGACAAGGAGCAGTGCGACATCCTTTGCGACGAGATCCACCGTGTCAAGGAGGGTGGCAAGATGGCCGACGTCAAGCCCGAGGTCAAGGCGCTTTGCGAGGAGCTCTCCGGCTTTAAGTACGAGGACTGCTTCGCCCACAACAATGTTGGCTTCCAGGACGGCAGCGTAATTCCCGCCGAGTAGGGCAGGCGCATCGTCCAAACCACAGGGCCGTGCCACCGGAGATCCACCGGCGGGTACGGCCCTTTTTTAAAAACGACTAGTATGAACTTCTGATTACATTTGAGGGAGAGACCCATGGAGACGAACGTTATCTGGCGCAATGCCCGCGCGGCCGTTATCGAGCTCGACGATGGCGGCTACTTTACCTGTGCCGATACGTGGGAGATCTTTGTCAACGATGAGCCCGCCGGTACCACGAATACGGTCGAGACCTATGTCGATGGCCTGACTCCCGGCAAGCGCAACCTGATCCGCTTTGTCTGCGGCGAGCGCGAGTTGAGCGTAGGCGTCACCACGCCGGCGGAGCCTTTACCATCAACGTTCGCGACTGCGGAGCCAAGGGCGATGCCGAGCACGATGACACCACCAACATTCAGGCTGCCATCATGGCCTGCCCCAAGGGCGGGCGCGTGCTGATCCCCGCCGGCAACTACCGCATCAAGTCCCTCTTCCTTAAGAGCAATATCAACATCGAGCTTGCCGAGGGCGCGGTGCTGCTGGCCCGCCACGACCGCGCCGCGCTTGCCTACATTCCGGGCACGGTCACGGGTGACGAGGGGGCTGGGTACGCCGGCACCGATATGCTGCCCCTGGGCCGTTGGGAGGGCGAGAGCTTCTCGACCTACTGTTCGACCTTTACGGGCCTGAGCGTGCACGACGTGTGCATCTATGGCCGCGGCGCCATCGACGGCCAGACCGATTTTGCCGAGGACAACTGGTGGAACAAGGACTTTAAGAACATCTTCCGTCCCGAGGAGGGCCGCGAGATCGCCCGCCCGCGCATGATCTTCCTGTCCGAGTGCGAAAACGTGAGTCTTGCCGGCTTTACCGTGCGCAACAGCCCGGCGTGGAATATCCATCCCATTCTGTGCGAGCACGTCGATGCCCTGTGCCTGTCCATCGAGGGTCCCAAGAACTCCCACAACACCGACGGTTTCGATCCCGAGAGCTGCGGTTTTGTCCGCATCCTTGGCTGTCAGTTCTCGGTGGGCGACGACTGCATCGCCATCAAGAGCGGCAAACTGGGCATTGAACCCGAGCTCCGTCCCGCCACGCACGACGTGCTGATCTCGCACTGCTACATGCACGACGGCCACGGCGCCGTGGTGCTGGGATCCGAGGCCGCCGGCGGCATCAAGGACCTCACCGTGAGCAAGTGCCTCTTTGAGCGCACCGACCGCGGCCTGCGCGTCAAGACACGCCGCGGACGCGGCAAGGACGCCGTCAACGAGGGCATCACCTTCGAGCACATTCGCATGGATAAGGTGCTCACGCCCTTCGTGGTCAACTCGTTCTACTTCTGCGACAAGGACGGCAAGACCGACTACGTGCAGTCTCGCGAGGCGCTGCCCGTCGACGACCGTACGCCCGGCTTTGGCGCCACGACGTTTTGCGATATCGAGGCCACCAACTGCCATGCGGCCGCGGCCTATATCACGGGCCTTCCCGAGAGCAAGGTGACGCGCCTGACGTTCCAGGATGTCCATGTGACCTTTGCCGCCGATGCCGAGCCCTTTGTGCCGGCCATGGCCTGCGGCGTGGAGCCCATGGTGCGCCAGGGCATCATCGCGCAGAACGTGAAAATCCTCGACCTGCAGAACGTGCGCATCGAGGGTCAGGATGGCGACGAGCTGCAGCTGCAAAACGTCGACAAGGTTATCCGCGCGTAGGGTAGTGCTCCTGCACAAGTGAATACGGCATGTTGAGGCGTGCGACGGTCGGGTCTGCCCGGCTGTCGCACGCAATCTATAGGTGCCGGCATTGCATGGTGGGTGTTCTGTGACAGAAAGCGTAATGACAGATGAGTGGTAAAGAGCAGCTCTTTGAGGTATCGCTCGAACGCGAAGGCGCGTATCGCAGCATTTCGGCGGCGCTCGAGGCGGCGGAGCGGTGCGTGTCCGATACGACCGTGCCGGTGCGTGTGCTGGTGGCGCCGGGCGAGTATCGCGAGCAGGTCGAAATTCGTCGTCCGCATGTGACGCTCGAGGGCGAGACGGCCGACAGCGTGCGTATCGTGGGAGGCCTGGGTGCCAAGATGCCTCGGAAGATGGTAGCGGCCAGGATGGAAGACTCGGCACCTTCCGTACGTACACGGTGCTGGTCGATGCCGACGACGTGACGCTTGCGGGTCTAACAATCGAAAACAACGCCGGTGATGGGCGCGAGGTCGGCCAGGCGATTGCCCTGCATGCCGATGGTGACCGCCTGGTTGTCGATGCCTGCTGCATTAAGGGACACCAGGACACGCTCTTTTTGGGGCCGCTGCCGCCGCGCGAGGCCAAGCCGGGCGGCTTTATAGGCCCCAAGCAGTTCGCCCCGCGCCGCGTGGGGCGGCAGTATTTTCGACGTTGCCGGATCGAGGGCGATGTCGACTTTATCTTTGGCGGCGCGCGTGCCTACTTTGAGGGGTGTGAGATTCGCTCGCTCAACCGCGATATGGATGTCAACGGGTATGTAACGGCAGCCTCCACGCCCCAGGGCGAGCCGTACGGATTTGTGTTTCATGGCTGTTCGTTTACAGCCGATGAGGGCATTGCCCCCGGATCGGTCTATCTGGGTCGTCCATGGCGCGAGTGGGCCCAGACCGTTTTGCTCGAATGCTGGCTGGGCCCCCATATTTCACTCGAGGGTTGGTGGGATTGGAATAAGCCAGCGGCACATGACGGCACCCTGTATGCCGGCGGTGCCCTGTTTGGCCCGGCGGGTGATACTGCCGCTTGGGTGCCGTGGGCGCATTGCCTGACCGGTCAGGATTCCGAACGCTATGCGCGTGACCGAGTGCTTGCCGGCACGGATGGTTGGGATCCCGAGGGCGGCGACGGTGATGCGGTAGAGACGGCCGGGCTATCTGCCAATGGCCGCACCGTGCACATCGAGACGTACTACGAGGACGAACCTGCGCTGCGCGCCCGACTGAAGCGCGAGGGGCGCTCGGCCGCATTTACGGGCAAGACTCCCACAGACTTTGAGGCATGGAAGGCTGCGACCAGGACTCGTCTGTACGATATTTTGGGTCTTTCGCTTATGGACCGCGCCCCGATTGAGATTCGTGAGCTCAATCGCGTGCGGGTTGCCGGCAGCATCGTGCGTACTCATGCGGTGCTGCAGGTTGAGCACGATGTGTGGATGCCGTTTTACCTGTTGGAGCCGTCCCGCTCCAAGCTTGACGAGCGGGGACTCAAGCGCTGCTATATCTGCCCGCATGGTCACCAGGGGGCGGGTGCTGCAAGCATAGCCGGCGTTGCGGGCGTGCCGGCGGTCGACGATGCCGTGCGTAAGTTCAATTACGACTACGGTCTGCGTTTGGCGCGCATGGGTTATGTGACCGTCTGCCCCGATGCGCGTGGTTGGGGATACCGTCGTGACTGGAAGGGTCAGGGCGACGACGAGAACAGCTACCTGCGCGGTACGTGTCTGAATCAAGCACGTATGGCCGAGCCGCTGGGTCTTACGGTCGCGGGCCTCAACGCCTGGGACAACATGCGCTTGATTGATTACTTGGAGACACGCGGTGACATTGCCATGGACGACCTGGGCTGCTTTGGTTTTTCGGGCGGCGGTTACATGACGTTGTACCTGTCCGCGCTCGACCCGCGCGTGCGCAAGGCGTTTGTCTCGGGCTATCTGTACGGCGTTGATGATTCGCTACTGCACCTCAACGGCAATTGCAGCTGCAATTACACGCCTGGACTCTGGCGTCTGCTCGACATGGGCGACATTGCATCGCTTGTCGCGCCACGGCCGCTCTTGGTTCAGAGCTGCGAGAAAGACCATCTCAACGGCGCCCGCGGCTTGCGAACGTAGACGAGCAGCTCGATATCGTTCGCGACGCCTACGCGCTGCTGGGCAAGGACGAAAACCTTCTGCACGAGGTCTGCCCGGGTGGACACCACCTGGGCGTGGCGCATCTTGCCGAGGATATCGAATGGCTCGATTCGCAAGTTGCGGAATACGTCCACGCATAGTCCCTCGGTATGTTGTGAATGAACGGTATGTACCTGTATGACCGCCGGTGTGCGGGTGAGGAGAAGAATATGGAAACGAAAAACTTGAGCGAATCGACCGTCTGCTGCTTTGGCGATTCGACCACCTGGGGCGATAACGGATGCGGCGGGGGAGGTAACGACATCTCTTGGACCTCGCACCTGGGTGCGCTGCTGGGCGGCGCTACGATCGAGAACTTTGGTATTAAGGGTTCGCGTATTGCCGTCAAGGCCGACCGTAGCGATTCGTTTGTTGAGCGCTTGGACGGCATCGATCACACGGCAGATATCTGCATCGTCTTTGGCGGCGTTAACGACTTTAGCCGTAACGTGCCGCTGGGAGAGCTGGGCAGCACGGACGTGCACGAGTTCTACGGTGCGCTCGACTACCTGATCCGCACCATCACGGCGCGCTCGCCTCAGGCAAAGCTGATGTTTATGACGCCGTGCAAGACGAGCGGCAAACACGAGAAGGATATTCCGGCAAGCAACGAGGCCAACCATCTGGGCCTGACGCAAGACGCCTATGTGCGCGCGATGCTGGAGGTCTGCAATCGCTACTCGGTGCCGGTGATCGACCTGTATGCGCAAAGCGGCATCAGCCGTTTTTGCCGGAGCACCGCGAGCTCTACATGCCGGACGGTCTGCATTACAGCCCTGCCGGCTATGAGCGCCTGGCGCATCGCATCGCTGCGGGCCTCACCGCCGTTTGCCGTTAAAAGTTTGCCGTTCACGGGGATTATAGGGTTAACGTTCACCTATAATCCCCGTTCGCGTTACACTAGGGGAAACGTTCACCCATCAATAACGTCAGAGGGGACAGCAATGGGTTGCAATCAGATTCTGGACCGTTATATCGAGCAGTTGATCGAGACCTCTACGCCTCAGGCGCCGGCCTGGAATATCGAAAAGCTTCGCGCCGGCAAGGAGAACACCTGGAATTACATTGACGGCTGCATGATCAAGGCGCTCATCGAGCTGTACGAGATCACCGGCGAGCAGCGTTACCTGACCTTCGCCGACGACTATATCGACTTCTTTGTCCAGGATGACGGCACCATCAAGCATTACGATCCCCAGGAGTACAACCTCGACAACGTCAACGCGGGCAAAACCCTCTACAAACTCTATGACCTGGTGGGCAAGCCCAAGTACCGTGCCGCCATGGATACCATCTACCGTCAGCTCGAGACCCAGCCGCGTACCAAAGAGGGTGTGTTTTGGCACAAAGCCGTCTACCCCAACCAGATCTGGCTCGACGGCATGTACATGGCGCAGCCGTTCTACATGCAGTACGAGCTGAGCTTCCACAACCGCCGTGCCTGCTCGGATAGCTTCCATATGTTCCAGGTGGTGCACGACCTGATGCGCAACCCCCTCAACGGCCTGTACTATCACGCCTACGACGCGAGCCGCAAGCAGTTCTGGTGCGATCCCGTCACCGGCCTTTCGGCCAACTTCTGGCTGCGCGCCGAGGGCTGGTTCGCCATGGCGCTCATCGATACCTGGGAGCTCATGCCGCCCTCGATGTCGGCCGAGAAGGACGAGATCCGCAAGATGTTCCACGACCTGATCGACGCCATGCTGCCGTATCAGGACGAGAAGACCGGTATGTGGCACCAGGTCATCAACCTGCCCAATATCGCCCCCAACTATCTGGAGGAGTCGGGCAGCGCCATCTTTGCCAACGCCATCATGAAGGGCGTGCGCCTGGGCGTGCTGGGCGAGCGCTACTACCAGTACGGCCGCCGTGCGTTTGACGGCATCTGCGACACGTGCCTGTCCGAGCGCGACGGACAGCTGGCGCTCGACAACATCTGCCTGGTGGCGGGTCTTGGCAACACCGCGCACCGCGAGGGCACGTTTGGCTACTACATGAGCGAGCCCGTCGTCAAAAACGACGCGAAGGGTGTGGCGCCGCTGGTGCTCGCCTATATCGAGACTATGCATCATGACAAGTTGGCCGGTAAGCGCGATCCGCTCGCCCCTTCGGGCGTGTGCTCCATCGATGACCCGTTTGGCGGCTACACGCCGGGCATCAATGCTCATAAGGGGCGTGAATAGCGTGGGGGCCATTACTCCGGGCGTGCGTTTACACGACCTTCCGCAGGGGACCGTCGAGGAACGCATTCGCATGGCAGGAGAGCTGGGCTTTTCGTGCATTCAGCTGCCGAGCAAGGTGCTCTACGCATCAATGGGAATCGATCGATGCGGTCTGACCCGCGAGCTCGCCGAGCATTTGCGTGCGGTGCTCGATGAGGCGGGCGTTTCGGTCGCCGTGCTCGGCTGTTATAAGAATCTGGCGACGCCCGATCGACAACAGCTCACGGATAACTTTGCCGAGTACGAGGCGTGCTTGAACTTTGCTCAGATGCTCGGCGGCTGTCCGGTTGGCACCGAGACCGGTCGTCCCAATGCGCAGAACTGCGTTGCTGACGACCGTATGACCGACGAGGCACTCGATGCGTTTATGGATGGACTCGCGCGCGTCTGCGAGTGCGCCGAGGCCGTGGGTGGGCAAATACTGATCGAGCCCGGCTGGAACGAGACGGTCAACACGCCAGATCGCTGCCGTGAGGTGCTGGAGCGCGTCCCGAGCCCGGCGCTCGGCGTGATCTACGACCCGGTGTCGCTGCTGCATCCCAGCGTCGTTGGCGAGGCGCAGGAAATCACCGCGCGTATGCTCTACTTATGCGGCAGTAAGATTCGCGTGCTGCACGCCAAGGATTTTGAGGTCGTCGACAACGAGGACGAAGCCGGCTGGTGCGATGGTACGGGTTCTCGCCTGGTGTGCCACGGCGTGGGCGAGACGGGCCGCTATGACTTTGAGCCCGTGGTGGCCTGGGCGGCTGCCGCCTGTTCGGGGATTCCTTGTGTGGTCGAGAACAGCGTGCCGGCGACGGCGGCTAGCTGCCTGGCGACACTCGAGCGCATGTCCGCTCGCTGCGGGGCTCCGCATCGCGAGATATAGCATTGGCTTTTGCCGTGGCGGCATATTGAGTTTGCTTGACTGGGGGCGGCGGTGAAGGGTTTTATCGTCGCCTCATTGGATTACATCAAAAAGGGGAGTTGCGTGGCTATCCACATTGTCGAAGAGGCGAATCGTTGCCTAGGTTGCAAAAGGGCGTTCTGCCAGCTTAAAGGCTGCCCGGTGCAGACGCCTATTCCGCAGGTCATTGACTTGTTCAAGCAGCGTCGTCTGGAAGAGGCAGGTGAGCTGCTGTTCCAGAACAACCCCATGAGCGCGGTCTGCTCCATGATCTGCAACCATTCGGGCCAGTGCGAGGGCGCGTGCATTCAGGGCCGCAAGGGCGCACCGGTGCATTTTTCGAGTATCGAGAACTATATCTCGACGGCATATTTGGACCGTAAGGAGTGGAAGCCCGCGCCGTCGTGCGGCAAGCAGGTTGCCGTGGTCGGTTCCGGTCCTGCCGGCATTACCGTGGCCATTAAGATGGCCCAGCTGGGCTGTGCCGTCACGGTGTTTGAGCAACGCCCCGAGATCGGCGGCGTGCTGGAGTACGGCATCCCCGAGTTTCGCCTGCCCCGTGCTCTCGTGCAAAAGTACCGTCACGTGATGTGCTCGCTTGGCGTACGCGTCCGTCCCTCGACCACCATTGGCGGCGCGCTGCATATCGACGACCTGTTGCGCGACGGCTACGATGCGGTCTTTGTCGGTACCGGTACCTGGCGCGCCCGCAAGCTGGGTATTCCCGGCGAGTCGCGTGGTAACGTACTGTTTGGTATCGATTACCTGGTCGATCCCACGAGCGTGGCGATCGGTCAGAACGTGGCGGTTATCGGCGCCGGCAACGTGGCCATGGATGTTGCCCGCACGGCTCTGCGCTCGGGCGCTCGCAAGGTTACCGTGTATGCCCGATCGCGCCATATCTCGGCCATCGATGACGAGGTGGAGCTGACCGAGCTTGACGGTGCCGAGATCGTGCGCGGCAAGGCGATTTGCGCCATCGACGATAACGGTCCGGTTTTCGAGACGGCTATCTTTGACGAGGACGACAACGTGGTGGGCTACGAGGAAGAACTTGACCATGTGCCCGCCGACACGGTTGTGATTGCGGCCTCGCAGGTGCCCAAGGACAAACTGGTGCTTACGACGGGCGGTCTGGAGACCGACCATCGCGGTCTTCTTTCGGTCGATGAGCACGGCATGACCACCGTGCCTGGCGTCTTTGCCGCCGGCGACGTCGTCAACGGCCCGCTCACTGTGGTCCATGCTGTAGCCGGCGCCAAGCTCGCCGTCGAAGGCATGACCAACTACCTGGGCCTCTAACTCCATCCCACCCATCAGTTGCGGTGAAATACGGACTGTTTTGGCTGTCAAAGGCCTTATCTACTCCGTATTCCACCGCAACTTTTTGTGGGCTGAGTAAAAGCCGGGGGAGCGTGTACGGTCGGGTACAGCGCGGTTACTGATACGATAAGTACGTTAGCAACTGCCGCCGAGCGGCTCAAACGAAAGGAACCTTGTATGGAGTCCTCCGCCTACCCGATGCTCTTTAGCCCGATCAAGGTCGGTACGACCGAGGTCAAGAACCGCGTCTTTATGCCGCCGGTATCTACCAACCTGGCCGATCACGGCTATGTGACCGACGACTTGGTCGATCATTACCGTGCCCGCGCCAAGGGCGGCGTGGGCCTCATCATTACCGAGGTCGTGACGGTCGAGCCCACCTATACCTATCTGCCGGGTGACATGTGCTGCTACGACGACACGTTTATCCCCGGCTGGGAAAAGCTCGCCGCAGCCGTCCACGAGTATGGCTGCAAGATCATGCCGCAGCTCTTCCATCCCGCCTACATGGCCTTTAACATTCCGGGCACGCCGCGCCTGATCGCTCCGTCCTTTGTAGGCCCGTCCTATGCCCGCGAGGCGCCGCGCCCCATCACCATCGACGAGATCCACGAGCTCACGCATCAGTTTGGCGACGCTGCCGTGCGTATGCAGAAGGCCGGTGTCGATGGCGTCGAGGTCCATGCGGCGCATGCCCACGGTATGCTCGGCGGCTTTTTGACTCCGCTCTACAACAAGCGCACCGACGAGTACGGCGGCTCGCTCGACGCCCGCATGCGCTTCCTGCTCGAGGTCATCGCCGAGATTCGCGAGCGCTGCGGCAAGGACTTCATCATCGACGTCCGTATCTCGGGCGACGAGTACACCGATGGCGGTCTGACCCTCAACGACATGGTCTACGTCTCGCGTCGCCTGGAGAAGGCCGGCGTCGACATGATTCATGTGTCGGGCGGCACCACCATCAAGCGCGGTTCCGCCATTCCCGCCGCCGGCACGCAGCAGGCCTCGCACGCCGCCTGCTCGCGCGAGATCAAAAAGCACGTCAACATTCCCGTTGCCACGGTCGGCCGCATTAACGAGGCATGGATCGCCGAGGAGCTGATCGAGGACGGCGCTGCCGACATTTGCATGATGGGCCGCGCCAATCTGTGCGATGCCGAGTTCTGCAACAAGGCTGCTGCCGGCAACGCCGACGACATCCGCCCCTGCATCGGTTGCCTGCGCTGCCTGAACGGCATCATGTTCGGCAAGCGCATCTCCTGCACCGTCAACCCGGATGTGGAGCGTGACGAGGCTGGCTACGAGCCTGCCGCCGAGGCAAAGAACGTGCTCGTTGTGGGTGCCGGTCCCGCGGGCATGGAGGCAGCCTACATTGCCGCCAAGCGCGGTCATAACGTGGTGCTCGTGGATAAGCAGGACGAGCCGGGCGGCGAGATGCGCATCGCAGCCGTTCCGCCGGCAAAGCAGGAGCTCACCCGCGTGATCAAGTACCAGTACCGCCGCCTGGCCGAGGCCGGCGTCACGTGCGTCTTCGGTACCGAGCTTTCGGCCGAGGACATCCAGCGCGACTACGCGGGTTACGAGGTTGTCCTGGCCTATGGCGCCGAACCCATCGCCCCGGCCTTTATGCAGGGCTTTAAGCAGGTCATGACGGCTGATGACCTGCTGGGCGGCAAGGCTTTCCCGGGCAAGAAGATTGTCATTGTGGGCGGCGGCACCGTTGGCTGCGAGACGGCCGATTACCTGGCCCCGTTGGTCAACGACCTGTCGCCGGCCAACCGCGATGTCACCGTCATCGAGATGACCAAGACGCTCGCCGCCAACGAGGGCGGCGCCGGCCGCGCGGTGCTCATCACGCGCATGCTCTCCAAGGGTGTTCACGTGCTGACCGAGGCCAAGGTGACCGAGATTACCGAGGACGCTATCAGCTACGAGAAGGACGGCGAGGTCCACACCATCGCCGATGCCGATACGCTGGTGCTTGCCATGGGCTATCGTCCCAACACCAAGTTGGCCGATGACCTTGCCGCTGCCGGCGTTGCCACCCACGTGCTGGGCGATGCCCAGAAGTGCGGCAACATCCGTGATGCCATCGGCGACGGCTACAAGGTCGCCTGCGAGCTGTAGGCTCTTGACAAATAGGGGAGCGGCCGCCTTGCGGTGACTCAAGCGATAGCAATCTAAAAAGGCGCCGCGACACATGGATCGTCGCGGCGCCTTTTGTCTGGCGGTTTGTTGGGGGTCGGTGCGCCCCGTGGGCCTTATTACAGGCCCAAGAGCTCCTTGACCTTGGCGATGATGGCCTCGTCGGTGGCGTTGGCAAAGAAGTGCTCCTGGAAATGCTCGCCAGCGAGGGCGCCCTTCACCAGGTCCTGATCGATCTCGCCCAGGACGTCGACGAGCGGGCGCATGGTCACAGCGCGCACGCCGTCGAGGATCTTCTTGTTGCGCTGCTCGGGCTCAACGCGCTCGGCGGGGTAGCCGTTGCCCGAGCCAAAGCCAAAGAGCTTCTCGAAGGTGTACTCGAGGTTGAGCTCCTGGCCCCAACCGTTCTTGAGAGCGAAGGGCATGGCGACGGCGTTGCCATCGTTGACCTGAGCAAAGGTGTAGGCGTCAAGCGGGTCGGCAACATGGCCGCACAGCACTCCGGGGAAGGAGTTGCAGGCGAGCATGGCGCCCTCGCCGGTGCCGCAGCCAGTCACGACGTAGTCGGCGGCGCCGGAGTTCAGCAGCACGGCGGCAAGAATGCCGTTCTGCACGTAGGTGAGGGGCTTGGAGTCGGCGTCGGCATACATGCCATAGTTAAAGACGGTGTGGCCCATGGGCTCAACAACCTTCTTAAGTGCGGCCTCGATCATTGGGTTCTTAGAGTTCTGAGAGTTCTCGTTGATAAGTGCGATCTTCATTTGAGTTAACCTTTCAGTTTTTCAGTTTTCTTACTGTGGCTGCTTGCCGATGTAGGCCAGGATGCCGCCATCGACGTACAGAATGTGCCCGTTGACAAAGTTCGATGCGTCGGAAGCCAGGAACACAGCGGGACCCTTCAGGTCCTCGGGCGTGCCCCAACGGGCCGCCGGCGTCTTGGCAATGATGAACTGGTCAAATGGGTGGCGGCTGCCGTCGGGCTGCGTCTCGCGCAGCGGTGCGGTTTGCGGCGTGGCGATATAGCCGGGCCCAATGCCGTTGCACTGGATGTTGGCCTCGCCGAACTCGGAGCAGATGTTCTTGGTGAGCATCTTGAGTCCGCCCTTGGCGGCGGCATAGCCGGCGATGGTCTCGCGACCCAGTTCGCTCATCATCGAGCAGATATTGATGATCTTGCCGTGGCCCTTGGCGATCATGCCGGGCAGGCAGGCCTTGGACACGATAAACGGTGCGTTGAGGTCGATATCGACGACGCGGCGGAAGTCCTCTGCACTCATGTCGAGCATCGGGGTGCGCTGGATGACGCCGGCGTTGTTGACCAGGATGTCGGGCGTGGTGCCAAAATCTGCCTCGATCTTGGCTATGAGCTCGGCGACGACGGTCTCGTCGGTGACGTCGGCAACATAGCCGTGAGCATCAAAGCCCAGCTCACGGTAGTGCTTTTCGGCCTCGGCGACTTTGTCGGCGTGACGGGCGTTAAAGGCAATCTTGGCCCCGGCCTCACCGAGTGCCTCGGCAATGGCCATGCCAATACCGTAGGTGGCACCGGTCACGAGCGCGACTTTGCCATCTAGGCGGAAGCTGTCCATAAGATCAGACATAGCAATCCTTCCTAAAGAAACGTTCATCTTTATGAGTCCTACTTCTAATACAAGCTCAGTATAGGAGAAGCAGAGGAATTTACTCGCAGCTTTTCCTAGAATCAGGTGAACGTTCACTTTTAAAAGGCGAACGGTTGTGGCCGATTGTCGCGATGCCCGCCATTCGCTCTGTGCCTGTGCACTCTCCGCAATCATGTTGCGGTTGTAGGGCAGGTGCAAACACATCGCATCGTGTGCCGCGGTGGGCTTGCGCGCTTTGTGGCCATGCTTGCCATCTGCGGCTCGAAGGGGAGGCGACATGCTCATAACCTGTGCGGGGAGCGCCGCGGGATGCGATAGTATTACGTGGTGATATTCGACAAACCGTGAGCTTCATTCGAGGGCTTTATGGAACAACACCAGCATTATCAGAGCCTGCAAGATCAGGCATACAACGCACTGCGCTCCAAGATCATCTATGCGAGCTCAAGCCCGGCACACGCCTTTCGGCGATTGGTCTGGAAAAGGAGACGGGGATCGGACGCACGCCCATTCGCGAGTCCTTTGTGCGCCTGCGCGAGCAAGAGCTGGTGGAAACGCGTCCCAAGAGCGGCACCTACGTCTCTAAGATCAGCATGGAACACGCCGAGAATGCCTGTTTCTTGCGCGAGAAACTAGAAAGAAGCGTACTCATAAAATGCTGTTCGGCCGCTTCACCCGAGCAAAAGCATCGGCTCGAGCAGATTCTTGCCGAGTCCGAGTCGCTCGACCATAGCGAAACGCGTCGCTTTTTCGACCTGGATAACCTGTTCCATGAGACGTGTTTCGTGATTGCTGGCCGTCACATGTTGTGGGATTGGATGAAGAGCGTCAACACGCATTTTGAGCGATACAACTGGTTGCGTATGGTGTCGCAGGATCTGGATTGGGAGCCGATTCGTCGGCAGCATCGCCGGATTCTCGAGGCCATTAAGAGGGGCGATACCGACGCGGCGAGCTATCTGGCAGAGACGCACCTGCACCTGATGCCCGAGGAGCAGGGCCCGGTTATCGCCCTGCATCCCGACTATTTTGAGCTGTCCAAAGACTCGGCCATCTAATCGTTTCCCCCATAAGTCGCGATGAAATAGGGGTTGTTGTGCTGCCCAGGTGGTGCAGACGCCCCCCAGTTCACTCACGAGCTCGGGGCCTTTTTCGTCCGGATTGTTGACGTATTGCCGAACGAAAATAGTTTGCGTTTGGTAATAAGCGTACGAAAGCGCAGTTTCCATTCTCATTTCGGACGCAAATCAAGACGAAAACCGTTTTCGTCTTCTATTAATCTGTACGAAAACGGTTTTCGTCTTATAATACGGTCATGAATGGTACGAAACGAAGAGGCTGGGCGTATGGTTGTTAGAGAGAGCCCTACAGTCGAATACAAGGAAAGCGTTACGCCGACGTTTCTAAAACGGTTAGCGCTTATGCAAACTACGGGACGGGCAAGATTGAGTTTGGCGTTGATGACGAGGGCGTGGCTGTCGGCCTTGCAGATCCGGTCGCAGAGTGTCTCCGCATTGAGAACATGATTAATGACAGCTTGGATCCCGCTCCCCGTTACACGCTCGAGCCCGATGAGAAACACGGGACCGTAATCCTTACGGTTTATGAGGGACAGGACAAACCCTATCGAAGCAAGGGAAAGGCCTACAGGCGAAACGATTCGGCAACGGTGGAGGTCGACCGGTTTGAGTATGGCAGGTTGACGCTCGAAGGCAGCAACGTAACGTTCGACGCGCTCGCGTCGACTTGCCAGGACTTGAGTTTTTGCACGCTCGAACAAAAGTGTGTCGAACATCTCGGCATATCTGAGCTAACGTCGGATATTATGCGCACGCTTCGCTTGCTCGGCAAGGTCGGCTATACCAACGCTGCGGCGATTTTGGCGGATAAGAATGATTTTCCTGGCATCGACTGCGTCCGTTTTGGTGATACCGAGGATGTGATCTTGGATCGTGAGTCGGCGACAAATGTATCCGCCATTGAACAGGTGGACAGGGCGGTGGCTATGTTTGCACGCTACTACCGTTATGAACGTATCGAAGGGATGGAACGCGTCCAAACTGATCGAATTCCTCTCGAGGCGTTTCGCGAAGCCGTTGCAAACGCTTTGGTGCATCGGACGTGGGACGTTCGAGCGAATGTTCAAATTGCCCTGTACGACGATCGCGTCGTTGTCACTTCGCCCGGATCGCTGCCCGCCGGTTTGACGACGGAACAATACCTGTATGGGCAGATATCCGTGCTCAGAAACCCAATTGTCGCCGAGGTCTTTTTAAAGCTGGATTACATCGAGAAATTTGGCACGGGAATCGCGCGAATCAGGCGTGCGTATCGAGATTCTTTAAGCCGACCGGTATTTGATGTTCGCGGCGGCATGGTGACCGTCACATTGCCCGTTATCGATGCCTTTGAGGGGTCTGAGGAAGAGGCCCAGGTTCTCAAGGCTTTGTCGGTCGGACGAATAATGTCGCGGGGCGAGATTGAGCAGCAGACGGGGTTGAGCCGCGCGCGTGCGTTGACGGCGCTTGAATCACTGATTGGGCGGAAAGCGGTTGTAAAGCGGGGGACTGGGCGTTCCACGAAATACGAGCGCGCATAGGCCAAAAGAACCATATTGCAAGACAGGCCCCAAGCCTTTGCCCGCTTGGGGCCTGTTGTATGTTGGCTGGCAGCGGTAGATTTATAGCAAGATATAGCAACGTTAGTGAGATATAGCAACGTATAGCGCTGTTCGCGGGTTCTTACGGTGGTGCTATTATCCGAATGCCGCGCGGATAAAGTGCTGGGCGAAGAGCTTGTTGGCGACGTTGATGACGTGGCCCAAGAACAGCGCCGAGATGGCTGTGGTCACGCCAAAGCCGCCTAGGTTGTGCATGAGCGCGAGCGACAGAATGAGGGACACGGCGACATGTGAGCAGTCGAACACGACTTTTACGTCGCCAAAGCGGCGTTTAAGCTTTTCGGCAATGACCTGCACCAAGCCGTCGGGCGCGTTGGGGACAACGCCCATGTTGACGACGAGACTTACGCCAAATGCGGTGACAGCGAGGGAGAGCAGCATGGTCGCAACCTGTGCGGGGAGTGCCGTGGGATGCAGTGGGTTGACCGCCATGAAGAAATCGGTGAAGCCGCCGATGAGCGTCGAGAAGCACAGCTCGAGCAAAATGCGCGGCTGGAACTCGCGTCGCAAGATGGCCAATTGCGCCAGGATGTAGGCGACATAGGTAGCAGTGATCCAAAAGCCGAGTGTCTTGCCGGTGAGCATGGATAGGGTTGTGGCAAAGCACGTGAGCGCAGCGACTCCCAAGCCGGATGCCGTCTGGAGACTCATGCCGAGTGCCAAGATGGCAACGCCGGCAAGATACATGAGCATCCTGATGACTGTGTGGAACCAATCTATATTCTCGCCATTCATTACGATGAGCGGCCGCATGTCGTGACCTCCTTTCGGAATTTGGGAGATGCAGTAAAGGCTGCGGCGCCGCTTGGGGGAAAGATCGGAAGCAAGGATCCATTCCTCCAGACGGCGCCGCAGCTGTTTGGGTGACATGGCTTTTGTCGAAGTGGCTTAGTTGAGTGCGCCTGCCAGCCGCATAAACAAAGCGGCTCGGGTGCGTGTCGCTTCCGTCACGTTCTATCAGCATACAAGACGGTTTCGGTTCTTGTCCGTGACGGAAACGGCGCGCACCCGAGCCGTTTTAAAGGGGCGCGGCCTCGGTCGCGCCCCCACGATAGAGAGCGAGTCAAGCGGGGAAGTCAAGCAGAAAATCCACCATTTCACCCCGTCTCAGGCGGCAGGGTTAGCCGCGGACCTTCTTGACGACGTCCATGGCCTCGCGGGCGATCTGCTCGACCTTGGAGAAGTCGCCGTCGGCGAACAGGGCCGGCTTGACCATCCAGGTGCCACCGCAGGCGATGATGGCGCTGGAGCTCAGGTACTCCTCGACGTTGGCGGTGCTCACGCCGCCGGTGGGCATAAAGCGATGGCCGACAAACGGAGCGGCGAGGGCCTTGATGGTGTTCAGGCCGCCATACTGGGCCGCGGGGAAGAACTTGGTGACCTTGAGGCCGAGGTTCTCGGCGGCGGTGACCTCGGAGGGGGTCACGGTGCCGGGGAGGACGGGCAGGTCGATGTCGATGCAGTGCTTCACGACGTCCTCGTTGTAACCCGGGGAGACGATGAACTTGGCGCCGGCGGCGCGGGCCTGCTCAACCTGCTCGACGGTCAGGACGGTGCCGGCGCCAACGCACATCTCGGGCTCGGCGGCGGCCATAGCGGTGATGCACTCGGCGGCGCAGGCGGTGCGGAAGGTGACCTCGGCGGACTTCATACCAGCTGCCATAAGGGCGTGAGCGAGCGGAGCGGCGTCCTCGACCTTGTCGAGCACGACGACCGGCACGATGCCAGGGATTCAAGCGTGGTGTAGAACTGATCGAACATGGTGTTCCTTTCGATGTGAGGCGCGCACGGGCGCGTGATTGCCAAAGAAGATTGGCCATGAGCCGGTTCCGGATTGGTTATCGGAGGCACTGCTTGGGGTTCAAGCAATTTCGGAACCGGCTACGAGGCCAGTCGTGAAGGAATGCCAGACAAAACCGGAATGGGACTAAGTGGTTCTACCTGGCCGGAGGAATCGGGGAGCGGGCTGCAGAGGTATGGGTATGGAAAGCTGCAGTCCGCGGAATGGGGAACGAATTAACGGGCGACGCGGGTGCCACCGTCGGCGGCGTTGGCCACAGCGGCGATCTCGTCGGCGGTCACCAGATTGGAATCGCCCTTGATGGTGAGCTTGAGGATCGAGGCCGCGATGGCGTAGTTGACGGCGTCCTGCGGGTCAAAGTCGTTGATGAGGGCATGGACGAGGCCGGCGTTGAAAGCGTCGCCGGCGGCAACGCCCTCGAGCACATGCACGTCGTGAGCAGGGGAGAACCAGTGCTCGCCGCTCTCGGCGTCAAAGAGCATGCCCATCCAGATGGAGCGCTCGACGCAGGAGATGTTGCGGACGACCGAGGCGACCTTCTTGCAACCGTACTCGGCGCAGATCTGACGGGCCATCTCGACGTAGGTGTCGCGCTCCTCGATTCCGTGGGCAAGGGAGCCGGAGACGCAGGTCATACCAAGGCCGGCGGGTGCGTCCTCGTCGTTGGCGATGCAGATGTCGACGAGTGGCAGGAGCTCCTTCATGGTTGCCTGCGACTTCTCGGGCGACCACATCTTGCCGCGATAGTTCACGTCGCACACGGTGGTGATGCCCTTGGCGCGGCAAGCGGTGAGGGCATCCTGCAGGCAGCGGCCATCTCGTCGGACACGGCGGGAGTCACGCCAGAGAAGTAGAAGACATCGACGCCCTTGAGGATTTCGTCCCAATCAAAGACGTCGCGCTTGGCCATGTTGATGGCGGAATACTTGCGGTCGTAGACGCAGCCGTTGCCGCGCTGCGAGGCGCCAACCTCAAACACATAGGAGCCAAGACGGTCGCCCTGGCGCACGACGCGCGTGGTGTCGACGCCGTAAGCCTTCAGCGAGCGAAGGGCGCACTCGCCCAGGCGGTTGGCCGGAACAACGGAGACGTAAGCGGCCTTGTCGCCCTGATAGGCCAGGGAAAGCGCGGTGTTGGCCTCGGCGCCGCCGTAGCGAACGTCAAACTCGGTGGCCTGTTCAATGCGCAAGTGATCTTTGGGCGAGAGCCTCATCATGATCTCGCCGAAGGTAAGAACCGTTTTACCCATGGTCGCGCAGCTCCTTCTTGCTCGTGCGTACACCTTTGATATGGCGTTGGCACGGAGGTGCCAAGACGGTAGGGTGCATCTTTGCACCTCCGTGCCAACGCTCGCCGAAATCGGTTTACGAAATCGGTTTCGTTTCGAGTTGTAGTATACTCACCTACAGCGTTTTGCAACCGAGAATTTTAAAAAATGCCTAAAATGGCTCAGACCGCCGACAATTGGGAAACGGGGTGCGCTATGGCGCAGATGAGAATCAAGGACATTGCCGCCGCGGCGGGCGTGAGCCCGGCCACGGTCTCGCGCTATCTCAATAACCGCCCCGGGCAGATGACCGAGGAGACCCGCGCCCGCATCGCGGCGGTTATCGAGCGCACCGGCTATCGCCCACGTGCCGCCGCACGCAATCTGCGCAGCTCGCGCACCAACCTCATCGGCGTGATTCTGGCCGACATCGCCAACCCGTTCTCCAGCGCCATGCTCGAAGGGCTTTCCGCCAGCGCCGCCGCGCGCGGCTGCTCGCTCATGACGGCCATTAGCGGCAACGACCCCGCCAAGGAGGCAGAGTCGCTCACCAGACTTATCGATGCCGGCGTGGACGGCCTGGTCGTCAACACCTGTGGCGGCAACGACGAGGCAATCGCCGCGGCCGCGGGACGCCTACCCGTTGTGTTACTCGACCGCGACGTTGCCGATGGTGGCATCGATCTGGTGACCTCCAACAACCGTGAGCTGGTCGCCGGCTGGTAGACGCCTTGACCGCTGCCGGCAGCGAGCGCCTGTGCCTACTTACCGAGGCAAGCGACGACAGCCCCGTGCGTCGCGAGCGCGCCGAGGCCTTTGCCGACGAGCTCTCGCGCCGCGACCTTGCGGGCGAGGTCGTCACCCTGGCCAACGGCGGCGCCACGGGCGTCGGCCGCCTGGACGAGACTATTCGCGGCAACGCAGGCAAAAAACTCGGCCTTATTGCCGTCAACGGCTTGGTCTTTTTGCGTCTGACCGAGGCGCTGGCGCAGCTTGGCCCCTCGCTGCCGGCGGGTCTCAAGATCGCGACGTTTGACGATTACCCCTGGAACCATGTGCTCTTTGGCGGTGTGACCACGGCCGCGCAGGACACCCTCACCATTGCCGAGCGCGTAGTCGAGCGTCTGTCCGAGCGCATCGATGTCGTTACCACTACGGTGGGCGAGGCCGCAAGGCTCGCCCCCAAGCGCATCGAGGTCCCCGGCCACATCGAACACCGCGCTTCGACCTCGCGCTAGTCTGTGTGATATTATATAGACAATGTCATACAGGAGGTATCCATGGCTGCGTCTGTGCTGAGTGTTCGAGTGGACTCGTCAATTAAAGATTCATTTGCCGAGCTGTGCGAAGAACTCGGCATGACTTCGTCCGTTGCGGTCAATATGTTCATGAGGCAGATGTTGCGCGAGCGCTCGCTGCCGTTTGTGCCTTCACTCGGTAAAAGCTCTGCGAGCGAAAGCGCCACAGCGGGCATTTTGGATACCGCTCAGATTGAGTCCGCCGTCCGCGAGGCAGCCAGCCCGATTCCCGCCATCAAAACCGTGATCCTATTTGGATCGTATGCCCGTGGCGAGGCGCGTGCAGATAGTGATATCGACTTGCGCCTCGAAGTCGATCGCGAGCAGGGCTTTGGTCTTTTTGCGTTGTCGGCGTTTGGCGAGGCAGTGCGCAAGGAAACCGGGAGGCAGGTTGATCTCGTCTCGAGTGATCATCTTGATGACGATCTTGCCGCGGTAATCGAGCGCGAAGGAGTGATCCTTTATGATCGCGCGTAAGTCAGACAGCCTGTTCGCGCACGTTTTTTGAGCGCTTGATACGCTTTAACCCTGCGGAAACATTTTTCTGCGATAGTATCTGCGATATAGACCAGTCGAAACCCGCCCGAAAGAAAGGGGAGCGACATGAACCAGCAGAACATCGATTACGTACTCCGCTCCGTAGAGCAGCGTGACATCCGCTTTGTGCGTCTGTGGTTTGTCGACATTCTCGGCCGTCTCAAGAACTTTGCCATTAGCCCCGAGGACCTCGAGGTCGCATTTGAGGAGGGCATTGGCTTTGACGGCTCGGCCATCGAGGGCTTTGCCACGCCCGAGGAAGCGACATGCTCGCATTCCCCGATGCTTCGACCTTCCAGATCCTGCCGTGGCGCCCGAGCCACAACGGCGTCGCCCGTGTGTTCTGCGACGTGTGCACCCCCGATTGCAAGCCGTTTGCCGGCGATCCGCGCGACGCCCTGCGCCGCATGTTTCACAAGGCCGAGAAGGCTGGCTATCTGCTCAACGTGGGTGCCGAGCTGGAGTATTACTACTTCCCCGACGAGCACACCCCCGAGCCGCTCGACAACGTGGGCTACTTCGATCTTTCGGTGAGCGACGCCGCTCGCGACCTGCGCCGCAACACGGTCCTCACGCTCGAGAAGATGTCCGTGCCCGTGGAGTACACCTTCCACGCCGCCGGTCGCTCACAGCACGGCATGAGCCTGCGCCATGCCGAGGCCCTGAGTATGTCCGACGCCATTACCACGGCCAAGCTCATCATTAAGCAGCAGGCTTACGAGAGCGGCTGCCACGCCTCCTTTATGCCCAAGCCGTTGGCGGGCGAGGACGGCAGCGCCATGTTTTTGCATCAGTCGCTGTTCGACCATGACGGCAACAACGTCTTTTGGGGCGAGGGCGACGAGAGGTACCATCTCTCCGACGTCGCCAAGCACTACATGGCCGGCATCCTGGCACACGCGCGCGAGATCAGCGCCATCACCAACCCTACGGTCAACTCCTACAAGCGCATTACTACCGGCGGCGACTCCGTGCCGCAGTACGCCACGTGGGGCCTGCGCAACCGCGCGAGCATGATCCGCATTCCGGTCTACAAGCCCGGCAAGCAGCTGTCCACGCGCATCGAGCTTCGCAGCCCCGACCCCATGGCCAACCCGTACCTGGTCAACGCCGTCACGCTGGCGGCCGGTCTCGACGGCATCGAGCGCAAACTGGAACTCCCGCCCGAGGCCACGGCCGAGACGCTCAAGCTCACCGACCGTCAGATGGTCGAGGCCGGCTACACGCCGCTGCCGCGCTCGCTCAAAGAGGCGCTCGACGTATTTGAGGACTCGCAGTTTATGAAGGATGCCCTCGGTGAGCACATCCACAGCTTCTTCCTTAAAAAGAAGCGTGACGAGTGGCATAAGTTCGAATCCACGATCACCGAGTGGGAGATCAAGCACTACCTGGCGAACTCCTAATCGCGCTGGCTTGTCCCAGTACGATTGAGCTCATTTCTTTGGAGGCCGATATGTCCGAAAAGAGTGCCCTGTTCATGGCGCGCACGACGCGCTTCCACGAGTTTGCCCGCAGCTTGACGACTACCCTGGGTGTCGAGGTGAGCCTGGCCACCCCCGATTCGCCGACTGCGGCGCACGACTTCGACCTGCTGATTCTCGATTCCGATGGCATCCGTAGCGACCGCATCGATCAGATCGCCAAGTGGCTTGACGATCGCGGCGGCGTTCCCATGCTGGTGATCGTCGACGACGAGGCGCTCGGCACCCTGCGCCTGCCCAATCACGCGCATGCCGACTTTGTATGCCCCACGGCGACGCCCAACGAGCTCAAGGCTCGTGCGCAGCGCCTGATGGGCGAGGAGGAGACCGTCACCGCCGACGATGTACTCAACATCGATAACCTCGAGATCAACCTGGCTACCTACCAGGTGACGCTCGATAACGAGCCCATCGACCTGACGCTGATGGAGTACTCGCTGCTGAGCTTTTTGGCCACGCACCCCAACCGTGCCTACAGCCGCGAGGTGCTGCTGCACCGCGTGTGGGGCTTTGAGTACTGCGGCGGCACGCGCACCGTCGACGTGCACATTCGACGCATCCGCTCCAAGGTGGGCCCGCAGATTGCGGCACACATCACCACCGTCCGTGGCGTGGGTTATCTGTTTAAGGACTAGCAAGTAAATAGAGGGCAATGTGAGGGTACCGGAGATTTCACCAGTACCCTTTTCTCGTTTAGGGCGAAAAGAAGACCTTTCACCGATTAAAAGTGTGTCAGTAAAAACAATATCAAACGTATAACACTATCTAGCAAATATCATCTAGTTACCGTATCTCCCTACTACACGGATGGAGGAAGAAATGCGTTATTCGAGAAAGGTGATTGTCGGATTCATAGTGTTGCTTGCCGCCCTGATGTCTCCAAGGTTGGTTTTTGGAGACGACGACTTGGTCCGTGTCACACCGCAAATAGCTGTGGAGCAAGCGCAGGCTTTCTTTGATGATGTATCGGATGAGCCGGTGACCGCTTGTGACCCAGTAAAAATGGTGAATTCCGATGGGGAATCAATCGGGTATATCGTTCGTGCGAAGCGGGATGACGTTAACTATGGCTACGTCGTATTTGATTCAGAGCGATCTTGGTGGATCAGCGAATACTGCTTGGCTCCGAACGCTCTTTTACCTATCGAGAGTGCAAGCGAAGAAATTGCACTCCTCGCATCCTCGGATAACGTCGTTGCGTTAAAGATTGACGAGCTAACTGTTGGCGTTGCGACTTAGATAAAAACATTGTTTTAGACGCAAGTGGAAAAAAAGTACCAAATAAATTGTCCTCGGGAGGCAATCGCAGCGGATCGCCGGAACATTTCGATGACGTTTTTGTATCTGCCAAGGATTTGTATAAACAGGGATATGTTGTTGATGCGAGCAAAACGGTTTCGGGAATAATAACGCCAACGCAAACAGAAGTTATCAAAGAAACGGGGACTTATGCTTGCGCTGTTTCGGCAATGTTTGCAGTTAGCAGTCACTATGTGACTTTGAACCGCCTTAAATTGTCCGATTTATACTCGGAGCTTTGGAGGCTGTCGGGGACATGGGAAGAAGAAGAAAAGAAATATGATCAAGCGACTGGTCTGTACTTTACTCAAGGCAAGACTTCTCCTGACAAACCCGCTCCGGCCTTAAAGGAGTTTTGTGCAAGACGAGGCAAGGAGCTTGAGACGTCATTCGTTTGGTATCCGTCATGGGATTCCTTTAGGGTGAATACCGACTCGGGGAATCTGAGTATTTTCTCTGGAAGGCTCCGGTCAAATGGCAGCGGGCACGCAATGGCAGTTGTGGGCTACGTGGCAATGCATAACACATACTCGAATGCCAAGAAGTACCTGCTTGTTGTTTGGAATGGATGGACAAACCAGCTACAGTTTCTTCCATATGACGTATCAATTTACACGTCTCACGATGGCACATATTGCAAGGGTTGATTGTACTCGTGAACGGCGACAAGTTCATTCGAAGGGCAATGCTCCTATTGGTGCTTTCCTTTGCTTTGCTCACCGCAGCGAGCTTCTTTCTGTTAAGGGCGACTAATGGGGGAGAAAACGACACGGTTGTTGCAGTCGAGGTGCGCGCTCTATCGGATGTTCATAACGGGCAATTTGAGGCGCTTATGCCAAGTGGTTGCCGTAAGAGAATCGATATGCGCCGTAAGTCAAGTTCCGGATATGTCTCAGGGTTGAAAGCAGGTGATAAATGGATTCTAGTTTTTGTGGAAGATAAGGAACTTGACGGGACTGTTCTGTATCCCCATTCAGCTGAGAAAGTCAAATCAAGTAGACAAGGGGAATGAAGAATGATTGATAGAAAGCAGTTCTTAGGTCTGATGGCGGGGGCTCCTATTTTGATGCGAGCGGGATGGCAGAAGCCGTGGAGTTGCCGGACGCTCAGAAGCGATTGACGCTCGTGGTCGACACGGTGGTCAGAGATGAAAATGGCAATGAAAAAACGCGAACAAGAAGCAGAGAGACTATTTTCACGCCAGAGAGCAAAACTGTGTCTGCCGACGCTATGGCCGGTGATGTCATAACAATCCAGAGGGAATCAGATGAAACGTTGCCGCTGCTTGCCAAGATTGAGCTCACAGTCGCTTATTATAACGATAAAACAGAAATTGAGATTCGTTCCGGAAAGTACTCGATAGTCCAAATCGATCCGCTTGTGATGTATGCAAACGCTTGGTATGCGCTCATGCAGAAAGATAAATATGTGATGAACTACTTCGCAGAAGGCGAAGCATCATATGAAACGGGGTGGGGGCCAACGCCATACGACGCGGAGAAGGATAAGTGGACGTGCGGATCAGGCATGGGCGCGACGATTACGGACTTCATTAACGATTCAACATATAGCTTTGCTATCGACTGTTATATCGAATAGACATGACGGCATAAAACGAATTGGCCTATAAGCATGTCATTACTTAAGCAAAGCTGAAATCTTGGCATCTAGTGCTCGGGACTGCCCAGCTTGGGGTACAACTCAACGTGAACAATGATGGCCCGCCACATGTTTGGCGGGCCTTTGGTTATTTGACGAAAGGATCGCAGCTATGAGCGAGTACGATTCCCAGCGTCCCCAGGATGCGGGCAACGCCGGCGAGACCCAGCAGCAGCCGCGCGTGCAGGTGGAGTCGACGCCTGCCGATGGCAGTAACATTCCTTACGTGCAGGCCTACGACACGCAGACCGGAAAGCCGCTGGGCAGCCAGCAGGTTGTAAACAAGCACACCGTGGTCAAGACTAAGACCAAAAAGCTGCCGATCTTTATTACGGCGCTCGCCGGCTGTGCATGCGGCGCCCTGCTGGTCATTGCGCTCATTATGAGTGGCACGCTCAACATTGGCAGCGGAAAGAATGCCGTGACGGCGGGTGCTTCGGGTTCATCGACGCAAAAGATTACGATCGACTCCGAGGACACCACGCTGGCCGAGGCCGTCTCTGCCAAGGCGCTGCCCTCCGTGGTTTCCATTACCGCCACTTCGAGCGGCGGCCAGAATGGCTCGCTTTCGCAGTCTGCCGACGAGTCGGACGGCTCGGGCAGCGTCGGTTCGGGCGTTGTGCTCGATACCGAGGGCCACATCCTCACCAACAACCACGTGGTCGATGGCTATGACCAGTACGTGGTGACCATGGACGACGGCACCACCTACGAGGCCGAGTTCGTGGGCAACGATGCTTCGAGCGACCTAGCCGTCATCAAGCTCAAGGATGCTGACGCCTCTAAGCTCACGCCGATCGAGATCGGCGACTCTTCCAAGCTCAACGTGGGCGAGTGGGTCATGGCGATCGGCTCGCCGTTCGGCAACGAGCAGTCTGTCTCCACGGGTATCGTGTCGGCGCTGTATCGCTCCACGGCCATGAGCTCTACCAACGGTAACACCATCTATGCCAACATGATCCAGACCGATGCCGCCATCAACCCGGGCAACTCCGGCGGCGCGCTCGTTAACGACAACGGTGAGCTGGTGGGTATCAACTCGCTCATCGAGAGCTACTCGGGCTCCAGCTCGGGCGTGGGCTTTGCCATTCCCGTTAACTATGCCAAGAACATTGCCGACCAGATCATCGACGGCAAGACGCCGGTTCATCCGTACCTGGGCGCCACGCTTTCGAGCGTCAACGCGCTCAATGCTCGCACTAACAAGCTGAGCACCGATAGCGGCGCGTACGTGGCAAGCGTCGTCGAGGACGGTCCTGCCGCCAAGGCCGGCATCCAAGAGGGCGATGTCATTACCAAGCTGGGCGACGATGAGATTTCGAGCGCCGATGGCCTGATCATCGCGCTGCGCAGCCACGAGGTGGGCGAGAAGGTCGAGATCACGCTCATGCGCGGCAAGGAAGAGAAGAAGGTTACCGTCGAGCTGGGCTCCGACGAGGAGCTGCAGAACCAGCAGCAGGACGACAGCGCGACCGACACCGGCAACGGCGGTATTACCGACGAACAGCTGCGCCAGTACCTGGAGGAGCTGCTGGGCCAGCAGGGCCAGGGTCAAGGCTACGGTCAGGGTTACTAGCGAGCCGTTTCGCACATATCGAGGCCAGGGGGGCTGTCCCATCAACGTGGGACAGCCCTTTTTTCTTATTGATCCGTTGGGGACGGAGGAAAACGGATCATTTGGAACTGACAGGGGCATGGTTTGATCGCGCGATCCACCCCAGTCTGGCGGCTGCCGATTCGGTGCGGTTCGAGACCGCTATTCGGCCTCATTGCGACCGGTGGTACTCTAGTATCCGTTTGAAATCGAGCGAAGGAGTGCCGCTATGGAGCAATCGAGCCTGTTTGGTGACGGCGTGGACATCGATACCGAAACGCCCGCGAGCACGGATACCGCCGTACCGGCCGATGCCCGTGCCCAGGCGGCAGCGCGTGCGGCCGAGCTGCGCCACGAGCTCGATTACCACGCCTATCGCTACTACATGCTCGATGCGCCCGAGATCACGGACGCCGCCTTTGACAAGATGCTCGTTGAGCTGCAGGAAATTGAGGCCACCTACCCCGACCTGGTGACGCCCGACAGCTATACCCAGCGCGTGGGCGGGTACGTGAGCGAGCAGTTTACGCCGGTCACGCATATGGCGCGCATGTATTCCATGGACGATGCCATGGATCTGGACGAACTCGACGCGTGGCTCCAGCGCACCGAGGATGCGCTCGGTGCCGGCAGCGTCACCTATACCTGCGAGCTTAAGATCGACGGCCTGGGCGTGGCGCTTACCTACCAAAACGGCACCTTCGTACGCGCAGCCACACGCGGCGATGGCACCACGGGCGAGGACGTGTCGCTCAACGTCCGTACCATCAAGGATGTGCCCATGCACCTGTCCGAGCCGGCGCTCGCCCACATGGGCGCCGACCGCGAGCGCACCATCGAGGTCCGTGGCGAGGTCTATATGCCCAAGGGCAGCTTTGTGCGCCTGAACGACGAGGCCGATGCCGAGGGGCGCGACCCCTTCGCCAACCCGCGCAACGCTGCCGCCGGCAGCCTGCGCCAAAAGGACCCCAAGGTCACGGCGCGCCGCGATCTCGCTACCTTTATCTATGCCATCGCCGATACCGATCCGCTGCACGTCCACAGCCAGCGCGAGTTCCTCGATTGGCTGCGTAGCGCCGGCTTTAGCGTCAACCCTAACGTGGCTCGCTGTGCCACACCCGCCGAGGTCCACGAGTTCTGTGCCCAGGCGCTCGAACACCGCGGTGACCTGGACTACGACATCGACGGCGTGGTCGTAAAGGTCGACAGCTTCCAGCAGCAGCTCGACCTGGGCTTTACCGCCCGCGCACCGCGCTGGGCCATCGCCTTTAAGTTCCCGCCCGAGGAAAAGCAGACCGTCCTGCGCGAGATTCGCATCCAGGTGGGCCGCACCGGTGTGCTCACACCGGTCGCCGAGTTCGACCCGGTGACGGTTGCCGGCTCCACCATCGCGCGCGCCACGCTGCACAACATCGACGAGATCCGTCGCAAAAACGTGCGCGAGGGCGACACTATCATCGTGCACAAGGCGGGCGACGTGATTCCCGAGGTCGTAGGTCCGGTGCTCGATAAACGCCCGGCCGATTCGGTCGACTGGCACATGCCCGAGGTCTGCCCCGTGTGCGGTAGCCCCGTGGTCCACGAGGATGGCGAGGTTGCCTACCGCTGCGTGTCCATCGACTGTCCCGCACAGCTCAAGGAGCGCCTGCTTCACTGGGTAAGCCGCGGCTGCATGGACGTCGACGGCCTGGGCGACGAGATCGTCGACAAGATGATCGCTGCCGGCCTGATCCACGATGTCGCGGACTTCTACCAGCTCACGGTCGACGACATCGCAGGCCTGGACACAGGGCGCGTGTACGCTAGCTCCAACAGCAAAAAGGGCGTCAAGAAGGGCGACCCCATCCCGGTGGGCCTCAAGACGGCCGAGAAAATCATCGCCGAGCTCAACAAGTCCAAGAGCCAGCCGCTCGGTCGCGTGCTGTTTGCCCTGGGCATCCGCCACGTGGGCAAGAGCGTGGGCGAGGTCATCGCCGAGCGATTCCTGTCGATTGATAAGCTCATCTTGGCGAGTGAAGAGGACATCGCCGAGTGCGAGGGCATCGGTCCCAAGATTGCGGCGAGCGTCAAGCAGTTCCTGGCCGTGCCCGAAAACCTTGCCGTGCTGGAGCGTTTGCGCCAGGCGGGTCTGTCGCTCGAGGTCGACTTGGGCGCCGCGCATGCACAAGCCGCAGCCGACGCGGGCGTGGCGGGCGAGCTCGCCGATGCACAACCGCTCGCGGGTCTGACCTTCGTGCTCACCGGCACGCTCGTCAACCGCACCCGCGACGAGGCAGGCGCGGCGCTCAAGGTGCTCGGCGCCAAGGTCTCGGGCAGCGTGTCCAAGAAGACGAGCTATCTGGTTGCCGGCCCCAAAGCGGGCTCCAAGCTCACCAAAGCCGAGCAGCTGGGCGTACCCGTGCTGGACGAGGACGCCCTCGAGCAGATCCTGGCGACTGGTCAGGTGCCGGAGGCTTAAGGCGTCGATAACCAAATTGAAGAACCGCCCGGAAGCACGATGCCTTCCGGGCGGTTCTTACTTTGCTGGGGCAACCGGCACCGTGATCTGCGTCACGTAGGTTGCCGGGTCGTCGCTGATGATGTCATCGATCAGGGCAATCTCGCGTTGCCCCGCTACGCCACCAACTTGTCAAAAGCCCCGCGGCGGTTGAGTACGGTAAATGCAATCACGCAAATGACCGCCGACAGAATGGACCCGCACGGCGAAGCGATGCCCATGGGAAACAACGTATCGGAATAGGCGTTCGACAGCAGCCACGCGCCCGGCACGCGAATGAGCGCCACCGCCAGCACGTTGTGCGCAAAGCCGATGTAGCTCTTGCCGTATGCAGCGAAAAAGCCGCTAAAGCAAATGTGGATGCCGGCAAAAATCGCGTCGAAAATGTAGCTGCGCATATAGCCGGTGCCGGCGGCGACTACTGCAGCGTCCTTGGCAAAAAAGCCGATAAACGCCGGCGCCACCAGCCACATCAGCACCGTGATCAGGCAGCCGTACACTACCGAGATCGTCATGGCGTCCTTGAGCACCTGACGCGCGCGGTCGCCCTTGCCCGCGCCGGCGTTTTGCGCCGTGGGTGCGCTGACGGTGGCGCCCATGGAACTCGGCACAATGAATAAAAAGCTGATCATCTTCTCGACCAGGCCCACGGCGGCGGCGTCGACGAGCCTCGGTGGTTGGCGATGACGGTGATAAACATAAACGCCACCTGGATGCAGCCGTCCTGTACGGCCACGGGCACGCCGATCTTAAGAATGCTGCCGAGCACCTCGGGCTGGGGACGCAGGTCGCTGCGCTTAACGTGAATGTTCGTGCGGCGGCTCTTGAGCCACACGAGCGCAAGGGCAACGCTTGCCGTCTGGGCGGTTACCGTGCCGAGTGCCGCGCCTACGGGACCGAGTCCCATGTGGCCGATAAACAGAAAATCGAGTGCGATGTTGATGATGCATGCCACGCCGATCACGTACATGGGCGAGCGCGAATCGCCCAGGCCGCGAAAGATGGCCGAGAGGATGTTGTATGCGGCGATAAACGGAATGCCCATAAAGCAAATGCGCAGGTAGGCGGCGGTGCCTTCGACCGCCTCGGCCGGCGTGCCAATGAGCGCCACGATCTGCGGGCACAGTGCGAGCAAGATAGCGGCCAGCACCACCGAGACACCCATAAAGAGCGTGATGGTGTTGCCGATGGCGGTCTCGGCGCGGTCGAAGCGGCGCGAGCCCACGGCGTGGCCGACGATAACCGTCGTTCCCATGGCCAGGCCCACGAGCGTCACGGTAATGATATAGAGCGTCTGCGCGCCGTTGCCCACGGCGGTGATGCCGGCGGCGCCGCTAAACTGCCCCATCATGTACAGGTCGGCCATGCCGTAGAGCATCTGCAAAAAGTACGAGAGCATATAGGGCAGGGCAAAGACCGCGATGGTCTTAAGGACATTGCCGCGTGTGAGGTCGTGTTCCATGGGCGGGGCTTTCTGGCTTGGTCTGTTTACGTACCAGTGTAGTGAAAACCCTACAACGATTGTAGAGTCAAGGTTTGTGTTGGCGGCGGGGCGAAAATAGTCACGCTCCAAGCACGATGCTTTGACCCCTCCATGCCCCTCACCTAGCCTCAAACCATCACAACATTCGACGTTTTTTGCCAAAATCGGGAAAAGCATCGAATGTTGTGATGGTTTTCCTACCACCCGATCGGTGGAATCGCTTTCTTGCGCACGAAGGTGTGCGGACCCGTGGGCAGGGGAATAAGGTTGGTTATCCGACTCCATTGGAGGGCTCATGGACCTGCCGATTGTCCTGTCCCATAAGACTGCCTGGCTGTACCACAACGTGGCGCGCCCGTCCGAGCCGCTCTCGCGAGCAAGCGGCCTATACGATGAGGACTCGCTTGCTAGCGAGGCGGAGCCGGCTGCGAGCCTGCCCAAATTGGGACTCGATGCCAAGGGGCTGAGGGCTTCAACGGCAGTTGGGATCGTTACCGACTATCTGGTTTCGCTTGGTATTCCACGAGAAGAGCTCGATCATATCGATACGCTCGTCAACTTCGATTTTGAGCGCTCGACGCCGGCTGGATTTAGGCGCCACGTGTTTGGGGCGCCGGTACCTCCAGGCCATCTTATCGAGGTGGCAGAGGGCCTCTGGTGGTTGATGAGGCCATGTGCTTTGTCCAGGCGGGTTCGTGGATGAGTGAGCCCGAGCAGCTGGAATATGGCTACGAAATCTGCGCCCGATACCATTTGAATCATCTGTCGACAGGCGATTATATCGAGATGGGGCAGAGGTATACCGTTGCGACTTGATTGCCTATTGCAATGAGAACCGATCTCGTCAGGGGGCTATACGCGCGGCCGCCGTGCTCAAGCGCGTGCACGATGGCGCGCGGTCGCCCATGGAGACGGCCACCGCAATCATGGTCGTAGCAAAACGTTTCCAGGGCGGGCTGGGATACGCCAAAATCGAGCTCAACCATAGGGTCGATGTTCCCAACGAGTTCAAGTGTCTCGCAAAGGCCGGGTATTTCGAGATTGACGTATATGCGCCTGCGAGCGGTACGGGGATTGAATACAACGGCTCGGACCATCTTGATAAACAGCGCAGCGCGTCGGATGCGGAGCGTATGACCGTACTGAGCGCGCTGGGCTTTAGGATGATCGTCCTCACCGGGACTCAGTTTGCCCATCAGCTGCAATTGCACCGGGCGATGAACGCCATTGCGCTCGCTATGGGCCTCAAGTGCGACCGAAGCGAAGCGTTCCAAAAGCGGCAGAACGACCTGCGAGAATTCGTGATTCGGCACTGGGACAGCGGTCTTTAGGGGCGCTTTGGTCCTTCTGCGGGGCGCTGCGGGTAGGCGTACCATCACAACATTCGACGTTTTTTGCCAAAATCGGGAAAAGCATCGAATGTTGTGATGTTTTGTGTGCTGAGGATGGGCTTAGAAAGTCCGTTTTGCTCGAAGCGACCTGTCCTGTCGTACGGGTGTCGGCATGATTCTCTCGTGGGGTATTATGTTTTCCGAAGAATAAAACGTCGCGTGAGGGGAGGCTACGTGGACGGGCACGTGCAACATGACGGTTTTGGCCGCGACATTAACTACCTGCGCATTGCCGTTACCGACAAGTGCAATTTCCGCTGCATCTACTGCATGCCGGCCGATGGCGTGGCGCCCCGCGCGCACGACGAGCTGCTCAGTGCCGAGGAAATCGCTCGCTTTGTGCGCTTGGTGGCGGGGGAGGGCATTCGCCGCGTGCGCCTGACGGGCGGCGAGCCGCTGGTCAGCCGCCGTATTATTCCGCTTATTCGGGACATCCGCGCGATTCCGCAGATCGAGGACATCTCGCTCACCACCAATGGCGTCCTACTGCCCAAGCTGGCGCCGCAGCTCAAAGATGCCGGGCTTAACCGCGTCAACATCTCGCTCGACACGCTCGACCCTACGCTGTTTGGAAAGATCACGCGCCTGGGCCGACTCGAGCAGACCATGGCCGGCATCGACGCAGCGCTGGCTTGGGGCTTTGAGCCCGTTAAGGTCAACTGCGTTGTGGTGCGCCGGCTCAACCAGGATGTGGCGGCCCTCGCGCGGCTCACGCTCGACCGCCCCATCCACCTGCGCTTTATCGAATACATGCCCATTGGCGACGAGCGCACGAGTTCGCATTGCGCTGTGGATCCGCATGCGCCCGCGCTCAATCCCGAGTTGTGGGACGCGAGCGATACCGTGCCGAGCGGCGAGCTGCGGGCGCGCATCAATGCCGGGGCCGCGGCGGCGGGACTGGGCGAGCTCGAGCTGCTCGACATCAACGACGCTCCTGCCGGCGCGGGCCCTGCGCGCTATTGGCACTTTCCGGGCGCGGCGGGAACGGTCGGCTTCATCAGCGCCATGTCCAACCATTTTTGCGCGAATTGCAACCGTCTGCGCCTGACGGCCGATGGCAACGTGCGTCCGTGCCTGTTCAGCGATGCCGAGTATTCGGTGCGCGACGCCCTGCGCCGCGGTGATGATATGCAGGTACTTTCGATTTGGCGCGATGCCGTGGCCCACAAACCGCAGGAACACGCGATAATTGAGGGCACGCAACGATTTATGTCCCAAATCGGAGGATGATTATATGGCCAAGAGCAGGTACGCCGATGCCACCATGGCCGCTCGCAGGGCCGCGATGTCTGCCCACAAAGTCACGGCTGCGGCGAATGCTGGCAACGCCGACGCGTCCGCACAGCCGACTGCCAGTGCTGCCACCGAGCCCGCCCGCGACGCCCGTCGCGACGAGCTGACGCACGTGGACGCCAAGGGCGAGGTTCGCATGGTCGACGTGTCCGACAAGGCCGAGACGCATCGCATCGCCATCGCCGAGGGCACCATCCTCATGCACCCCGAGACGCAAGCCATGGTGCTGCAGGATCGCGCCAAAAAAGGTGACGTGCTCGCCTGCGCGCGCGTGGCGGGCATTATGGCCATCAAACGCACGAGCGACATTATCCCCATGTGCCATCCGTTGCTCATTACCAAGAGTAAGTGCGATATTGAGCCCATCGCTCCGGCGGGGACGCCTGTCGAGGACGTGCCCGAGGGCTGGGCGCCGGCGCGGGTGGACGGGCAGGTTGGCTTTCACGTACTGGTTACGGCCGGCGTGACGGGCAAGACGGGTATCGAGATGGAGGCTCTGACCGGCGCGAGTGCTGCGTGCCTAACAATCTATGACATGTGCAAAGCGGTCGATCGCGGCATGGAGATTGTCGACGTTCGCCTGCTGCACAAGGAAGGCGGCCGCTCGGGCGTGTGGGATCGTGCTGGGCGTCAGGCTGCTGCTGTCGAGGCCGTGGGAGCTGCGGGCAACGCGCCCACGAGCGCATCCGTCGCGTTGC
>JAQCYU010000020.1 GCA_027682925.1 Coriobacteriaceae bacterium AF45-21
CGCAAGGCCGCCGCTGAGGCTAAGGCTCTGAGGCTAAGGCTGCCGAGAAGGCTAAGCGTGCCGCTAAGTTCGCCGAGGAGGCTGCCAAGCAGGCCGCCGAGGCTCCCGCAGAGGCTCCCGTCGAGGAGGCCGCTGCCGAGGCCGAGACCACCGAGGCTGCTGAGTAAATAGCTCGCCGCGGAATCACTCGCATTCATGGCATGAGGGCCGTGCATCCATTTGGGTGCGCGGCCCTTTTCTTTTTATTGGCGCAAGCTAACCTGTCCCCGTGGCACCAAATGGCAGAGAGACGGCGTTTGCTCAGATAAAACCTGCCAAAATAAACCTGTTCCATTGCGGCAGGTTGGTCATAGTTATTACGTGGCGGTCGAGGTCGACCGTATAGGCCGCGCCTTGTTTGGCTAAAGTACAATCATCTGTGTTTAACTCGCCCGCAGCTGCACGGCGTGGGCGATGGCCAAAAAGGAAAACCACATGGGATTCATGTCAAAGCTGCTGTCCTTTGGATCCGATAAGGACCTTAAGCGCTACTACAAGATCGTCGACCAGATCAACGGTCTTGAGCCCCAGTTTGAGAAGATGACCGAGGAGGAACTCCGCGGCCAGACCGATAAGTTCCGTGAGCGTTACGCCAACGGTGAGTCGCTCGACGACATGCTCCCCGAGGCCTTTGCCACCGTGCGCGAGGCTTCCAAGCGCACCATGGGTATGCGCCACTTTGACGTGCAGCTCATTGGCGCCATGGCACTGCACGAGGGCCACATCGCCGAGATGAAGACTGGCGAAGGCAAGACCCTCGTCTCCACGTTGGCCGGCTATCTCAACGCTATTGCCGGCAAGGGCGTGCACGTCGTTACTGTCAATGATTACCTTGCCAAGCGCGACTCCGAGTGGATGGGCCGCATCTACAAGTACCTGGGCATGACCGTCGGTCTGCTCCAGAACAACATGCCGCTCGAGCTTAAGCGCCCGGCCTACCAGGCAGACGTCACCTACGGTACCAACTCCGAGTTCGGTTTCGACTACCTGCGCGACAACATGGTTACCCGTCCCGAGCAGCGCGTGCAGCGCGGCCACAACTACGCCATCGTCGACGAGGTTGACTCCATCCTGATCGATGAGGCTCGCACCCCGCTGATCATCTCGGGCGCTGGCACCAAGTCCGCCAGTACCTACAAGGACTTCGCGCGTGCCGTGCGTGGCCTTGAGCGCGGCGAGGATGTGTCGCACGACATGCTTACCGCCACCGAGGACGTTGAACCCACGGGCGACTACGTCATGGACGAGGCCAAGCACACCATCGCTGCCACCGAGCGCGGTCTTAAGAAGATCGAGCGCCGCCTGGGTATCGATGACATCTATGCCGATCTCTCCGGCCAGCTGGTCAACCACCTGCAGCAGGCGCTGAAGGCCCAGTACATGTTCCACCGCGACAAGCAGTATGTGGTCACCAACGGCGAGGTCAAGATCGTCGACGAGTTCACCGGCCGCATTATGGAAGGCCGCCGTTACTCCGAGGGCCTGCACCAGGCCATCGAGGCCAAAGAGGGCGTGCTTGTACGCGAGGAGAACCAGACGCTGGCCACTATCACCTTGCAGAACTACTTCCGTCTGTATGACAAGCTCTCCGGCATGACCGGTACGGCACTCACCGAGGATGCCGAGTTCCGCGAGATCTACAAGCTGCCCGTCGAGGTCATCCCCTCCAACAAACCCGTTCAGCGTGTTGACCACGAGGACCTGGTGTACCGTACCATTCAGGCCAAGTACAACGCCGTCGCCGACGATGTCGAGCAGCGTCACGCCAAGGGCCAGCCGGTCCTGGTGGGCACCGTCTCCATCGAGAGCTCCGAGAAGCTGTCGGCCGCCCTTACCAAGCGCGGCATCGCGCACGAGGTCCTCAACGCCAAGCACCATGAGCGCGAGGCTCATATCGTTGCCCAGGCCGGACGCTACGGCGCCGTGACCATCGCTACCAACATGGCCGGTCGTGGTACCGACATCCTGTTGGGCGGCAACCCCGACGAGCTGGTGCGCGAGCGCCTTGAGTACGAGGGCCTGACCATGGAGGACGTGACGCCCGAGCAGCTTGAGCAGTTTAACGCCGAGGCCAAGGAGACCTGCAAGGCCGAGCGCGAGCGCGAGCTGCCGCCGGCGGCCTGACCGTTATCGGCACCGAGCGCCACGAGTCCCGTCGTATCGACAACCAGCTGCGCGGCCGCTCCGGCCGTCAGGGCGATCCGGGCGAGACCCAGTTCTACCTGTCGCTCGAGGACGACCTCATGCGCCTGTTCGGTGGCGACAAGATGGACCGCGTCTCCAAGATGATGGTCACGGCCGACATGGGCGACGACATGCCCATCCAGCACAAGATCATCTCCAAGGCCGTCGAGAGCGCCCAGCACAAGGTCGAGAGCATCAACTTCTCCATGCGCAAGAGCGTCCTTGAGTACGACGACGTCATGAACAAGCAGCGCCAGGTCATCTACGCTGAGCGCAATAAGATTCTGGACGGCAAGGACCTGACCGACCACATCACCGAGGTCATGCACGACACCGTGTACCGCTGCGTTCAGGAGTTCTGCACCAAGGACAGTCACGATGGCGAGCGCGACCTGGAGGGCCTGCGCAAGTGGGTTGTGGAGCTCACCGGCCACATCGATACGCCGAAGTTCCCCGACGAGGATTATGAGGCTCTGGCTGCCGATGTCCTGGCTTACGTAGAGAAGTGCTACAACATGAAGGCCGAGCGCTTGGGCGAGGACCTGATGCGCGAGCTCAACACCCAGGTCATGCTGCGCGTCATTGATACCCGCTGGATGAACTACCTGCAGGAGATGGACTACCTCAAGACCGGCATCGGCCTGCGCGGCTTTGGCCAGCGCGACCCGCTGGTCGAGTACAAGACCGAGCCTACGGCGCGTTCCAGATCCTCGTCGACACCATGTACGAGGATTACCTGCGCACGGTTCTGCGCATCGAGATCAAGGCTGCCCCGCGTGCCGTGGAGCACAAGGAGGAGCCCGCGCTCGAGGGTGCGCACTTCTCCGGTCCTGCCGAGGTCGATGGTGACAACGGCGACTCGGTGCTGCGCAAGCAGGCGCAGGTGCAGGCCCGCACGGCTGTCCAGGGTGGTCCGGCTGCCGTCAACAACGGTGGCAAGGTGACCACCTATCGCAAGTCCGAGAGCGACGATCCGTACGTCAACGTGGGCCGCAACGACCCGTGCCCCTGCGGTAGCGGCAAGAAGTTTAAGTACTGCCACGGCAGGAATCGTTAATGGCTGAGGCTTTAGAGGTAACGCCCGCCGAGCTGGACGCGTTTGCGGACCGGCTCGGCGAGGTCGAGTCGTATCTCCACTTGGACGAAAAGCGCACGCGCGTGACCGAGCTCGAGGCCAAAAGCGTGGCCCCCGGCTTTTGGGATGACGCCGACGCCGCCCGTGCCACCATGGAGGAAATCGCGCGCACCAAGGAAGATATCGCTGCCGTGGACAACGCGCGCGGCGAGCTTTCCGATGCCCGCGCCGCGCTGGAGCTTGCCGAGGAGATGGGGGATGACCCCGATGCCGCCGCCCTTCGCGAGGAGCTACAGCCACGGCTGAGCGCCTGGCCCGTGCCATCGATGAGCTTGAGCTTTCGAGCTGGTTTACCGGTGAGTTCGATCACGGCGATGCCATTGTGACCATCAAGCCCGGACAGGGTGGTCTGGAGGCCCAGGACTGGACCTTCATGCTCTTTAAGATGTACATGAAGTACTGTCAGCGTCGCGGCTGGAAGGTCACGATTAACGACTGCCCCGCTGCTGAGGTCATCGGCATCGACCGCGCGACCTTTACCGTCGAGGGCAAGGACGCATTTGGCATGCTGCGCGCCGAGGCCGGCGTCCACCGCTTGGTGCGCATTAGCCCCACCGACGACAAGAAACGCCGCCAGACCACGTTCGCCGGCGTCGAGGTCATCCCCGTGCTACCCGATGATATCGATATCGAGATCAGCCCCGATGACATCCGCGTGGACGTGTACCACGCGAGCGGCCCGGGCGGTCAGGGCGTGAACACCACCGACTCCGCCGTGCGCGTGACGCATTTCCCCAGCGGCATTGTGGTCACCTGCCAAAACGAGCGCAGCCAGATCCAGAACAAGGCCGCGTGCATGCAGATCCTCAAGGCTCGCCTGTACGAGATTGAGCTCGAGAAGCGCGCCGAGGCCCTGGATGAGATTCGCGGACCCAAAACCACGATTGGTTTTGGCAACCAGATCCGCAGCTACGTGCTCTACCCGTATCAGATGGTTAAGGACCTACGCACGGGCGTTGAGACCAGCAACGTCGAGGCGGTTCTTGACGATGGCGACCTGGACCCGTTTGTTATTGGCTACCATCGCTGGGCCACTGGCAACGCTGACGCGGAGATCCCATCTGCATAAACCGCCCGGTTTATGTGGAAATGGATAAAACCCTCCGAGCAGGGTGGTTTTGTATCCAAAGCAAACCCTGCGCAGGGGTGGTTTTTGTTCGGCGAATCGGTAGAATCGAATACAGCAAGAAGTTCGAAGCGCATCCGTTTGGGTGCGCTTTTTTGAGGGAGGTAGCATGGCATATCGTCTGGACATCAAGCGCATTCTATCGATGAACTTCTTTCACGACCTGCCCCAGATTATGTTGGGGTGCGCTCTGGCCGCTATTGCGACCGACCTGTTTTTGATTCCCAACGGCCTTGCTGCCGGTGGTGTTACGGGCCTTGCCACCATTATCCAGGCGGTCGGCGCATCGCGCGGCATATCGCTTCCCGTTGGTATTCAGACGATCGTGATGAACGCCTTGCTGTTGCTGGTCGTTATGCGCGAGGGCGGCATGTTCTACGTGGTGCAGACCGCGACGGGCTTTGTGCTGCTGGGCTTCTTTACCGATCTGTTCGCCCCGTTTGTAGCACCTCTGGCGGATGCGGACCTGATGCTCCCTGCCATGTGGGGCGGCATTATTACAGGCATCGGTTACGGCATGGTGCTGCGCGCCGGCGCCAACACCGGCGGCTCGGACACGATTGGCCAAATCATCTCGCGTAATACCTCGCTGCCCGTGGGCTCGACCGTCATGGCGATCGATGTTGCCGTATGCGCGCTGTCGGCTCCGGTCTTTTCAGTCGAAAATGCACTATATGCAGGCCTTTCGATGGTCATTAGCGGCTACGTGATCGATGCCGTGGTCGATGGTGGCAACAAACGCCGTATGGTACTCATCATCTCGGACAAGTTCCCTGATATCGCTGCCGATATCATGTATGGCCTGGGTCGTGGTTGTACCAAGTTTAAGGCGACTGGCATGTATTCGGGTGCCGAGAAGCCGGTGATCATGGTCATCGTGAGCCGTCGAGAGCTCAATACCCTCAAGACGATCGTGCGCGAGCGCGATCCTCACGCCATCGTGACGGTCGCCGACGTTACGGAAGCTTTCGGCGAGGGATTCAAGGACATTAGCGCGTAGGGCCGACCGCGTCCCATCCAAAAGACGTTCACATTGATAAACCGTTTCATCAGCGGTTCTGCCTGCTCAATTGCTCAAATAATGATAAAAAGTCTGGTAAAGCCATCAGTTTCCAGCATAATGAAGGACGTACGTGCATCGCGGCTGGGTTGGGATTACCTTTCCATGTCGTGCGCATCTTGTCTAAAGAGGATGAAAGGAAGGCACAATGAGCGACGAAGAGCTCAAAAAGGTTGCCAACGAGGTAAGGAAGGGCATCGTCACCGGCGTGCACGCTGCCAAGTCCGGCCATCCGGGCGGTTCGCTCGGCGCTGCCGACATCATGACCTATCTGTACTTTGAGGAAATGAACGTCGACCCGTCCGATCCCCGCAAGGCCGATCGCGACCGTTTTGTGCTCTCCAAGGGCCATTGCGCTCCGGGCCTGTACGCCGTGCTCGCCGAGCGCGGGTTCTTCCCCAAAGAGGACCTCAAGACGCTGCGCCATATCGGCAGCCACCTGCAGGGCCATCCCAACATGAACGACACTCCGGGCGTTGACATGTCCACCGGTTCGCTCGGCCAGGGCATCTCCGCCGCCGTGGGCATGGCCGTTGCCGCCAAGCACTGGGGCGATACTTATCGCACGTACGCCCTGCTGGGCGATGGCGAGAGCGAGGAGGGCCAGGTTTGGGAGGCCGCCATGTTTGCCGGCAACCAGCAGCTCGACAACCTCTGTGTGATCGTCGACCACAACGGCCTGCAGATCGACGGTCCCGTCGAGGAGGTCAACGACCCCATGCCGCTCGCCGACAAGTTCCGCGCCTTTAAGTTCCACGTGGTGGAGCTTGCCGACGGCAACGATTTCGATCAGATCCGCGCCGCCTTTGCCGAGGCTCGCGCTACCAAGGGCCAGCCGACCGCCATTATCGCCGAGACCCTGAAGGGCAAGGGCGTGTCCTTTATGGAGAACCAGGTTGGTTGGCACGGCAAGGCCCCCAACGATGAACAGTTTGAGCAGGCCATGGCAGAGCTCACGGCCGCCGGAGAGGAGCTCTAGGATGGCAGACGTCAAGAAAATCGCCACGCGTGTAAGCTACGGCGAGGCCCTCGTCGAGCTCGCCAACGAGCACGATGACTTTGTGGTCCTCGACGCCGACCTGGCCGCCGCCACGCAGACCGGTAAGTTTAAGGCCGCTTGCCCCGACCGCTTCTTCGACGTGGGTATCGCCGAGAGCAACCTGATGGGCGTCGCCGCCGGTATCGCGACCACTGGTCGTGTTGCCTTCGCGAGTACCTTTGCCATGTTCGCTGCCGGTCGCGCCTTTGAGCAGGTCCGCAACTCCATCGGCTACCCGCACCTCAACGTTAAGATCGGTGCCACGCACGCCGGCATCTCGGTGGGCGAGGACGGCGCCACGCACCAGTGCTGCGAGGATATCGCCCTCATGCGCGTCATCCCCGGCATGACCGTAATTGTTCCCGCCGACGACGTGGAGGCCCGCGCCGTGACGCGCGCCGCCTACGAGTGCGACGGTCCGGTGTACATGCGCTTCGCCCGTTTGGCCTCGCCGGTTATCAACGACCCCGAGACCTACAAGTTCGAGTTGGGTAAGGGCATTGTCATGCGCGAGGGCGCCGATGTGACCATCATCGCCTGCGGCCTGATGGTCGGCGAGGCTCTCGAGGCCGCCGAGCAGCTCGCTGCCGAGGGCATCGACGCCGAGGTCATCAACATGCACACCATCAAGCCCATCGATGCCGACCTGATCGTCAAGAGCGCCACCAAGACCGGCCACGTCGTGACCGTCGAGGAGCACTCTGTGATCGGTGGCCTGGGCAGCGCCGTTGCCGACGTCCTGTGCGAGCAGTGCCCGACGCCGCTCAAGAAGATCGGCGTCAACGATACCTTTGGCGAGTCCGGCCCGGGCGCCGAGCTCCTGCACAAGTACGGCCTGGACGCCGCCAACATCGTGGCGACCACCAAGGAGTTCTTGGCATAAGGCAAGACGAGGCAAAGTATCGCGTCGACAACCGCAAACAAGCCAGAACAGGGGCGTCCTCAAAGAGGGTGCCCCTGTTTATGCTGAATTTAAATTAGAGTCCTGCCAAGCAAAGTTCCCATGGGGAAACGAGCCCATCCCAACAAAGTGCAATTCAGACCCTTCCAATTTTGTATGCGCAGCATCTCAAGTTGGTGCGTCGGCCCCATAGTAGCCGCAGGCCGGGCGCAGGGTTACCTCCCAAATCTTTCCGCAGCGCAGGCCGGCGTTTGTCCGCAGCTCCGCAGGAGCAGGACAAATGCCGGCCATGCGCGAGGACGATTTGGGAGGTAACCCTGCGCCCGGCCGGTGAGACCCAAACCCCGCCATGCTTCTTATGTGCAGTAAAGCTAATGCTGCTAAAATACAAAGCGCTCATGTAGTTTAAACGCACGACGATAAGGAGCACCAGTGGGTAACCACTTCCGTACCTCCGGTGCGGGCGATGACGCCCCCAAGACGCAGCCAGGCGCCGCGGGCACTCGTTTCGCCACCCCGGATTCAGAGGATCAGCTGTTTAGCCCGGTCCCCGCACAGCCGGCAGATCAGGCACAGCCGGCATCAGATCCCTTTGCCTACAATCCCACCAATGATGTCGAGCTTTCCGAGGCCGCGGGTTTTGAGTCCGTGCAGAAGGTGACCGCTCGCGTGGATCAGCCCCAGGCGGACGTTGTCGCGCCGCAGCCTGTCATGGCCGGTATTCCCGACCCCATGGCTCCTGCGACTCCGGCGCCACAGCCTGCGCAGACCGGCCTTTTTGCCGGTATTCCCGATCCCACACAGCCTGCGGCTCCCGTAGTTGAGAGCGATCAGGCCGCCGAGGTCGCAAGCCTCGACAATGCGCTCAACAACCCCGACTTTACGTCGGTATTTGCGCCCATCGATCCGCAGGCCAGCCGCAAGAAGATGGCCAAGCAGGCCGGTGTCGAGCCCGTCATCCTCATGGAGCACGTCACCAAGATCTACCCGGCACAGCCCAACAAGCCCGCGCTCGACGACATCAACATCGAGATCTATCCGGGTGAGTTTGTCTTCTTGGTCGGTCACTCCGGCTCGGGTAAGACCACGCTGCTGTCGACGCTCAATCGCGACGTCAAGCCGACGAGCGGCCGCATTTTGGTCGCCGGCCAGGACCTTATGAAGATCAAGAATCGCAAGGTTCCGTTCTTGCGTCGCCAGATCGGTGCCGTGTTCCAGGACTTTAAGCTCCTGCCGCAGAAGTCCGCCTACGAAAACGTGGCGTTTGCCCTGCAGTGCATCGGCAAGCCCAGGGGCGTCATTCGCAGCCAGGTGCCCGAGGTGCTTCGCCTGGTCGGTCTGGCCGATCAGATGGACTCTCTGCCCGATCAGCTGTCCGGTGGCGAGCAGCAGCGCGTCGCCGTTGCCCGCGCTATGGTCAACCGTCCGCCGCTGCTTATCTGCGACGAGCCCACGGGCAACCTCGACCCGGCGATTTCGCTGGGCATTATGAAGCTGCTCGAGCGCATTAACCGTACCGGCACCACCGTGATCGTCGCCACGCACGACCGCGAGATGGTCGATAGCATGCACCGTCGCGTGATCGCCCTCGAGGGCGGCCACGTTATCCGCGACCAGGAGAGGGGAGGTTACGGCAACTATGGCACCAACTAACGTGGGCTACTCCTTCAAAGAGGCAATCAGTCACTTCTTCCGTAACTGGACTACCTCGCTCGGCGCCGTCATCACGATCTTCCTTTCGCTGTTTATCATCGGCCTGTTCATCATGGGCTCCGCGATGCTGAACTCCGTGATCGGCACCGTCGAGGATCAGGTCGTCATCAACGCCTTTATTAGCGATGACGCCGACCAGGCAGATGTTCAGGCCTTTGAGGCTGAGCTCAAGACGTGGAGCAACGTCAAGTCCGTGACGTACAAGGACAAGGACGACGCGCTGGCCGAGTATACGAGCAAGATGTCGGGCAACGCCGACGCCACCATGAGCGCGCTCGATGGCCAGAACCCGCTGCCGGCTTCGTTTGCAATTGAGATGGACGATCCGTCCAAGGTCGAGAGCACGGCCCAGAAGCTCAAGAAAAACGCCGACTTCCAGAAGATCGCGGATGACGGCGACGTCAACGCGAGCGTGCTGTACGGCCAAGAGGAAGTGAGCCGCCTGTTCCAGGTGACCAACTACATCCGCATCGCCGCCGTGGTGCTCGTTGGCCTTTTGACCTTTATCGCATTCATCTTCATCAACAACACGATTCGCCTGTCCATCACGGCGCGTCGTCGTGAGATTGCGATTATGCGTCTGGTCGGCGCCAGCAACGGCTTCATTCGCGGCCCGTTTATCACCGAGGGCGTACTGCAGGCCATTTTGGGCTCGCTGCTTTCCATCGGCGTTCTGGAGCTGCTGCGCAATCTGATGATTCCGCGTTTGCAGGAGAGCATCGGCTGGATGTCGTTTGCCCTGCCGATGCAGTACTACCTGGTGACCTATGCTGCGCTGATTCTGGTCGGTGTGATTATCGGTCTCTTTGGTTCTGCCATAGCCATGCGCCGCTACCTGCGCGTGTAGGCATGCCTGGAATTCATCCCTTCCAACGGGTCGTCTCTTATGGGGCGGCCCGTTTTTTGATCTCTAGGGGACGGCAGGAAAGCGAATCATTTGGGTAGACTCTTTGGAGTTCGTCATCGATAGCAAGGAGGCGCCATGGGGCGCAATAACAAGCATAAGCGCGGTGCTCGCAATAAGCGTGGGCCGGTGCGCAGCGAACGCCGTCCGAGCCTGACCGGGCGCGTGCAGCTCCATGAGCATGGCGCCTATGTCATAACCGAGAGCGGCGACTACAAGGTTATGGGCCGCGGTAAGCGCGAGATCATGGATGGCGATACCGTTGCCGTGAGCATTAAGAACAGCCCGCACGGTGAGCGGCGCGCCGTGATCGAAGGCGTGGTTGAGCGCGCAGCCATAAGCGTGGTGGGTACGTACCAGACCGCTGGTCCGCTCGGTGTGATCGAGCCGCTCGATTCGCGCCTGAAGGCCGACTTCTTCATTCTGCCCGAGGATACCTCGGCGGATCGTCTGGGCGTCCACCCGGGTGATGCCGTTGTCGCGCGCATTTTGACCTACCCGACGCGCCTGGAATCGGGCACCGTGACGATCGAACGCCGCATTGGCGGAGATGACGCGCCCGATTTGGGCGTTCAATATGTGATGGCGCGTTACGGCTATACCGATAGCTATCCCGAGGCCGCGCTGGACGAGGCCGAGGGGCTTTCGCTCGATGTGTCCGCGGCGCTTAAGGACCCGCTCCGCCGCGATCTGCGCGACCGTTTTGTCATCACGATCGACCCGGTCGACGCGCGCGACTTTGACGATGCCATTTCGCTTGAGCGCACGCCCGAGGGTGGCTACAAGCTGGGTGTGCATATCGCTGACGTTTCTCACTATGTGGCTTGGGACGGGCATATCGATCTTGAGGCTCGCCATCGTACGACATCGGTGTATCTGGCCGATCGCGTGCTTCCCATGCTGCCCGAACGCCTGTCCTGTGACCTGTGTTCGCTTCGCCCTGACGAGGACCGTCTTGCGTTTACCGTTGACATTGAACTCGATGCGCAGGGTCGCGTGCGGCATTACGATCCGTACCCCAGCGTGATTCGCTCGCGTGTGCGTATGGACTATGACGGCGCCGAGGCGCTGCTGGTGCGTGCCGGCGCGGTGGAGTATGGGGTGCTGGAGGGTGCGGCCGAGGATGTTGCGGCTGCTGAGGCCTCGCGCGAGGAGGCGCTTGAGCGCGGTCTTGCGTGCGAGGAAACTGCTCGCGGCTATAACGTCGACCTCGGCGATTTCCTTGTCGCCGCCAACGAACTCGCCGAACTTCGCCGTCGTATTCGTCGTGCCCGCGGCTCAGTCGATTTTGACACGGCCGAGATTCGCGCTCTATTGGATGAGGACGGAGTACCCGTGCAGATTGTGGCGCGCGAGCGTTCGTGTGCCACGTCGCTTATCGAGGAAGCCATGCTGCTCGCCAACGAGTGCGTTGCAGAGTGGCTGGCAGACCGTGATATCGAGGCCTGCTATCGCGTGCATGAGGATCCGAGCCCCGATAGCCTGCACGGTGCCGCCGTTGCGCTGGCGCAGCTGGGCATCATCGACGATCGCCGTGCTGCCGGTATCGCCCTGGGGAGTCCCGATGAGCTACAGGCTGCAGTTGATGCTGCCGCCGGTACGGCCAACGCACCGCTCGTCAACACGCTGCTTCTGCGCAGCATGCAGCGCGCACTGTACAAGCCGCGCAACGAGGGCCACTTTGCGCTCGCCGCGCCGTGCTACTGTCACTTTACGAGTCCCATCCGTCGCTACCCCGATCTGGTGGTGCACCGCGTGCTCAAACTGCAGTTGGCCTATGAGCAGCTCGGCGGCAAGGACGCCCTGGTCCGTACACCGCGGCTGATCGGCAAGGGGCGCGAGTCGCTGCCGCGCATTCTGCCGCAGATCTGCCGCGCATGCAGCGATGCCGAGCGCGCGGCAGATGCCGCTAGCCATGCGACGCAAAAGATCAAGATTGCCCAGTACTATGAGGATCGCCTGGGCGAGCGCTATGCCGGAACGGTCTCATGGGTCAGCAGCATGGGCCTCTTTGTGCGCTTGGACCTGACGCAGGTCGAAGGCTTGGTTTCGATCAAGAGTCTGGGCAACGAGTGGTTCGAGTTCGACGAGGATGCGCTTACGCTGACGGGCGCCGACACGGGGACTCACTATGAACTGGGCCAGCGCGTGATTATCGAGGTTTCGCGCGTCAATACCACGCGTGGGCACTTGGACTTTAAGCTTATCCATTAGCCAAATCTCGACTCATGGCGGGAGAGCGGAGGGCGGTCTTTCGGGGCCGCCCTCCGCATTTGGATCATAGCTACCTTGCCGTCCGCTCGGCCGCCCGCTTACCTGCTATTCGAGAGGTAAAACCTACCAAAATAAACCTGTCCCTTTTTGGCAGGTTTACAAGAAAGCGGGGATGAGATGGCGACGGTGTATGGTTATGCGCGGGTGAGTTCGCGCGATCAGAATCTAAATCGGCAGCTGGATGCGCTGGGCGCCTATGGCGTGGGCTCGGCGAATATTTATGCCGACCATGCAAGCGGCAAGGACTTCGATCGCCCGCGGTATCGCGAGCTGCTGCACATCCTGGGAGACGGGGACGTGCTGGTGGTGCTTTCTATCGACCGGCTTGGCCGTAATTACTCCGAGATTCTTGAGGAATGGCGACGCATTACCAAGGAGCTCGGGGTTGCCATTGTGGTGTTGGACATGCCATTGCTTGACACGCGCGCCAGGGCCAGCGGCGCGCCGGATGTGACCAATACCCTGATTGCCGATATTGTGCTACAACTGCTGAGCTACGTGGCGCAGGTGGAGCGCGAGAATATTCATCGGCGCCAGGCGGAGGGGATTGCAGCGGCGCGGGCGCGAGGGGTCCGTTTCGGTCGACCTCGCAAGCCGTGCCCTCCTCAGTTTGAGCTGGTACGCGATAGCTATGAGGCAGGCGATATTACCCGCAGCCAGGCAGCAAAGTGCCTGGGCGTGTGCGTGGGGACGTTCGATCGCTGGATGCGCGAGGCGGGGTAGGGGTTTGCGTCGCTTTGGCGCTTCCTGTTGCGATTCAAATTTTGATACGGTGACGATGTCATTTGGGGCTACAGTCGCTGATATTCAAAAAAGGAGGTAGGCCCTTGGCGCGCGTAAAACAAATAATCGGATGGACCGCGATCGTTCTGTTTACTGCAACGCTGGCGGGCATCTGGGTGCTGACGGAGCAAAATGCGGTGGAGACGTCGTTGCTGAGCGAGTCCACCGCGCGTGTGGTGGAGGGTCAAGCTACGGGCGTACAGGCTGCCGATGTCGCGGGTGAAGCTCAGACCGAGAATGGGATGACCGGGGGCACCGATTCGGCTGCTTCGAATGTCCGGTCTGGCCGACTTGCTTCCATTCGCATGTGGGTGGCACGAACGTCCGTCGCGTTGCCCATACCGTAGAGTTTTTCTTCGTCGGATTGTTCGCCTCGGTGGTCGTGGTTTGCTTTTCCAGGCGTCCGTGGAGCGTATGCTCCCGTTGCGTGCCCGTGTTGCTCTTTTGCGCCGTCTGCTCCGTTGGCGATCAGGTACATAAGATCTTTGTTCCCGGCAGGCATTTCGACGTTATCGATTTAGGATTCGATGCTGCGGGCTATGTTACCGCGATGCTGTTGGTATTGCTGGCAGCGGTGTTGGTGCGCCATGCGACTCGGCCGATCGGCGCCCATGCGAGGCGCTAGCCGGTAACAAGCCCGTTTTTGATAATGCGACCTTGTTGAATTATTTTGTGTCGCGCGTATTTCCGAGCGGTCGGATTTGAGGGGCGAGCGGTAGAACGCTCGCCCTTTGTGCGCCACGATGCGGCACAATGTACCGCAAAAGCTGTTTGTATCCGGTACGAATCGTTCGTTGGTCTTTAATTCTTCTCAACGGAGGTGTTTGAGATGGCAAACGGATTGCTTTTGCGGCTTCGCGAGCGTGAGCTCAGCGCGAGCCCGGCGGAACGCAATGTCATCGCATATGTAAGCGCTCATCCGCACGAGGTGGTCGGGCTGTCCGTCCGCGGTCTTGCCGATGTCACGTTCTCCTCGCCCTCGAGCATTTTGCGCTTTTGCAAGCGTTTGGGTTTTGCGGGCTACAAGGAGTTCCAGCGCGAACTGATTGCCGAGCTGGCGCTCTTAGGTGACAAGAAAGACGTAGCCCTCGAGGACATCTCCATGGATGACAGCGTCGAACGTATCGTGGGGAAGGTGATGAAAAGCAACGTGCGCACGATCGAGGCGACGGCACGAACGCTCGATTACACCGTCTTGGAGCGATGCGCGGCCCGTCTTAAGCGAGCACGCGCGGTCAATCTGTTCGGTATTGGTGCCTCCCGTTTGGTCGCGCACGATCTGGCGCAAAAGCTCATGCGTGTCGACAAGGAGTGCCATCTGTACGACGACTGGCATGATCAGCTCTTGTGTGCCAAGAACATGCATGAGGGCGATATGGCAATCGCCTTTAGCTACTCGGGCTTGACGCAAGAGGTGCTGGACTGCACCGCCGAGGCTCAACGTCACAACTGTCCCGTTGTGGCCGTTACCAAAGTAGATGGATCATCCAAGCTTGCCACCGTGGCCGATGCCGTGCTCGGCGTCGCTGCGAGTGAACCCTTGGTCCGCAGCGGTGCCATGGCTTCGCGTATGGCCCAGCTTATGGTTGTCGATGCCCTGTACGCTGCTTACGTTGCGAGCGATTACGAACGGGTGACGCATGTCATTAAGCAAAACTACATCGAGAAACAGGAAAGATGAGGTGAATGAAATGCTCGATTTAACAAAATTCACGACCGAACAGCGTAATCAAAGTTCAATGGACCTCGATACGATGACATCGCTGCAAATCGTCACGACGATGAATGATGAGGATCTTCGTGCCGTCCAGTCGGTCACGAAGGTGTTGCCCCAGGTTGCCACAGCAATCGACTGGGCTGCTGAGGCACTCGAGCGCGGCGGGCGCGTCTTTTACATGGGTGCAGGCACCAGCGGTCGTCTGGGTGTACTCGACGCTTCGGAGTGTCCGCCCACGTTTGGCGTGTCACCCGATCTGATTGTCGGGCTCATTGCCGGAGGCGAGATGGCGTTTATCAAGGCTGTCGAAGGTGCCGAAGACAGCGAGGAGCTTGGCGCGAGCGACCTGCGGGAGCGTGGACTCTCGGACAAGGATCTTGTCGTTGGCCTGGCGGCAAGCGGCCGTACTCCCTATGTGGTGGGCGGCCTTGTGTACGCCAAGGCAACTGGGTGCAAGACCATTGCAATTGCCTGCAACCAAGGGTCGAAGATCGGGAAGAGCGCAGATCTTGCCATTGAACCCGTGCCCGGTCCCGAGGTACTGACCGGCTCAACGAGGCTCAAGGCGGGAACGGTTCAAAAGCTCATTCTCAACATGATTTCGACCGGTGCCATGGTCAAGATCGGCAAGGTATACCAAAACCTGATGGTCGATGTGCAGCAGACGAACGAGAAGTTGGTGGTGCGCGGCCAGAACATCGTGATGGAGGCGACCGGCTGCACGCGCGAGTGCGCTATTCAGGCGCTTGCAGATGCCGGCGGCCACGTAAAAACCGCTATTGTCTCGGTACTGCTGGACTGCGATGCCGAGCAGGCTGCGGTAGCTCTTGAGCGAGCGCGAGGCCATGTCCGTGCTGCGGTGAGTGGCCATGAGAAGAGCGATGCCGATGCCCAATAGGTGCGCGGCGTGAGCTGATATGACATCCAGACGAGATACCCAATACAAGGAGGAGTTATGACGAACAAAGAGCTGGCTCAAAAGCTGCTGGACCTTTTGGGCGGTAAAGACAACGTGCTGGCAAACGCGGCGTGCATGACGCGCCTGCGCGTGACCGTCAAAGACACGGGCAGCGTCGACACGGAGGGTATTGAGGCACTCGACGGCGTGATGGGCTTGGTCGAGGACGACACGATGCAGATCGTGCTGGGGCCGGGCAAGGTGAATAAGGTGCTCGAGGAGTTCTCCAAGCTCACCGGCCTTGCGAAAGGCGTTGCCGACGAGAGCGTGGTTGACGCTGCGGCCACAAACAAGGCCGCGCAGAAGGCAAAGTACGAGTCCAAGCCGGTTCAGGCCTTCCTCAAGAAGATTTCCAATGTCTTCGTCGCCCTGCTTCCCGGCATCATTGCGGCTGGCCTCATCAACGGTATCTGCAACGTCATTAACGTCTCGACGGCAGGCGCGCTTGCAGGCGAGTGGTGGTACCAGGGCATTCGTTCCATGGGCTGGGCCCTGTTTGCCTATCTACCCATCTTGGTGGGCTATAACGCGGCACGTGAGTTTGGCGGCTCCGCTGCGCTGGGCGGCATCGCCGGCATGATGTGTATCGCCAACAGTGCCATGCCCCTGCTTGCGCCTGGCGCGGCTGATCCTGCCACTGCCATTCTGCTGCCGCTCACCAATGCGCAGTACAACCCCGCAGCGGGCGGCATGATCGCGGCTCTTATCGCTGGCGCATTTTTTGCCTGGATGGAGCGTCAGATTCGCAAGGTTATGCCCAACGCACTCGACACGTTCTTGTCCCCGCTGCTGGTGCTCATCATCGGCGCCTTTGCTCTGATGCTCGTCATCCAGCCGGTTGGCGCATGGCTGACGACTGCCATCTTTAGCGTTTTGACCTTTATCTTCGAGAAGCTGGGCGTCCTGGGCGGCTATATCCTGTCGGCAGGCTTCTTGCCGCTGGTTTCCGTCGGCCTGCATCAGGCGCTCACGCCGATCCACGCTATGCTCAACGATCCCGACGGTGCTACCAAGGGTATCAATTACCTGCTTCCCATCCTTATGATGGCTGGCGGCGGCCAGGTCGGTGCCGGTCTGGCGCTGTACTTTAAGACCAAGAACGCCAAGCTCAAGAAGTACGTCGCAGAGTCCATTCCCGTTGGAATCCTGGGTGTGGGCGAGCCTCTGATGTATGCCGTTACGCTGCCGCTCGTTCGTCCGTTTGTGACGGCCTGCCTGGGTGCCGGATTTGGCGGCGCGCTCGCGGCGCTGCTTCACATCGGCACGGTTTCTCAGGGCGTTTCCGGTCTGTTTGGCCTGCTGATCGTCGTTCCTGGCCAGCAGCTCGGCTACGTTGCCGCTATGCTGCTTGCCTATGCCGCCGGCTTTGTCCTGACGTGGTTCTTTGGCGTCGACGAGCAGAAGATCAATGAGTTCTTTGGCGAGTAGTTTGATATCGTGAGCCGTGTTGCTCGGGGTTCGCGGCGCGCGGCAGATTTCTTGATGCTATGGTTGTGCCGGCGGGGCTAACTGCTCCGCCGGCCTTTTTTAAAGGAGCGTTGTAGCGTGAAAACGGGTATTTCGATTTATCTTTCCAGCCCTTTGCAGGATATTGAGCGGACGATTGAGCGTGGTGCCGCGGCGGGTGCGCGCTACGCGTTCACCTCACTGCATATTCCCGAGGATGGGGGAGCGGCGTATGCGATAAGGTCCGTCATGTGCTGTCGCTGCTCTCCGCCCGCGGCATTGCGCTCATTGCCGATGTGGGGCCTCGCACGTGCGAGTTGCTCGGGCTTGAGCGCATCGAGGACCTGCGCGATCTGGGGTTGGAATACCTTCGTTTGGACTATGGCTTTAGCGCCCAACGGGTCGCGGAGCTGTCCGGTGTATTTCGCATAGTGGTCAATGCATCGACGGTGAGTTCTGATGAAATCGCATCGTGGCGTGAGGCCGGTGCCGATGTGACTCGTTTTGCCGCCTGCCACAATTTTTACCCCAAGCCTTATACCGGTTTAGCTCTGGAGGACATTGCTCGGGTGAATCTTCGTCTTGCGGCGCTTGGATTCGAAATCATGGCTTTTGTGCCGGGTGATGCCAACGTTCGCGGGCCGGTATTCGAGGGACTGCCGACGGTCGAGGCGCAGCGCGGTCGCGCGTCAAAGGTTGCCCTCAACATGCTTGAGCTTGCACATGGCGCCGATTGCGACATTGTGTTGGTCGGCGACCCCGATCTTTCCGATGCGGGCTGGACGCAGTTTGCTCATGTTTCCGCCGGATACGTGGACCTGCAATGCGAGCTTGAGCCCGGTTATGCCTATGTACGTGGGCAGATTCATCACGACCGACCCGATTCGAGCACCCTCATCTTTAGGTCTCAGGAGTCGCGTACGACGCTTAAGCCGGATTCCGTGCCGATGGATGCCGGTGCCGGCCTGTCACGAAAGACGGGGTCGATCGCTGTGAGCAATAGCGGCTATGGGCGCTACGAAGGCGAGCTTGAGATTGCGCGGGTCGATCTTCCCGGTGACGAGCGCATGAACGTTGCGGGTCATATCACGCCCGAGGCAATGGAGCTGCTGCCGTTCATCAAACGCGGATTCGGGGTACGGTTCGTTTAGCGTGTGACCCGTGGGCTACAATTGGCCCATCATGCGAAGGCGCCTCGTGTGGCGTGTGCCTGCGTTGGCCGATCTATATTCGGAGGATTTCCATGACCGTACTGTTTGTTGAATATCCCAAGTGCTCGACCTGTAAAAAGGCTAAGGCATGGCTGGACGAACATGGGGTTGAGTATATCGACCGCGATATCGTTTTGGACAATCCCACGGCTGATGAGCTTGCGACCTGGACTGCTCGTTCGGGGCTGCCGGTGCGGCGCTTCTTTAATTCGTCGGGCATGAAATATCGAGAGCTGGGCCTGAAGGCGCGTCTAGATGCGGGCATGACGGATCGGGAGTGCTACGAGCTGCTGGCGACCGACGGCATGCTGGTCAAGCGTCCGCTGTTGGTGGGCGACGACTTTGCGATTCCCGGCTTTAGGGAATCGGCTTGGGTCGAGGCGTTGCTGTAGCGGCTGCGGAAAGTGCGACCCGTTTTGAGCTTCGATTACGGGATACGGTTTCCGGTTGAGGGCTCGATGGGAAAGTGGGGACCGGTTTGAGCTTGAAATCTGGGACGCACTTTCCGCCGGCAGGCTTGCCCCAGTCAGTCCTCCAACTGCGCCCATTCGTGCGGATCGTAGACCTTTACGTGCTTGTTGGGCTTGCCGCTCCAGTACTCCTCGTCCATAAAGGGCAGATATGCCTGAACGCCGGGGCAGATAAAGGGGATCCGCTGCTGTTGCAGTCGCTCGCGCTGGCGCTGCTCCAGGTGCGCCTCGGATATGACGGTCGGCATACCGGACAGCTCGACGAGGCTTGCCTGGATTCGCTTAAGGTCGGGGAGTCCCGCGTGCCATGACATCCGCATGATCAAAAAGGATGCACGGCGGTATTTTGCCTGCATCACCGTGATGGCGGGGCGCAGAGTGGGATGGATTTTGTCCCGTTCGGGCCAAAGGTCAGCAGTGATCTCGAGGCCCAGGGTCTCCCATAGGTAATCAAGCTCTTCGTCCATGGCGCCTCGATATCTACGTGATCATTGATGCTTCGATTGTGTTGCCTGGTGCTATCGTTTTCGCGGTAGAATCTGCCAACGGTTGACGGCTACCGCTCGCGGCGTTTTGCCCTTCGTGTACAGCGGTCGGCTTCACAGGTCCTTCACGGGTTGGACTAAATTAGGCCAATTTGACTGAATTTTAAAAAAGTCAAAATTGGGGCTTGCGTCACGGCGGTACTTCCCGTATATTTCTTTCTTGCGCAAAGGCACAGCCGAGCGCAGCGATGCAGTCATTGGGATGTCGTCTAATGGCAGGACAGCGGATTCTGGTTCCGTCAATGGGGGTTCGACTCCCTCCATCCCAGCCATTGCATTTGCTACATATGGCCCGTTCGTCTAGCGGTTTAGGACGCCGCCCTCTCAAGGCGGAGATCACCAGTTCGAATCTGGTACGGGCTACCAAAATTGAACGCCCCGGGCCTCGTTAGAGACCCGGGTTTTGTGTATTGACCGATATTTAAGGCGCGCGTTGAGTCTGCCGCCCGGACCGAGGAGTTGTCATGGACCTGCCTATCAGCTTGGAAGACATCACGTATGCCGAGAACTATCTGGCGCAGGGCGACCTGGCTACGGCGACGCCGCTGCTTGAGCGTCTGGTGGAGCTCGCCGAGGAGTATATCGACGCTGAGTGCAAGACGGAGGAGAAGCGCCAGTACTTTAGCTTCGACAGCAAGTTTGAGCGCCTGGCCTATCGCCGTGTGGAGAAGGATCCGCGCGAGCTGGTGCAGGTCGAGGTTCCCTTTGACCGCCTGTACTCCGACATGGCGTTTGCCTACATTCGCCAGCAGGATTATGTGAGTGCTCGGAATGCCCTGATGCAGGCCGTGCGTTGGGATCCCATGAACTGCAACTATCGCTTGGACTTGGCCGAGCTGTTCCGCGCGCTCGAGGACAAGCAGGAGTGGGCATCGCTCTCGTTCTCGGTGCTGGAGCGCGCGAGCGACGGTAAGTGCGCCGCACGCGCCTACACCAACTTGGGTCAGTACTTCTTGGAGCCCGAGACCGAGAACATTTCGGCTGCCGTGGGCTGCGCGCGTCTGGCGCTGCGCCTGGCACCCAATGATGCGCATACGACGCGCCTGCTCAACAAGATCCATACCACCTATCCGGATGCCGCGGACGAGAGTGACGACCATGTGATGGGTGAGCTCGCCCTGCAGGGCGTGCCGACCTCGCCTTCGGCCGAGATCGCCATCTGCCTGATCATGTGCGCGACCGATGCTGCAAGCGACGGCGACAAGCAGGAGGCTACGCGTCTGACGGTCCGTGCCCGCGACCTGGTGGGCGAGGAGGCATGCGCGGCGATTATCAAGCTGGTGCGCGAGAGCGATGCCGAGCTTAATGCCGAGCGCAGGGCAAAGCGCGAGGCTGCGGGCTCAAACGCCAATGGCGCCAAGGAGGCCGGCGATGCCCAGTAAGCGCGAGCGCAAGCTCATTTCCAAGAATCGCTCGGCACATCACGAGTACTTTATCGATGAGACGTTTGAGTGCGGTATTGAGCTGAGCGGTACCGAGGTCAAGTCGATTCGCGAGCGCGCGTGCCAGATTACCGATACCTTTGCACTGATTCGTGGCGGGGAGTGCTGGCTCGTCGGCCTGCATATCCACCCTTATAGCCATGGTGGCGTGTGGAATCGCGATCCCGACCGTCGGCGCCGTCTGCTGCTGCACCGCAAGGAGATCGACTTTCTTGACGGCAAACTTCGCAACCGTGGTTATGCGCTGGTTCCGTTGGAGCTCTACTTTAATGCCGACGGTCGCGTAAAACTGCTGCTGGGCCTGGGTCGCGGCAAGAAGCTCTACGACAAGCGCGAGGACATGGCCAAGCGTGATGTCCAACGCGAGATCGACCGCGCCCTCAAGGAACGCAACCGCTGACCGTCCTTCATAAGTTGCGGTGGAATACGGACTGTTTTGCCTGTTTGAGGGGCTATTCAGTCCTTATTTCACCGCAACTGCGGGCGTCTCATCTTGCTTATACTGTTTTGACACATATGTCTCAAAGGTGGTGTCCGTTGTGGGCGCCGCCTTTTTTGTGGGTACATACATCCATGAGGTTCCAACCCGGGTTAGGGGAGTGATTGTTATGGACAAAACTGCGTTCTTTACCATGCCGAGCGGTCTGTACGTGGTGAGCGCCGCGGCAGACGGGCTGCGCGCCGGCTGCGTCATCAACACTGCGGTGCAGGTGACGTCCATGCCGCCGCGCATTTCGGTTGCCGTGAACAAGGACAACGTCACCTCGGGCGTCATCGCTTCGGCCAAAGCGTTCGCGCTGACCGTGATCGATCAGACCGCCGATATGCTCTACATCGGTAACTTTGGGTTCCGCACCAGCAGCGATTATGACAAGTTTGCCAAATACGAGACCCGCGAGACGGCTCTGGGCATGCCCTATGTGCCCGAGCACGCGGCGGCCCTGTTTAGCTGCCATTTGATCGACACTGTGGATGTTGGCACGCATCTACTGTTTATCGGCGAGGTCGAGGATGCCGAGCGCTTGAGTGACGAGACGCCGCTCACCTACGATTACTACCATAAGGTCCTGAAGGGCAAGACGCCTCCGAGGCGTCCTCGTATCAAGGCTAGAAATGTTTTAAAAGTACTTGCATTATATTATTGAGAATCTATACTGATAAATGAAGTACATCACCAGTCGCGTTTGAGAGGAGAACATCATGGCTGAGGAGAAGAAGACGTATAAGTTCGTGTGCGTCGTTTGCGGTTACGAGGTTGAGGTCGATACGCCCGAGCTGCCCGAGGATTATGTGTGCCCGGTGTGCGGCGTCGGTCCCGATCAGTTTGAGCTCGTCGAGGAGTAGCTCGCAGACACACGGCGAAAGCCGAACATAGCTCTGTCCAAGGGCCTCGGTCGAATTCTCGGCCGGGGCCCTTTTCCTCCGCCCCCAAGGGATCACGGTTGCTGTTGGCCGATCCTGTCTGTTGTGAGTCCGGCCGACCTTTTGTCTTAACCCGCCACATCTAACGGTGGAAATTGGGCCCACTTGTTACATATCGAGACAAACCAAAACCGTCCGGCAGAAGATCTCAATCTGTAACATCTAGACATCGAAAGCGGGTCTAGATGTTGCAGATCGAGACGTTTGCCTGAGTAGGTGCCCCGCCCCATTACATCCCTGTCAACAACACGACATCGAGAATCGTCACGATGGCACCGATCCCTACGAGCAGCGCGTTGAGCGGGCGCGAATTGGCATATTTGCCCATGACGCGGCGTGAGCTGGTGAGCCGTATGAGCACAAAGACCGTAATCGGCAGCTGAAGCGACAGCAGCGCCTGACTCCAGATGAGACCTTCAAAAGGATTTGGAACGACCAGGCACGCCGCCACTGCTCCGGCGAAACAGGCCGCCACCCCGACCGAGGAATGTCGGTCGTGGATGTCGTATTCCTCGTCGAACATGCCCGCGGTGATGGTGCCCGCCGCCATGCCCGCCGTCACACTACTCGAGAGGCCCGCAAACAGCAGCGCTACCGCAAAGATGGTCGAGCTCGCCGGGCCCAAGATGGGGGAGAGCGTGGCCGCTGCGACGGCGAGGTCGTCTACGACCATGCCGTGCGCAAAGAAGGTCGTTGCGGCCAGGATGACCATGGCCGAGTTGATTGCCCAGCCCACGCCCATCGAAAAGAGCGTGTCGAAGAGCTCGTAGCGCAGACGCTCTTCGATAACCTGCTCGCCTTGGCCTTCGAAGTGCATGGATTGGATGACCTCGGAGTGCAGAAAAAGGTTGTGTGGCATAACGACCGCACCCAGAACGCTCACGATAATCGCGGCAGAGCCAGTGGGCATACTGGGCGTGATCCAGCTTGCGGCGGCTTGCGGCCAGTCGACCTTGACTAGTGCAAGCTCGGCCAAAAACGAGAGTCCTACCACGCCTACGAAGGCGATGATCCAGCGTTCGGCTCGCTTGTAGGAGTTCGTCATGAGCATCGCCATCGATACTGCCGCCACGATGACGCAGCCCGCACGCACGGGCAGCCCAAAGAGCATTTGAAGGGCAATCGCGCCGCCCAGGACTTCGGCCATGGCGGTGGCGATGGTCGCGAGATAGGCGCTGCCGAGCACCGCGCGTCCCACGATGCGGGGGAGAAAGCGGGTCGTGGCCTCGGCAAGGCAGGCGCCCGTGGCGATGCCCAAGTGCGCCGCGTTGTGCTGCAGCACGATGAGCATAATCGTGGACAGCGTGACGATCCACAGCAGCGCGTAGCCAAACTGCGAGCCCGCGGCCATATTGGAGGCCCAGTTGCCCGGGTCGATAAAGCCGACGGTCACGAGCAGCCCGGGGCCGATATGCCGCGCAATGTCTAGGCCTCCGTGACCACCGGTGCGTCGGGAGCCAAAGTGTTGTTTGAGATGGTTGAGCATGGTGCGCTCCTGCGTATGGGCGGCGTGACGTCGCATCTGGGTCGTGCGGCGCCACGCGTCGGATTTGGGTTGGGGCTACTTGTGCGCTTTGCCCTGATTGGCCACGGCGTCGATCTTGGCGGCGATGGTCGCCGGGTCGCCGATGTAGCGCTTGTCGAGGACATTGAAATCGGTATCGAAGGTGTAGACGAGCGGCACGCCGGTGGGGATGTTGACCTTGAGGATCTCCTCGGGCGTGAGGTGCTCGAGCTTCATGACGAGTGAGCGCAGGGAGTTGCCGTGTGCGGCGATGAGTACGCGCTTGCCGGCGAGCATCTGGGGGCGAATCTCGTCTTCGAAATAGGGCCAGGCGCGGGCGATCGTGTCCTTGAGGCATTCGGTATAGGGCAGCTGATCGGGCGCGACATCACGGTATTGCTCCTGGGTGTGGGGATCGCGCGCGTCGTTCGGCTCGAGTGCCGGCGGGCAGATATCGAAGGAGCGGCGCCAGATGAGCACCTGCTCGTCGCCGTGCTCCGCCGCGGCATCGGCCTTGTTGAGACCCTGCAACGCTCCGTAGTGGCGCTCGTTGAGCTTCCAGGATTTGATGACGGGCAGCCACTCGCGATCCATTTGGCCGAGCACGATGTTGAGGGTGTGGATCGCGCGCTTGAGGCGCGAAGTGTAGCAGACGTCAAAGTCGAAACCGGCTTCTTTGAGGGCTCGACCGCCTGCTGCGGCTTCTTCGCGGCCCGTGTCGGTGAGCTCAACATCGGTCCAGCCGGTGAACAGGTTGAGCTTGTTCCACTCGGACTCTCCGTGACGGATGAGGACGAGTTGCATCGTCTGCTGGTCTGCTTGGTGCGCCATAGGGGCCTCCTTGATCTGGCACGGTGTGCGTGCCGTTTGCTTGACGCCGCAAAGGATACCCGTTTTAGGCTTAAAAGTTAACCAAGACTAACAAAATTGTTGTATTTGAATGGGATGGTGAAGGGGGGGCTGCCGAAATGTCTCGATCTGTAACAACTAGGGATGGAAATTGGGCCTAGGTGTTACAGATCAAGACAGGAAGAAATGGTCCTATGGAAAATCTCGATCTGTAACAGCTGACCGCCAAAACCGGCCCTTCATGTTACAGATTGAGATGTTTGAAGTGGTGAGCTAACAGGCCGAACTTGGGGCCTATGTTGTCGCCCTTGAGGTCGGCGGTGTCCACTCGTAGGGCGTGCGTTACGCGATTGTTTCGAAACGGGTGGGAAACACAACGGGCCGACGATGCTCCTACTATGCCTATTCAACTGACTGTCTAAATATCTAGGGGAGGATCGCGATGCAGGCAGATTCCGCTCAGCAGCAGGGCCTTTATCGCCCCGAATTCGACCACGATGCATGTGGCATCGGCGCGCTTGCCGATATCAACGGTGAGCGCCATCACCAGATTCTGGACGACGCACTGTCCATTCTGGTCAACTTGGAGCACCGCGGCGGCACGGGACTCGAGAAGAATACCGGCGATGGCGCTGGCATCCTGTTCCAGGTTCCGCATCACTTTTTCCGTAAAGAGGCTCAAAAGTGCGGTCAGATTCTGCCGGCAGAGGGCGACTATGGCGTGGCCATGCTGTTCTTCCCGCAGGACGACAAGGGCGTAGAGGATGCCCGCCGCGTGTTTGAGGAGGGCTGTGCCGAGGCCGGCGTGCCGCTGCTCTTTTGGCGCGAGGTGCCCGTCGACCCGCACGACCTGGGCGAGACGGCCCGCGCCTGCATGCCCACTATCCTGCAGGCCTTCCTGGGCCGTCCGGACGACACGCCCGCCGGCGATGCCTTTGAGCGTCGCCTGTACGTGTGCCGCCGCACCATCGAAAAGAAGGCCGATGCCGAGTTTGCCCTGCGAGACAAGATCTTCTACGTGTGCTCCATGAGCTCGCGCACCATCGTGTACAAGGGCATGCTGGTCGCCACGCAGATGCGCCGCTTCTTCATCGACCTCAACGACGCCGCCGTCAAAACGGCCGTGGCGCTCGTCCACTCGCGCTACTCCACCAACACCACGCCCAGCTGGGAGCGTGCGCACCCCAACCGCTTTATCATCCATAACGGCGAGATCAACACCCTCAAGGGCAACGTCAACTGGATTCGCGCCCGCGAACCCAACCTGTACAGCCCCGTGCTGCAGCACGATCTTGAGCGCGTGATGCCCATCATCAACCGCGAGGGTTCCGACTCCGCGATTCTGGACAACGTGCTCGAATTCTTGGTCATGAACGGTCGCCCGCTCACGCGTGCCGCGTCCATGTTGCTGCCCGAGCCGTGGGACCACAACGATAGCCTGAGTGAGGAGCGCCGCGCCTACGACGCTTACCAGTCCATGCTCATGGAGCCCTGGGACGGCCCGGCGGCCATCGCCTTTACCGACGGTCGCACGCTGGGCGCCGCCCTCGACCGCAACGGCTTGCGCCCCGCCCGCTACTACGTGACGCGCGATGGCCGCTTTATGCTGGCAAGCGAGGTGGGCACCATCGAGGTGAGCCCCGAGAACATCCTGACGAGCGGCTGCCTGGGACCGGGCCAGATGCTCGAGGTCGATTTTGCCCGCGGCCGCGTGATCTACAACGACGAGCTGCGCGCCCGCTATGCCAAGGAGAAGCCCTACCGCGACTGGATTGCCGAGGAGACACTGACCGTCGACGCGCTCGATGAGCCCGCCGCGCCCGCGCCCGCCGAGGATGCCGAGGTGCCCGCCGCCGTGCGCATGGCCAAGCTCGGCTATCACTGGGATGATGTTGACGAGGTCGTGCGCCCCATGGCCCAGCAGGGCAAGGCCCCGCTCGCTCGATGGGTATCGATGCGCCGTTGGCCTGCCTGTCCAAGAAGACGCGTTCGTTCTTTGACTACTTCTATCAGCTGTTCGCTCAGGTCACGAATCCTCCGATCGATGCCCTGCGCGAGCACATGGTGACTTCGACCACGCTCTACCTGGGCAACCACGGCAACCTGCTCGAGGATTCCCGCACGGCCTGTCAGCTGGTGCGCTTGGAGCGCCCATTGCTCAACGAGGAAGAGCTCGAGCATATCTGTGCCATCGACCGTGTTGGCTTTAAGACCCGTCGTTTCCGTGCCGTCTACCGCCGCGATGCCGGCGAGGGCGCGCTGCAGGCTGCGCTCAAACAGCTTGCCGAGGACGTTGAGGCTGCGGTCCGCGACGGCGTGAACATTGTGGTGTTGAGCGATCGTGCCGCTGCGGGCGAGGTGCCCGTGCCGTCGCTGCTCGCCGTGGGCTGTGTGCACAACCACCTGATTCGCGCTGGCGTGCGTACCTTTGCCGACATCGTGGTGGAGTGCGGCGACGCCGTGTCCCCGCACGACTTTGCGGCACTGGTGGGCTACTCCGCGAGCGGCATCTATCCGTACAACGCACATGCGTGCATCCGCGATCTGGCGGCACGCGGCGACCTGGACGTGACGGCCGAGCAGGGCATCGCCAACTACAACAAGGCTGCGACCGCCGGTATCGTCTCCATCATGTCCAAGATGGGCATCTCCACGGTGCAGAGCTACCATTCGGCGCAGATCTTCGAGGCCGTGGCTTTACGCCGGAGTTCGTCAACGCGTACTTCGCCGGCACGGTGAGCCGTGTGGGCGGTATGGGTGTCGAGGACGTTGAGTGCGAGCAAAACGAGCGCTACGACGCCGCGCTCGCTATCCTTAAGAGCCCGGCTCCCGATCAGCTGCCCACACTGGGTCTGACCAAGTGGCGCCCGCTCGGCGGCGAGGATCACCTCATCGATCCGCAGACTGTCTACTTGCTGCAGACCGCCTGCCGTGAGGACAGCTACGACACCTTTAAGGAGTACAGCGCCCGCCTGCACCGCACCGGCCGCGCCGTGCGCCTGCGCGACCTGCTGGACTTTGATGCCAGCGGTCGCACTCCGGTGGCACTCGACGAGGTCGAACCCGCACTCAACATCGTCCGCCGCTTTAACACCGGCGCCATGTCGTATGGCTCCATCAGCAAAGAGGCGCACGAGTGCATGGCCATCGCCATGAACCGCCTGCACGGCCGTTCCAACTCCGGCGAGGGCGGTGAGGACCCGCGTCGCGAGACCCCGCTGGCTAACGGTGATTCCAAGAACTCCGCGATCAAGCAGGTGGCAAGTGCGCGCTTTGGCGTGACGAGCCGCTACCTGTGCAGCGCCTTCGAGATTCAGATCAAGATGGCCCAGGGCGCCAAGCCCGGCGAGGGTGGCCACCTGCCCGGCAAGAAGGTCTACCCCTGGATTGCCGAGGTCCGTCAGTCTACGCCCGGCATCGGCCTGATCTCGCCTCCGCCGCATCACGACATCTACTCCATCGAAGACCTGGCCGAGCTCATCTTTGACCTTAAGAACGCCAACCCTGGCGCACGCGTGTCGGTCAAGCTGGTCAGCGAGGCCGGCGTCGGCACCATCGCCACCGGTGTGGCCAAGGGCGCTGCCGACAAGATCTTGATCAGCGGCCACAATGGCGGCTCGGGTGCCGCTGCTCGCGATTCGATCTGGCACGCCGGTCTGCCGCTGGAGCTTGGCCTTGCCGAGGCCCAGCAGACGCTGCTGCAAAACGGCCTGCGCTCGCGCGTGGTGCTCGAGGCCGACGGCAAGCTCATGGACGGCACCGATGTTGCCGTCGCCTGCCTGCTGGGCGCCGAGGAGTTTGGCTTTGCGACCATGCCGCTCATCTCGATGGGCTGCCTCATGCAGCGCGACTGCCAGCAGGATACCTGCCCCGCCGGCATCGCCACGCAAAACTGCCGCCTGCGTCGCGGCTTCCGCGGCAAGCCCGAACACGTCGAGCACTTTATGCTCTTTGTTGCCGAGCAACTGCGCGAGGTCATGGCGAGCCTGGGCTTCCGCACCGTCGACGAGATGGTCGGCCATCCCGAGTGCTTGCGCCAGATTGAGGTCCCGGGCAACCGTAAGGCCAACCTGCTCGATCTGTCGCCCGTGCTGGCGAGCGCGACCTGCGAGTTCGGTGCCCATATCCCGGGTGCCGACGGTCGTCACTTCCTGCCGCAGATGGCCGCGGACAGCGAGCTCGACAAGACGCTCGACTCCACGCTGTTCGTGCCCTATACGGCCGATGCCCGTGCGCACCTGCGTCCGATTCGCTTCCGCGCCGATATCGCCAACGTCAACCGTTGCGTGGGCACCATCCTGGGCAACGCGGTGACCAAGGCACATCCCGAGGGCTTGCCCGCCGGCTCCATCACCGTCGATTGCGATGGTTCGGCCGGTCAGAGCTTTGGCGCGTTCCTGCCGCGCGGCATTACGCTCAACGTGTGCGGCGACGCCAACGACTACTTTGGAAAGGGCCTTTCGGGCGGCGAGGTGTCGGTGCGCCCCAACCCGCATGCGACCTACAAGTTCGACGAGAACATCATCGTGGGCAACGTTGCGTTCTTTGGCGCCACGAGCGGCCGCGGCTTCATTAACGGTCTGGCAGGCCAGCGCTTTGGCGTGCGCAACTCCGGTGCCACCGTGGTGGTCGAGGGCTGCGGCAACCATGGCTGCGAGTACATGACGGGCGGTCTGGCGCTCATCTTGGGCGAGGTCGGGCAGAACTTCGCCGCCGGTATGACGGGTGGCGTGGCTATGTCTTTGACCAGTACGGCACGCTCAGTGCCCGCGTGAACCACGAGAGCGTGGAGCTCAAGGCCCCGACGGCCGGCGAGCTGGCACAGATTCGCGAGCTCATCCAGGAGCACGTGGACGCGACGCAGAGCCCGCGCGGCATCAAGCTGCTCTACAGCTTTGAGACGATGAGCAAGCACTTCGTGAAGGTCATTCCGACCGAGTACGAGCGTGTGCTGGCGATTGTCGCCGCCGCCGAGGCCGTCGGCAAGACGCATGCGCAGGCAGAGGAGCTGGCGTTTGACATCGTGACCGGTCGCGCGAGCGCTGCGGATCTCGCTCGCTTCGATGCTGCGGGCGGTGCTGCGGGCGCTGCGTCCGTGGCTGCCAGCCCTGTTGCTTCGACCAAGAAGGAGGCGTAAGTGCCATGGGTAAGCCCGGTGCTTTTCTTGATATCGATCGCGTGACCCACGAGCTGCGTCCCGTGGAGGAGCGCAGTCATGATTTTGATCCCCTGTATGTGGAGCTCGATGACGACGCACGTCGCGCCCAGGCGAGCCGCTGCATGATGTGCGGCGTGGCGTTTTGCCAGATGGGCGCGAGCTTTGGCAAGGCACGTCCGAGCGGCTGCCCGCTGCACAACTTGATTCCCGAGTGGAACGAGCTGGTGTACCGCGGCCGCTGGGACGAGGCTGCCGAGCGTCTGTCGCTCACCTCGCCCATGCCCGAGTTCACGAGTCGTGTGTGCCCGGCGCTGTGCGAGGCCGCGTGCAACCTGGGTTCGGTCGATGGCCAGCCCACGACGATCCATGACAACGAACGTGCGATCAGCGACCACGAATGGGCAAATGGCGGTCCGCGTCGCTTTGAGCCGGCGGGGGAGGACGCGCCCTCGGTCGCCGTGGTTGGTTCTGGCCCGGCTGGCCTGGTGGCTGCGTGGGAGCTCGCGCGTCGCGGTGCCCGCGTGACGGTGTTTGAGCGTGACGACCGCCCGGGCGGCCTGCTCATGTACGGCATTCCCAACATGAAGCTCGAGAAGTCCGTGGTCGAGCGTCGCGTGGCGCTCATGCGCGAGCTGGGTATCGTCTTTGAGCTGAGCGCCGATGTGACGGACCCTGCGGTGGCAGCCAAGCTCAATGGCTTTGACGCCGTTGTGGTGGCTGCTGGTGCTCGTGCGCCCCGCGGTCTTTCGGCTACGAATGTGGATGCCCCGGGCGTGGTGTATGCCGTGGATTACCTGACGGCTTCGACTGTGTCGGTACTCGACGGCGGCGAGCCCGCTATTGACGCGCGCGGCCTGGACGTTGTGGTCATTGGCGGTGGCGATACGGGCAACGACTGCGTGGGTACCGCCGTACGTCAGGGCGCGCGCAGCGTGCGTCAGTTTGAGTTCTTGCCGGCGGCGCCCGATAAGCGTACGGCGAGCAACCCCTGGCCGCAGTGGCCCAATGTGAAGAAGACCGACTATGGCCAGCAAGAGGCCATTGCCGCCATGGGTGGCGAGATGCGCGCCTGGGGTGTGGATACCCTCGAGGTGTTGCTGGACAAGAAGGGCGCGGCCGCGGGTCTGCGCGTAGTCGATCTAGATTGGTCGGCCGGCAAGCCCGAACGCATTGCGGGCTCCGAGCACGAGGTGCCGGCGCAGCTGGTGCTCATCGCCTGTGGCTTTACGGGTCCCGAGCATGGCGTGTTCGATGTGGTGAGCGTGCCTGTTGCCACCGCTGGTCGTCCGCTGCCGGTGATGGCTGCCGAGGGCTCGCACCTCGCGGCCCGCGTGGATGGCGTTGCTGCGGATGCCGCGCCGGTGTATGTGGCCGGCGACGCCCGCAACGGCAGCTCGCTCGTGGTGAGTGCCATGGCCGATGCCCTCGCCTGCGCTGCCGAGGTTGCCGAGGCACTGGAACTGTAAAGTAGTCACGGAGATATTCAACAATCGAATCGGCAAGGGCTGTCCCTAACTGCCGGCACAAAAGGAACGTCCCTAACTGCCGACAGTTAGGGACGTTCCTTTTGTGCCGGCATTCGGGGACACTCCTTGCGGATTTGCGAGCAGTTTGTTCGTTTGTCGACGTGCGGGTGTTCATTTGTCGACTTCTTGGGCTGTGGTCACCTGTTGTTTCTGTGGTGGCTGCGGGCATCTGGCTCAAAAGGGCGGGTTGGCCGTCTATGTTTGCCTGCGGTTTTGTTGCGGTGCGCATTTTCGGTCAAGCTTTTCGTCAAGTGTTTGGTCAGCATCTGGTTTGCAGCCGGAGGCCTATTTTGCCCGCGCTGGTCGTGGCTGCCCACCCTCCTCGTAAGCTCAAATTGAGGTCCATCAGTTTGAGGAGGATGCCATGACTGACCACGCTTTTGACCGAGCAGAGCTTGCTGAAGCCGTCGGCAACGATATTGCCGACATGGCTCACTTTTGGATGCTGCGGAAGTTTCAATTCCTGGAGCCGGCACGCGAACAGTTCGAGGTCATTGTCGACCCGTGGCTCAGCTATTGCGAGGGGCCTTCTCAAAACGAAATCATGGCCTACAACATGGCGTTTACCGATTGGCTGCTGTTTGAGCGCCCCTATCGCCATGGCAAAACGCTGCTCGAGCTATATGTTGACGAGCCGCCGGCATCGCTTTCGCCTGCCTCGCTCAAGCGGCTCGAGCAGGTACGCGACACGCAGTATTTCTCGCGCTTTGGCATTTTGGACAAGAATCCTGCGTCCGGCATGGTCGTGCTGAAGGACACGCGCACCGATCATCGCTTTGATGTCTACGACCCGCATATCGTGCAGAAGGAGCATTGGAACGACGGCGCGATTGCGGTGCGCCTCGCCTGCGTCGACGATGTCTGGCTTACGGCGGGACAGCTCTACCTGTATGACATCGCGCGCCTGAACGACACGGCGGTCGACGGACCGGGTGCGGTGCATCCCGAGGATCTGCAGGACGGCTTTGACACCTCGTGCATCAGCTTCTTCTTGCGTCTGGTCCGCGACATCATGGGCGCCCAGGGGCGGTACGTAAAGTCCCTCAACATCTACGAACAGGAATGGGGGTAGAGGATGGGCGGTTGTCGCCTGCCTTGCCTTCTGCCCTTTTGTCTCGATCTGTAACGTTTGGGGACAAAAACCAGTCTATCTGTTACAGATCGAGACGAATGCTTGGGCGCCGCTGGTTTGTCTAAATCTGTAACGTTTAGGGGCCTGGAGAACGTCTAACTGTTACAGAACGAGACGTTTGGCACCTGGTTGGGGGAATGTCTAAATCTGTAACAGCTACAGGCCAAAATTCGACCTACCTGTTACAGATTGAGACGGAAGGTTGGCGGCTGCCGAAAGATCTTGTTCTGTAACAACTAGAGGCTCAAAGACTGTCTTCCTGTTACAGATCAAGACATTTGTCAGCGGAGGCAAAGGTGACGATGGTCCATTTGTCTGACGTGGTGGTGATGAAAGTGCCTAACACCGTTCTCAAACACAAACATGCGACTCGCAACACGTTGGCGCGGAATAGGATGCTCGCGCGGCTCACGGAGACGGCCAAGCAAGGTGCGCTGCTCGCAACGCATGACAATACCGAGCTCATGTGGCTGCGACGCCATGTTGGAACCGACGATATCGCGGAGCCCGAGCCGTATTTGTTCTGCTTTCAACATGATTGGGGTGTACTGACGCCGGCGGAGCGAGCGCTGCGTACCGTCAAAGGGCTTGCGGAGTTTCATCCAGATTGGGCGTTTTGGGGTTATGACGCGGCCCTTTTGTGGGGTCTGGAGGTGCCGAATGATCTGCTCGGGCCGCGATTTCTTGTTAAGACAGGTTGCTCGGTGCCGCTGAGTGCAGGATGCCGACTGTCGCGTCCGCAGGCGGCGGGTGCGCTTGAACAAGTCGACGGCGTGCGGGTGACGCCGTTTTGGCGCACGGTAGAGGATTGCCTGCTGCGCGCGCCGTTTTCGTATGGCCTGGCGATTGCCGATTCTGCGTTGCGAGCAAAGGGCGTATCGCGCGATGACCTGTGCGAGCGCCTCCGCGCCGATTGCGAGGGCAGGCGAGGGTATCGCAGGGCAAAGGTGATTGCGTCGTATGCAGACGGGCTGTCCGAAAACGGCGGCGAGTCTCGGTTCCGAGCATTCTTTATTGCGTACGGCTTTCCGGTTCCGGAGCTGCAGGTGGAGTTTCGCGACCCGCTCGATCCGAGCCAGGTGTTTCGGGTTGATTATTTCTGGAGGCTCGAGGACGGGACATGTGTCATCGGCGAGCTCGACGGGAAGGGAAAGTATACCCTGCAGGATGGTGGGGATCGGGAGTCGGTCGACCCATTCGTGGCAGAACGTCAGCGAGAGTCTCATCTGACGATGCTCGGGCACAAGGTGCTTCGGTTTACGTTTAACGAACTCAAAGACCCGGGGAAGCTTGTCGAGAAAATGAGGCTGGCGGGTATTCCTCGGCAGGCTGAATTGGCGGAGGAATGGAGACGGCAGTGGTATGGGCGCTAAGGGGTGCAACTGACGCGGAGGTGGTTGTTCCTGCCGAGTTTGTCTCAATCTGTAACAACAAGGGACCGTTTGGCCTCGTAACTGTTGCAGATTGAGACGGAAGGTTGGCTACCGCTAAAAGATCTCAATCTGTAACATCTAGAGGCCGAAAACCTGTCTACCTGTTACAGATTTAGATGTTTGACGACAGGGCTGGAGAATATCTCGATCTGTAACATCTAACGGCCAAAAACCGGTCTAACTGTTACAGATCGAGACAAAGGTTGGACGCGGTGCCGAAAGATCTCGATCTGTAACATTTGGAAGGTTAAAGACGGTCTAACTGTTACAGATCAAGACGTTTTGCTGGAACAACCGGAACATCGCCGCGCTGTCTCCGTTTGCCCTTACATCCTCTCTTCCCTCCGTTAGCCGATATGTCCGCAGCAATCCTGCCACGCTGGATAATAATGGACAGATGTTCAAGTTTTCTGAGGGGGAGGAGCTCGATATGGCATCTGCCGATCGTTCCACGTTGTTTATCAATGCGACCATTCTGGATGGTTCGGAGCATATGGAGCCGCAACCCGATATGGCCGTGACTGTTGAGCGCGGCGTCATCACCTGGATGGGGCCGAGTGCTGTGGCGCAGGCGCCTGCAGGTGCCGAGGTTATCGACCTGGGTGGTGCGTATCTCATGCCCGGTCTCATCAATATGCACGTGCACCTGTGCGGCTCGGGCAAGCCGGTTTCGGCGGGCGATGCGGGCGCGCTGATGAAGAAGCTCGATAATCCCGTGGGGCGCGCCATCGTGCGCCATATTCTTAAGGGCAGTGCCCAGCAGCAGCTGGCAAGCGGCGTGACCACGGTGCGCGGCGCGGGCGACCCGCTGTTTGCCGACATTGCCGTGCGCGACGCTATCGACGCCGGCAAGTATCAGGGTCCGCGCCTGGTAGCGTATCAGGGTCCGCGCCTGGTAGCGCCGGGAACGGGCGTCACGGTGCCGGGCGGCCATGGCGCGGGCTTGTTCGCCCAGGTGGCCAACAGCCCCGTCGAGGCAGCCGAGCAGGTGAGAGACCTGTATGCGCGCGGCGCCGATGTCATCAAGCTGTTCGTGACGGGCGGTGTGTTCGACGCTACCGAGGTGGGCGAGCCGGGCGTGCTGCGTATGCCGGTAGAGGTTGCCGCGGCGGCGTGCAAGGCGGCGCACGAGGTGGGCCTGCCGGTTATGGCTCATGTCGAGAGCACCGAGGGCGTGAAGGCCGCGCTTGAGGCCGGTGTCGATACGATCGAGCACGGTGCCCCGATGACTCCCGAGATCCTGGAGCTGTACCGTGGCGCCGCGGGTACACAGCTTGAGGGGCGTGCGCCGAGTGTGACCTGCACAATCAGCCCGGCGCTGCCGTTTGTGTTGCTCGACCCGGAAAAGACCCATTCGACTGACACGCAAAAGAAGAACGGCGACATCGTGTGCTCGGGCATTATTGAGAGCGCCCGTGCCGCACTGGAAGCTGGCGTTAAGGTGGGCTTGGGCACGGACTCAAGCTGCCCGTTCGTGACGCAGTACGACATGTGGCGCGAGGTGGCCTATTTTGCCAAGTACGTGGGCGTGAGCAACGCCTTTGCGCTGCATACGGCCACGCAGGTCAATGCCGAGCTCCTGGGGCTGGGCGGCGAGACCGGCACGATCGAGTGCGGCAAGGCCGCCGATATCCTGGTGACGCGCAAGAATCCGCTCGATGACCTGTGCGCTCTGCGTGAGCCGATACATGTGATGTGTCGCGGTGATCTGGTACGCAAGCTCAAGGTGAAGCGTATTCCCGAGGTGGACGCCGAGCTCGACGCGATTATGGCCATGCCTGCCGAAGCGCTGGCCGAGGAGCTGGCCCGCGACGGTGTGGCGTAGATGTGACAAAGGTGCAGCTCCGTTGCCGCATACAAAAAGCCGAGGTCTCAACACGAGGCCTCGGCTTTTTTATCGAACAAATACTTAAGATTTGGGACAAACAAACCTGATTAATTTGTCCCGCGTGCGGGCGCTAGGAGCGGGTTTCCATCTTGGCGTGGCACTTGGGGCAGGTGACGCGGATCTTGCCTTTGCCCTTGGGAACGGAGAGCATCTGGCCGCAGTTGGGGCACTTGAGATAGGCCGTGGTTTTGCGGCCCTTCCACATCTTCTTGGCCGTGCGCTTGGCACGTTCAAAGTCTTCCTTGCTAGTACCGGCTGCACGCGAGGCGTTGGCCGCTGCAGCTCCACCGCCCAAGCTAGCTACAAACTTGCCCAAGCCGGGTACGTTTGCAGTCGCGGCGACAAAGGCCTCGTTCTCCTTGTGACGTGCGTCGATATTTTTGGACAGGCCGCGCAGCACGCCAATCACGATTACGGCGATGGCAATCCAGCTGAGCCACTGGATGCGGGCTATCGATCCGATCATCGCGAAAATAATTCCTATGAAGCCCAGCACGATGGTGAGCTCGTCGGCGCCGTTACGACCTTTCATAAAGTCATTCATGCGAATTGCCTTTCGTTCGATATACTGCACGCCTTTATACCCCTTTTGGTGCAAGGGGGACAGGTAAATCTGCACCAAGGTGGCGCAAACGTACCTGTTCCCAATGCCCCAATTACTTGGAGAGTTTGTCGACGACGCGTTCGATCTCGGCGAGCTTGGCGGCTTTGAGGTCTTCGTCGCCCGATTCGATTGCCGAAGTCACGCAGCCCTCGATATGCGCCTTGAGCACGTCGGCGTTAATGCGCGCGAGGAGCGCCTGTGTGGCCATGAGCTGTGTGGAAATATCGACGCAATAGCGGTCCTCATCGACCATCCGCAAGATGCCGTCGATCTGGCCGCGTGCCGTCTTGAGCATGCGGGTCACCGATTTGTGGTCTGCCATCATGGCGGGTCCTCGTTTCTGGTCGATGGGGTCGAATGCTTCTGTAGCTGCTACGCGGCGGTCACGGATAGGGCGTGGAACTTCTCGCCGGCGCCCTCGACGGCGGCGGCGAGCTGCTCGGCGGTCACGGTGTCGGCGCACTCCACCTGGACGGTTTGAGTCTCGTGATCGGCGTCGGCGTCGGTTACGCCTGCAACGTTGAGCAGCGCGGTCTCGACGGTGGCGTCGCAGTGGCCGCACATAAGGCCGGAAGTCTTGATTGTGTATCGCATGGGTATTCCTCTCTGTTGTGTCGGCTTTCCCAGACACCCGACCTTGACCTTCAAGCCGTCGCTCGCGTACCAAAGTACGCGTCGCTCCTCTTTCAGGTCAATCTCGGGCACCTGGAAAACCCGTTCTAAATGGACTTAATGGTGAGCCTATTTTGCCACTTTCGGCTTAAAGGTTCGCAGGCGTAGAGCATTGCTTACGACGCAGACACTCGACAGGCTCATCGCCGCGGCGCCAAACATCGGCGAGAGTTGCCAACCGGTGAGGGGGAAGAACACGCCCGCGGCGAGCGGAATGCCGATGCCGTTGTAGAACAGCGCCCAGAACAGGTCCTGCTTGATGTTGCGGATCGTGGCGCGCGAAAGCTCGATGGCGCGGGCGACGTCCATGAGGTCGCTGCGCATGAGTACCACGTCGGCGCCCTCCTTGGCGATATCGGCGCCGGTGCCGATAGCAAGGCCCACGTCGGCGCGCGCCAGGGCGGGGGAGTCGTTGATGCCGTCGCCTACCATGGCAACCTTGCCGCCTGCATCCTGCAGTTCGCGCACGTGGCGTTCCTTGTCGGCGGGCAGGACGTCGGCGATAACCTGCTCGTTGGTGAGCCCCACGCGTCGGGCGATGGCCTCGGCCGTCACGCGGTTGTCGCCGGTGAGCATGCGCACGTCGACGCCGAGCTTGCGGAGCGCGGCGATGGCCTCGGCGCTCGTCTCCTTGACCTCGTCAGCCACGGCAATGGTGCCGGCAAGCTCGCCGTTCTTGGCAAAGAACAGCGGCGTCTTGCCCTCGGCAGCGAACTGCTCGGCAAGACCGGCGGGCACGGTAACGCCCAACTCGTTCATCAGGCACACGTTACCAGCGGCAATGGCGTTTTGCCCTTCGCGCGCCGTAACGCCTCGCCCGGGCACGGCAGTAAAGTCCTCGACCATGCGCGCGACGATCCCGCGTGTCTCGCACTCGGCCATAATCGCCTCGGCCAGCGGGTGCTCGCTTGATCGCTCCAGCGCGGCGGCCAGCTTGAGCAGCGCCTTTTCGCTCATGGCGGGTGAGCCGTCAGCGCGCGTGGCTACCACGATATCGGTCACGGCAGGCTTGCCGCGGGTGACCGTACCCGTCTTATCGAGCACTACGGTGCCCACGCTGCGCAGGTTCTCCAGCGCCTCGGCGCTCTTAAACAGAATGCCCATCTCGGCGCCCTTGCCGGTGCCCACCATAATAGCGACGGGCGTGGCCAGACCCAGTGCGCACGGACAGCTGATCACCAGCACGGCCACGGCGGAGGTGAGCGCCTCGTTGATGCTGCCGGTCAGTGCCATCCACACCGCAAAGGTTACGGCCGAAATCACGAACACCACGGGCACGAACACGCCGGCGACCTTGTCGGCCATGCGGGCGATGGGCGCCTTGGTAGCGTTGGCGTCCTCGACGAGCTGGATAATCTTGGCGAGCGACGTATCGGCGCCCACACGCGTGGCGCGGAAGGTAAACGAGCCCGTGCGGTTGACCGTGGCCGCATTGACAGTGTCGCCGGCGGTCTTCTCCACGGGAATGGATTCGCCGGTGAGCGCGCTTTCGTCCACGGCCGAGCTGCCATCGAGCACCACGCCGTCAACGGGGATGGACTCGCCGGGGCGCACACGCAGCACCTGGCCGGGCAGAATGGCATCGACGTCGACGGTGGCCTCGATACCGTCCTCGGCCACGACGGTCGCGGTCTTGGGTGCTAAGTCGACGAGCGCCTCGATAGCGCCGCCGGTCTTGGATTTGCTGCGTGTCTCGAGATATTTGCCCACGGTGACGAGCGACAGGATTGTGCCGGCGCTCTCAAAATACAGGTTGTCCATGCCCGTCATCATGGCCTCGTGGACCTGGCCCGCGGCTAGCTGGTCGGCCATGATGAACATGGCGTAGAGCGACCAGGCGATGGAAGCAGTGGCGCCCACGGCAATAAGGGCGTCCATGGTAGCGCGCCGTGCGTAAGCGATTTAAACCCGTTGATAAAGTATGCGTCGTTGACGTAGACGATGGGAATGAGCAGGACGAGCTCGGTGAGCGCGAGCGTCATGCTGTGGGTGTGGTCGGTGAAGACGCCGGGCAGTGGCCAACCGAGCATGTGCCCCATGCCTATGTAGAACAGTGGGATGAGGAATACGATCGAGACGATGAGGCGGGTGCGCATGGCAGAGGCGGCGGCCTCCAACTTTTTGGTCGGCGACTCCATATGGGCGGCGCCGGACCTGGCTTGCGCGTTGCCGTTTGAGTTGGCGGCATCGGTGCCCGTGCTAACGGGCGAGGCCGAATAACCCGCGCGATCGACGGCGGTACAGATGTCGTCGGGGGAGACCTGCGCGGGGTCGTAGTCGACCAGCATGGAGCCGGCGAGCAGGTTGACCGCGACGCTTTGGACGCCGTCGAGCTTGCTCACGGCACGGTCCACGTGCGCCTGGCAGGCGGCGCACGTCATGCCGCCCACGTCAAACGTATCTTGAGCCATGGCTTCTCCTTTCTGTGACGTAGTGTCGGAAATGTTAACCATCCGATACTATACACCCATACCCCCTGGGGGTGTCCAGTGGAGATTGAAATGTATGACGTTCTGGTATTGGTCGAGGTGATAGCCAGGTCGGCGGACCGTAGCCGGTCTAATGTCTCAATCTGTAACAACTAGACCCGTTTTTGTCGAGTAACTGTTACAGATCGAGACATTACATCGAGCCACAACTTAACGTCTCAACCTGTAACGCCTAAGGACCGTTTTTCCTGCTAGATATTACAGATCGAGACAAACCGTCCGCGGTCAACTCAAATGTCTTGATTTGTAACATCTAGAGAGGTTTTTGACCCCTTACTGTTACAGATCAAGACAATTGACGGGGAGGGGTCCCGTTGCGGCAAGACGCCCGCCGCCTAGATACAGAACCCGGGGATCACACAGGTTAGCTTGTTTGGCCTTTCCGCAGGCGTTGCGTACGTAAAGACGTCGCCGTCGTGCCCCACGCGGTTCATATAGAGCGTGCCTTCGCTCTCCGATGTGTCGGGGCTCACCGTGCGCTCCCACCAGCAGGTGTCCTTGCCCTTCCACTGGCGGACCATCGTCTCGTTCGTGGAATACGGGCTCACCTTGAGCTCGCGGAAGAGCTGATACTCCTTGCCCTCGCCGTTGTAGATGTCTGCCAGGTAGTGATAGTCCTCGGTAAACGAATCGGGCGGTTGCGTACCGCACAGCTCGACCATGGCGGGCAGCCAAAGGGTTGCGGGTAACTCGCTCAGGCACGATGCGCTGTTGGCGGCGCCCACATTGTTCGAGACCTTCTTGACCCCTTTAATGAGCGCGCGCAACTCGTTGGGCAGCAGCTTAAGGCCGTCGCCGTTGAGCCATTCCCGCAGCTCGCAATCTGCCCAGCCGGCGCTCGGCGGTTCAGCCGCAGCGTTGCGCTCGGCAATACCCACATCGAACATAAACGTCAGCCCGGCCTTGCCCGTCCCGTCCAGAAGCTCATCGTGGCGGATGCCCACAAGCTGCGCGCCAACCTGCAGCCCGTTGGTGAGCGTGACACGCTTGGTACACGGATAGGGGATATGCCCATCGGCATCGAGCAGGTGATAGCGCTTGGCAATCCCGCGTGCCTCGCTACGGGTCTCGGCGGCCTTAATCTTGAGCGAAATCTCCTGCAGCTGATCCCAAGTGTAGTCGTCAAGCGAACCGCGGATGCCGTCCAGGTAGTCGGGGATGCCAAAGCCATGGGTCGCCGCCCCGATAACGCCGAGCCCCGCAACGGCTGCAACGACGCCACCGATAATAAAGCGGCGGCGGGTCATGGCATCGTGCCGGGCCTGCTCCAGGATCTCTCTCGCGCGCTCGCCGGCGACGTCGACCTTAAGGTGTGTACCGGCGTCGATGTCGATTGCGGCGTCACTGCCCGCGCCCTCACGGCCCTCAGATTCTGCAGCGGGGAGGTATGCAGAGAGCGCCTCGAGCATCTGCTGCTCGGTGGGACGATCGCACTGCTCGACTGAGAGACCCTTCATGATGATTTGGACGAGCGCTTCATCGCCCTCGCAGCGCGGCTCGAGCGGTGCCGGCTTGGTCTTGGTCTTTACGAGATAGAACGAGCCGGTTGCGGCGGCGTCCGTCGACTCAAAGTCAAACGGTTTGCGACCGCTGTAGAGCTGGTACAGAATGCTCGAAAGCGCATAGACGTCGATTGCCGGCGAGCGGCGAAGGGCCGCGATGCCTTCGATATCCTGCGTGAGCATCTCGGGCGCGGCGTATGCGGGCGTGGCAAAGCGCCAGATGTCGGCGCGCCGGGTGATCGTGTCGTCGCCGAGAGCCATGGTCGCGGAGCCCATGTCGATGAGGCAGGGGTCAAAGGAGCAATCGGCAATCTGCTGCTCGAGCGTTCGGCTGGTGGTGCGGAACATGATATTGGCAGGCGACAGGTCGCGATGGACGACCGGATTCACGAGCCCCTGGGTCATCAAGAGCGCACGAAGCACGGCGTTTCCGACGGCGGCGACCATCTGGGTGGTCAGCCCGCCCGAGGCGTCGTGCGGAAGCAGGGGCAGCGCCTGCTTGAGCGAGGTGCCCTCGACCCACTCCATGAGGATGAGCGGGTTATCCTCGCACAATCCGTAGCCATAGACGCGCGGAAATCCGCGCAGGTGCGAGACGGTACACAGATGACGGTACTCCTCGAACAGCGCGGCGGTGTTGGCCAGGTGAGCGGCCGATTGCTCGGCGGAGCGGTCGGGGGCTTGGCCGGAAAGGACGGCGTTGTCCTTGAGTAGCTTGACGGCAAAGACCTCGCCGCTCGTGTTGGTCGCGCGCAGCACGTGCCCGATGTTGCCGTTGTCGCGGTGGGCCGTCTGGAGAATAAGCGTCATAAACCGACGCTTGGCGTCGTCCTCGGCGCTGGGGTCGACCGCCACGGCGGTATCGAACGTATCGAGACGGATGAGTTTGTCGCCATAGGCGCTATCGGTAGTATCCATGGCGTTCCTTTGTCTGGCATGGGTTGCCGCGCATATACGTGAGCAGTGCGGATATCGGTAAAATACCATGATAGCCGCACTGCTCACGTATACCGCTGAGTATTGTCGTTTACGACGCAGAAGGTAGAAGACGAAAGACGAACGGCGACCGTCTTTCGATCGCCGTCCGCGCTAGTTGTTGTGTGCCATGACGTTGTTGACGCCGACGATGCGCGACATCGGGGGCAGGCCCCCGCACGCGCTGTGCGGCCTGCCCCAATTGCAGTTGACCCTTGTCCCGGGCAGCTATCGTGAGTTTATCTTCCGGCCTTTAACGCTTCTTTAGAAACGGCCTTCACCCTAGGAATTGCAAGTAAGTAATCCTTGGGATGGAGGCTCTCATGGCATACGTATTGGAGACGCGCGGGCTCACGAAGCGGTTCGGCCGCGGCAGCCGCGCGCAGATGGCGGTCGACGGCGTGAGCCTGCACGTGGGGGAGGGGCGCGTGTACGGCCTGCTCGGCCCCAACGGCGCGGGCAAGTCCACCACGCTCAAGATGGTCACGGGGATGCTGCGCCCCACTTCGGGGCAGATCCTGGTCGATGGCCATCCGTGGAGTCGAAACGACCTGTATTCCATCGGCTCGCTCATCGAGCAGCCGCCGCTCTACCCCAACCTCACGGCGCGAGAGAACCTGCTCGTGCGCACCACGTTGCTCGGCATCCCGGAGGGGCGCATCGACGAGGTGCTCGAGACGGTCGACCTCACCGACACCGGGTCCAAGCGCGCCGGGCGCTTCAGCCTGGGGATGAAGCAGCGGCTCGGCATCGCGATCGCGCTGCTCGCGAGCCCGCGGCTTCTCATCCTGGACGAGCCCACCAACGGGCTCGACCCCATCGGCATCGAGGAACTGCGTGGGCTCATCCGCAGCTTCCCCAAGCGCGGCATGACGGTCATCGTATCGAGCCATATCCTGGGTGAGGTGGAGCAGACGGCCGACGACATCGGCATCATTACGGGCGGCCGGCTCGCCTACCAGGCGCCGCTTCAGAGGGGCCAGGACCTCGAGGCCCTGTTCATGGACGTGTGCCGACGGACGGGGGTGGCCGCATGAGCCGGTCTGCTGCTGTGTCCGAGCGCGTCGCGAGGTCGGTGCCGCAGGCGGGATCAGCGCGCCGTCCCGGCCTCTTCCGCGCCCTGCGCTCCGAAGCGCTGAAGAGCTCCCACGGGGCGCCGGTCAAGGTCGCCATCGCGCTTGCGTTGCCGTTCCCGTTGCTCTTCGGCCCGCTCTCGGGGCGCTTCGGCATGAGTGCCGGGCTCTCGTTCTCGGCATGGAACTACTACTACGTGCTGCTCTTGCCCGTGGCGCTCACGCTCATCTCCGCGTGCGTGGCCAACTACGATGCGCGGCTGCGCGGCCACGTGCCGCTCTCCAGCCCGGCTCCGCTCGGACAGGCTGGTGGGCGAAGGCGCTCTGGTGCCTCGCGCTCTCGGCGCTCTCGAACGCTTGCGTACTCGCCGTGTACCTCGTGGGTGCCGTCGTGAACCCGGGTGGGCCATCGGTTCCCGCGATGGCGGCCGCTGCGGTGACGATCGTCATCTCGACTTCGTGGATGATTCCGGTGACGCTCTTCCTTGTCTGCCGGGTCGGCATGCTCGCTGGCGTGCTGGTGCCGCTTGCGGTGCAGATCGGCGGGGGCTTCGCGTGGTCCGCGGTGGGAGGCCTGTGGTGGGCGCTTCCGCCGGCGGCCTCTGTCATCATGCCGAGCGCCTTCTTGCCTGTGCTGCCCACGGCTGAGCCGCTCTCGGCGTCGCCCGGACTCGCGGCTGCGATCGGGTCCTTCGGGCCTGTTCAGGCGGCGGCGCTCGCGGTTTGCGCGGCGGCGTTCGTGCTGCTCACGGTCGTCGGCGCGGTCTGGTTCAGGGGATCGGAGGAACTGTGATGGGAAGCGGAAGGCATGTTGGCTCGAGCGTTGGCCAGACGTCCCGGATGACCCTATGGCGCGCCGTGCTCTCGGAGTGCGTGCGGCTCAAGCGCTCCCCGTTGATCGCGCTGCACCTGGCGTGCGGCCTTATCGCCGGCGTTGCCTGCGGGGCCTACTTCGGCGTGGCGCCGTGGGATCCGCGACTCGGCACGGACGCGTTCGTCCAGCTTATCGGTGCGCTCATGCCCCTCATGGTCGCGATCGTGTGCGGCCTGGATGTCGACGGTGAGCGCGAGGCGTCCGGCCTTGCCAACCTGCTCGCGGTGCCGTCGAGGCGCATCGCCCTCGCCGCGCGCGTGCTCGTGCTGTGGCTACGGTGAGCGCGAGGCGTCCGGCCTTGCCAACCTGCTCGCGGTGCCGTCGAGGCGCATCGCCCTCGCCGCGCGCGTGCTCGTGCTGTGGCTGCTCGGCATCATTGCGATGGCGGTGGCACTC
>JAQCYU010000021.1 GCA_027682925.1 Coriobacteriaceae bacterium AF45-21
ACTGACGGTCTTGGAGCGTCGGCAGAGCCTCGGGCGATGGGAGCGCCGCCCTCGCCCGCGAGCGCGAACTGGAAGCTGTCGCCCTCCGCCCAGTCGCGGCCCTCGAGCGTCTTGGTGAAGAGTCCCGCGGTGGAGACGTCCCTGCCCTCGGTGGCCGTCGAGCGTCTTGGTGAAGAGTCCCGCGGTGGAGACGTCCCTGCCCTCGGTGGCCGTTCCGTACGTGTTGGTGAACGCCGCAGTCGCGCCTGCTCGGTCACGGCGCCCTCGGCCCCCTCGGCCGTGGTCGCGTAGCCCTCGGCGGCATCCTCGGTCACGGTATAGTGCGCGCCCACGGGTAGGCCGGAAATGATCTTCTCCCCGCCATCCTTAAGCGTGAAGTTCGCCTTGCCGTCCGCGAACGTCACGGCGTGCTCGCCCTTGCCGAAGGTGCCGGAGACGGGCTCGCCGTCCCCGTCGGTCAGCGCGACCGTGAAGCCGAACTCTCGCTGGCTGTCGCCGCCGACGACCGTCTTCTTGACGGTGAGGCTGCCCTCGCGGGACACGCTGTTGTGGGTCGTGTTGGTCTGCGACTCGTTCTCGCCCACCTCGACCTTTGCGGTATTGGCGATGTCGTCGACCGTAGCGGCATCGGCAGAAACAATCACGTCGAAGCTCAACGTGCCCGTAGCGCCTGCATTCTGTTGACCAAGAGACCAGGTAAGGGTGCGTGCCGCGGCATCGTAGGCGGCACCGTCGGCAGAACCCTCAACATAGTTAACGCCCTTGGGCAGGACATCGGTCACCGTCACGTCGGCCGCCTGCGCGGCGCCCCTGTCGTCGACGCTGTTATTGGCCCAGCCGATGGTATAGGTGAGGGTATCGCCCACGCCCACCGGTTTGCCATCCACATCGACCTTGGCGCCCGAGGCGTCCGCCTTGGTGACGGTCTTGGTGTTGTCGTGCGGCGTGAAGGTGTTGGTGAAAGTCTTCTTGCCCCGCTCGTTGGAGATCTCGCCTTAAGGCCGGCGCCAGTCTGAGTCACCGTGATGTCGAAGGTGTAGGCGTGCGCATCGTCCTCAATCAGACATCGCCGCTTGCTTTCTCGGTCACGGTCGCGTGGTAGGTGCCCAGATTGGTGAAGCTGAGCTCGCCAAAGGAAACCTTGCCGTCCTTGTCATTCTTCGCCTCGATTGGGTAGCCCTCGAGAACATTGCCCGCACCGTCGGTGAGGGAGAGCTCGAAGGTGAATTCCCCCTCCTGGAGGCCGGGCTTGCGGCCTCCAGCGAGCACCTTGGTGAGCTTGGGGACGGACGCCGTGGCGGGGGCGGGGTCGAAGGTGTTGGTGAAGGCGGCGGAGGCGACCTGATCGGCCGAGATGGAGCCATCGGCCCTGGATCCCTCGGCTCCGTTCACCGCGGTCGTGTAGCCCTCGGCGGCACGTTCGGTCACCGTGTAGGCAGTTCCCGCGGGCAGCCCCGTGATCCTCGCCGTCTGGCCATCTTTGAGCTTGAGGGTCGCCTTGCCGTCCTCGAACGTCGCGTCACCGTAGGTGCCGGATACTTTGCGGCCCATGGCATCGGTGGCCTCAACCACAAACTTAAATATCTTGTCCGCGTCGACCGCCAGGCCCTCGCGCGCCGCGACGGTCTTGGAGACGTCGAGCTCGCCCGTCTTCACAGTGTTGGTCACGGTGAAGCCGTCCTTGGCGCCGCCGGTGACCTTAGAGCTGTAGCCCTCGACGGGCACCTCGGCCACGGTGTAGCGGACCTCGGAGCCGGACTCGGAGTACTTGGGCAGGCCCTTGAAGGAGCCCTTCCAGCCGTTGGACTCGTTGAGCTCGATCGACTGGCCGGCGTCCTCGCCGTCGGCGAGCAGGCGCACGGTGGCCTTCTTGGCCGCCGGGCCGACCCACTTCTTCTCGACGGGCACCGAGACCTTGGCCGTGGAGGCGTTGGTCACGGTGAAGCCGCGCTCGGCGTCGCCGGTGACCTTCGAGCTGTAGCCCTCGACGGGGTCCTCGGCCACGGTGTAGGCGATCACGGAGCCGAAAGCATCACGCTGCGGCAGGTTGGAGAAGACGCCCTCCCAGCCGTCAGACTCGCTCAGGGTGATCGAATCGATGACGGTATCGCCGTTCTTGAGATTTATTTTGACCTTATTAGGATGGGGGATCTTAGGGTTCTCCCAGACCTTTTTGACTGGAATGTTGATGTTCTCGGACCTGCCGATGACAACACCGCCGTTGGCGCCGATGCCGCCTCCCAACGGCGCCGTATTGCCGGAGATCGTCAGCGACGTCTGACCGGCGCCGAGGTTATACACATCCTCGCTCATCACAGATTTAAGCGCGACGTTCGGCGTGGCGTCGGTAAAGGACAGAGGCTCGCCGTTGTCACCATCGGGCGTGAATCGCGGGACATCGTGGTTTGTTGCCGCATAAGTGCCTTCGGGGTTAAACAGCCCACCGTCTTTGTACCAGTTGACCTTTCCGCCGCCCGGAGCGCGGTTGGCCAAGGTCAGTTTGTATTTGGCGTCTTTGAAGCCGATGAAGACAAGGTCGTCTCCCGCCCCATTGGCCGTGTTCCTGGCGATCAGGCCGCCGTTCTGGACGTAGACCTTGGCATCTCCGGTCGGGCAGAACCACATGCCGCCGCCTTGCTCTTTCGCATGGTTATCAACAACGAGGGCGTTTTCGATGTGGAGCGTGCCATAGCCATGAGCCTCGTTACCTTCGCTATACACGCCGCCGCCCATGCTCCAAGCAGTATTGTCTTTGATCTCGCCTGCGCTGAGCGTGACGTTATTCGAATAGGTATAGACGCCTGAATAGGTATAGACGCCTCCGCCGGCGGAAGCGGAGTTGCCAGATATGGACCCGCCTTGCATGGTGAAAGCAGTATTCCCCCTTTTCCCGCCTTGGCAGCCCGGGTCGACCACACACACTCCGCCGCCTTTGCCGTTGCCAGACGCAACGTTGTTCTTAATCTCTCCATCCTCCATGGTGAACTCGGCGTTGCCTCAATGTGAACTGCTCCAGAGGGATCTAAGGACCCCGCCTCCAGTTTACTGCTCCTGTTGCCGGAAATCTGACCACCAGTCATCGTGAACTTGGCTCTTTGGCTATCGCCCTCCCCCTCACTGTACGCAAGGACCGCGCTGCCTCGATAGCCGCTGTTGCCCTCGATGCTGCCTCCGCTCATGTCAAAGCGGGCATTGCCCACCAACATGACGCCAGAAGATGTGAGGTGATAGCCGTTAGTGTCTCCGGTAACGACGATTCCGTTCTTACGGATAACGCCGCCCTTCATGACAACATGAGCGCCGTCCTTCGCGTGGACAGCGCCGCAATACGCGTCCTTAAGTTCGCACTGCTCGATAACGCCGCCCGTCATGGTAAGCGAAGCCTTGTCTCCCGACACGTCGATGACGCCCGTATTGACGGTGTTCGCAGCGCCGTCGCACACAACGGCCTCGTCAGAGAGCACAACTGCTCCCTTGCTAGAAATAATGGCGCCCTTGTTGTAACGACCCCTCAGAGACGCTTTCCCCGACAGCTCGAGGGATGCCCTCTCGGCAACATTGACCAGTACGGAGACGTCACTATTCTTTGTTGCCAAGATGGTATAGGGCTCATCCGACGTGATCTTAATCATCTTCCCGATAGGAATCGTGAGCGTGGAGCCGAGCTTCACGTGCTTTTTCAGGGTGATGACGGTTTCCTTGCCATCGGGGGCCTCGTTGACCAGCTCCTGAAGGGTCTTGGTGCTGTCATTGCTCACGGTATCGCCGACGCCGTCATCGATGGACTCGCGCGTGTAGACGATATCGACGCCAAAGAACGGGAGGTTCTCCGAGCCGGTGATGTCGTCCATGCTGTTTTCGATTGTGATCTTTTGAACCGTGCTGCCGTCAAACATACCCGAGGGTATTTTGGTGAGGCCGCGCCCGATCGTCACATCCTTCACGCCATCTACGCCCGAGAAGGCTGCCGTGCCAACGGAAGTCACGGAATCCGGAATGGAAAACTGCTCCGGCAACGTGCCGTAATAGAAGGCGTAGTTGCCAATTGTCTCAAGTGTCCTGGGGAGCTGGACGGCAACGTTGCTCTGGATAAAGGCCCAGTCACCGATACTCCTCAAGCTGTCGCAAAGCCCCACGATCTTAACCGGCGCGTAGCAGAACGCATAGCCCGGAATGCTCTGAAGCGAGGACAGGTCCACGGACGCCCGCAGCTTTTTGCACTTGTAGAAAGCCCCCCAGCCCATGTTTGTCACCTTGCTTAGATTGGGCACGCTCACCAGGCTGGCGCACCCCTGGAAAGCAGAGGATCCGATGCTCGTCAATGTGCCCGGGAAATCGATGCCGGTCAAACTCGAGCAATTCTGAAACGCCCCATCTCCGATGGACTCAATTTCGCTCAGCGCGGTGACGGACGTTAGAGAGGTGCATCCGTCAAACATGTGCGAGGGGATCTTCGTAACCGATGCGGGCAACGACACGCTTGTCAGAGACGTGCAGCCTTTGAGCACGCCCGTTATGGTGTCGGCGAAGGCGACATCTTTTGGAAACTCGATGCTTGTGAGGGCCGTAGCCCCCCCCGAAGGCGCTCGGGCCCGAAATCATTTTGAGGGTGGAGGGGAGATCGATCTCCGAAAGGCTTTTGCAGCCCGTGACCATCGAGTTGGCGCTAATCTTCTCGACGCCCTCATCGAAATAGAGTTTTTCGAGCGAGCCGGCGTTTTGCAGCGTGCAACTGAAGTCCTTGATGGAGCCAGGGATATGGAGCTCCTTGACCTTTACGAACTTCCGGAAATACCATCCGCGCATGTTTTCGAGCGTGTCGGGGAGCGTCAGCTGCTCAACGTTCTTGGCCACGATACTAGACGAGAAAAAAAGTTCGGTGACTTTGTAGGTCTGGCCACCATGCGCGATGGAGCTGGGTACACTCACCGCGGTCACACTGTCGTCGGCAACAATACATGTGATTTCCGCCGTGCCCTTATCCGTGGTCTCGCACGAATAGGTCACGCCGTCCTGGGTGATCTCAAACTGCTCCGCAGTATACGCAGTCCGCGATTCCGTGGCCGCATATGCGACACCGGCCGTCGCGCCAACGGATAAACATCCGAAGCCGAGAACCAGCGCAAGGCAGAGAGCAGCGACTCTCTGCCCCCCCCGCCGAAAACTTTCCTCTCCAATTCCCTTCTCCCCCTCTGGTGTCGCCTTCTCTTCCCAAGAGCGATCTATTGATTAAGGACAGTTAAAGACAACATTATGCCCAAAGAGGCCCATCATGGAGATAATCCACGTCTTCGCCCGAAATGGTAATTAATTGGCATGATTAATTGGCGAACAACTGAACGAAGAGCAATCTACTAATGGCACATAAATGGCGGCGTCAACACCCGAAGTGCATAGTCTCCGATTCCCAGACAACACCACTTCGAGGCAAACGGTCCGACGCAAGGCCCAGGGCAGCCAGCTTCGAATTGGTTTTAGAGGCGGCCGAGGTCGCAGGATCGAGCAGCCGCTTCACCGGCACAGATGAGGTTGGTTGTGGCTTCTTGCACACCGAGCGCCTGGTCGAGGGGCATGGGCTTGCGGCAGATCGGAAGCACCAAGTCGATGCCCTGCTCATACACCGCATCCAGGTTGTCGGCACGACCGCCCACGACGGCAACAACCGGCTTGCCATAGCGCTTGGCACGGCGGGCCACGCCCACCGGCGCCTTACCGGCGGCGGATTGCTCGTCCATATTGCCCTCGCCCGTTATGACCAGGTCGACATCGCGTACACGCTCGTCAAACCCCACGAGATCGAGCACCGTCTCCACACCCGAGCGTAGCTCCGCACCGAGCGCCAGCAGCGCGGCACCCAGGCCGCCGGCGCACCTGCGCCGGGCACGCCGAGCACCGAGCCAAATGTCCGTGCGCCCTCAGGTGTGCGCAACAACCCCTGGGCTCGAGCTCCGGCAATCGCAGCGTCGAGCAAGCGACCGTAGCCGACCATCCAGCTGTCGCACCTGCTCAGCGCCTCGGCATCATCAGCCGGCAGACCCTTCTGTCCGCCGAACACCGCAAGCGCGCCGCGACGCCCCACGAGTGGGTTCTCGACATCCGAAAGCACAACGATACGAGCGCCATCCAAAGCCTGCAGCGCGGGCGCCAAATCAACGCTCGCCACCCGCTCAAGGCCTGCAAGACCGGGGGCGACATCGCATCCCTGATCATCGACCACACGCGCGCCCAGCGCCTGCAGCATGCCGGCGCCACCGTCGTTGGTGGCACTGCCGCCCAGACCAATATAGAGTGTCTTTGCGCCCTTGCGAACCGCGCGAAGCATGAGCTCGCCCACGCCATAGGTTGTAGCAGCCAGCGCCGACGACTCCGTGCAAGGCGAATACCCAATGCCGGCCGCCTCGGCCATCTCGATGACCGCGGACTCGCGCTCGACATCAACCAGCATCCGGGCAGACGTGCGCTTGCCCAGGGGACCTGCCACCTCGCAGGTCACAATCTCACCGCCGCACGCGGCAACGGCATCGAGCGTTCCCTCGCCACCATCTGCCAGCGGCAAAGCGCGCAGCTCGGGATCGGGCCAAACGCGGCGCACGCCTTCGGCAACGGCCTCCTCTGCCCGCGCACTCGACACGCTACCCTTAAAGGAGTCGATCGCCAGCAGCACACGGCGGGGCCGGCGGCACGCAGGACCAAAGTCAACCGCCGTGTCAGTATCCTCACCGGCACCTGCAAGTGCTGCGGCGTGAGCGGCGTGTGCTTCAAGATCGGCCCCACAACCGCAGCCAGCACCATCGGTGCCACGCAGCCTACTAAAATAGCTGCTCAACACCTCACGACACTCGTCTGCCAGCACGCCGGCGGTCACGTTAAACCGATGATTCAGGCGCGAATCGGCATTCAGGTCATACAGCGAACCCAGCGCGCCCGCCTTGGCATCACTCGCGCCATACACGCAGCGCCCCACGCGCGCGTTAACCATAAGCCCCGCACACATGCAGCAGGCTCGAGCGTCACGTAGACCGTGCAATCGGAAAGGCGCCAGCGACCGAGCGACCGAGCGGCAGCGCACAGGGCCGCAAACTCGGCATGAGCCGAAGGATCCTGATCGAGCTCGCGACGATATGCGCCCGCGCGACAATCTCGCCCGCGCGCACCACTACGGCTCCGATGGGCACCTCGCCCACCGCCGCGGCGGCGCGCGCCTCCGCCAGCGCCTCACGCATGAACTTCTCGTCGATTTCGGTGATCGTCATCGTTCGCCTTCCCTGTTGCAAATTCAAAACGATGCTATCATTACGACTCACGGAGAGATGGCAGAGCGGTTGAATGCGGCGGTCTTGAAAACCGTTGAGCGCGAGAGCGTTCCGGGGGTTCGAATCCCCCTCTCTCCGCCACTTTTAATGATGCACCGGCGTCATGGTTCGCTCGAACAGTGCATCGACCACGTCGGCTATCTCAGGTCGACGCTCAAGATCGTGGCCCGATTCCCACCATATCGTGAAAAGTCGAATAATACCGCCGGCGACAAACTCAGACGTCGTCTCGAGTGACACGGGGGCCAGGGCATCCTCGGCAAGCACGTTCATCACACGCTCGCGGATGGAGCGGGCAATGCGGTCGCAAATAACGTTGGTCAACATGCCCGACATGCTGCTTGCCAAAATGTTATCCATGAGCTGCTCGTGCGCCAGAATCAAATCCATGGCATCGTCCAAAATCGCGTGCCGAAGCGCGCGCACGTCCTCGGCAGACACTGCGCCGGCCTCATCGGGCTGTTTTTGCGGCAAGCCCGACATGAGCTCATCGATATAAAAGGCAAAGTAATCGTTCTTATCGCGAAAGTGCTTGTAGAACGTCGTGCGGCGAATCATGGCACGGTCGCACAGCATGGCAACCGTCAGGTCCTCAAAACGATGCTCCTCGAGAAGCTCGGTGAAGGCATCGAACAGGGCGCGGTAGGTTTTCTTAATGCGAAGGTCCACTGGTATCGCCATCCTCAGGGCAAAGACAACGTTCGTCAATCTGTCGCATATCTTACACCTGTACCTCGCGCGCTTTGCCCCGGTGCCAACCCCGCCGAAAACATAACGCTTACCGGAAAGTTCGGCACGGCAAAACGTTGCGGGTATACTAGTAGCGTTATACCAACGGCAGCTGGCGCATGCCGCCGCGGCCATTCGAAACGGAGACATCATGATTACCGTCATCATCGGCATCGTTGTTGTCATTGTGATTGTCTGCGCCATCGCCGGCATCTACAACAACATGGTCACCAAGCGTAACCGCATCGATAACGCCTGGCAGAACATCGATACGCAGCTGCAGCGCCGCAACGACCTGATCCCCAACCTGGTCGAGACCGTCAAGGGCTACGCCAAGCACGAGCAGGAGACGCTCTCCGCCGTGATCAGCGCGCGCAACACCGCCGTCAAGGCCACCACGCCCGAGGCCAAGATGGAAGCCGACAACGTGCTGACCGGTGCGCTGCGCCAGCTCTTCGCCGTAGCCGAGGCCTATCCCGATCTTAAGGCAAACACCAACTTTACGCAGCTGCAGGCATCGCTCGAGGATACCGAGAACAAGATTAGCTATGCACGCCAGAGCTACAACGATTGCGTGCTCAGCTACAACAACGCCATTCAGACGTTCCCGGCTGTCATCTTTGCCGGCATCTTCCAGTTTAAGGAGCGCCAGGGCTTCGAGGCCGCCGAAGCAGCCCGCCAGGCCCCGACCGTCAAGTTCTAGTAGTTTGACAGCGCATCCTTAATCGTCCAAATGTATAAACCGCCCCGTCGAATGCATACTTCGACGGGGCGGTTTCCTTTTTCGCGAGGTCCCCCTCTAAGCGCCGTGCATTTTTAGGAGTATTCAACATAACCAAGGGCTTCGGGCGCTACGATAAATGCCAAAGACCGCGAATATCCCTGCAAATCAAACGCTGCCAGCCCGTAACCCCGCCCATCATCCGTAGAAAACATCGAGAAATCCCGATTTTTGCCCGAGGTCGGTATGCAGGGGCCTTCGATTGCAAAATACTCGCAAAAATGCACGTCGCCACCACCCCCACATGGCGCGAACCAAAACAAAAGCGCGGCCTTCCTTTCCGGCGCACTCCGCAGGACGAAAGAACCTCCGCCGCACGAAGTGCGCTGCGGAGGTTCTTGCATGTCCGAGGACGCGCCGGAAAGGAAGGTTGCCCTCGGGCCGAACAGCTATGGCAGCTTACGCGACGGTGTAAACCCAGTCGTGCTTATCCTCGACAGCACCAGATTGGATGCCGGTCAGGGTCTCGCGGAGCTTCTTCATCACGGGGCCAATCTCGGTGTAGCCAGCCGGGAAGGTCACGGTCTCATCGGCACCATAGACCTTGTTGTCGATCTCGCCCACCGGGGAAATGACGGCAGCGGTGCCGCACAGGCCGCACTCAACAAAGGTGCCGGACTTGACCTCAGCCCACTCGACGGGACGCTGGTCAACGGTCATGCCCAGGTCCTCGGCAACCTGAACAAGCGAACGACGGGTGATGGAGGGCAAGATGGAGTCGGTGTGCGACTGCGGAACGACGAGCGTGCCGTCCTCCTTCACGAACAGAACGTTCGCGCCGCCGGTCTCCTCGACATAGGTGCGGGACTCAGAGTCGAGATACAGGTTCTCGGCATAGCCCTCGCGATGGGCCTCCATAGTGGGCTTGAGGGACATGGCGTAGTTCAGGCCAGCCTTGATGTTGCCGGTGCCGTGCGGTGCGGCGCGGTCGTACTCGGAAACGCGCAGCTTGACGGGCTTGAGGCCACCCTTAAAGTACGGACCGACCGGGGTCACGAGAATGCGGAACGTGTACTCAGGAGCGGGAGCCACGCCGATCACGTCACCAGAGCCGATCATAAACGGACGCACGTACAGGGTTGCACCGGAGCCGAAGGGCGGAACCCAGGCGGCGTTGGCAGAAACGACCTGCTTGACGGCCTCGACAAACTTGTCCTTGGGGAACGGGGGCATCTCGAGGCGCTGGGCAGAGTTATACATACGCTCAGCGTTCATGTCGGGACGGAAGCAGACGATGCTGCCGTCCTCGGCGGTGTAGGCCTTCAGGCCCTCAAAGACCTCCTGGCAGTAATGGAAGATGCCGCCGCACTCGGAAACATGCAGGGTGTGGTCGGTGGTCAGGCCGCCCTCGTCCCACTTGCCATCCTTCCAATGAGCCTCGTAGCTGTAATCGGTTTTCATGTAGCCAAAGCCGAGGCTACCCCAATCGATATCCTTCTTCTCGACAGTCATATGTCGCTCCTTACATACACAGTTGCATACTCGCGAACCCGCACGCAAAGACCGAAGCCGACCGCGTCGCAACGTCGCACGCCCGGAGCGTAGAGCCGGACGGGACACGCGAACGGCATCAAAGCCGATGGCACGTCGATTCGCATGCACGAGATTGTACTCCCCGTACGCGTCTGATAAAACGCTTTTCTTTAACTAAGTAAAGTATTTTCATTTGACCGAAACTAAAGAGGCCCGCCACCGTAAGCGGTGACGGGCCTCAACGGCACGGTTTGCGCGCTGGCTCGAGCTACGCGTTCTTTTTGCCCAGCTTAGCCTTAACCAGACCGACCACAGTCGGGATGATCGACACGGCGACGATGCCGATAATCAGCAGCTCAAAGTGCTCCTGTACAAAGGGAATGCCGCCAAAGAAGTAGCCCAGCAGCGTAAAGACCGTCGACCAGGTAATGCCGCCCAGCACGTTAAAGATGACAAAGTTGCGCCAGTGCATGCCGCCCATGCCGGCGATAAAGGGCACAAAGGTGCGGATAAACGGGAAGAAGCGGCCCAGGAAGATGGCTAGGTGACCCCACTTGTCCAAGAAATCCTCGGACTTTTTGATGCGCTCGGGCGTCATGGCCTTCACCTTGCCCGAAGCAATGATCTTTTTGCCAAAGAAATGACCGATCATAAAGTTGCACTGATCGCCCAAGATGGCAGCGGCCCATGCGGTGGCCAGAAGCGCCACGATGTTAAAGCCGCCGTTGTGGGCAAAGAAGCCCGAGGCGAACAGCAGCGAATCGCCGGGAAGGAACGGGAAGAACACTACGCCCGTCTCGATAAAGATGATCAGGAACACGCAGCCGTAGGCCATAAGCGGGCCGGCGGCAATCCAACTGGCGATCGCGGTGCGCGGGTCTTTGAGCAACTCGGCGATAAAATTAATGAAACCCATGAAGTAAAACCTCTCAGTTGTGGGCGCGGATACGTCCAAGTTGACCAGTATACGGTTGCGGCGCCCCCTCGTGCGCAACCCCACAAAAGCATGACTCCATTACCAGCAAGTATGCATAACTGACACCTGTCACGTAAGCCGTGAAAGATTGCTCTTCCTAATCCCTAGCGAATCGCTATACTTTATTGAATCGCATTGCCATGGCGCTAAGGGAGGGCGGTCAGTGAGCTTTATCAATACCATTCGCGAGGACATCAAGACCGTCCAAGCGCAGGACCCCGCCGCGCAAAACGGTCTGGTCATTTTCCTTTCGTACCCCGGTCTTCACGCCAAGTGGAACCACGTACCGAGCATTGGCTCTGGGAGCACGGCCACCGATCGCTCGCCCGTGTGCTCTCGCAGCTCACCCGCCATATCACCGGCGTCGAGATTCACCCTGCCGCGCAGATTGGCAAGCACTTCTTTATCGACCACGCCATGGGCGTCGTTATTGGCGAGACCACCATTGTGGGCGACAACTGCGTACTCTATCAGGGCGTCACGCTCGGCGGTACCGGCAACGAGACCGGCAAACGCCACCCCACCCTGGGCAACAACGTCACCGTGGGCACAGGCGCCAAGGTGCTCGGCAACATCCGCATCGGCAACAACGTCAAAATCGGCGGCAACTCGGTTGTCGTCAAGGACGTGCCCGACAACTGCACCGTCGTGGGCGTGCCAGGACGCATCATCAAGCGCAACGGCTGCCGTGTGTTCGAGGAGAGTTTCGACGCCAAGCAGCATCGCGAGTACATGCCCGATGACGCCGCCGAGCAGAGTGCCCTCAACCGCCAGGGCATCACCGAGAATGCCCGCCGCGTCAAAGAACTCGAGCGAGAGGTGGCCGAGCTCAAGGCCCTCGTCGCCAAGCTCATGGACGAACGTTAGGAACGCAAGCGGCACAAAACAATATCGGCACCGACGCAAAAGGCGCGCCAGGGAATCAATCCCCGGCGCGCCATTCCTTTTGATGTGACATGCGGGACTGTCCCTTTGTCACATTATGCGAACTGACTCAGATAGAGGTCGGCGTAAGCACCCTCGGCAGCCAGCAGTTCCTTATGCGTGCCTTGCTCGATAATGTTGCCGTGGTCCATGACCAAGATCAGGTCGGCGTCCACGATCGTCGACAGGCGATGCGCGATCACAAAGCTCGTGCGCCCGCGCATGAGCGCGTCCATGGCGCGGCCGATAGCAAGCTCGGTGCGCGTGTCCACACTTGAGGTCGCCTCGTCCAGGATGAGAATCGCCGGGTTGTTGAGCAGCACGCGTGCGATGGTCAGCAGCTGACGCTGGCCCTGGCTGATGCTTTCGGCATCGTTGGCTACGCGCGTGTCGTAGCCTGAGGCATGGTGCGCACAAAGAAGTCGACCTGGGCGGCGCGGGCGGCAGCCACGATCTCGTCGCGCGTTGCCTCGGGGCAGCCGTAGGCGATGTTCTCGGCAATCGTGCCGTCGAACAGCCAGGCGTCCTGTAGCACCATGCCAAACTGCTGTCGCAACTCGCCGCGATCCATGCGGCTCGTATCCACGCCGTCGAGCGTAATACGCCCGCCGTCAATCTCGTAGAAGCGCATGAGCAGGTTGATGAGCGTCGTCTTGCCTGCGCCCGTGGTTCCCACCACGGCAATCTTCTGGCCCGGCTCGGCGGTAAACGACACGTCGCGCATGAGCGGCTTGTCGGGCGCATAGCCAAAGCGCACGTGCTCAAAAGCGACGCGGCCCTCAATGCGACCCGGCAGCTTGGCGGCCTCGTCCGGCAGCGGATCGGCCTCCATCTCGGGCTCATCAAGCAGGTCGAACACGCGCTCCGCACTCGCCAGCGCGCTCTGCAGCGAGTTAAAAGTGAACGACAGCTGCGTCATGGGTTCGGACGCCTCGTAGATAAACTGGAAGAACGCCTGGAACACGCCGACGGTCATGTGACCGGCGACCAGCATGCTGCAGCCCACGAGCGCAATCACGATCTGCGCCAGGCGACCGATAAAGCGAACCGCGGGTCCGACGGCGTTAATCATAAAGTCGGCCTTGGTGCTCACGCGCGCCAGCTCGCCCGAGGCCTCGTGCACCTCGGCAGAGCTCTGGTGCTCGCGGTTGAATGCGCGAATCACCAAACGGCCCGAATAGCCTTCCTCGACCGCGCTCGTGATTTTGGACACCCACTCCTGACGCTCGCCCGTCACATCATGCGTACGGCGCGAAACCACCTTGGTCACCAGCAGCGACAACGCCGTAAAGAACAAAAAGACTAGCGTAAGCGGCACGCTAAACACGAACATCACGCCCACGGCGCCCACCACGGTGCCGATCGACACAAGCAGCTGCAGCAATCCGCGCTGCATGCTCTCGGACATCTTGTCCAAGTCGTTGGTCGCACGGCTGACGACCTCACCGGGACGATGCGCGTCAAAGAAGGCAAGCGGCAGACGGTTGAGCTTTTGTGCGATGCGGTTGCGTAGACGCAGGTTGAGGCGTTCGGCCACGCTCGACATCAAAAAGCTCTGGAGCGCATAGAACGAGGCAGCGGCAGTCCAGATCATAAAGTAGACGAAGATGGTCTTGCCGCAGTTCTCCCAGGTGATGTTGAAGGTGGTTCCGTTGGCAAACGCCACCTGAATGTGGCCCCACAGCTCATCGATCACGCGGGCGCTATATGCCGGTGCAGCGGTGTTAAAGATAACATAGAACACAATGCTCGCAAACACGATGTAGAAGCGCCAATGGTCGCCGACGGCCTCGCTCCACAGGCGGCGCACCGTCGCCCAGGTATCCCGGGGCGTCTCGCCCTCTTCTTCGTCGTCCACGTCGCGCATACGCTCTGCCTCGGCGCGGGCACGCTCGTCCTCGGCACGCTCGTTTTCCTCGTAGAGCGCTTGGCGGCGAGCCTCGCGCTCGACTGCAGCCTTGGCGGCGTCATCCAGCTCGGTCGACGTGACAGCCGTTTCCTCGACCAGCCCCGCGGCAACGGCGTCATCAACGCCGCCCTGCTTCTCGAGCTCCTCGGTCATGCTACTCACCTCCCTTCATCTGCGATTCCGCGATGGCGCGGTACACCTCGCAGGTTTCCATAAGCTCGCCATGCGTGCCCAGGCCCACGACCTCGCCATCCTTGAGCACGACAATCTGGTCGGCGTGCAGAATCGTCGAGATGCGCTGCGCGATGATGAGCACCGCGGCGTCGCGCGTCTCGTCCTGCAGCGCATGGCGCAGGGCCGCATCGGTCTTAAAGTCCAGGGCCGAAAAACTATCGTCGAAGATATATAGATCGGCATGCTTCATGAGCGCACGGGCGATGGCCAGACGTTGGCGCTGGCCGCCCGAAAAGTTCGTACCGCCCTGCACCACCGGGGTATCGAGCCCCTGCGGCTGATCGAGCACAAAGGTGCTCTGGGCAACCTGCAGCGCATGAAGCATGTCCGCCTCGGTCGCGTCTTCGTTGCCAAAGCGCAGGTTGCTTGCACGGTGCCCGAGAACAGCCACGCCTTCTGCGGCACGTAGGCGATGCGCCCGCGAATCTCACCTTGCGAAAGCTCGCGCAAATCGACGCCGCTCAAGCGAATGGCACCCTTCGTGGCATCGTGGAAGCGCAACAGAAGCTTTGCCACCGTTGACTTGCCCGAGCCCGTCGAGCCCACAATCGCTGTCGTCTGACCGCGACGACAGGTAAAGTTCAGATCGCACAGCGTGTCCTCGTCGGCGTCGTCAAAGCGAAACGACATATGATCGAACACGGCAACCGCATCAGCCCCGTCCTTTGAGTCGGACGCGGCCGCATCAAGCGTACGCTGGCCATCGACGATGCTCGGCTCAATCTCCAGCACTTGCTGTGCACGGCTTAGACATGCCGCGGCGCGTGGCAGCGTTAGCACCACCATCTGCGCCATCATCACAAAGAACAGGATCAGAAGCGCGTACTCCAGCACCGCCGAGATGCTCGCGATCTGCATGGCGTGGGCGCCCACGCGGTTGCCGCCAACCCACAGCACCGCTACCTCGGCGATGTTCATCAAAAAGAAGCTTGAGCTGTCGAGGCCCACAAACAGGTGGTTGACTTTGATGGCGTTGGCGGCGTAGTCGCTGAACACCTCGTCCAGGCGCCGCTCCTCGTGACGCTCCTTGTTAAACGCACGGATGACGCGCACGCCCACGATGTTTTCGCGCAGCACCACGTTCATGCGGTCGATAAAGCTCTGCAAGCGCATAAAGATCGGAGCCGCGTTGGCAACCGTAAAGACCGCCGCCACCAGCACAATCGCAACCACGACGCCCAGCAGCGTGCCCATGGCGGGATCGATAAACCAGGCGAAGATGATGCCCGCCACGGCCAAAAACGGCACCGGCAGCACCAGTTGAATCGTCTGCAGAATCGCCTGCTGGATCACGTTGATGTCGTTGAGCGAGCGCGTGATCATCGATCCGGTGCCAAAGCGCTCAAAGTCGCTGGCCGCGAGCTCGAGCGACTTGTCGTACACGGCATTGCGGATATCGCAGGCCACGTTGGCGGCCAAGCGCGCCGAAAGATAGCAGCCCAGCACCGCGCCGCCGCTGGCCATGCCGGTCGCGATAAGCATGTAGAGGCCATTGCGCAAAATGTAGTCGACATCACCCGTGGTGATACCGGTGTTGACCATGTTCGCCAGCATCGTGGGAACCAACAGCGTGCCGACGTTATCAACCAGCAGCACCAGCAGCGTCACTGCGATAAGCCCTCGATAGGGCTTCAGAAACCTCATTAACAGTCGCACGACTCCCCCTCACCTTGATTCTCGGCTTGGCTCTCGGCAGCGATATGCTGCTTAAATGCCTCGCACTCCTCACCGACCACCTGAGAGAATTTTCCGATCAAGCGCATAATCTCGCGCTGCTCACACGGCTCAAGCGCGCCAAAGGCTCGCTGCTCGGCCTTGAGTGCCGGCAGCGCATAACGCTCGGCAAATCGCCTGCCCTCTTCGGTCAGGCTCACAACCTTGTTCTTACGACTGCCTTCGGCAAACTCCAACGTTGCGAAGCCCCGCGCCGTCAAGGTTTTAATGGCCGAGTTGATGGTCTGCTTGCTGTAGAACCATTCGCTTGTCAGACGGCTTACGGCAATACTGCCGCCCGCCGTGCTGGTATCGACGAGCATCCAGTAAGCGCAGTCCGAAAGGCCGCAGGCGCGCGAGAACTCCGAATAGATATGGTCGAGTCCATTGAGCAACCGGTCGAAGTCGACCAGCGTAACCGCACTATTCATCTATCCCACCATTCGATTGTCCGATTTTTGACCAATTTTATATCTCTAGATTAGTCCGAGTTTTGACTATCGTCAACAGGCTCTCCGCAAACGCGTGCACTTTTATGGCCTATCGGCAGAAAAAGACCGCCGGCGCGGGGGCGGCGCCAGCGGTCACGTGAAAATCGGGTTTTATTGCCTGTTAGGCAGCGACGGCCTCGTAGACCGTAGCGCCCGCAAAGCTGTCATGCAGGCTCTTGCCGCAAATCCAAGGCAGCTCAACAACCTCGCAGACCGTATTGACCAGCTCGGAGCAGTCAGTAAAGTGGCCCTTGTCGTTGAGGGCCTCGCAATCCTGAACACGCCAATAGCCATCGGTGTGCGTGATGTAGTACTCGTGATCGTCAATCGTCACAAAAGCGCGCGTCTTGGAACGCAGCAGCTTCAGAAATCCTTCGAAGTCGGTCTCGACGACATCTCCAGCCTGGAACATGATAGTTACCTCCTGGCCCGGCGCCACCACGGCGCATTGATAAACGTTGGTACTCCTTTAGTAAAACCTTTATCAGAGGTTATACGTTCGTCATTTAGGCAAGTGGTAAAAAACCGCAGGGTAGACGTGATAAAACGTTTAACCATCCCATTTGTTTGTCACATTCTGAAGGTACTTTTATGCAAACCTACTTTCCCAATTGGAATCTATCCTTTTGGCCGGGCAATTGACCGTCTATCGTTTGAGCCCGACGGGTATGAACGGGGCATCTGCAACGCCACTACAAGGAGGCACCATGGAGACTATCGAAGCGCTCATTCACCGCCGCAGCTGCCGCAAATACAGCGATCGTCCCGTCGAGGCCGAAAAGCTTGCACGTATTATCGAAGCCGGCCAATATGCACCGAGCGGCATGGGCCGCCAGCCGGTGACGTTTGTCGCCGTCACCGATCCCGCGACCGTCGAGCGTCTCTCGCAGCTTAACGCCCAAGTCATGGGTAGCAACGGCGACCCCTTCTACGGAGCCAAAACGGTTGTGGTGGTACTGGTCGACCGCAACGTGCCCACGCATCTGGAAGACGGCTCGCTCGCCATGGGCAACTTGCTCAACGCCGCCTATGCACTGGGTGTCGATTCATGCTGGATTCACCGCGCGCATGAGGTCTTTGACTCGCCCGAGGGCCTGGAGCTGCTGGCCAGCTGGAGCCTGCCCGCCGACGGCAGCCTGCGCGGTGTCGGTCACTGCATTCTGGCTATGCCGAGGACACGCTACCCGAGCCCAAACCCCGCCGCGACAACGTCGTCTACGTAAGGTAACCCAAGAGCGTCATAGGGGTAGCTAATTTGGGACGAGGCTATTTTAGCCACCCCACTCGCAACTTATCTTGCCGATGGAGTTGTCGTCGTTTCGTTCGTGTGGGTCGTTTCGGCGCCGTCGCCCTGTTCGCCCTCGTCCTTTTGAGCGTCGGCGATGGTGGAGGCTGCCGCGACCATGCCGCGCTGGGGCGCGACGCCCGTCTGGGTCTGAGCGCCCTCGACAACTTCTGTGCCTGCATGCGCGAGCTCGGGCGATTTAAACACCGCGTCCAAGTTGGCGCCACCGCCGGCGTAGCCAAGCGCAGCGAGTGCGATGACGATCACTGCAACGACGACCGCGATCGGCACATAACGATGCCAACCAGCAGGATTGAGCCCACTGCGGCGAGCCGCCCCGCGGCTGATGTAGCCGAGCGTGCCGTCGTGCTTGAGCTTTGAGCCCACCACGCGTTTGCGGCCCCACAGCGAGGACTCTGCCTGCATTGCCAAGCGAGCACCTGTCGAAGGATAGCCGTATTTAGTGCGCTTGAACGAGCCGTCAAACCCCGAGGCGTGTTTGCCCCACGTCACCGATGTTGTGCGTCGGTTAACCGGCGCGGCACTCCGCCTTCTGCGGCTCGGTTTGTAGTCTCAGCCATACGCCCCCGCACGCCGTAACCAAATCGAAACAATAACGCTTTGGACTGTAGCACACGCGTCGCGCGCGGTCACGGGCGCCTCGCTCAACGGTCATCGTCCTTCAGCAAGCGCCACAGCGTTGTTCGGCTTACGCCCAGCACCTCCGCCGCACGGGTCCGGTTGCCGTGGAGATGATCTACAACCAGATGCGCGATATCTCGCTCGGTATCGGCCAGCGGTCGCAGGATATACAGGTCGCTTTCGAGTGTCGGGGCGCCAAAGGTTGCGGTCTTAATCACGTCCTCTTGGGCGAGCACTTCCTCCGCCACAGCGCGGTCCACCGTGCCCGCCCCCACCAATATATACAGTCGTTCCGAGACCTCGCGGAGCTGCAGATAATTGCGCGGCCAGCGGTAAACATCGAGCGTCTTTGCCGCCGCGGCAGACAACGTGGGCGCTGCCGTCCCAAATGCATCAGCGAGATATTCCAAATAGCGCGCAACCTTCGTCGACGCGGCTCCCTGCTCGGCGATTGCCGGCGCCACGCTCACCGCACAGGCGAAGCGCTCAGTCACAAAGGCAGCTTGATCACTTTCGCTGCCGCCCGGCATGTCATTCGCCGTCAGCACCACATGGCAGCGCGTCGCCAACGCGGTGTCGGCCATCGTGGAAACGAGCTCGCGGAGACGCTGGGGGCCAACCGTGTTCCAGCCCTCAATGCAAAGTGTCAGCCCCGTTTGGAACAACGGCGATTCGGCGCTTTTGAGCACGTGGCGCCAACCGCGATCGGTAAGCTCATCGAGCGCAACGGCAACAAAGGGTTGATCGGCAAAAGGACCGTCCAGATAGAGGCGCTTGGCGATCTCGACCTGACCCGCTCCCAGCTCGCCCTCGAGCATAAGGGGCACGCCGCGCGCGTAGCTCTCGGCGACCGGCGCAGCTACCGAGGCCGCCCCCTCAACGATGCCGTACGCGCTCGATTCGTAGCGGGCCTCAACTTCGTCGGCGTTGAGCCACTCGATGCCCGCATGTGCCGCGGCGCCGCGCACCTCGCGGACCACGACGACCCAAAGGCCCCCGCCCTCTTTGTCGGTGGGGCGAACGGTCAGGCTCAGGCGCGTACCCGCACGCCCCATAACCAGACGCGCGCCGTCTCCTATACGGTCGAGGCGCTCAGCGACAAAAGTCGCCACATCCCGCTCAAGCGCCGCGTCATTCATGGTCGAGATCACGACGTCCCCACGCGCATCGATTGCCAATGCCGAGGCCCCGGCAGCAGCCAGGGCCTCGGTCAAGATGTTTAGCTTGGCATCGCTATCCATGATTTGCCCCTGTCCGCGGCGACGTGCAACCGCCGACGGTCGCACGACCGAGTGTTTCAAAATTGAACGATATTGCTCACCAAACACTATAGGGCAGAAGCCGCCGTCCTGCGAGTATATGAGTTGCCCCGCATCGCCATCCTGGCGGGGCGATAAGAGCTCTTCGGGACTTATAAACCTGCGGACAAGCCATACCCGCAAGAGCTCCTATCGCTCCACCGCGAGGATGCGCTTGCCAGCATGCAGCATGCAAATTGGCTACTTCTCTACCAGATTCCCAGCACGTGCTGCATCCCCAAACTCATGCACGCAATGCCAATCCAGCAGCAAAAGCCCAATGCGATGGGCTTGCCGCCCTTTTTGACCAGCTCGACGATATCGGTATTAAAGCCAATAGCCGCCATAGCCATCACGATAAAGAACTTCGACATCTCCTTGATAGGCGCCGTAACGGATGCAGGAAGCTGAAGCACCGTGGTGATTACGCTCGCCAGCACAAAGAACAGCACGAACATGGGAAACGCGCGTTTAAGCGAGAACGTGCTTTTGGCGTCGCCGCCGGCCTTGCGCGCCAGATGCATCTGCCAGCATGCGAGCACCAACGTAATGGGAATAATGGCCAGCGTCCTGGTGAGCTTGACCACTGTGGCGCTTTCGAGCACATTGGCGCCGGGATGCATGCTGTCCCAGGCGCTCGCCGCAGCCGTTACCGACGAGGTGTCGTTGATGGCGGTGCCGGCAAACAGGCCAAAGCCCTCGTTGGTCAGCCCGAGCATGCCGCCGAGCGTCGGAAACACGAGCGCCGCGATAACGTTAAACAGGAAGATGACCGAAATAGCCTGGGCAATCTCGCGATCGTCGGCATCGATGACGGGCGCGGTCGCGGCGATGGCAGAACCGCCGCAAATCGACGAACCCACACCCACAAGCGTCGCAATCTTGCCCGGCACGTTCATGACACGGCAGAGCACAAAGGCGATGACAAGCGAGGTCGAGATCGTCGCCACGATAATCGGCAGCGACTGGGCGCCCTTGGACAGAATCTGGGAGAGGTTCATGCCAAAGCCAAGCAGGATAACCGCGTACTGTAAGACTTTTTTGGACGTATAAGTGACGCCGGCAGCGAGCTGTTCGCGACGATTCTTGGGAAAGACAAGTGCCAGAACCATGCCAAGGAGGATGGCAAATACCGGCCCGCCGACCACCTCAATCTGTTTGCCGAGCAACGTCGCGGGGATGGCGATGATCAGGCAGAACAAAACGCCCTTCCAGCGCTCGCGTACGATATTCGCCAGTTGCATATGGGATTCCTTCTTTCTATTTCACGTTTGCGACGGCTAATGATACGGCAACGCTAAGCGCAATCCCGCGCAAACGCAGGCAAAGATGTCGCAAAAGTTCTCGGACAGCGATTGAATTACCCACCGCGGAGGGCTGACTCGCGGCATAATAAACAACTGACATATGAGTGTGAATGAACGGTTGCGAGGCGCTATGGAAGAATCGATGCACATCGGCGAGCAGGAAACGAGCCTACAGGACCAGTCCTACCACACCATTCGACGCAAAATCGTCTACCTGGACTACAAGCCGGGCGAAAAGCTGGGCGTTAAACAGCTTTGCGACGACCTGGATATGGGGCGCACCCCTGTGCGCGAGGCGCTGGTGCGTCTGGCGCAAGAGGGCCTGGTGCGCACCGTACCCCAAAGCGGCACCTATGTCTCGCCCATCAACCTCACCCTTGCCGAAAGCGCCTGCTACATTCGCGAGCACCTGGAAAAGCAGGTGATTGTGGAATGCTGCGCACGTGCCACCTCGGCGGGTATCGAGCAGCTCGACCGCACCATCGCACTGCAGGAAAAGGCGATGGCCGAAGAGGATCGCATAGGCTTCTTTTTGAGCGACAACCTCATGCATCGCATGATCTTTAGCATCGCATGCCGCAGCACCGTGTGGTCGTGGCTCGAGGAGACCAATGCCGACCTTGAGCGCTTCCGCTGGTTGCGCGCCGCCACGCAGGTTCTCGACAATCAGGACATCGTGAACGAGCACAAGCAGATTCGCCGCGCTATCGCCGGTCGCGACCCCATCGAAGCGAGCTTTTTGGTCAGCAAGCACCTGCACATGATGTTCCGCAACCAAACCGAAGTTCTGGATCAATATCCCGAGTACTTCGAGACCAGCAAGCTCCGCTAACCTGCCAAAACCACCACAAAGGGGACAGGCACCTTTGTGGTGGTTTCTCCGCACAAAAAGGCCCGGCTCCGCCTGATGACGCGGAGTCGGGCCTTGGTCGTTAGAACGGCGGAACATCCGCTACTCGACTGTGACACTCTTTGCCAGGTTTCGAGGCTGGTCAACGTCGCAACCGCGCAGAATGGCCACCTCGCGGGCGAGCAGCTGCAGCGGAACGCTCGCCGTGATGGGGCTGAACGCGTCACGGACGGACGGCACGCGAATGATGCAGTCGGCAATCTTGTTGATCTCCTCGTCGCCCTCGGTGGCAACGACGATGACCTTGGCACCGCGCGCCTTGCACTCCATAAGGTTCGACACGGTCTTGTCGTAGGTGGCACTCTTGGTGGCCACGGCGATGACGGGGAAGCCCGGATCGATCAGCGCGATGGGGCCGTGCTTCATCTCGCCGGCAGCATACGCCTCGGCGTGCAGGTAGCTGACCTCCTTGAGTTTGAGCGCGCCCTCGTAGGAAATGGCGGCGCCCATGCCACGACCCACGAACAGCGCGGACTGCGCGTCCCTGCACACAAGTGCGGCCTCGTGCACGGCCTCGGTCTGCGTATCCAGAATCCACTGGATCTGCTCGGCCGTATCGGAAAGCTCGCGAAACATCATGCGTGCCTGTTTGGTGGTCAGGCGGTACTTGACCTGCGCCAGCAGCAGGGCCAAAAGCGTGAGGCTAACGACCTGACCGATGAAGCTCTTGGTCGAGGCAACCGCAATCTCCTTGTTGGCCTTGGTATAGATGACGCCATCGCTTTCGCGCGCCACCGGGCTGCCCACCACGTTAGTGATGCCAAAGACCTTGGCGCCCTTGATGCGCGCATCGCGAATGGCGGCAAGGGTGTCGGCCGTCTCGCCCGACTGGGACACGGCCACGACGAGCGTCGTCGGCGTGATGATGGGGTTGCGGTAGCGGAACTCGCTTGCCGCCTCGACCTCGGTAGGAATACGAGCCCAGCCCTCAATAAGGTTCTTAGCGATGAGTCCGGCATGGTAGCTGGTGCCGCAGGCAATCACATACACGCGGTCGATATCGTTGAGCTCCTCGAGCGAAAGGCCCAGCTCGTCGATATCGAGCTCACCGGCAGGGGTCATGCGACCCACCAGCGTGTCGCGCACGACGCGAGGCTGCTCGTGAATCTCCTTGAGCATAAAGTCGGGATAACCGCCCTTTTCGGCCATGTCCAGATCCCAATCGATGTGGGTGACCTTGGGCTCGATGACATTGCCGGCCTCGTCGGTATACTCGACGCCCGCAGGCGTGAGCTTGGCAAACTGACCGTCCTCGAGCACCACGACATCGCGGGTGGCATCGATAAGCGCGATCACATCGGAGGCGACGTAGGAGCCGGTCTCGCCCACGCCGACCACAATCGGTGAGTCCTTGCGGGCAACGGCAATCACGCCAGGCTCGTCGGCGCACACGGCGGCCAAGCCATAGGCGCCCACCACGTGGGTGCAGGCCTCACGCACGGAAGCCATCAGGTCGCGCGTCTCGGCATAGGCCTCTTCGATCAGATGCGCGAAGACCTCCGTATCGGTCTCGCTCTTAAAGTGATGGCCGCGGCCCTCCAGCTCCTCGCGCAGTTCGGCGAAGTTCTCGATAATGCCGTTGTGGACGATGGCGATGCGACCGTCGCAGCTGGTGTGGGGATGAGCGTTAACGACGGAAGGCTTGCCGTGGGTGGCCCAACGGGTGTGACCGATACCGCAGGTTGCGTCACTATCGATATTGGAAAGCTCGCTCTCCAGGCCCGCAACCTTGCCCACGCGGCGGATAACGTCGAGGTGAGCAGCGGCGCCCTCGCCCACCTCGAGCGCGACGCCCGAGGAGTCATAGCCGCGATACTCCATGCGCTTAAGGCCTGTGACCAGGATGTTCTTTGCAATATCAGAGCCGGTGTAGCCGACAATTCCGCACATAGGATAAATCCCTTCGCTCGCGTGACTGCAAGACGTCCACGCACAGGGGGCGCTGAGACGTATAACGTTCGAGTATTGTACTCACGCAAGCGCAAGCTGATATACCAGAAGTGGTATCTCAACTTAGATACCACCCGATGCACACATGCCCAGCCGGTCCAAACCACCACGAAGGGGACAGGCACCTTTGTGGTGGTTTGGACCGGGGCGGCGGCTATCCCGGCGAAAGATCTCAATCTGTAACATCTGGGCCGCAATAAGCCGGCTTAGTGTTACAGATCGAGACATTACGGTTCGGCCCCAGCACTATGTCTCGATCCGTAACAGGTAGAGCCGGTTTTGCCGTCCAGATGTTACAGATCGAGACAATTGAAGGCCCGGGCGTCTCAAACCACCACAAAGGTACCTGTCCCCTTCGTGGTGGTCGCGCTGGCAACGGCGTTTCCGCAGATAAAACCTACCAAAATAAACCTGTCCCTAATTGGCAGGTTTTGACACCCCAGGGGCGGGCGATGCTACAATCTGGCTTGTACTTGAAACGCATCAAAGGGGCCGCTATGGCAAAGGTAAAAATCAGCGACGTCGCGCGCGAGGCAGGGGTCTCGCTGGGCACGGTATCCAACGCGCTCAACCACCCCGAAAAGTTGCGCCCCGAAACCCTTAAGCTCATCAACGAGACCATTAATCGCCTTGGCTACCTGCCCAACCAAAGCGCCCGTCAGCTCGCGGGCGGCACCACCAAGTCCTTTGGCCTGGTCCTTCCCCGTCTCGACCACGGCTTTTCGCTCCAGATTGCCAGCGGTGCCCACAACGAGGCACGCAAGCACGGCTATGACTTGCTCATCGCCAATGCCGATAACGACGACATTCTCGAGGATCATTACCTGCGCTATTTTATGGGCACACAGATGTCCGGCGTCATGGTTCAGCCCATGGCGTCCCCCGACTGGCACCCCGCCATGGCCAAGATGCCCGTGCCGATCGTCCATCTGGACATCCACTGCTCCGAGCCCGGTTATTACGTGGCTGCCGACAACGAGGCACAAGGCCGCATTATCGCCGAGCTCGCCGTTGCCCGTGGCGCACGCCATATCACCGTTGTGGGCAGAGCGGCATTTATGCAGCTCACTTTGCGCGTACTTGGCATCCATAAGGCCCTCGCCCTGCATCCCGATATCAAGATCGAAGTCATCGACGCCGGCGAATGGAATACCGCTGCCGACGGCTACGGCATCGGTGCCCAAATCGCTGAGCGCCCCGCGGACGAGCGCCCCGACTTCGTGGTCGGCCTGACCGACGTATTGGCCTCGGGCGTTATCTCGGCGCTGACCGACAAAGGCATCTCCGTCCCCGAGCAGGTTCGCGTGGCCGGATGCGACGGCAACCCACTCGCTTGGAGCGGGGCGGTCCCGCTCACCACGGTAGCACCCCCAGGCTACGAGATTGGCCGCAAGGGCGTTCAATTGCTCATGGAGCAAATCGAGAACAAGGCGCCGGCGAAGACAAAGCATGTCCGCATCGGCTCTGCCGCGCGCACCGTCACCGCGGTCACGGCCATCGAGGACATCAACCGTCAGGAAATCGTGCGTCCCTTCTTGCTCGAGCGCGTAAGCACCCAAATTGCCAAGCCGCATCCGACGGGCCAACCCATAGTCCCGACAACCGACATCAACCTGGGCGCCTACCTGTAAAAAAAACGCCGCAACGGAAACAGCCCCGCTGCGGCGTTTTTGCTGACCCCACGGGCCTTCCCCGTTTAGCCGAACCTGCGGCTACGGATTTTTATGGAATGTAATCCATTTTTCATTAGCTTTTTTGCAAAAATGTATTCAATTCCATTTTTTAGAACAGTGCCTCCGCGCAGGCGCCGTTACCGTCACCGTCCTGCGGGATCGGGCGCGGGGCATGGCGACTCGCGGCAAACGCTAACGCACAGCCTTGACCGCCGCCGGCAGATCGAACAGCGTATCGAGCACGGCCTCGCAGCCATCCACCACGTCCTGCGGCAGCGGCACGATATCGGGGACGGCAAAGACGTGGCAGCCGGCCGTGATGCCCGAGACGCAGCCGTTGCGGGAATCCTCGACCACGGCGCACTCCTCGGGGGCAAAGCCCGCGCGCTCGCAGGCGAGCAGGTACATCTCGGGGTCGGGCTTGCCGTGCACGACGTCCTCGCCGCAGGTCACCGTCTCAAACTTGTCAAAGAGGCCGACCGTCTTAAGGTTGCGCTCGGCGGTAACGTGGCGCGACGACGTCGCGAGGCCCACGTGATAGCCCGCAGCCAGCAGCTCGTCCAGGCACTCGGCAGCGCCAGCCTTAAGCTCCAGATCGGTCTTGACCATCTCGTCGCGAATCTCCCTATGGCGACGATAGATTGCCTCAGCGGTTTCGCTGCTGTCGTAATGCTCCTCAAGGATGCCCATGACATCGGGCAGCGTACGACCGATAAACTGATGGATCAGCGCATCATCAATCGCGAATCCCAGCTCGGCCGCGCCCGCCTTCCACGCCTTGATACCCAAACGCTCGGTGTCGACCAGCGTTCCGTCCATGTCAAAAATAACGGCCTTGATCATATCGGTCCCCTATCTCTTCGCGCTGCTGTACTCCCGCAACTTTACCGCACCTGTAAACTTGTATATAACGTATATAGCATATTGCACTTTCGTTACATAGATAGAAGTCTTATGACAAGCGGCTCGGTAGGATTATAGTTTTCGACCGAGTACTCAACGGCAAGGATCGATTCATGCTTTCAGACACCACCGCACCTGCAGAGGGGCTTCAGGACAAACTCACAGCGCTCGAGCAGCTGCTTTTGGCATACGGACGCGTCGCCATCGGCTTTTCCGGTGGCGTCGACAGCAGCTTTTTGGCCGCAGTCTGCGCCCGCATCATGCCCGCCAGCACGCTTCTCGTTCACCTCACCACGCCGCTCATCGGCACGCCCGAGCAGGCTTCGTTTGAGCGGGCGGTTGACGGGCAGGCCGATGAGGGGCCGCATTTCAAGCTCCCCGTGCTCAACCTCTCGGTCGATCAGCTGCAGCTCCCCCAGGTAGCCTGCAACGACGCCGACCGCTGTTACCACTGCAAGCGCGCCGGCTTTACCGCCATCGTCAACCACGCCAGGTCGCTGGGTTTTCCCACCGTCATCGACGGCAGCAACGCAAGCGACCGCGGCGACTACCGCCCCGGCATGCGCGCCGCCCAGGAGCTCGGCGTGCGCTCGCCGCTTATGGAGGTCGGCTTTACCAAGGACGAGGAGCGCGAGCTGCTACGCGCCTGGGGATACCCCGTCTGGAACCTGCCGGCAGGAGCCTGCCTGGCCACGCGAGTCCCCACGGGCGAGGAGCTCACGCGCGAGAAGGTCGATGTAATCCGCACCTGTGAGGACTACCTGCACGACCTTGGCCTGGACCAGGTCCGCGCACGCCTCGTCGGCGGCTGCATGCATATCGAGGCCGCGCCGGCAGACGTCGCCAAGATCGCCGCCCTCGGCAGCACCGCGGTCAACGACGAGGGCAAGGCCCCGCTTCCCGCCGCCATCGAATCTGCCCTGCGCAACCTAGGCTGCGGCCATATCTCCCCCGAGGTCACCCCCTACATCCACGGCAACATGAACCTTTAAGTTACGCCGTTTAACCTACCAAAAAGGGACAGGTTTATTTTGGCAGGTTTTATCTGGGGAAACGCAGACAGGGCCGCGACGCCTATAGCGTCGCGGCCCTTTTCCTTGGAGAAGGATCGATTAATGGAACGGAGAGCCCGTTCTAGCCCTCGAGCCCGGCGTTGATGAGCTCGGCAATCTCGACAGGATCGGTGCTTTCGCGCACCCTGTCACGGAAGCCAGCATCCATCAGCATCACGGCAGCTTGGAGAGCAGACGCAGGTGCGTGGTTCCCGCTTCGCCGGCGGGCACGTACAGCGCGAGCGCCACATCGACGGGCACTCCATCAAAGCTCGGCCACTCAACAGGCTCGGACAGCTTGAGCACGGCCACGCCCGGCGTATGGATCGCATCGCTCTTGGCATGCGGAACGGCAAAACCGGCGACGAGGCCAGTCTCGGCCTCGTTTTCGCGAGCAATAAAAGCCGCCTCTACAGCAGACGCGTCATCGGCAAAACCAAGCTCAACAGCCTGCTCGGACAGATAATGCAGCGCGTCCTCGCGCGAGGCGGCGGCGTAGCCAATCGTCACTTGGTTGGCAGATACAAACCCCATGGAAAGCCTTCCTTACAACACGGACCTGACCGCAGCTTCGATGCCGTCGGCGTCCAAACCGTACTTATGCAGCAAATCGACCGCAGGGCCGGACTCGCCGTACACATCGCGCACGCCGACGCGACGCATCGGCACTGGATGCTGCTCCGCGAGCACCGAGGCAACGGCCTCGCCAAGACCACCGATAATCGAATGCTCCTCGGCGGTGACCACGCGACCGGTCTTCTTGGCGCTGGCAACCACCAAACGCTCATCGAGCGGTTTGATCGTATGCATGTTGATGACCTCAGCATCGATGCCGTCGGCAGCGAGCGCCTCGGCAGCCTCAAGCGCCTCGGCGACCATGAGGCCGCATGCAACGATAGTCACATCGGACCCCTCGCGCACGACTACGCCGCGACCAATCTTGAACTCATAGTCCTCGTGATCGTTGATGACCGGTGTTGCCAAGCGGCCGAAGCGCATGTAAACCGGGCCCTCAAACTCATAAGCGGCGCGCACACAGGCACGAGCCTCGACGTCGTCGGCGGGAACGACCACCGTCATACCCGGAATCGTGCGCATGAGTGCGATATCCTCGCAGCACTGGTGCGTGGCGCCGTCCTCGCCCACCGAAATGCCGGCATGGGTAGCGCCAATCTTGACGTTGAGGTGCGGGTAGCCAATGGAATTACGCACTTGCTCGTACGCGCGGCCGGCGGCGAACATGGCAAAGGTGCTCGCAAAGGCGACGTGCCCGTGGTCGCAATGCCGGCGGCGAGCCCCATCAAGTTACTCTCGGCAATGCCGGCGTCGTAGAAGCGCTCAGGGTGCGCACCCTTAAACTTACCCGTCTGCGTAGCGGCAGCCAGGTCGGCATCGAGCACTACAAAGTCATCGTGCTCATTGCCCAGCTCGACGAGCGCCTCGCCGTAGCTTACGCGCGTGGCGACTTTTTTGACCTCTGCCATTAGAGCTCCTCTCCTGCTGCCGCGAGCCCGGCCATGGCCTGCTCAAACTGCTCGTCATTGGGCGCCTTGCCATGCCAGCCAACCTGGTTCTCCATAAAGGAGACGCCTTTGCCCTTCACCGTCTCGGCGATGATAGCGACGGGCGCGCCGGTCACCTCACGAGCCCCAGCGAAAGCCGCCTCAATCTGCGCCATGTCGTTGCCATCGGCTAGCTCTATCACATGCCACTTAAAGGCGCGGAACTTGTCAGCGAGCGGCATCGCCGAGTTGACCTCATCGATCGTGCCGTCAATCTGCAAGCCGTTGTGGTCGACGACGGCAACAAGATTGTCGAGCGCATGGTTGCCGGCAAACATGGCCGCCTCCCACACCTGGCCCTCCTCGCACTCACCGTCGCCCAGCAACGTGTAGACACGGTAGCCGTCGCCCCAGTGCTTAGCGGCAAGCGCCATTCCAACTGCAGCAGAGATGCCCTGACCGAGCGATCCGGTGGACATATCGATGCCCGGGGTGTCGTTCATGTTGGGATGGCCCTGCAGTCGGCTGCCAATATGGCGGAGCGTCTCGAGCTCTTCGACGGGAAAATAGCCGCGATTTGCCAACACCGAATACAGGCCCGGCGCCGCGTGACCCTTGGAGAGCACAAAGCGATCGCGATCGGCCTTGCGAGGGTCGGCAGGATCGATATTCATTTCCTCAAAGTACAGATACGTCATGATGTCGGCAGCACCGAGCGATCCACCCGGATGTCCCGACTTGGCCGCGTGAACCGCAGTCACGACACCCTTCCTGACCTCATTGGCGACCTTCGCCAGCTCCTGGTTGGTCATACGAATTCCTCTCTTGAGAACAACCCCGGCACCGGATGACGCGATGCCGGGGCAATCCACTCGTTAAGCCTGAGCGACGACCTTCTGCCAGTCAGCCTCGAACGAGGCAAGGCCCTGGTCGGTCAGCGGGTGATGCAGGCACTTCTTGAGAGCGGCCATGGGCACGGTCGCGATGTCGGCGCCAAGAAGAGCCGCCTGGGTCACGTGGTTGGGCGTGCGGACCGAAGCGGTGATGATCTCAACGGTGTCGTCGACGTTCTTGCCGGTCCAGTCATAGTTCTTGATGCAAGTCACAACATTGTCGAGCTGCGAGATGCCGTCCTCGGCGATGTCGTCAAAGCGGCCGACAAACGGGCTGATGTAGCGGGCACCGGCGTTGGCGGCCATAAGGGCCTGCGTCGGCGAGAAGACGAGCGTCATGTTGACGCGCACGCCAGCATCGGCCAGCGCACGGCAGGCGGCAAGGCCGGCCTCGCACACGGGAAGCTTGACCACGATGTTGGGGGCGAGGGCGGCAAGGCGCTTGCCCTCCTCGATCATACCCTCGGCAGTGGTCGCGGTAGACTCGGCGGACACGGGCAGGCCCTCGCAGAGCTCGGCAATCTTGAGCATATGCGGCTCAAAGTCGGCAAGCTTGCCGCCGGTCTTGGCGTACAGGGACGGGTTGGTGGTAACACCGGCCAGGCAGCCCCAGCTCTTGGCCTCGGCAATCTCGTCCAGATTGGCGGTATCGATAAAGAACTTCATGGTGCAAACTCCTTCAAATGAATTGCTAGTAATCCTAAGGACAGTGGCCCGATCGTCGGTCAATCCAACGTCAGCGAGCGGGCAGCTGCCGTGGCAAGGTGGCGCGAAAGAGGAGCGAAGCGTACTTTGGTACGCGAGCGACGGCTTGAGCGCCAGATTGCCCGGCAGATGCCCGTACAGCGTCGACCGGTCCGGCGTTTGTCAAAACGCCGGAACTACTTAGTCCTCGAGAGCCTTCTCGATGCGGCTCGTGACGCCCTTGAGGTTAAGGCCGACGACGTACTGTTTGATCGGGCGCTTGATGTGCTCGATCACAAAGCGCTTGCCGTCGATGTCCTGGGCAGCGAGGTTGCGATAGAGCTTCTCGACCTGCTCCTTGACCTCAGGATCGTTAAAGGCGTAGTGGCCGGAGACATCCAGAATCTTCAGGCTGAGCTCGTCGTCGGCCAGAATGTCGTCAACCTGCAGGTTAACGTCGTCGCCGGTCATCCACTTGCGCCAACGCTCGGTCTTGATAGCCTTGACCAGCAGCGTGTGATACAGGTCGGAGGGATCGTCGCACAGGCCGTTGTCGACCAGAATCTGCTCGGTAGCGCAGAGCTTGAGGTAGGCGCGGGTCTCCTCGGTGCCGTACTGAGGGGCGACATTTGAGGCCGTCACGTGAGCCGGGATGTGCTCGAGCAGCGTTGCGTCATCCAGATAGTCGGCGTTGTGCTCCTTCAGGCCCACGCCGTAGCGCTTTGCCATGTCGGCGAGCTCGCGGGCGTTCTTAAAGTTGTAATGGCCGACCTGCTCGGTCCAACGGGTAAGCGTGCCGGTCTGACCGACGATAAAGGTGGGCATGGGGCAGCCGCGCTTCTCGAGCTCGGGCTGCAGCTGAGAAATGAATTCCTCGTACTTATCGGTAGAGGTCAAGCCGCCATTGGTCTCCTCGGTACCGACCTCATAGGCGACCTCGGGCAGGTTATGCTCGCGACGGTACTGCTCAAGGTAGTCGATAAGATCAATCGTGCGGCGAAGCACCACGTCGAGCGGAATAACCTTGCCGATCTGATAGGGGTCCTTGGTGGGGTCGACCATCAGCAGGTCAAAGCCCGCCTCCATGTCGGCGACGAAGGACTTGCGGGCGAGCTCCATGGCCTCGTCCTCGGGCAGGTGGGCGTTACGCTCCTCGTCGCGCTGCCACGGACCGCCGTGATCGCGGCACAGGTAGTACGGACCGGTGTAACCCACCTCGTCGGCAACCTTCTTGATGTCGGCGGCAAAGCGCGTCTGGTCCCAACCGTTGACGTAGCCGGCGCCCATCTCGTCCATATCGACCTGGTTGCGGCTGGCGATAAACATGGGCGGGAAATCCTCGTCCTTGGCAAGCTCGAACACGGCCTGAATCAGGTTGGGGCTCATGGGGCCAATGCCGACCATGGTTGCGTGATCGCCGCTATCCTGCAGCTTGAGCATGCCCTGAACGGCCTGGCGGATGGTGAGGTTGGACATTTTGTTCTCCTTCTCCAGAGGATTTTTGACAAAAGTTCCCTGGGACCCAGATGTGGGCCCTATCAGTACGGATGGATTTTGTTGTGTAGGGGCGGTTGTGCGGAGTCAAATCCATCCCTCCGCACAACCGGAGTCCTTAAAGGTTTACTTGGCCTGCTTATCGAGCGTGGGCTTCATGGCAATCAGGATTGCAGCGGCGACCACGGAGCCAATCACGATGTCCAGGCAGAACAGCGCGACGTTGTTGGTGGCAAGGGCGACGATAAAGCCACCGTGTGGGACGTAGCAGTCGATACCCTGGAAGGCGGCGAGTGCCGCACCCACGGCAGAGCCGATGCAGATGCCGGGCAGGGTGTGGCCAAGGTCCTTGACCGCGAAGGGGATAGCGCCCTCGGTGATGCCGATGCAGCCCATGAACAGTGCGGAGATACCCATCTGGCGATCGGCGTCATCGAACTTGTTCTTGGCGATGAGCGCAGCGAGGCCACAGGCGATCGGGGGAATGGCGACGGCGACGCGGAACATACCGTTGGGGCCATAGATGCCGGAGGCCATGATGGCCATAGTAAAGGTCGAAGCGGTCTTATTGATGGGGCCACCCATATCGAAGGCGGTCATAACGCCAATGACCAGGCCCAGGACGACGGCGGAGCCGCCCTGCAGGCTACCGAGCACGCTGGTGAGCCAATCCATCACAAAGCCAAGCGGCGTGGCCAGGATGTAGATGTAGGCCATGCCCAGGACGAGCGAGGTCAGAATCGGGATGATCAGGATCGGCATGATGGTCTGGATGGTGTTGTTGACCTTCCAGGTCTTCATCCAGCGGACAAAGTAACCGCAGATGACAGCCATGATCATGCGCCCAAGAAGCCAGTCGAAACGCTGTTGCCGCTCGGAGTAACGACTGCGTTGTTGACCAGGTAGCCCAGGACAAAACCGGGGGCGAGCGCGGGCTTGCCGGCCATCGAGTAGGAGATGTAAGCCGCAAGCACCGGGATCATCATGGAGATGCCGGCCATGCCGATGGTGTTAAGACTCACCATCAGCGGATTCGTAACCTCCATGCCGTTGGCGCCGGCGGTACCGGATGCCAACGAGAAGGCGAGGAACACGCCACCGATAACGACAATGGGGATAAAATAGGAAACGCCGGTATTGAATGCATTGAGCAGCGTCTTGCCAGGATCGGCAAAGATAGACTGCTTGGACGCCGGTGTCGGGGCCTGCGGGGCAGCGGAGACGGCCTTCTTCTCTGCCTTGGCCTCGGCCTTGGGCGCGTCAACGGCGCCACCCGTCGCCTTGATGATCTCAACAGCCTGGTCGATGATCTTGACCGGATCGGCGATCACATCGGAAGTACCGACCTTGAGGAACTTGCCCTCGGCCATCTTCTGCTCAAAACGGTCCTCGTTCTCGACACCCACGTCGACGGACTCCAGGACCAGGTCGGCGGAGTCCACGTCTTCCTGCGTGAGCTCATTCTCGATACCCAGGCCACCCTGAGCCTCGACCTTGCACTCGATGCCACGGGCGGCGCATTCATCCTGAATCGCCTTCTGGGCCATATACGTGTGGGCAATACCCACGGTACAGGCGGCAACGCCTACGATCTTCATTGCTTCCCTCTTTTCATAGAGTTGCGTGCGCAAGACACCGTTTGCGGAGGCCTCCGGAGCATCCCCTGCCGTTTGGACTTGCTGTCTTTTCGACAAGACCAATATAGGTGCTCGTTTTTCTTAATGCCAGCTTATTTCGGTAAACGCGCAGGTCAGAGCGTTGGTTATGCGATTTAGTTATGCGTTTAACCAAAAATGAATCCTGCGATTTTGCCCTCGATTTCAAAAGTCAAGAAGTATTTGATTTTCTCGGTAGACGGCAGATACGCATGCCGGTCACAAATTTCGACCCCACCCGTATACCGCATTTGTTGCATACTCATATGAAAGGAGAAAGCCGCTCACCGAAGCGCATCCCTCACCAAGACTCAAAGTCATCATGTTGGAAAATGCTCATCTGTCGGAAGGAGTCGCTGTGGCAAAACAGCGCGTTACGATTGCAGACGTCGCTCGAGAGGCGGGAACCTCGACGGCAAGCGTCTCGTATTACCTCAACGACAAACGAGAAAAGCTTAGCGAAAAGACGCAGACAAAGATTGCGCGCGTCATCAAGGAACTCGGATACGTTCCCAACGCCCAAGCGCAGACGCTCACCGGCAAGCAAACCCACGTCATTGCCATCATCATTTTGGATAACACCAACAAATGGGCGGGGCTCGTTCTCAATGGCATGGAGCAGGTCATGCTCCCCGCGGGCTACCAGACGGTCGTTTGCACGAGCAACTTTAACCCCGAGACCGAGCTCATGTACGTCGACAAGATGCTCTCGCTGGGCGTCGATGGCTTTATCATCCAGCCCACGGCAAATTTCAAGGCCGTGCACGACCGCATTAGACGCGCCGGCAAGCCCGTCGTCTTTTTTGACGCGGCCATCTACAGCCCAGGCACCAGCTGGATCAAAACCAACCTCTACGACGGCGTGTACAACGCCACGCAGGCGCTTCTCGATGCCGGCTACGAGGACTTTTTCTCCATTGCCGCCAATATGACCGAAATGCGCACCCGCATGGAACGTTTTCAGGGATATGCCGAGGCATTAGCCGCGAATGGGCAGCTCTACAAAGCCATCCCCATCGATCACAACAAGCCGTCAATCAACGAGCTCACCGAATACTTTAAATACAAGTTCAACCCCGCCAAGCGTACGCTCATCTTTGTCCAAAACCAATGGGCGCTCCCCCGCGTCTACAAGGCACTTCAGCCCATGGCCCATCTGCTTCCGCAGCAAATCGGCCTTTTGGGACTCAACTGCGAAGACTGGACCAATCTCACCACACCGACCGTCTCCACCATCATCGAGCCCGTCGACCAGGAAGGCAGGGAGGCGGCCGAGATGCTCCTCGCGCTACTCGATGGCAGCAGCACACCCGGTGAGCAGCGCATTCTCGAATGCAAACTCAATTGGCTCGGTTCCACCTCGATCTAGCCATGCGTCAAATATGAGGCAAATAAATCAGTAGCGTTTGTCCCAAATCTTAAGTATTTGTTCGACAGAACGGCCCCTGCCGGCTCCTGCTAGACTGGTAGATTCCCAATTGACTAGCCAGGAGTCTCCATGTCGCGCAAGTCCGCCTACAAGCAAGTACTTTCCATCGGCACCGCCGTGGTGCTGGGGTTTGCGCTGTTCACGGGGTCGCTCGACGGAGCGCCCAAGCTGTTGTCGCCGCAAAGCGATGAGCAGGCAGCGGCTCTGGCCGAAAAACAAAACGAGAGCCCCAGCCGCACCGACGACGAGGCGGACCTGGTTGCCCGGCTCGAATCGGGAACAGCGAACTCCTCGGACTCTCAAAATAGCCAAGACTCTGGCGATGACTCCGACTCCGCCGCGACCGATACCGATGACGACGCTTCCGCGGACAGCGCCGCCACCCCCATCGACGAGGTCGAAAATCCCGATCTCGACCGCGCGCGCGGCGTATACCTCACCAGCATTCCCGACTACGCCGGTAACCCCTACGTCGCCCTTCGCGCCGATGGCACGCATCCACTAGGCACGCCGTCGTTCACGCTCGATGAATACGAACGGGCCACCGAAGAAGGATGCTTTAAGAAGTTCTCTAAACTCGACAGCCTAGGCCGCACCCGCAAAGCACTCGCCTGCATAGGACCCGAGTCGCTCGGCCAAGGCAAGCGCGGCGATATCTCGCGTATCCATCCCGCTGGATGCGCCAGCAGCGCTACGACTTTATTCCAGGCCAGAGCCTCTACAACCGCTGTCACCTTATCGCCTGGTCGCTCTGCGGCGAAAACGCCAACCGTAAGAATCTCCTCACCGGCACGCGCTATCTCAACGAGACGGGCATGCTACCGTTTGAAGAGCAGATTCTCAACTATATTCGCGATACGGGTAACCATGTGCTCTACCGCGTCACGCCCATGTATAACGAAGAGGAACTTGTCTGCCGTGGCGTGCGCCTTGAGGCGCAATCGGTCGAGGACCACGGCAAGACCCTCTGCTTCCACGTATATTGCTACAACCTGCAGCCGCACGTGCAGATCGACTACACCACCGGCCGCAATCAGGCCTCGGGAGACTAGGGCCGACCAAGCTGTCCCAAAACCTAAAATGATCCGTTCTCCTCCGTCCCCCAGGGATCAAAAAGGGCCGCTCCGGATTACCCAGAGCGGCCCTTGCATCAACATGCGTGGCGCAGACAAAGCCACACGTTACTTAGCGCGACCCTCCTCATAGCGCTCGACCAGCTTGGCCTGAACGTCATAAGGCACCTGCTCATAGCCTGCGGGCTTCATGGTAAAGTCGCCCGTACCACGCGTGATAGAGCGCAGGCGCGTCGAATAATCCGTCAGCTCGGCCAGCGGCGCCTGGGCAATGACCACGGTATCGCCGCGCTCATCGGTCTCCATGCCCGTCACGCGACCGCGCGAGGCCGAGATATCGCCCATCACGGCGCCGGCGTAGCTCTCGGGGATCGTCACCGTGATTTCCTCGATGGGCTCTAGCACCACCGGGTCGGCATCGGCGCACGCCTTGCGCAGGCCGATGCGAGCCGCCGCGCGGAACGCCATCTCGTTGGAGTCGACGCTGTGATACGAGCCATCGTACACAGCCACGCGAATGCCCGTGAGCGGATAGCCGGCAATAATACCGTCCTTCATGGTCTCCTGGACACCCTTGTCCACGGCGGGGATCAGCGAGCGCGGAATACGGCCACCTACGACCTCGTCCACAAACTCGTAGCCGTCGCTCGTGCCGTCGGGCCCAATGAGCGGCTCAACGCGCAGCCAGCAGTCGCCATACTGACCGGCACCGCCAGTCTGCTTCTTGTGGCGGCCCTGGGCACTCGCCGTGCGGCGGATGGTCTCGCGATACGGAATGCGGATCGGCACGCTCTTGGCCACGACCTTGGTGCGATCCTCCAAACGGTTGAGCAGCACCGAAACCTGCGCCTCACCAACGGCGGAGATAATGGTCTGGCCAGTCTCCTCGTCGCGGTCGATGCTCATGGTCGGATCAGCCTTGCAGGCCTTCTCGATAAACGTGTAGAGCTTCTCTTCGTCCCCGCGATTCTCGGCCTCGATGGCAATGCGGTACTGCGAGTTGGGAAACTTAAACGCCGCAGCCTCGACCTTACCGGTAATCGAGAGCGTGTCACCCGTCTCGGCCGCCAGCTTGGGCGCCACGATGATGTCACCGGCATAAGCGTGGCCAACCTCGGTCATATCGCGGCCGCACATCACATACAGGTGGGCCAGACGATCGCTCTTGCGGGTACGCGCGTTGATCAGCTCAAGACCCGGCTCAAGCGTGCCCGTCAGCACCTTGATAAAGCTGATGCGGCCCTGCTGCGGATCGGCCAGCGTCTTAAACACAAACGCCACCGGACGGTCATCGTCACTCGAGATCTTAAGCGAATCGCCGTCGATAAGCGGCATCTCACCGTAGTCGGTCGGCGCCGGGAAGTACGTCGCGATGTCGTCCATCAGCGAGTTGACGCCCTGCTCCTTAATGCAATCGCCCGCAAAGACCGGCACAAAGATGCGCTCGGCAATCGCCTTCGACAGCAAGCCCTCAAGCTCCTCCTGCGTCAGCGTCTCCTCGCCTTCCAGGTACTTCATCATCAGCTCATCGTCGGCCTCGGCCACCAACTCGCACAGATGGTCATGGGCCTCCTCGGCCTGGGCACGATACTCCTCGGGAATCTCCGACTCAACGGCTTCGGTGCCGTTGCAATGGCGCGCTTCATGCGCACCAGGTCGATGATGCCGTCAAAGTCCTCGCCCTCGCCCCAGGGAAGGGTCACGGCGCCCAGGCGCGTGCCAAAGCGCTCCTGCAGCAGGTCCATCGTGGTCGCAAAGCTGGCCTCGGAGCGCGACAGGCGGTTTACGAACACCGCACGTGCCAGACGCAGGTCCTCGGCGGCATACCAGAGCTTAACCGTCGTAGGCTGCGGGCCGGCCTCGGCGTCGACCACAAACAGAGCCGTCTCGCAGACGCTCATCGCGGCAAAGGCGTCGCCGATAAAATCGGGGTAGCACGGGGCATCGAGCACGTTGATGCGGGCGTCCTTCCAGTCGATCGGCGCGATGGTCGTCGAGATGGAAAACGCACGCTTGACCTCTTCGGGGTCATAGTCGAGCGTGGGCTTGGTGCCGTCGTGTCCGCCCAAGCGGGCGGTCTTGCCAGAAAGGTGGAGCATGGCCTCGGCGAGTGAGGTCTTGCCCACCCCGCCTTGGCCTACGAGCACCACGTTCCTTACGTTACCGGTCTTGGGAGCACCCATGATGACCTCCTTGCAGGGCCGCGCGCAATGCGCGACGCCAACGGGGAGAGTTCGCGGTCGGTGCCGTCCCGGGAGCAGCATGGTCGGCAGCCGAGCCGACTCACCCTCCAAATGTCCTATGCCACCACCCTACCCTCACGGGCGACCGTCCATGCACACCTTTCGGCACACGTATGAATACAGGCGGCGAGAGGAAGAGACAAGTTTGTGAGGCGATTATTGAACCCCGTCGATGCAAACAAAAAGCCGACACAGACCGTAAGACCTGCGGCGGCTTCGCCTCAATTAATAGTTGAGTAAATACCTGAGCCTATCCCTCGATACGGCTCAAGAACTCACGGGTGCGCTGCTCACGCGGATGGTCGATGACCTGCTCGGCAGGACCCTCCTCGACAATGCGGCCGCCATCCATAAAGACCACGCGGTCGGCAACATCGCGCGCAAACTGCATTGCGTGGGTCACGATCACCATCGTCATGTTCTGCGCCGCCAAGTCCTTAATGACACGCAGCACCTCGGCCGTCAGCTCGGGGTCGAGCGCCGAGGTCGGCTCGTCAAAGAACAGGATCTCCGGGTCGAGCGCTAGGGCGCGGGCAATACTCACGCGCTGCTGCTGACCGCCCGAAAGCTCACACGGCACCTTGTTCTCGTTGCCCGTCAGCCCCATTTGCGCAATCAACTCGCGCGCACGAGCTTCCGCCTGCTCGCGCGGGCGCTTAAGCACGCGGATCGGCGCGTCGATGATGTTTTTCATCACGGTATAGTGCGGGAACAGGTTGTAATTTTGGAACACCAGGCCGAATCGCGAGCGTGCCCGCTTGGACACATCGCCCTTCGCATATATCGCACCCGATCCCGCATCCGTCGCAACCACAAGGTCGCCAAACGAGAGCGAGCCTCCGTCGAGTGTCTCGAGCAGCGTGGCACACCGCAGCAGCGTGGACTTGCCGCCACCCGAAGGCCCGATAATCGCCACGACCTCGCCACGCTTCACCTCAAGCGAGATGTCCTTGAGCACCTCATTGCCGCCAAACGCCTTACGCGCGTTCGATATATTCATTACCGAATTAATCATGGTAGTAATCCAATTTTTTCTCGGCGGCGCCCAGCAGCATCTCGACGACGAAGTTAAAGACCCAGTAAATCAGCGCCGCGATCGCAAACGGCACCATGCTCACCTGCGAGGCGACCAGCGCCTTGGCCGTCGAGAACATCTCACCCACGCCAATGGCAAACGCCAGCGACGTGTCCTTGACCAGCGTGATGATCTCGTTGCCCATCGCCGGCAGAATACGCTTGGCGACCTGCGGCATCACGATATACAGAAACGTCTGCATGCGCGAATAGCCCAGCACCTCGGCTGCCTCGTATTGACCGCGCGGAATGGACTGCAGGCCCGAGCGATAGATCTCGGCAAAGTAACCGGCGTAGTTGATGATGAACGCCACGACGCACGCCGTCCATTTGGAATCGGGCGTGAGCGAGATGCCGAACACGTAGTACGGCGCAAAGTAGATGGCAAACATCTGTAGCATGAGCGGCGTGCCGCGCATCACCGAAATATAGATGCGCGCAATCCAGCGAAGTGGCGCAATTTTACTCATGCGCATGAACGCCACGGGGATTCCCAGTGGAATCGACCCCAGCAGCGTCAGCACAAACAACTGCAAGCTGACCAAGAATCCCTGGCCAAGCATCTGCATCATGACCTGAATAGACAACCCAAGCTCTCTTTCACGGTAACGGAACAGCGAACCCAATGCTAAAGCGGGTTTTCCAGGTGCCCAAGTTTGCCGTGAAAGAGGAGCGCCGCGTACTAAATGTACGCAAGCGACGGTTTGAACGGCAAAATCGGGTGCCTGGGAAAGCCGCTATTTGAGAACCCAGTTGTCGAAGGAAAGACCATAGCTTGAATACTTGTCGCACAGGTCCTTGACTGTGCCGTCCTCGTAGAGCGCCTTGAGCGACTCGGTCACGGCGTCGGCCGACTTGGTGTCGCCCTTCTTAAAGCCGACGGCGTAGTGCTCGCTGGACAGCGGCTCATCAAGCTGCGTATAAGCATCAGGCTTGGCGGCAAGCTGATACTGGGCAATCGAAAGGTCGCAAGCCACGGCATCGACCGCGCCGCTCTCGAGCTGCATAAAGGCCGTGTTGTACTCGCCGATCGTGTCGAGCGTGGCAAACGTCGCCGCCAGATCCTTCTGGTCACCCTCAAGCACGTCCTGCGCAGCGGAATCAGTCTGGGTAATCACAGTCTTGCCGGCAAGATCGTCCCAGCCCTTGATGCCCGCATCTTTCTTTACCACCAGCACCTGCTCGTTGAGCATGTACGGCTCGGAGAACGTGTAGTCGTCCTCACGGCCCTCCATGGTAAAGCCGTTCCAGATGCAGTTGATGGCGCCCGAGTTAAGCAGCGTATCCTTGGCGTCCCAGTCGATGGCCTCGTATTTGACCTCCCAGCCCTGCTTATCGGCAACAGCCTTGGCCAGATCGAGATCAAAGCCGGTGTACTCGCCATCGTCGCCCACAAAGCCGTACGGAGGATAGGACTTATCAAAGCCCACCACGAGCTTCTTGGACTCCGCAGCGCCCTTCACGTCCTTGGCTGCAGCGGAACCCTTATCGGCACCACCGCCGCAACCGACAAGACCAAGGCCAAGCACCATGGCGAGCGAGCCGGCTAGACCAACAAACTGACGACGAGACATATCGGTATTCATGGTGTTCCCCCTTGGTGGCACTTTAGTTAGGTAAAGTGAGTCATGTAACGTTCAGAATCATACACTTTAGTGAGATGGAGTACAAGGGAGGGCTTGCCCGGCGTGGGCGGGGAGCGGCGCGTAATTAAGTTTCCTGCTCTACAGTCCTGCGCAAGACGGAAAGCACATTAAGTGCTTTCCTTTGCGTGCGGAACTCGCGACAAACTTAATTA
>JAQCYU010000022.1 GCA_027682925.1 Coriobacteriaceae bacterium AF45-21
TCCCGCACCGGCTCCCGCCGCTGCTCCCGCGGCCGGCACATGGACCTGCAGCTGCGGCGCCACCAACACCGGCAAGTTCTGCTCCGAGTGTGGCAGTCCCGCACCCGCCCCGGCACCGGCCAAGTGGTTCTGCCCCAACTGCGGCAGCGAAAACGGCGGCAAGTTCTGCAGCAACTGCGGAACGCCCAGGCCCTAGCCCCTCTATCTGGTAATTGGCGGGGGATCCGCCACCCCCGCATTTGCTTCTATGGGTTTCGTTCGATAAAGGAGGACACCATGAAGACAACGTCCAAAAAGTCCGTACTCGCATTTCTGACATGCGTCCTTGCGCTCGCCTTTGCCCTGACGGGCTGCAGCGGCGGCGGCAAAGACCCCAAGGCCAACTTCGTCGGCAGCTGGGAACTCTCGGGTGGAACCCTGGAGGGCGAAGAACTGACCGATGAGTACATGAAGATGCTCGAGGATTGGGGTGTGCACTGCGTCCTGATTCTCGATGAGGACGGTACAGGTGCCCTCGACCTGTTCCTTGAAGTCGTCGACCTTAAATGGGAGGCAAAGGACGCCACCACCGTAACCATCACCGCCGAAGACGAGTCGCATGACATGAAGCTCAAGGACGGCAAGCTCATCCTCGAAGAGGATGACGGCAATCTTGTCTTTACCAAGTCCGACAAGGACCTGTCCGGCACGGTGAAGAAGGATCGCGAGGCGGCCGAGAAGGAAGAGGAGATCGATGAGGCCGTCGAAGACGACGATGTCCAGAACGTCGAAATCTCCCCCGCCGTCACCGTCGCCGATGACGATCTGTGCACCATCACCATCACCGAGAAGTTCAAGGACGACTGGGGCGACATCGGCTTTGTCGTCAACATCACCAACAAGAGCGACAAGGACCTGACCTTCTACGCTCCTTCCGGCAAGACCAACGTCAACGGCACCATGAAGGACCCCTGGTTCTCGGCTCACCTGATGCCCGGCACCAGCGCCACCGAGGAATTCACGTTCTCGAGCGGCGAGCTTGACAGCCTTGACGACCTGGTCAACACGACCATCGGCATCGACGCCTACCTGACCGATTCCTACGAGGACGTCGCCTCCTACAGCGCAACCATCGCGTAGCGACAGACACCGATAGCCGCGGATTGGCGGACACATCCGCGCACATGCCAGGCGGGGCCGCAGGAAATGATCCTGCGGCCCCGCCGCTTTTATGCCGATGCGTAACGAGCGTTAACGCTCCATGTTGGGAACGATGCTGCCCTCGGTCACCGCATGCACGGCCAGGCGCATGATGTTGTCGTAGCCGGTCTTGCTCAGGATCTCCGAGATGCGGCGCTTGATGGTGCCCTCGCTCATAAACAGCTCGGCCGCGATCTCGCGACGACTTTTGCCCTCGCAGGCAAGGCGCAAAATCGACAGCTCGACATCGTCGAGGGCTGCCGTGCCCGAAAAAATGCTCTCGGGCGGCTTGGGAAACGTGCAGTAGCCAGCCAACGTGGAGCGCATCACGGCGAACAGCTCGTCGATACCGACGTTCTTGTACACAAAGCTATCGACGCCCGCCTCGCGGGCCTGATCGACAAAGGTAATCTCGGGCATGCCTGTCATGATAATGATGCGACACTCAGGCAGCTGCTCCTTGATGCGTGCCGCCGCCACGATGCCGTTTGAATCGTGTTCGGTGCACACGTCCATCAGTATCATGTCCGGGCGCTCCTTGAGCGCGACACCCAAGGCCTCGGAGGCATCGGCGATCGCGGCGACGACGGTCATATCGGGCTGGTCGCCAACGGAGCGCGCCAGGCTCTCGCGCAGAATGGCCTGTCTTCGACGATCAACACGCGGATCATGAGCTTCTCCTTTGGGACGTGTCGTTGGCGTTAAGCGGAATGGATACCGTAAGCGTAAAGGGTGGGGCGGCATGGACCTCAAGGCTGCCGCCCAGATTCTGCGCGACATGCCTCATGCCTGGGATACCCGTTCCCTCGCGATACGATACGGGGGCCGGGGACCCGTCGTTAGAAATCGTCATGCGCGCGACGGCGCCAGCATCCGCCCCCTCCTGCCACAGACGCACGTGGACCCGATGCGCCTGCGCATGCTTGGTGGCATTGGTCGAGGCCTCACGGATAATCTGCAAAAATGCGGCGGCGACACGCACGTCCTCAGGCAGCGCACCCTCTACATCGATCTGCACACTCACCAGGCCAAAAGCATGGACGATGTCACCCAGCTGCTCTGCAGGCTCACTGGCACCGCCACTGCGCAGGTCGGCGGCGATCGAGCGCAGCAATGGGTCGATCTGCTCGAGCGACTCGTCGTCCAGGCGCCCCTCCTCCAAATAGCGATGGAGGATGGACAGGCGCTGCCCGATTACATCGTGAACGCGAGCACGCATACGTAGGTAGGCCGCATTGTCGGCAACCTTTTTAACTTCTTCAATCTGGGACTGGAGCTCTTGGCCCGCAAGCTCAAGCAGGTGGTTGGCTTGCGCCAAGCGGTCGTAGGCGTGTGCGTATTCCGTTACATCCAGGCCGATAATGCGCTCGAACGGACGGCCCGAAACCATGACGCCATCGCACACAAAGAGGCGAATCTCGGCGGGAGAAATCTCGACCACCGCCCGCGCCTCACCAAAGCGATCAAGATTAATCCGCGCGCGCTTCCTACTGCTTTCGGGCATTTGCATGCTAAGCTTGCGCAGGTCGTTCCATGTGCTGCTCATGTCGCGTAGATCGGTTGGCATATGAAGTTCCACCAGGTTTTTGCGCATGCAGCGGTTCATGAGCAGCGGACGGCCCCTCGGGTCCAGATACAGGATGCCCACGGGAATCACGTTGATGGTCTCGATCGTCGAGAACGCGGTGATATCCTCCTGGCGGTTACGGACGTCCATCAAGAGCGCCGCGATGGAGCGGAACAGGAAGAACGCTCCCTCTGCGATAAGGACAACGGCCCACGCCGAGCCCATGGAAAAAACCACCGGCGGTGTCACGGCGGCAACGAGCAGCAATTCGGCCAACATGACGGGGCGGCGGTAGTGCACCATAAGCACCACGCCATAGGCAAAGATCGCGGCATTGAGCCACAGCACTCCGCCCATTGCCCTGGCGCAAACGTCAAGCGGCGCCACCAGATACGAGCCAGACGACGCGAATAAGACGAGCGCCGAAATCATCAGGTGAAGCACAAGGCTCGCCTCGTAGGCGCAAATCACCTTACGGTTATAGGACGAGCGGCGCGACGCGATGAGCGGGACGTGGATCGTCTGCAGGCAAGCAGCCAGGGCAAAGACAACATCGAGCGCAACGATTTGGGGAAGGATGAGCGAAATCTGCATCGTCACTCACCCGCCCTCGGCATCAAGACGATCATGCGCAGCTGGCCGGGCTCGCCCTCAAGGCGGTATGCCACGTTGCGCCCTTGCAGAGCGCTTTCGAGCTCTTGCGCAGCGGGCGTCTGCGAAAGATCTGCATCATCGTTGGAAAAAAGCGTGGCGCGCAGCTCGACACTGCATCGGTCATGGTCGCCCAAGTGATACATAAGCGCCGGATGGTCGGTGGTGTAGGCAAAAAACGCAAAGTCATACACGCAGTCGTACAGGGCGCTTACCGTACTGGCGTGCAACGGGCGCCGTATGGCGATAATCGAGGCGCAATCGATATCGATGGTGCGCAGGTCGCTTGCGAGCTCGTTGGCAATGAGCTGAATGCGGTCGCGGTCAAAACCGCTCTCCCCGTGCTGTGCTAACGTGAGCGACCCCTTGCGCTTGCAATAGGCAACGAGCATCTTGGCGCGTTGCAGCATGCGGTAACGCTCGTGCGAAGACGCTTCGTCGGTCAACGGCGGCAGCGAGCTCAGCAGGTCGTACATCCCTTCGAGCGCACGGGCAAGCGCCTGGTCCACGTCTTGGACCAGCAAGGTCTCGGCCTCTTGATCTGCCAAATGCGTCTTAAGGTCGTAGTCGGCGGCGAGTAGCTCGTTTTGACGCTGCAGCTCCATGCGACGATGTGCCAGTTCACGGTTAAGCTCGTTGAGCTCCGACACGTCTTGGGCAAGCAGGGCCGATCCGCCCAGCAGTGGAAAGGCACGGTACATCACATCGGGATTGGACGCCACGGCAAAGGCATGGGCGCGGCCGTGCTCCTGGGTCCGCAGCTCCTCGCGCACGCCTACCGGCATTGGCTTTGACACTGGCGTGGCATAGACTTCCTGCAGGTCGCGCGTTAGAACTTTGAGGTCGAGCGGCAAGGTATCGAAGATGCCAGCAATGTCGTGATATGACGGAATGACACCGCAATCGAGACAGATTTCCATCGCCACCACGCACAGGACGCAATAGACGAGCGAAAAGTTGAGCCTCCATGCCCAGGGCACGCGCAGAGCATACGAGATGGCAAAGAATGCGCCACCCAGCAGTACGAGCGCCGCCGTGCCCGAGAAACGCTGGATGCGAAAGGACGAGGACCGGCCCACCAGGATAAAAAAGGCCACGAAGTTAAAGGCCGTCCACACTAAGACGGCGAAATAGCCCCAGCCGTACGTGTAATCGTTGCTCCAGGTGTCGCTTGCACGGTCAAAGTGGAATACCTGCCGGTGGAAATCGTTGGTGAGCACAAAACCGATAAGTAGGATGGCCACGACCCACAAGATGCTGCGATAGCGACGGCCCGCACGGTGTTGTTCCAGCCCCGCAAGGCGCAGGCCGCACAGCTGGTAGAGCAGCGGAATGAGCGTCATGGGCACGTAGTACAGGTACCACAGCACGGTGGCATAGAACGGTGTGAACGACTTGTATTTGAGGATGACCTCAATCATCCAGAGGGCGCAGATGGTGGCGACGGCAACAAGGCGGCGGCGCAACACATAGTCCAAACAGCGCAGATAGACCGATACACCCCAGATCGAAAATATAATTGCGGCGACAAGCAACGGGAGAGAGCTCGAGTGGACGAGCGCATCCACGACCTCTTCGGACACCTCGCTATAGGCGGGCACGGCGTTGGAAAGCTTGGGGTCGGAGGCAAACAGCGCCGGCAAGACTGCCAAAAGCATGAGGAACAGCACGGTGATGGCGCCGGCGATAGCAAAGACGCGGTGACGGTACACCTGATGTGTTATACCAACAAGGAATCGCGGCATGGCGAAGAGCCTGCCGCCCCTGGGATCCGCCACGGGTGCGGATCGGGCGGTCGCGTGGCCGATATGTCGCTCGCGGGTACCATAGTGCCTTTAGTGTACCGACAGGCAGGCCCAAAAAGCGGGCCACATGTCCCAAAATCCGCCGACGGCAAAGGGTGTCCCCAGCTGCCACTCATTTAAGTGCGTCCCCAACGAGTGCAAATGACGAGAGTGGATAATCTCCCACTTTGAGCCCACAAACAGGCTAAAAACGGGAGATTATCCACTCTCATTCTGCGGGTACTCATTTAAGTACGTCCCCAATGAGTGCTTTCACTTCTTTTAACAAAACGCCCGGCGGGCATTAACTGCTCGCCGGGCGTATTGGTTAGGAAACTCTGAAGTTGAGTGTCTCGGCTTCCTTAGGACAGATCCTCACCATTCGTTTCAATGACATGCTTGTACCAGTGAAAGCTCTTCTTTTTGAAACGCTTGAGGGTGCCGTTGCCGGCGTCGTCGCGGTCCACATAGATAAAGCCGTAGCGCTTGGACATCTCGCCCGTGCCGGCAGACACCAGGTCGATCGGGCCCCAGGTGGTGTAGCCCAGCAGGTCAACGCCGTCCTCGGTCACCGCATCGCGCATCGCGGCGATATGCTGGCGCAGGTAGTCGATACGGTAGTCGTCGTTGATGGAGCCATCCTCCTCGACAACGTCCTTGGCGCCCAGACCGTTCTCGACCACAAACAGCGGCTTCTGATAACGGTCGTACAGGTCGTTGAGGGTGATGCGGAAGCCCAGCGGATCGATGGCCCAGCCCCACTGGCTCTCCTGCAGGTAGGGGTTCTTGGCGCCGGCGAAGGCGTTGCCCTGGGTGCGCTCGACATCGGGGTTATCGGCACCGGCGGAGCAACGGGTGCTGTAATAGCTAAAGCTGATGAAGTCGACGGTGTTGGCGGCCAGGATCTCGCGGTCCTCATCCGTCATGCCCACATCGATGCCCAAACGCTCGAGCTTCTTGACGGCATAGGCCGGGTAGTAGCCGCGGCTCTGAACGTCGACGAAGAAATAGTTGCTCTGGTTGTCAATCTGCGCTTGGCGCACATCGCCCGGACGGCAGCTGTAGGGGTAGTAGCTACCTGCGGCAAGCATGCAACCGATCTTGACCTCAGGGTCGATCTCGTGAGCGATCTTGGTTGCCCAAGCGCTGGCGACGAGCTCGTTGTGGGCGGCCAGGTACTCGACGGCCTCCTTGTTCTCGCCCTCCTCAAAGACCAGACCGGCACCCATAAACGGCAGGTGCAAGATCATATTGATCTCGTTGAAGGTGAGCCAGTACTTCACCAGACCCTTGTAGCGGGTAAAGATCGTGGTCGCGAGGTTCTTGTAGAAGTCGATGAGCTTGCGGTTGCGCCAGCCGCCGTACTCCTTGATGAGGTGGATCGGGCAGTCGAAGTGCGTGATGGTCACGAGCGGCTCGATGCCGTGCGCCTGACACTCGCGGAACACATCCTCGTAGAAAGCCAGGCCGGCCTCGTTGGGCTCGGTCTCGTCACCGTTGGGGAAGATGCGGGTCCAAGCCAGGCTCATGCGGAAGGTCTTAAAGCCCATCTCGGCAAAGAGGGCGATGTCCTCCTTGTAGTGGTGATAGAAATCGATGCCGGTCTGCGCGGGGTAGTAATAGCCGTCCTCGAAGTCGAGCATCTTGCGCTGGCCGGAGACCACCGCATAGCGCTCGGGGCCGTGCGGTGCCACGTCCACGTTGGCCAGGCCGCGGCCATCCACGTCGTAAGCGCCCTCGCACTGGTTGGCAGCCGTCGCGCCGCCCCACAGGAAGTCTTTACGGAAAGCCATGCATCAATCCTTTCACACGCTGTTTGTCGTAGCTTCAGTATCCCCGCAAACAGCGCGCCGCTCAACGACAGCAACGCAGGTCGACACTTCTTTTCGCGCGCGGGCGTCCGGCAGCCGCCCCTGCCTGACACTTTCTGATACCGCCGCCCCAAACCACCACAAAGGGGACAGGCACCTTTGTGGTGGTTTGGGGCGGTTTGTCTTGATCTGTAACAGGTAGACCGCCAAAACCGGGCCTGGTGTTACAGATCGAGATCTTTCGGGCACCCTCTGCGGTTATCTCAATCTGTAACAGGTAGAGACGATTTAGCCCGCCAGGTGTTACAGATTAAAACAAAAGCCCCTAGTCCACGGTGATGTCGAGGTTCTTGCCGACGAGGCCCGCGTAGCCGCCTTCGGCTGCCTTGGGGCTATCGGCGTGGCAGAGGACCCACTTGTCAGCCTTCCAGTAGCAGTAGCTGTCACCGGCGGCAGGCATGTCGGCTGCAGCTCGGGGCGCGGGCCATTGGTGCCCGCCGGCAGCGCCACCATCACCTGGAAGCCGCCGTCGTCGACCATGCAGGGCGTGTAGTGGAGCGTGGTGTTGAAGACCTCAACGACCTTGCCCGCCGGTACGCGGAACGCCTTGACGCACGCGGTGTCGAGCTTGCCGTCCTCGATCTCCCAGCGATGCGCCACGAGCAGGATAAAGTCGCGGGCGCCCAGGTTAAACTCGCTGGCGCGGTGATACTCCAGGCAGTTGAGGCGTGTGTTGTGCCCGTTGCACCAGCCGAGCTGGAAGGAGCGGCCGCCGTACATGAGAAAGCCCAGCTTATCGGCATCCTTGACGCCCTCGAGCTCCGGCGCGCTTGCTACGTACTTGCTGCCCTCGGGGATGGGCGTAGCCGCGAGCGCCTCGATGAGCGGAGCGGTCAGGTTGGACGGAACGTCGTTCCACACGCAGCCATAAGATTTGAACTCGTGATCTGATACAGAGTAGATATGCATGTTCGCTCCTGTTCGTTTATGTGACAGTACGAACATTCTAGAACATCATTCATCCACGACCACGATCAATACCGAAAACATTGCATGACGAAATCACCCGCTTAAAAAGCGACATGCAGTTTCCTAGTCGAGATAATCTTTAAGAAACTCAATAACGCTCATACACCAGTAGTCGGTCTCCGGCGCATGGGGCTTCATCAATGCGTGCCCCCCTTCTGAATACATGACTCCCTCATGGTGTACTCCAGCTGCATCCAGAGCATCGACCATCTTTTCATAATTGTCGGGCGATACAATATCATCGTCAGCGCATTGCCAAAGATATGTCGGAGGATACTGCTCCCACACATGCTGATTAATACAGAAATCATCGAGCGAGTCGCGACCAGCCCCGCCGCACACCGAATCAAGAAATCTATTGTCTGATGCGTTCTCAAAGCCATGAAGATCAATCGGTGCATAACACAGGGCCAAGCTTTTGGCGCCTCGCATCCGTAGGACGCAAATCCCTTGTTGTCCGTCCCCCACTCGGCAGTTAAATGCGCACCAGCAGAAAAGCCGATAACTGCATAACTTTTTGCGACATTAAATTTCGCTGAATTCTCCAGGACAAAACGGACGGCTCGATTTAAATCGTCGATTGGGCGCGGCATCAAAGGCTCGACCCTCACCCTGTATGACAGCACGAACACGTTATAGCCCGCATCGTTGAGCTCGGGGGCAACGGGAAAGCCTTCCACTTGATGACAAACGCTCTGATAACCTCCGCCCGAAACCGCAATGATAAAGGGAGCCCTAGGTCTCCCGGGAAAGAAGAACAGTTTCGTATTGCGCCGAGTCGGATCACGGATGCAGTCGGCTTCATCCCAAATATCGTAGGCAACCTGCCTCCCGTCATCCACGAGCTCGACAATTCGATTCAATCCACGCAAAACGCGAGCAGTTTCATATGGATTAGCATCAGAATTCATATGAGACACAATGGGTTTATTCCACATGCGCTCCCAAGTTGAAGGCCGGCAAAGCATAAGGTGCTCGCCAAAGCCAGCGAACTCAGGAAGGAGCGCGATTTCGCCAAACGTCATATCGGCAGTAATTGTCATAGCTAGTCACTCCAAAAATGAGGTTGGGCTCGCGTGAATCAACGGCAAGCCCACCACATGCAATCTGCCGCGGGGTTTTCGGCAGCTTACATCCCGAATAATTGTCTACTCCACTACCGCCTCTTCATCAGGGCGATACAGGATGTAAACGAGAACGAAGTTAAGAATTAAACCGACGACATTGCAAAGAATTGCGCCGATGAGGCTGCTCATATCACCAGAAGGATCCATATAACCGGGGAAGCTAAAAATGCCGCTCGACGTCATAACGAACGTACAGGTGTTGAAAATCGCCGGGATAACAGCACTGATTGCTCCGGCGACCATGGAAGCGATAATGATCTTCTTGTGCTCCAAGATGATGCCGTACAGCGCCGGTTCCGTAATCCCGAAAAAGCCCGTAATGGCACAGCTGAACCCAAGACTCTTTTCACTCGGGTCCTTCGAGCGGAGGGCAAACGCCAAACAAGCGCCGACAACACCCATGCTGCAGCAGAGAAGTCCAAGGATAGGATCGGAGCCGACGGTCATAATATTGTTGATGGAAAGCACGATCAGGGCCCAATGGAGTCCAAGGGGGATCATAACGAGACCGAATATCGGCCCGAGAATAACGCCGCAAAGGACGGGGCTGAACTGATAGACCGCCAGCACTGCAGCCGCAAGCAAAGAGCTCGCCTGCTGAATAACGGGGCCGATCACAAGGAGCGAGACGGGGGCGGCAACAGCAACCGTCAGGAACGGGACGAGCGCAAATGCCACAACATCGGGAAGAACCGCCCGCAGCCACTTATTAAGAACGGATGCGAACCAAGCCGCCACGATAGCAGGAAACACCGTGGAGGAATAGCTCACCATTGTGAACTTCATGCCGAGCAAATCCAGCGCATCGCCCGCTCCGGCCGCAGCAACGAAAGTCGGATAAACCAGGATTGCGCCGAGTACCGCACCGATATATCGATCGGTTCCAAAGAACTGAGCAGCAGATGATCCGACAAGAACGGGCAGGAAATACATGCAGGCATTTCCCATGCCGTACAGCAGAGTGTATATTCCGCTCTCGGCGGAAACAGCACCCGCCGTCGTCAGAATGCTAAGGATGGCGTTTATCATTCCGCATGCGATCAAGGCAGGAAGAACGGGCATCATGATGCCGCTGATGAACTTCATTAGCTTTCCCAGAAAGCCCTTAGTCTCTCCTTCGCTTGCCTCGGAATCTCCGGCGTCAATCCCGGTTTCCTTGGCAACGATTTCATAGACCTTATCGACCTTAGGTCCCACAATCACCTGATATTGCCCCGCGGAATGGCGAATGTCGATCACGCCATCAATCGCCTTGACTTTTGCATCGTCTACGATGCTTTCGTCCTTAAGGTTGAACCTTAAACGAGTCATGCAGTGAGCTACAAATGTAACGTTGTCTGCGCCGCCCACCATCTCGAGAATCTCGGCAGCGAGCTTGGTTGTATCTGCCATAAATACCATTTCTCCCATGTTGAGTTTTATATGTAACCATCAGCAAAGCGCGCGTCTTTGCCAACTAATTACCTTGTTTTCGATGCAATTCGATTGATGTGCATCATGAGGTAGAGTCTTTCTTCGTCTATAAGTTCCCGCCCCGTCAGTCGGCTGAGAACAGAAGCAATATCATCGGCGCACATTGATGCCACCGGATATTCTTTTTTGAGCGAGAGGTACATCTTGCGGTTGTCGCTCACGATGCTTTCGCCAGAGTTCAACCTATTGAATAAGTACTGAAGATGGGTTGCGAACCTTGCGTAATCGAAACCTTCCCGATCAACTTGAATGCCAAGCCGATTTTCAACAGCAACGGTTGACTCCTCCAGAACACGATCGTAGATATCCGCGCTAAACTCTTTAACTACTTCGCATGAGTCCGAATCGGCCATGTTATTGATAAACGCCATGGCAATTCCAACTGCCTCATGAGCTGGAAGCCTAACGTTAAGACGTTTCCTGATTATCCTAAGTGCATACTCGCCGATTTTAAATTCGACGGGATATTGTTGGCGGACATCAAACGATAAAGGCATGCGGACAACGATATTTTGCTCTTTGCGCTTAACCGCATACGCGATATGGTCCGCAAGGATAAACGGCAAATTAGGGCTCACCTCATAAGGCAGCAAACCTGTCGACATATCAATAACATCCGAGGTAAGCTCAAGAAGCTCGTCGGGGACCTCGTCAACGAGAGCGATGTAGCGAGAGCTAACGTTATAAAACGTTCGTTGAATCTCCGAAAGAGGGACCTCGTCTCCGACATTCTTAAACCCCAGACCACGGCCGAATGCAACCAACTGTCTGCCATTTCCATCGACGCAGAGGACAGCGCTGGTATTAATTCGTTTAACAATTTCCATGTGCCCCCCTAAACAGAACAAGGCTCCCGAAGCAGAATCCGACAATCAATGTCAACAGATGCTGCTTCAGGAGCCTTGCCTGAATATCACTCTAAGAACTAGTTTAAGCGAGCTAGTGCTAATGACCTCGAATAAACACTTCTAAACAGTTAAACGGTCGATATCTCCGTGTGAACGGTTTGGAGGCAGAGGGCGGCCCTATGCCTGCTGATAGTGCAGGTGCTTCTCGTCGATATCGGCCAGATCGCGGTCGAGATAACGGCGCGCAAGCCAGTTTGCCATGGGGAGGTTCTGGTCCAGGTAGTTACCGCACTCCTCGGGAGCGGCACCGGGAACATCGCCCTCAAAGCCCGCGACAAACGCGAACAGCTCACGCACGAGCGGCAAGATCTCCTCGCTCGTCACCTCGCCAAATACGACGAGGTAAAAGCCCGTGCGGCAGCCCATGGGGCCAAAGTAGACAATGCGGCTCGACCACTCGGCATGATTGCGAAGGAACGTCGCACCCAGATGCTCGATGGTGTGGCACTCGGCCGTGTTCATGACCGGCTCCTTGTTGGGCGTGGTCAGGCGCAGGTCAAACGTGGTGACGGCGGCACCGGTCGCCGGATCGCGGTCGATGCGGCTCACGTACACGCCGGGCTCAAGCAGCAGATGGTCAACGGAAAAACTCGCGATGCGCTCCATGGCAGATCCTCTCGGTAGTCAATTTAGGACGGGACTCTTTTAGCTGGTTGGAATGGTCGCACCAATCATACCAGTCAAAAAAGCCCCGTCCCAAATGAGCTACCCGGGACGGGGCCCGAATGATTTTTTAATCCCCGTCCCAGAAAATCATTCTAGGCAGTGTACGAGATGGTGGCGGCTACGGCGTGGCGCCAGCCGGTGATCTTTTTGGCGCGCTCGTCGGCGGTCATGGCAGGCTCCACGATGCCGCGGGCCCCATAGACGTCGACGACATCGCGCGTATACATGCCCAGCGCAATGCCGCAGGCCCAGGCCGCACCCAGGCCGCTCATCTCGTCGTTGCTCGCGATGCGGATAGGCGAGCCAACCAAGTCGCTCTCAAACTGCATCAGGTACGCATCGCGCGTGGGACCGCCGTCAACGCGAAGCTCGGCAAGTGCCGCGCCCGAATCCTCGACCATTGCGTCAATTACGTCAAAGATTTGATAGGCAATCGATTCGTCTGCAGCTTTTACGAACTCCGCGCGACCCGTGGTGCGCGTCATGCCAAAGACGCAGCCCTCGGCGTCACTCGCCCAGTGCGGCGCGCCCAAACCGGTAAACGCCGGCACAAAGTAGACGCGGCTCGCCGGATTGGCGGCGTAGCACAGGTCGGTAACTTCCTCGGGGTTATTGATGAGCTCCAGATCGTCGCGCAGCCACGTCTTGACGGCGCCGGCATAGCTCACGTTGCCCTCGAGCACGTACTCGGTCACGCCGTCCATGCGCCATGCGAGCGAGCTCGAAAGCCCGTGCGAGCTGGCAACGAACTCGTTGCCGACGTTCATCATGACCGAGCTGCCGGTGCCATAGGTCGCCTTGGCCATGCCGCGACTATGGCAGCCTTGGGCAAACAAGGCCGCGTGGCTGTCGCCGAGCACGCCGTGAATGGGCACGGGCGCCGGCAAAAAGCCGCCCAGATCCGTCGTGCCGAACAGGCCGTCGGAATCGGTCACCTGCGGCAGGCAGGCCACGTCGACGCCAAAGGCCTCGCACACCGGCTCGCTCCAGCAGCCACGGCGCAGGTCAAAGAGCTGCGTGCGGCTGGCGTTAGACCAGTCGCAGCGGAACTCCGCACCGCCCGTGAGCGTCCAGACCACCCAGGCATCGATGGTACCCAGGCACAGCTCGCCCGCCGCGGCAGCCTCGGCAGCAGCGGGAACGTTCGCGAGGATCCAGGCCATCTTGCCCGCCGGGTAGTAGGGCGAGAGCACCAGACCCGTCGTGTCACGCACCAGCTCGGCCACACCCTCGCGCGCGGCCAGCTTGTCGCACAGCTCGCGGGCGCGGGCGCACTGCCACACCACGGCATCGCACAGCGGCTCGTCCGTCGTGCGGTTCCAGGCAACGGTGGTCTCGCGCTGGTTGGAGATGCCGATGCCGGCGATGTCGGCCGGATCGACCCCGGTCTCCTCCACCGCAGCGCGCGCCACGGCCAGCACATTGGCGGCAATCTCGGCCGGATCATGGCTCACCCAGCCGGCCTCGTTGACAATCTGGCGATGCGAGCGGTCGGCACGATGAATCAAATGGCCGCCCTCGTCCACCAGCAGCGCCTTGGTGCCCTGCGTGGACTGATCGATCCCGATGATGTATTTACTCATGTACTCTCCTGTCTCCCCCGCCGATTCAAAAACTAAAACCCGACGGACAAGGAGCGAGCGGCCACCAAGTGCCGCAGATTGCCGTGAAAGAGGAGCGCCGCGTACTTTGCGTACGCAAGCGACGGTTTGAACGGCAAGGTGCGGTGCTTGGCGGCCGCGCAGCGTCTGTGTCTACTAGTTGCCGAGGAACTCGGCGACGGTCTTGGCAATGCCTTCGCCGGTGAGGCCGTAGTGCGCAAAGACCTCGGGGCTCGTGCCGGTGATGACCGGCGCGTCGGGCAGGCTCAGGCACTTGACCGGACGCGGGCAATGCTCGCCCACCACCTGCGCGACCATAGAGCCCAGGCCGCCGAAGGGGCTGTGCTCCTCGACCGTCACGACGCGCGCGTGGCACCGGCAGCCTCGATCACGGCCTCGGCGTCGAGCGGCTTGACGCAGTACATGTCGAGCACCGTTGCCGAAATGCCCTGCTCGGCCAGCAGGTCGGCGGCATCCACGGCGTGGCGGACCATCTCACCGGTGGCGACGAGCGTCACATCGTTGCCGCGGCGAACCCAGGTGGCACGGTCCATCTGGAACGGACACTCGTCCTCGGTATACACGTCCTCGACCGGGTTGCGCCCCACGCGGATGTAGGCCGGCTTGTTATCGTTGACCAGGGCGCGCACGAGTTCGGCGGTCTGGAAGCGGTCGCTCGGCAGATACACGCGCATGTTGGGAATCGCGCTCATGGCGGCGATATCCTGCGCAGAGTGGTGGCTCATACCTAAGGCGCCGTAGGACACGCCGCCCGAGATGCCGATGAGCTTAACATTGGTGTTGGAGTACGAGACGTCGACCTTGCACTGCTCATACGAGCGCGTGGTCACAAAGGACGCCGGCGAGGCGGCCCAGGCCTTCTTGCCGCACGAAGCCATGCCGGCGGCGATGCTCACCAGGTCCTGCTCGGCAATGCCGACCTCGACGGACTGCTGGGGATACCGATCGAAGAACGGCGTGAGCGACGCGGAGCCGCGGGAGTCGGAGCACAGGACGACGATGTCCTTATCGGTCTTCGCGGCCTCGAGCAGCGTGTCGCAGATAACCTTGCGATTGGCGATCTTGTTAGCCATTGATGGCCTCCTTATGGGCAGCGAAATCGGCGATGATCTGGCATATTCCTCATCGTTGGGCAGGTGATGATGCCAGGAGGCCTTGTCCTCCATAACGGGCGAGCCATAGCCCTTCACCGTGTTGAGGATGATGACCGTGGGCTTACCCTTGGTCTCGGCGGCCAGCGTCAGCGCGGCGTCGATGGCCTGGACGTCGTTGCCCGGAATGGAGAGCACGTTCCAGCCGAAGGCGGCCCAGCGCTCCTCCTGCGAGTCCTGCTTCATGACGTCCTCGGTGCTGCCGCTGATCTGCAGGCGGTTGCGGTCCACGAGCGCGCACAGATTATCGAGCTGGTAGTTGCCGCCGCTCATGGCGCCCTCCCAGACCGAGCCCTCGGCAAGCTCGCCGTCACCCATGATGGTGTAGACGCGGTAGTCGCGGCCGTCCATCTTGCCGGCAAGCGCCATGCCCACGGCCACGGGCAGGCCATGGCCCAGCGAACCGGAGTTCATCTCGATGCCCTTGAGCTTGTTGTTGGGGTGACCGATGTAGGGGCTGCCGAACTTGGAGAAGCGGGCCTTGACGTCGTCGAGGTCCAGATAGCCCTCGTGGCAGAGCACCGCGTAGTAGGCCTCCATGGCGTGGCCCTTAGAGAGCACGAAGCGGTCGCGACCGGGATCGTCGACGGTCTCGGGCGAAATGTTGAGGTGGTTGGCGTAGAGGGTCATGAGGGCGTCGATCACCGACATGTCGCCGCCGATGTGGCCGCCGGCGCCAGCCATGATGATATCGACGCAATCGCGGCGAAGGTCCCAACGCAGGGACTCAAGCTCTTCGATAGTTGCCATTTCTACTCTCCTCGCAGGTAGGCTTTGACGTCTTCTTCAATCGGGTCGTACAGGTCGGGGGCAATGCCGATGTACTTGCACGCCTCGTAGAGCACCGGCACCACGTTGGCGTGAATGGCGACGCAGTGGTGGATGTAGGGGCCCTCGACGATCTTGGCCTCGAGGCGCTTGAGATTGTCGACCTCGACCCACAGGTAGGTGCCCATGCCGGCCGGGCCGTCGATGCCGCGGGCGTTGCCCAGCAGCAGCGAGTACTCGCCGTTGTCGCCGTCAAAGCGGGCAAGGGTGAGGTCGCCGTGCTTGGCCTCGGCCGTCAGCGCGCCGGGGTGATCGAAGGCCAGCGGGTAGGTGAGCTTAGGCTTGACGGCCGCACAGCTGCAGGGCCAGGGGCCGCAGTGCTGCAGCAGCTCGCCGTTCTCGTTATCGGGATGGCGCACGGTCCAGTCGGCGAACATGCCGCGGTGACGGCCCAGGTCGGCCGCCTCGACCATCAGCGCGGTGATGGCGCCGTGGATATCGGTCTCGCACACGACGGGGATACCCATCTCGTTGAGGATGGCGTTGGCGGCGCAGGGCATAATGCCCAGCTCGTCCTGCAGGGCGTTCCAACACTGGATGGCGCCGGCGTTGCAACCGTACTTCTCGACCAGGCGCTTCATGGCGATGGCGAGCCCTGCGACCGCGGGGACCTTGTCCTCGGGGATGCAGATCTCAAAGCTGTCGGTGATGTGGGCGAGCATGGCGTTCATGGCCTGCTCGTCGGCCTGGGCATCGCGCACGGCCTGGACAAGCTCGGTCATGGGGATGGGCGAAAGCTGGATATTGAACTTTTCGAGCAGCTCACCCTCGTTGCACATCGTGGACCAGAAGTCGAACGGACGGGTGGCCATCTGCAGAATGCGGGTGTGCTTGAAGGTCTTGACCACGTTGCACACAGCCAAGAAGTCCCAGACGCCGCGCTCGAACTCGGGGTCGGTCAGGCGGCAGTTGGTCATATAGGTGAAGGGAACCCGGAAGCGGCGCAGGACCTTGCCGGTGGCGAACAGGCCGCACTGGCTATCGCGCAGACGGGTGCCATCGGGCTCGGGGCGCTCGTCGCGCGGGCCCCACAGCAGCACGGGCAGGCCGAGCTCGCGGGCAAGGCGGGCGCAGACATACTCGGTGCCAAAGTTGGCGTGGCACAGCATGATGCCGTCGACGCCCTCGGCGCGGAACTTCTTGACGATAGGCTCGATATGGCTGTCATCGAACAGCAGGCCCTCGTCGTTGATGTCGTCGATATCCACGATGTCGACGCCGATCTCGCGCAGGCGATCAGCCGTCAGGCCGCGATACTTGATCGCGTCCGGCGCGCTAAAGATGCTGCGGCGCGTGGGCACAAAACCGAGCTTGATCTTATCCATGTACGTCCTCCCCTAGTCACATGTTCAGTAAACAGACGCGTGTTTCGTTTTGTTCTGTTTACTAAATGTTTTACTCTTCTGTTTAGAAGTTTAACGCGAAATACCCGTAGACGGTAGAGAAATCAGCCTAAACGGTATGTAAACAATCTGAACATACAAGGGGAACAAAAAGAGGGCCCCGAAGGACCCCCTCTTTGAACGACGTTATGCGTGCCGCCCCGCGCATCTTGGCACGGCGCGTGCGATGCCGCTTTCGCCTAGAGCTCGCGCACGCTCTGGCGCTCGACAAAATAGGTCGATACGGCTGTCTTGCAGGTGTAGCTCTTGGGATTGCGGATGTTGCCCACCAGACGGCGCACCGCGATCTCGCCCACCTCGTGCTTGGGAACGTGCACCGTGGTGAGCGGCGGGTTGGAGAAAGCGCCCAAAGATAGGTCGTCAAAGCCGATGATCGAAACATCCTCGGGCACGCGTATGCCGTGCTCGTTCAGGGCGCGCATAGCGCCCACGGCGAGCACGTCGTTCTCGGCAAAGAAGGCCGTCGGCAAGTCATCGCGCGAGACGCCGTCGAGCCACGCGCCCATGTCGCGATAAGCACCCTCGAGCGTGGTGCCCAGCGTGACGTGCCAGGTCGGGTTGGCCTCGAGGTCCGCATCCTCAAGCGCTTGGCGATAGCCGCGCTCACGATCTTTAAAGTTGCGAATGCGAAGGTCGCCTGCCAGGTAGCCGATTTGTCTGTGGCCCTTCTCGATAAGGTAGTCCACGGCACGCAGCACCGAATCGGTGTTAGCAATGACCACGGCATCGAAGTACTGGCGATCGCTCCAACCGTCGAGCACGATCAGGTGGGCGGCAGCGTTGGCGAACAGGGCGTAGTCTTCCTCGCCCAGCTCGGTGCCCATCAGCACGATAGCAGCAGACGGATCGGCGATCAGGCCCTCGACCTGCGGGCGCACGGCGTCCAGGTCGCTAAAGTCGAGTGTGACAAAGCTCGTGCTCATGCCGTGACGACGCGCCTGGCGCTCCACGCCCTCGATGACCGCGGGATGGAAGGTGCTCTCGTCCAGGATGGCGCCCGTCTGCGCGCAAGTACAAACTGGATGCTCTCGAGCTGCGTCGACTGCTGATAGCCGAGCGACTGCGCACACTCCAGGATGACCTTGGCGGTCTCCTCGCTCACGCTGCGCTTGCGGTTGAGCGCGTTGGACACGGTTGCGGGCGAAAAACCGGTGATGCGGCTGATCTCGCGAACACTTGCTTTGGCCATTGGTCCCCCTAGCGGCGGCCGTGGTGGAGCATCGCGACTCGATGGCTCGGCAACTAAACGGCCGCAAATTCAAACTAAACATAATAGTAAATGTTTATGAGCTAGTTTAGCCTGTTGTCAAGCGAAGTGGCACGACTATTCCCCCAACGGGCGCATTTGCTCGGTAGCTAAAAAAGCCCCGTCCCAAATTGACTACATGGGGCGGGGTGCAGGAATCGTTTAACCTAGGACGCGGGCCATGCGCGCCTTAAACTCGGACAGGAAGCGCGGGGCGTCAACGGTCAGCGCCACAAGCGCGCTCTTGTCGGGATCGGACAGGCGGTGCTCGTCGCAGATGGTGCGGCCACGGTACTCGCCCAGCAGGTCGACACGCAGATTGCAGCCGAGCGCACCCACGAGCGTGGGGTCGATCGCCACGGCAACGGCCAGGGGATCGTGCAGTGCGCAACCACCCAGGTAGGGTGCGTTCATCTCGTACGAGCCAATGTAGTGCTCGACCATGCTCGCAAATGCGCAGCCCGCCATGGTGCCCGAGCCTGTCCAGCCGGCAACATCGCGGCGCGTGAGCACCACGCGATGCGTCACGTCCAGGCCCACCATGGTGAGCTTGCGGCCCGAGCGCAGCACGGCATCGGCGGCCTCGGGATCGCTTGCCATGTTGGCCTCGGCACCCGCGCTCACGTTACCGGGCACGGTCAGGGCGCCGCCCATCACCACCACGCGGCCGATAGACATCATCGCCGCCGCATCGCGCTCCAAGGCAAGTGCCAGGTTGGAGAGCGGGCCGGTCGCTACGTAGACCAGATCGGGCCCATAGGTGCGCGCGGCATCGATCAGATAATCGACCGCGGCATTGCCATCGGCCGAGGTCGCCCCCACTGGCTCGTAGGGAGACGCGGGCACGCTCGCGCCGCCGATGCCGTTCTTGCCGTGGATGAGCGTGGTGGACGCCGGTGGCGTATAGGCTCGGTCGCCTGTAGGGGACGGTCGGCACCCAGATACACCGGCACCTCGGGACGACCCAACAGGTCGAGCACCGCCAGGCAGTTATGCGCCGACTGCTCGACGCGCACGTTGCCAAAGCACGTGGTGATGCCCACGAGCTCCACCTCGGGGCTCGCGATGGCATAGGCAAGCGCCATCGCATCGTCCACACCCATATCCAGATCAAGGATCAGCTTCTTGATTGCCATTGTTCTACTCCGCTTCTCCGTCTTGTACGTAATCGTCTAAACCAAACGCGCGCTCGACTTCGCCACGCGTGGGAATCGACTGCTGTGCACCCAAGCGCGACACCGTCACCGCCGAGGCACGGGCACCCGCGGCCATGCACTCAAAGAGCGGCAGGCCCTCCAGACGAGCCGCGGCAAGCGCACCGATAAACGTATCGCCCGCGGCCGTCGTATCGACCACCGTGCTCGAAAGCGCCGGCATGCGCAGCAGCTCGCCGTCGTCGCCGAGCGTAACCGACCCGGCACCGCCCAACGTGATGACCGCAGCTCCGGCACCCTTGGCGAGCAGGGCATTGAGCGCTGCGGCGCAGCTCGTATCATCCGCGGGCAAGATGCCCGTCAGCACCTGGCACTCGGTCTCGTTGGGACAGACCAGGTCGACCGCCGTCCAAGCCCCTGCCGGCACGTCACTTGCCGGCGCCGGGTTAAAGACCGTATAGAACCCCAGCTCGTGAGCGCAAACGAGTGCCTCGGCCGTCGCCGCCAGGTCGCATTCGCCCTGGGCGATAAAGACGCTTCCGGCAGCCGGGGCAATCTTGCTGGCGTCGCCGTCGAGTTCATCGGCCACCAGGCACCTCAGCGCGCAGGCAACGTCCTCGCCCGTAAGCGCATGGTTGGCGCCCGGCGACAGCACAATACGGTTGTCGCCACCAAAGCGAATGATGGTCGCCGTTCCCGTCTCCACGTCGTCGCGACGCGCCACAAAATCGCAGCTCACGCCAGCGTCTTGGAGCCCCGTCACGAGCGACGTGCCAAACGCGTCGCGACCGACCGCACCGATCATGCATGTGTGCGCGCCCATGCGCGCAGCCGCTACGGCCTGGTTGGCGCCTTTTCCGCCGGCGTTGGTGATAAACCCGCTGCCGCCGACGGTCTCGCCCGCACGCGGCATGCGCTCGCACGCCACCGAAAGGTCCATGTTCATGCTGCCGAACACCGCGACGATGCCGCAATCTGCCATGGAAACCTCCTCGTCCGCGGGCTCTGCACCCGCTGCCGGTCGTCGATCGTGCGCTCTCACGCCTCTATAACTTTAGTTCACTTTGATGTGGACGCGCGCTTGAGCTTGCGCCAGCAGCAAGCATTCACAGGAGCAGGCGGCTACAATAAAGGCGTGCTGATTATTCTCGTCATTTGGATGATGTTTTATGGAACAATTCCCGCGATCGAACTCGCGCAGCTCACGCCACTCGAGCGATCAACAGGCGCCGCACGAACGCTCGCGCGCCAGCCGCCAAACCTCCGAGCCGCGCCAAGCCGCAGACCCCCATCGCGCGTCTGCCAACAAGGGCGCCCACGCCAGCAGCGCCACAAAAGAGCAGGTGCCCGCGCGCCCCAAATCTCGGTATATCCCCGCCCTCGACGGTCTGCGCACGCTTGCCGTCGTCGCGGTGGTGCTCTATCACCTCAACCTCACCTGGGCGCAGGGCGGCTTGCTTGGAGTCACGATCTTCTTTGTGCTTTCGGGCTATCTGATCACGCGCTTGCTGCTCAACGAAGTCGCTAAGACCGGCCGCATCGACCTTAAGAGCTTCTGGATTCGCCGCATCCGTCGCCTGGTCCCCGCCGTGGTAACGGTAGTGTTCGTGACCTGCGCGCTGTGCACCATCTTTAACCACGTGATGCTCACCAAGATGCGCCCCGACATCCTGCCGTCGCTGCTGTTCTTCAACAACTGGTGGCAGATTGCCCAAAACGTCTCGTACTTCAATGCTCTGGGCGACCCCTCGCCGCTCACGCACTTTTGGTCGCTTGCCATCGAGGAACAGTTCTACCTGATTTGGCCGCCACTGCTGTTTGCCATGGTATCCATGCATGTGAGCAAGCCCAACACGCGCCGCGTGGTTCTGGGCCTTGCCGCGGTATCTGCCCTCGCCATGATGGTGCTCTATAACCCCGCCGCCGACCCCAGCCGCGTGTACTACGGCACCGACACCCGCGTGTTCTCGCTGCTGCTGGGTGCCTGGATGGCCTTTATCCCCGATCGCGACCTGGCGCCGGTGCGTCTCGCTCGTCGTTTGGGGCTCAATCGCATAGCTGGCGCCACCAAGCACGGCAAGAACGCCGAGGGTAAGCCTGGCGAGAAGGCCGACGAAGCAGCCGAGACCGCCCCGGCACAGCCGAGCGCCCTCGTGCGTTTTTGGTCCTCGCCCGCATCCATCGATGTGTTGGGCGTCGTGGGTCTGGTTGGCCTTGCCGCCATGGTCGCGCTCACCAACGGCTACACCGCGTTCCAGTATCGCGGCGGCACGCTGCTATGCTCCATCCTCACGCTCATGGTCATTGCCGCCTGCGTGCAGCCCCAGGGAATGGTTGCCCGCGCGCTGTCCGCCGAGCCGCTCGTGTGGGTTGGCAAGCGCTCGTACAGCATCTACCTGTGGCACTATCCTCTGCTTCTGCTTATGAACCCGGTCGCCAACATCAACGATACGCCTGGTGGCAGTACATCTTGCAGGTACTTGTGGTGGTCGCCGTGGCCGAATGCTCGTATCGCTTTATCGAAACGCCGTTTAGAAAGGGCGCCTTTGGGCGCACCGTATCCGAGTTCCGCGACGGCACCGCCACGCCCGCCAACTGGGCACGCGCGCACGTCCCTGCCTGCGCGGCCTGCGCTGTCGTGTTGGTCGTTGCACTGGGCGGCCTGATCTTTGTGCCGGAGACCTCCGCGCTGAGCGGCGAGGGCGCCGAAGTCCTCAACAAGGAAGCCAAAAACACCGCGCCCGCCGACCAACAGGCGGCCGACGACACCGACAAGAACAACGACGGCTTCCCCGATGGCTCCTACGATCTGCTTATGATCGGCGACTCTGTGTCGCTGCGTGCCGTGGACACCTTTGACGGCGTGTTCCCGCACAGCCATATCGATGCCGAGAAGGGCCGCCAGTTTGATGCGGGCCGCGCGACATTTGAGGGCTATATCCAGCAGAACCTTGCCGGCAAGATCGTGGTCTTTGCCCTGGGAACCAACGGCTTGGTAACCGACGACCAGATCGACGCCATCATGGCCGATGCAGGAGATAAGCGTATTGTGGTGTTTGTGAACACGCGCAGCCCGCAGCCGTGGGTTGGCTCTACCAACCAGGCCATCGCCAACGCCGCTACGCGCTACAAGAACGTGCGCGTTATCGATTGGTACGGATACAGTGCCAACCGCAACGACCTGTTCGATGGCGATGGCACGCACCTATCGACCACTGGCGTGACTGAGTACCTCAACTTGATCCACGATGCCGTCAAGAAGGACCTGCCCGTACACCCCGAGGATCACGTCAACGATCCGCAGCCGGCAGCCGTCAAGTCTGCCACCGACGCGCTCGTTAACGCCCTCGCCTTCAAGCCGCACAAGCTGGGCACCGACAAGTAACCTGCAGCGCAAACTTCCCACATCCGGAGGGGGGGGGTGCTGCCACGGCAGGCACCCCCCTCCGGCAGTTAGGGACGTTCCTTATGTGCCGGCACCTAGGGACACTCCTGACACAGCCGAGGAACGCCCTCCTTGCGACCGAATTCTGGACGCCTCGCCACCCCGAGCGTTGTTTCCAAGCCCACACCCGCAGCAGCAAACAACCCAAAATCACTCTTTTCGAGCCGGCTCCAAGAGGTCGTGGACAAAAAGGGGCAAATATGAGTACTGTTACCATTTTAGTAGCAGGCAAAACCACCCAAAATGACGCCCATGCGGTAGCGCACGACCTTTCCAGTTGACCAGAATGGCCGGCTTAGGACTTGGAGCTCCGCTTTTAATGAACAGATTTTTAGATATGTTCATTATTTTCCTTGTCGTAAATGCTATCGGCCAGGCGACAGTACTCATATATGGCATTTTTTGTCCACACGCGTATTACTAACCCCCTATAACAGGAAAAATACAGGCCGCAACCCATAGCAGCGGCCTGTTTGGAGTCCAAAAGAGGCGCTAAGCGCTGTAGCCCATCGCTTGCAGCACAAACATGACGACCGTCAGCACCGTAATCACGCCGATAGTCGCCCAAGTGAGCACGTTCCATACGCGGCCGTTGCGGTTGGCACCCATAATGTGACGGTCGGCGGCGATAACCACCTGGAACACCAGAACCACGGGCAGTAGCACGCCATTGATGACCTGCGAGGTCATCATAATCTGGAACAGATCGACACCGGGCATAAGCACCAGTACGGCAGAGATACCGATGATGGCCGTAATGATGCCGCGGTAAACCGGGGCCTCGTCCCAGCTGCGATCGGCGCCTCGCTCCCAACCAAAAGCCTCGCAGATGGCACTCGATGTAACGCCCGGCAGCACGCAGGCAGCCAAAAAGCTCGCTGCGACCAGGCCCGAGGCAAACAGCACCGTGGACCACTGACCCGCGATGGGCTCCAGCGCGCGGGCGGCATCGGCGGCATCGCTAATCTGAATACCCGCCGGGAACAGCACCGTACCGGTCGTGATGATAATGAAGCCCGCAATGATATCAGCAGCGATCGAGCCGCTCACGGTATCAATACGCTGCAGCACGATATCGTCCTCGCCCGCATTCTTATCGACCACGTTGTTCTGCGCCAAGAAAATCATCCACGGCGCGATGGTGGTACCGATCGTTGCGACCACGAGCGACACGTAGCTGGGGTCATTTTGAATGTTAGGCACGACCAGGTCGACCGCGACCTCACCCCAGTTGGGGCCAGCCATAAACGCGGCGACGATGTAGGTCACGAAGACGCAGCTTACCAGCAGCAGAATCTTCTCGATGCGCTGGAAACTACCCGACATGGTAAGCATCCACACCAGCAGCGCCACCAACGGCACCGAGATGCTCGCCGGCACGCCAAAGAGAGCAAGGCCGCTGGCGATACCCGCAAACTCCGAAATGGTCACAGCCGTGTTGGCGATCAACAGCGCCGCCATAGCAAGTACACTCTTGCGCACGCCAAAGCGCTCGCGAATGAGCGATGCCAGGCCCTTGCCCGTGACGCAGCCGCAGCGCGCCGCGGTCTCCTGCGTCACGATGAGCAGCACAGTCATGACGGGAAGCATCCAGAGCATCTTGTAGCCATAGCTGGCGCCCGCACTGGAATACGTTGCAATGCCGCCGGCGTCATTGCCCGAAAGCGCCGCCAGCAGGCCGGGACCCATAGCGCCAAAGATGGCCGCGATGGTCAACTTTTGCTTGGTGTCCGACTTTTGCTTGGTATTTTGCACGCGACCACCTAACCCATGACCGACATGGTGAGCAGCACCGCAGCGGCGCAGTACGCTACGCACGAGATCATGACGGCAATAACGTTCATGGCGGTGCCCGACGTGTTGAGGTCATGCTCGTCACGCCAGAACAGCACCATCAGGTAAATCACGGCGCTCATGTTGCCAACCAGGCAAATGATGGCAGCGATATTAAAGCACCCGGTAAAAAGTTGCTCCTCAAACATGGACGCATCGGGGAACGCAGCGGTGCGCACCAGCTGGGCGCACAGGTAGGTCACGAGTGACAGAATCAGGCCCATGCCCGTGCTCTGGAAGAAGAACCCCAGATACGGCTTGGGCTCGTCGTCGTGACCGTCATACTCCAGGAAGTAGTTCTTGACGAACGACACCATGCGCGAGGCCGCCAGCAGCACGAGCGGCATGGCGCACATGGGGAACACCACCAGATGCGCGGAGCCGAGCGCCGTTCCCAGCACGGTCGCCATGATGCACGACGCGATGCCCCATACAACAACCCAGTACTGGCGATGCACGAACCAGCTGAGCACGTTCGTCGAGTCGTCCGACGCGCTATCGCCCGAGCCGACACCGGCGATCTGCAGGTCCTCCTGATGCTCCTCAGCGATAACGTCCATGGCGTCGTCGAAGGTTACGATACCCAGGATATGACGGTTCTCGTCGCAGACGGGGATGGCGACCAGGTCATACTTGGTCATCTCGTCCGTCACGTCTTCCTGGTCCTCGTCGGGCGACACATAGACCAGGTCGCGATAGGCCAGCTGACCCAGCGTGGCGTCGCGGTCGGCTACGATCAGCGTGCGCAGCGAAAGCACGCCGGTCAGCATGCCGCTCGGATCCTCGGTATAGACGTAGTAGACGCTCTCGAAGTCCTCGTCGAGCTCGCGAATCGCCTCGATAGCGTCACCGACCGTTGCCGTGGCGGGCAGGGAGACAAACTCCGAGGTCATGATGCGGCCGGCGGTGTTGTCCTCATACCCCAGCAGGTTACGAATCGCCTTCTCCTCCTTGACGCCCATCAGGCGCAGGAGCTTCTCGGCCTTCTCGTAATCGAGCTCGTCGATCAGGTCGGCTGCATCGTCCGGGTCCATCATGGCCAGCATCGACGATGCGTCCGTGTCGGACAGGCCCTCGAGCATCTCGGTCATAAGCTCGTCGTCATCGAACTCCGAGATAGCCTCGGCGGCTTGGGCAGTATCGAGCTGCGCAAACACCTGCGCGCGTAGGCGCGGGTCGAGCTGCTCGATAATGTCGGCGATGTCGGCAGGGTGCAGCTCGCCGAGCGTCTTGTGCGACACCGAGAGTTGAATGTTCTTGTTCGAGCGGTCGAGCAGGTCCATGTAGGACCAAGCGATGATGTCCTCACTGAGCGGCTTGCCAGGTGCTTCATAAAGCCTTCGACGATATGCTCGAGCGCGGGGCTGATGGCGCGTAGCAGACCGCGGGCACCGACCTCGGCGCCCAGCAGGCGCAGCTGATTTTCGCCCGACATGGAAAACTTGATGTCGTTTACGCGCACGACCTTCATGCCCTGCGTGTCGACAATCTGCTTGTTGAGCACGTCGCGGGCAAGCAGGAGTTCGGTCGGCTGCAGGTACGAAAAACGGATTTCGGTGGCCGACGTCTTAAGGTGTACGCCCGTCTCGTCGATACGGTCGACCCATTTGCGCCAGCTGATCATAAACGGCGTCTTGCCGGGTCCGCGGAACGCGAGCGACGTCACGTGCGGAAAAACTTCGCCGGTAGCAATACCAAAATCGTTGACCACGCCGAGCTTTTCGCCGTCGACGTCCAAGACCGGCAATTTGAGCATCTCACTCAGATAATTCAATGGTGCTCCCCATCATTATTCCTCCGGACGCGGCCGCGCGTGCGGCGTCCGGGGGCTTCTGGATATGTATACGCATGCGCGGGCGGCACGCCGCTCGACGCTTACACCCCGTGCATGCGCAAAAAGCACCTGCATGGGGTCATCGACTGTATGGTCGAGGTTTGGATTTCACCTGTAACCTTTCTCTTGACCCTCATTAACCGCAGTAACTATAGCATCAGCATCGCCCTGCGGCATCGAATTTATGCGCTGCACATTGCAGGCATACCAAACGCTGACGCATCCGTGACATAGCCATTTGGGACGTTCTTAAACGACTACCCAATAACTACTCTGTGGCGTCGTCGTCCTCGGCAAGTTGGGGGAACACGGCGTCCTTGGGCATGGTGACCTTCGTCAGCGAGGTGAGCTTTTTGCTCAGCGACGTGTCCGTCTTGACCAGATCGCTGAGCGTCACGATCTTGTAGCCGTCGGCAATGAGGCCGTCGATAATTTGCGGCAGCGCCTCGAGCGTCTGCTCGGCGCATTCGTCTCTATCGGTGAGCAGCACGATATTGCCCGGCGTCACCGAATCGAGCACCGTCGAGACCTGCTCGTCGGCACCGTTGAGCAGCCAGTCGCCCGAGTCGATATTCCACGAGACCACGGCGGAGACCAGGTCCATCGCATCAATCCAGTTTTGCTCGTCAAAGGCAGCGTAGGGAGCACGCAGCAGCATCGTCTTCACGCCGGTCGCCAACTTAATCGCATCGGTGCCTTTCGTGATCTGTTCGCGTACCGCCTCACGGTCCTGACCCTTGAGCGAATCGTCGCTGTAGCTGTTGGATCCGATCTCGCACCCGGCATCGACAATCGCCTTGGCCGTGGCAGGCGAGGCCTCGGCCGCATCGCCCGAAAGGAAGAACGTCGCGGTGACGCCCTTTTCCTTGAGCACCTGCAAGATCTGTTTGGTGGCGCCGCTCGGACCCTCGTCAAACGTCAGCGCCACGTACTTTTTGTTGCCCTTGGGCGCCACGCTGGCGCACGCAACAACGCAATCGGTGGCGGGCACAACCTCGCCGCGGTCTTGCGTCTTGCCCGACTGCTCACCAACCCACACCTCGGAGCGGCCCTGGACACCCCACGTCTGCACATACTCGATAGCGCCCGTACCCTCGACCTTGAGCTTGGGCTCGATAACCGTAGCCTGAACCTCGTGCTTCTCGTAGGTGTTACGGCCATCCTTGACCGTCACCTTCTCGCCGCCCTCAAGTTCGCGGCTATCCCATTTGCCCTGTTTCACGCGCTTGCCGTCGACCTTCACCGACAGTTTTTCGCCCCCATGGCGCTTGAGCACGCTGTCATCGACGGCCAGCAGGTCGCCTGCGTCGTAGGTGTCAGTCAACTCCTGGTCGTCGATGAGATTCTGCAGCGTAGAGCCCACGCGCACCGCGGTCTTCTGGCCGTTGAGCTCCACGTCCACACTGCGGTTGACGTAGCCCACGACGGCAGCGATAAACAGCACGAGCGCGCAACCCACGGCGATGAGCGCGTAGGGCAGGCGAGACGAACGACGGGGCGTACGGCTGTTGCCGATGCGCGCACTGCGGTCGCTAAACCCGCGGCTATGGTTGAGGTACATCGCGCCGGGCTTACGGTGACGCTTGCGCTGACCGCTGGGCAGCTGCCCCAAGTCGCGGCGCGCCGTCGGACGCGCACCCGAGCGCCCGTTTAAGTTGGATCCGTTTTGGCGCATGTGCCCTCCCCCATAAACACAGCAAGCCGGAGCAACAGGTCTCCGGCTTGCCTCCCATCATTTGGTACGTCGCTATTTTGTAGCTTTTGACGAGCCTCCGCTCGCCTTTTGGTATTCGTCCTTAAATGCCTTGAACATGCCGCGCGTCTTGCCGAGCTGCTTGCCCAGTGCGCGACTGCCCTTGTCCACGGCAACCGATCCCTTGTCGTCGAGCACCTTGGCGCCCTTTTTGACCTTGTCGCCCACCACGACGCTGGCCTCGGCAGCTTGGCAGCCGCACCGCCCGAATACCCGAGCGACTTGACCTCGTCCGAGACGACCATCGCGCCGTCCGCATAGCCGCGCAGCATCGTCGGCGGCACCTGCGTGTCACCAACCAAAACACTCGAAGCAGCACCGGCGGTCACATAGAATGCCTGCACGATGCCCGAGCGTGGCTTGAACTCAACGTCCGAGCAATAGCCCACGACGTCACCCGATTCCGTGCGCACGTCCATACCGACCCAGATGATGCAATCGTCCAGGTTGATATCGAGGCGCTTGGCAGCGGCGGCATCGTACGTGTCCTTGACGTCATCGACCGCAATGGCGCCCTCGTAGACACCAATGGCGTCGAGCGCTACGAATCGGTCGGGACGCTCGATCATGCCCGCGATATCGGACTGGCGGACCATAAAGCCGACCACGCGCGTACCGCCCGGGGTAAAGACCGGAAAGTGAATCTTTCCGAGCTTTTTAGGGCTGCGCGGTGTGCCGTCCTTTTTGGTACGCTTGTCCTCGGTAGGCTTGCGATAGATCTTGGCGCCGACAAAATCCCCGGCGCGCATTATGCCTCGGTCGAGGGCTCCGCAGCCTCGGTATCAGCCTCGACGGCGTTCTCGACCACGACGTCGGCGGCAGGCGTCACGTTGCCACCCGAGATGGCGTCGTTGAGCTGCTCGCGCAGCTGGTCCATGCGCTCGCGGGCCAGGTCGACCTTGGCGCGCAGGTCGTCGGTCTTGGCGTCGACCATCGGGCCAAAGTCATTCACCGCAGCACGGGCCTCCTCGGCGCTGTGCTCGTAGGTGTCGCGCATATTGTCCCAGGCGTCGTTGGCGATATCGGCAGCCATGGCGCGGGTCTCGGCGCCCGAGCGCGGGGCCAGAGCAACGCCGACAATAGCGCCGGCAGCGGCACCAAAAAGTGCGCCGGAGACAAAGCTGAAAGTCTTACCCATGATCATTCCTCTCCTGCGGGCACGTCGGTGCCCACCGTTTGAATGCTGTCCATTATACCCGCAGCGCATCACTTGCCGCTCCGCTCATCTGCGTACGGCAAAGGCGCAGGTATGTGATGGTGATAAACGCGTAGGCCTACTCCTGGGGCATAGCCGGCATGGCCACTGTGCACCCGGGTCCTCGCCGGCGCCGTCCACGAGCGGCAGGCCGCCCTCATGCGCAGGTCCTGCCGGAACCGTCGCCGCACCGCCAAAGACGGCAGCGGAGGCCTCGTGGTTCTCGGCAACCGCGCCCTCGGTATCAATCGCCACCTGGGGCTCGTCGTCAAAGTTGGGGACGCCCTGGGGCTCGGCGGCAACGGGCTCGGCGGTCGCATCGGCAACGGGCTCGGCGTCGACCGGCACATCGCCCTCGTCAGCGCCCTCGTCCTCGGCAGCATCTTCGCCGTTCGCAGCGGCGACGGCCTCGTGAGGATCCTTGCCCTCGGCCTCGGCGCGCATGCCCAGTACCAGGTTGCGCAGGCCCGCGACCGTGCCTTCCACGTCGGGGGCAGGCTGGTCGGCGTGCAGGTACGCCCAGTCCATCATAAAGGTGGCCGAAGACAGCGCACCGATGGCCAGCGCGTCGTCGGGGCACGAAAGCTCAACCTCAAAGACGCGCTCGTCGTGCTCGCTTACGCGCGTGCGGCCGCACGAGATGCTACCGGCAAGACCGGTCTCGTTCATGAGCTCGACCGTCACGTGCTCCAGCAGATGGCAAAGCTCGGTCTGACCCATGCAGTCCTGGAACTCGCGACCGGAATCGCCCAGACACAGGTGCTTGGCAATCGCGGGCACCAAGTAGTACACACGCGCCGTGGCCTCGATGTCCTCCGAGGTCATGAGCGGCATGCCGGGGTTCACCAGCACATGCGCGCAGATCTTGTCCTCGCTGACGGTGACCTTAAGGATGTTGAACAGGCCTGCCATAACTCTCCCCTACTCTTCCTTGCCCTACTCGTCGCCGTCGTGCGGGTCCGCAGAGCCCGCACCCGACGCCGTCGGCTCATCTGCCGAGGACTCGGAATCCTTCTTATCGGTTTCGGCCGGAGCGATCACGCGAATGAGCGAGATGCGCTGGCCACGCATCGACTGCACCTTGAACTTGTACCCCGCGACCTCAAACACCTCTCCGATGTCGGGCACCGAGTCACAAAGCTCCAAGATCCAGCCGGCGATGGTCTCATAATCATCGCTTTCCTCGAGCGGCCAACCAAGCTCAATCGCGTCATCGCACGAAAAACGCCCATCAACGAGCCACTCGCGACGCGAAAGGCGCGTGAGATACTTGTTGTCGGGGTCGAACTCGTCCTCGATCTCGCCGACGATCTCCTCGACGATGTCCTCGATGGTGATGATGCCGGCCGTGCCGCCGTACTCGTCCACGACCACCACGATCTGGTCGTGCGAGGTCTGCATCTCGGACAGCAGCGGCAGGATGTCCTTGGTGTCGGGCACAAAGGTGGCGTCGCGCAAAAAACCGGCGATGGGCTGGTCGCCCTTGCCGTCGAGCGCGGGCTGAATCAGGTCCTTGATGTGCGCAATGCCGGCGACGTTGTCGGGATCCTCGTGATAGACGGGGATGCGGCTAAAGCCGGTCTGGCGCATGGTGGACAGCACGTCGGCGACCGTCTCGTCGTCCTCGCACATGGTGGTGTCCACGCGCGGCACCATGACCTCGCGGGCAACGGTGTCGCCCAGGTCGAAGATCTCGTGGATCATGCGCTTTTCCTCGTCGAGCAGGTCGTCCTGCTCCGAGACCATGTACTTGATCTCTTCTTCCGAGACGTTCTGGCGGTCGTCGGCACTCTTGATGCGCAGGATGCGGGCCAGTCCATCGGAGCAAGCGCCAGTCAGCCACACGAGCGGACGGGCGATCTTCTGGAACACGGAAAGCGGGCCCACGACTTGCTTGGACACGCCCTCGGCATTGGCCAGGCCGATGCGCTTGGGGACGAGCTCGCCGATCACGATGGATACGAAGGCGACCGCGACGGTAATGATGACCGGCGCCAGGCCGCGCGCGATGGCGGAGAGCGGCGCGATGCCAAAGCTCATGAGCCACGTGGCGAGCGGGTCGGACAGACTCGTCGAGGCGACGGCGGACGAGGCGAAGCCCACGAGCGTAATGGCAACCTGGATGGTGGCGAGCAGCTGGTCGGAGTCGGCAGCCAGCTTAATGGCACGCTCGGCGCGCCTGTCGCCTTCCTCGGCCTCGTGCTCCAGCACGGCGCGCTTGGCCGTGGTGAGCGCCATCTCAGACATAGAGAAGTAGCCGTTGATGAGGGTCAAAACGAGGGTGGTGATAAGGGAGATGGTTATGTCCATCGGGAGTTTCTCGAACCTCCAAGATTCGGGACGTCAGGTCAAAACGTTGATGGCGGATAGGGCAGTTGCACCCGGCGGGCGCCGGACGGGCCCGCCGGGTGCAGGCGTGGTCGCTAGATTACGAAGAGAATCACCGCCATGAACTGGAAGATGCTGCCGGCGAGCACCCACAAGTGAAACACACTGTGCAGGTAGCGCACGTTTTTGGCGATATAGAACGGCACGCCCGCGGTGTAGCACACGCCGCCGACGGCGAGCAGGGCAAGTGCCACGGGGTTGAGCAGCGACACGAGCTCAGGCAGCTTAAAGACAACGAGCCAGCCCATCAGCAGGTAGACCAGACCGCTTACCCAGTGCGGTTGACGCTCGCGTAGGAAGCACTCGAGGGCGATGCCGATGATGGCGATGGCCCATACGGCAAAGAACAGCACAGCGCCGCCGTCGTTTGCGAGCGTGATGAGGCAAAACGGCGTATAGCTGCCGGCAATGAGCATATAGATACAGCTGTGGTCGATAATGCGGAACACGCGTTTGGCGCCCGCGGGCTGAATCGCATGGTAGAGCGTGGAGGCTAGGTATTCGAGAATAATGCTGACACCATAGACAATCGCCGCGGCCATGTGGGCCGGGCCTCCGCCGCGCAGGGCGGCGAATACGATCAGGAGCACCAGACCCGCGATACCCAGCAGGCAGCCGACACCATGGGTGACGGAGTTCATGATCTCCTCGCCCACCGTGTAGTGTGGAACGGCCGCGGTCTTGGGTCGCGGCTTAGAACTGTCGCTCGAATCGGACATGCCGGTTACATCCTCCAACGTAAAGAGTTCTCAACACTATATCAAAGCGTCTAGGTACGTGCGAAATTTGCACTATACGTGACCCTTTGTTTACCCATTCTTTGCCTGTTGACGCATCAACGGCGAACGTCCATAATGCGCTTGCATTAAATGTTGATGTATTAACATCTTGTAGGAAAGCTTCTTATGTCTCAAAACGCACGTTCCCATCGAAAGCTCAAGCTAGCCGGCGTCGTTGCGCTGGTGCTCGTTGTCGCGCTGCTGGGGTTTGCCGGCAACTTCTTGTTCGACTTTGCCCTGAATCCCCAAGCGCCCTACACCATGAAGATGATGCAGGATAGCAAGAACGACAAAGAAGGTGAGCAGCCGGATGCCGAGGATACCGAGGCGCGGGCATGGTTTAAAGAGAACCGCAAGAGCAGCGGCCTCACCGCAGATGACGGAACCGAGCTCGCCGCCTGGTATTTTGCTGCCTCGGAGAACACCCACGATTACGCCGTCTGCCTGCATGGATATACCAACGAGCCCATCGGCATGGCTCGATACGCCAAGCGCTTCCACGACCGCGGCATGAACGTGCTCGCGCCTGCCGCCCGCGCCCACGAGCGCTCCGGCGGCGACTATATCGGCATGGGCTGGCCCGAGCGGCTCGATGTCGTTGCATGGATTGGGCGGATCGTTCAGGCTGACCCCGAGGCGCGCATCCTGGTCTTTGGCGAGTCGATGGGTGCAGCAACCGCTATGAACGTCGCGGGGGAATCTCTGCCTGCAAACGTAAAATGCATTATCGAGGACTGTGGTTATACGAGTGTTTGGGACGAGTTTTCTCTGCAGCTCAAGGACGTGTTCGGCCTGCCCAGCTTTCCCTTGCTCGATGTGGCGAACCTGGTGTGCAACGTTCGCGCAGGCTATGACTTCCATAAGGCGAGCAGCGTGGAGCAGCTTAAACACGCGACGGTCCCCATGCTGTTTATCCACGGCGACCAGGACACCTTTGTGCCGTACGACATGCTCGACCAAAACTACGACGCGTGCGCCAGCAAGGTTAAACAGAAGCTCACTATCCACGGCGCCACCCACGCCAAGAGCGCGCAAGTTGACCCCGAGCTCTACTGGAACACAGTCAACAACTTCCTCGATAGGAATTTTTAGGGAAAAAGCGGCGTCTGGTGATTTATCTAACCCCCTATTTTCGGAAGTATGCGGCAAAATCTGGAACTGTCGACCAGACCGCAGTTTTACCAACAATTTATCAGGGGTTTTGTTGCCAAAAAATGTCGTGTGCTCGGCGGTCTCGAAATTTGCCGCATACTTCCGGAAAGCCGCCCGCGAGCGCCGTGCTCACGGGCGGCTTTTGCTAACGTTGCGCTACAAAAGCGCTTGATATGTCCAATAGACAGGTGCTACTTGACCTCGATGAGCTCGTACTCGCTCGTGCCCAGGCCAATCTTCTCGGCATGTGCGATGCAGGAGCGCCAGTCGGTGTCGGGATGCGTGATGCAGAAGGGATCGCGCGCCTGCTCGCCCTCCAGATGCTCGTGGTTGTGCTCCATCTTGGCCGCGCTATCGGTGAGCTCGGTGTTGGGAAGCGGCTCGGACGCCATGACGGCATCGGCACAGGCCTGGTCGATGGCGACCGGGTCGAAGCTCGCGAACATGCCGATATCGTTAACGATGGGCGTGTCGTTTTCGGGATGGCAATCGCAGTTGGGGCTGATGTCCATAGCCAGTGAGATATGGAAGCTCGGGCGACCGTCGACGATGGCCTTGGTGTACTCGGCAATCTTGCAGTTGAGCACGTCGGCCGCGGCGTCATAACCGGGCTTGATGGCATCTTGGTTGCACACGCCGATGCAGCGGCCGCAGCCCACGCAGCGATCGTGGTCGATGGCGGCCACGTGGACCGTGCGGGTGTTGCCGTTGGCAAGCTCGCGCTCGCGAGTGTCGTCAAACGAGATGGCGCTGTGCGCGCAGATTTTCTCGCAGGCATGGCAGCCAACGCAGCGCTCGGTCGCGACGTTCGGCTTGCCGGCGGCATGCTGCTCCATCTTGCCGGCACGGCTGCCGCCGCCCATGCCCAGGTTCTTCATGGCGCCGCCAAAACCGGCCTGTTCATGGCCCTTAAAGTGCGTGAGGCTGATCACGATGTCGGCATCCATGAGTGCCTGGCCGATCTTTGCCTCGCGCACGTACTCGCCACCCTCGACCGGGACGAGCGCCTCGTCGGTGCCCTTGAGGCCGTCGGCGATGATGATCTGGCAACCCGTGGCATACGGGGTAAAGCCGTTCTGGTAGGCAGTATCGATGTGCTCGAGCGCGTTTTTGCGGCTACCGACATAGAGCGTATTGCAGTCGGTAAGGAAGGGCTTGCCGCCCAGCTCCTTCACGACATCCGCGACGGCGCGGGCGTAGTTAGGGCGCAAAAAGCTCAGGTTGCCCAACTCGCCAAAGTGAATCTTGATGGCGACGAACTTGTTCTCAAAGTCGATCTGCTCGATACCGGCGCGACGGATGAGGCGCTTGAGTTTGTCGAGCTGGCTCTCGCGAGCATGCGTGCGCAGGTTGGTGAAGTACACCTTAGCGGGCGCGACGGGTGCAGTTGCGGTCATAAATCTATCCCCTCGGTCTATATGGCGTTACAGACATAAGAGGATGGTACCCGCTGAAGTAGGGTCAAAGTCAAGCGCAACACCTAGTCGTTGGGCGCTCATTGGGGACAGACTTAAATGAGTGCCACCAGGGACAGTCCTTGCCAGCCTGGCCGTCAAGCCGGCGAATCGGCAAAGACTGCCCCCGACAGCTAGTCGTTTAAGAACGTCCCCAATGACTACTCTTGGACTTTGAGGGCTTCGGCCAGGCTGACGCGCTTGATAGAGCGCGCGTGCAGCAGCGCCACGACCAGGTAGGTCGCAAAGCCAATGCCGACGCATGCAGCCATGGACCAAGCGGGCACGTAGATCTCGATATTGCCGTTGTAGGCGAGCAGCATCGAGCGGAAGATGGCCGTGAGCGAGCCGATGATCACCGGCAGGCTCAGCACGAGCGACGCCGCCACGCACAGCGTGATCGAGCGGATGTACAGATGCGAGATCTCGCTATCGCGATAGCCAAAGACTTTCATGTAGCTGATCGAACGGGCGCTGTGGTCGATCACGGCCTTGGTCAGCAGGTACATAAACAGCAGGAAGATAAACACCGCGAGCCCGACCATCATGCCGATCATTTTGCTCATCATGCCGATGAACTGGTCGCCCACGGCGCGCATGTCGTCGGGCGTGGTGTCGCCGGCAAAGTAACGAGCATCGAGGTCGAGCTTCTCGTCGCTCACATAGCCGTTAAAGTAGGCGGCGTCGTTGTCGAACAGCTCGTTAAAGTCGTCGATACTCATATAGATATTCATGTCCGACTTGGAGCCCCAGATGCAGTCCTTACCCGCGTACTCAAGAGAATAATCCCGAGCCTCGTACTTGTCGCGAAGCTCGACCTTCTGGCCCTCGCTCCAGCCAAACTTATCGAGCAGACCGCCGCCAAAGACGACGCGCCCGTCGCCGACGTTGAGGTCTTTCCAATAGCGCGAATGAGATGAAATGCCGTAGACAGAGATGGCCTCTGTGCCGTTTCCCTCGCCGCGGTCGTATTGCAGCTGGTAAACGGCATATTTCTCGGCCTGCGCGATTGCGCCCGCGCCGTTGTCGGTCGTGTTGATCGGGTGAATGTCGTCGTTGTCGGTGTCGATCTTAGAGGCCTTGTCGATCAGGTCGATGGCCTCATCGCGGTCGCAGCCGAGGGCATCGGCAAGGTCATCGAGGCGCGCATAAAGCGCATCTTTCTTGTCCTGGACCTTGGCGAGCGCGTCCTGCGCCGCGGCCAGGCTCTCGGCAGACGGAGATGCGGTCGCGGCATCGGCTGCCGTCTGCGCCGCATCGGCCGCGTCGTCAAGCTCGTCATCGGCATCCTGGGCGGCGGAGAGCAGCGCGCCGTCAATCGACTGCAAGCGCTCGAGCGCCGCCCACTGCCCGCGCTCCTCGGCAGTACCCTCAAGCTCTAGCGGAGCCTTGAGCGTGTACTGGTGCTCGGCGACCAGGCTTGTCTCCAGGTTGTCCGCATAGTGCGTCATCGTGGGCAGGATCGCCAGGCCAAAGAGCAGCAGCAGCGAGGCAAACGCAATGCCCACGAAGAGCGTGGCGAAGTTGCCCAGGTTGCGCAGGAAGATGCGCAGGCGAAAGCGCGAGACAAAGCCCATGCGCTCCGGCAGCTGCAGGCCGCGCTTGGTGCCCGATTTGCCGCTCGCCTCGTGACGAAGGAACTGCAACGGCGTCTTGCCCATCTTGCGAAGCAGGCCCACCAGCGTGATGAGGATGAGCGCGGCAGCGGGAACCACGGCGCACTTCACAAAAATCTCCCAGCTCCAGTACACCTGGAAGGGAGGCAGGCTGTACGAACCGTAATAGAGGCCGCGCATGGGCTCGGTAAAGAACGCGACGCCGAGCGCGGTGCCCAAAAGCGCCGCGACCACGCCCACGATGGCGGGAAGTGCCAGGTAGTGCAGCACGATCTCGCGGCGGCGATAGCCGCTGGCGAGCAGCGTGCCAATGATGGCGCTCTCCTCCTCGATGGTGGCGTCGGTAAGGACCACAAAGACGAACGCCATGATCACGATGATAATGTTGAGCAGCGTCATCCACATCATGGAGTCGCCGTCGACGTCGTCGCGCGCGTAGCCAATACCCTGGTTGGAATCGGCGTCGATCAGATCGTCCACGCGCGCATCGGCATCGGTCAGCGCCTCGACCATATCCTGCTCCGCATCGATGCGATCCGCGGTGGGGAGGTCGCGATCGGTAAAAGCAAAGGAGTAGGTGTAGGCAGGTGCACCACCGGCATCCTCGAGCGCGGCAAAGCCGGCGTCGGTGACCTCGGCCACACCATAGGTGATGGTGTTCACCGTAAAGTCCGAATTGTTGAGGAACAGCGCCTGGCTATCGGGCTGGGTCATGATGCCGCAGATGGTGTAGGTGCGGCCCTCAAGCTCAACCTTATCGCCCACGACAAGGTGTTGTTGGTGGCAAAAACTCGGTCGATAGCCACCTCATCGTCCGTCTTGGGCTGCTTGCCTTCGCAGTAGGACGCGATATCGACTTGGTGCGGTGCGCATAGGTGCGCAACGTGCGCTTGGTGCCGTCGTCGCCGGCGGTCTTTTTGATGATGGCGTCGATGGAGAAATTCTTGTAGAGCGTGACGCCGCCGACGTCGTCGGCTGCATCCTCGGCTGCCTTGAGCTGGTCGTCGGTAGCCTCGAAGGAGGTGGTCACGCGGCCGTCCTCAATCGTGTACGCATCGCGCATGTCGTCGATAAGGCAACCGATGGAATGCGCCGCGAGCAAAAAGCCCGAGGTGAGAGCGATGCTCCCGCACATAAGCAAAAAGATGCCCAGGTACTTGCCGATATTGCGGCGCAGCTCGCGCGGGAGTCGCTTTGCGAGAGGTGTCATGGCATCGCCTACCAATCGAGCTCGGCGGCCGCAACGGGCGACTCGTTGAGCTCATCCTTGACGATGCGGCCGTCGCGCAGGCGCAGCACGCGGTTGCCATGCGGGCGATGGCGGCGTTGTGGGTGACAATGATGATGGTGCAGCCGTAGGTGCGGTTGACGTCCTCCATGAGCTGCAGGATTTCCTTGGACGTCTTGTAGTCAAGCGCGCCGGTGGGCTCGTCGCACAGCAGCAGGCCCGGGTTTTTGACGAGTGCGCGGCCGATGGCGCAACGCTGCTGTTGGCCGCCCGAGACCTGGCGCGGGAACTTGTTGCGGTGCTCGTAGAGGCCCAGCGAACGCAGCAGGTCGTCGACATTGAGCGGGTTTTTGGACAGGTGCGCCGTGACCTCGATGTTCTCCTTGATGGTAAGGTCGGGCACCAGGTTGTAGAACTGGAAGACAAAACCCAGCTCACGGCGGCGATACTCGCCCAGATCGGTAGGTTTGAGCACCGTGAGGTCGCAGCCGTCCACCATGATGGAGCCACCGTCGGCATCCTCCAGGCCGCCGATCAGGTTGAGAAAGGTCGACTTGCCCGAGCCCGAGGGCCCCAGCATGACGCAGATCTCGCCGCGGTTGATGGACGTGTCGATGCCATCGAGTACCGTCAGGCGCGCATCACCTTCGCCGTAGTGTTTCTTGAGCCCTTTGACCTGGACATAGGCTTGCTTTGTCGCCATGCTACCCCCCATTGTTAGCCTGCTGCTACTTTAATAGGGTAATAGTAAACCTAAGTGAACTATTTTTGGGCGAGAGTGGGGGTTTGTTTCAAGACTAGTCGTTGGGGACGTTCTTAAACGACTAGCTGTTGGGGACACTCTTTCGCCACCCGGCAGCTGGGGACAGTCCTTGCCGGCCCGGCCGGCGAGCCGGCGAATCGGCAAAGACTGTCCCCGATGACTAGTCGTTTAAGAACGTCCCCGATGACTAGGCGGTTAGGCGCGGGATTTGTTGTGGGCGAGGGCCAGGCCTACGGCGGCGATGGCGGCGGCGAAGAGCACGGTGACGCCCAGGTCGCAGGCGATGTCGCCCAGCACGGTGAACGTCAGGTCCGCGGCGAGCGCCTTGCCGATCGCGTCGTTCACCCAAAACGTCGGCACAAAATGCGCCACGGTCTGCACGGCCGAGCCCATGAACGACAGCGGCATCCAGGCGCCACCCAAAAACGTCATGAGCATGCCGAGTAAGTTGCCCACACCGTTGAGCAGCTCCTCGCGCGCGCCCAGGCTCGAAAGGGCAAAGCCAACGGCCAGCGGCGTGCACGCCAGGGCAAAACGTCGCCGCCAGCGCCAG
>JAQCYU010000023.1 GCA_027682925.1 Coriobacteriaceae bacterium AF45-21
CTAGGCGCCGCAGCCGGCATCGCCTCCAACATGGCGAGCACTCGCGCCCCGCAGCGCCCGCTCGCCCAGCTCGTCGACGTCGTGAGCGGCGAGAGCCATAGCATCACCTCCGCACAGGTGACTATCGGTCGCGAGCGCTCGGTTTCCGATATTGCCCTGCGCGACCCCAACGTGTCGCGCCGCCACGCCCAGCTCACCTTTACGGGCTCGGATTGGTCGATCGAGGACCTCAATTCCACCAACGGCACGCTCGTCAACAACCGCCGCATTACGCGCTGCCCGCTGCGCAACGGCGATCTGCTGACGTTTGGCCTGAGCACCTTTGAATTTAGGGGATAGTCGCTTATGAACATCGATATCGTCCTTTTTGCAGGCCGCATCGTCCTGGTCGCCCTGCTCTATATCTTCCTGTTCGCCGTCATGAAGACCGGCGTGGGACTTGTGCGCGGACAGCGCCGCGACTCGGCTATCTGGACGATCGATGTGGACAAGGGCCCGCGCGGCATCCGTGGCATCCACGTAGACATGCTCGGCCCCGTCATCGTCGGTCGCTCGCCATCTTCGGACATCTGCATCAACGAACCGTTCGTCTCGGCCTCGCATGCGCGCTTTTCGCTGCAGGGCCCGGCGCTCATCATCGAGGACCTCAACTCGCTTAACGGCACGCTCGTCAACGGCCGCCAGCTCGTGGAGCCCGCGACGCTGCGTGAGGGCGACGAAGTCCAGATTGGCGACGTGGTCATGAAGGTGAACCGTCGATGATCGACGAGGAGAACAAGTCCGCAACTATGACCGAGGCACCGGCTGCCGCCACAGCTGCGCCGGCCCACGCCGCTCCGGCGGGCTCCGCACCCGTGGAACCCGAGGACACCGTGTTCTCCCTGCCTCTTTCGCATGTAACGCATGATATTTCGGATCTCGCCGATAACGAGGACGAAGAGGATGCCGTAGCGGCGCCCATCGGCGCACATGCTGCGGAACAGCCCACAGCGCCCGAAGCAACCCCGGCGCCGGCTCACTTTGCAGAGCCCGTCGCCGCGGCAATCAACGAGAGCGCTGCGGTGTTTGCGGCACCCGAGCCCGCCGCGCCGGCGTTTCCCATAGCCCCGGCATCCGAGGTTGCGCCCGCGTCTACGCCGGCGCCCGAGCCTATAGACGTCAGCCCGCAAGACGACGAGTCGACCGCCCGCGCGCCCGAGGAGCCCGGCTCCCCGGACACCGGCGATTCCGAATCAAACGCCGAGACCGACACCGTCTCTCCCGGTGACACAGCCGAGATCGACGTTGCCGCCGTTGAGACCAAGCTCAAAGACCCCGGCTCGACCATGAGCTTTGAGCCCCTGACCGAGGAGCGCATCGAGACCGACTCGACCTATGATGCCGGCACCACCACGCAACTCATGTGGGGCGCCCGCTCTGACGTTGGCTGCGTACGCCCGCACAATGAGGATTCCTACCTGGTGCAGTCGCCGCTCTTTTGCGTATGCGACGGCATGGGCGGTCACGCCGCCGGCGAGGTAGCCTCTTCCATTGCCGTCGAGACTATTGCCAAGACGGCCCCGCAGTCCGCCGACGCAGCACGCCTGGCCGCAGCCGTCGAGGCAGCCAACGCCGCCGTAATCGAGGCGGCCCTGAACGGCCTGGGCAAGCCCGGCATGGGCTGCACAGCCACTTGCGCCTATATCGAAAACGACACGCTCGCCATCGCCCACGTGGGTGACTCTCGCGCCTACCTGCTCCACGAGGGCACGCTCATCCGCGTGACCCGCGACCACTCCTACGTGGAGGAGCTCGTGGACGCCGGTGAGATTACGGCAGACGAGGCTCGCGTCCACCCCAACCGCTCGGTCATCACCCGTGCGCTGGGCTCGGACCCCGCCATGTATGCCGACCACTTCACTCTGCATATCGAGGAAGGCGACCGCCTGATCCTGTGCTCCGACGGCCTTTCGAGCATGATTCCCGATAGCGATATCGAGAACATCGCCACGCAGTCCTCAACCGCGCAAATCTGCGTCGACAACCTAGTGGACGCGGCGCTTGCCGCCGGCGGCCACGACAACGTGACCGTAGTAGTCGTTGACCTGGTTGACGATGGCGTTATGCGCGAGGCGCAACGCGTGCGTCGCCGCAACGTCACCATCGGCGTCGTCTTAGGTCTCGTCTTGGTGCTGGCGGCTGCCATCTGGGCCTACACGGGTGTCACCGGCTCGTACTACCTGGGTACCTACCAGGGCAATGTCGCCGTCTGGCGCGGCCTGCCCGGCAAGCCGCTCGGACTCAAGCTCCACTGGCTCGAAAGCGAAACCAGTATCAAGCTGTCCGACCTGCCCGAAGACACGCAAAACCGCCTCAAGGCGGGCATTCCGCAAACAAGTGTCGACGATGCGCAGGACACGATATCCAAGTACCGCCACCAGATCGACGAGGAGCAGACCCGCCAGGTGATCGACGCGCAAACGATTCGCGACAACACCGACCAGGGATCGACCTCCGAATCAGATTCCGAGAAAACCGCCGAACAGTCCGCCGAGGCCGAAGCCTCCGAAAAGAACTAGAAAGGGAGTGCCGCTTATGAGTCGCCGCAACACCGAGCTGCTCTTGCTCATCGCCTCGGCGTTCCCCGTCATCCTGCTGTATGCGATGTACGTCCTCACCGCGGGCGCTGCCATCTCCTTTGAGACGCTCGCCGTACCGATCGGCCTCTTTGCCGCCTTTGCCGCGGCCCACATTGCCGTGCGCATCTTGGCGCCCGGTGCCGACCCCGCCATCCTGCCCATTGTCTTTGTGCTTTCGGGCATCGGCATCACGTTCGTGACGCGTCTCGCCCCCGCTCTCGCCATCTCACAGCTCATCATCCTGTTTGTCTCGGTGGCCCTGATGGTGGGAACGCTCGCGTTGGTTAAGAACCTCGACGTAGTCATGCGCTACAAGTACACCTTTGGCATTATCGGCATCATTCTGTTGATGCTGCCTATCTTTATCGGCACCACGATCTCGGGCTCCAAGCTGTGGATTCGCATCGCGGGCTTTACCATCCAGCCTGGCGAGTTCGCCAAGGTCTTTATCGTGCTGTTCCTGGCCGGGTACCTGGCCGAGAACCGCGAGCTGCTCTCCATCTCCAACCGCAAGATCTTAGGTCTTAAGATCCCTCGCCTGCGACTGCTGCTGCCGCTGTTTGCCGTGTGGGGTGTGTGCCTGCTCGTCGTCGTCTTCGAACGCGATCTGGGTTCGGCCGTGCTGTTCTACACCATCTTCTTGCTGATGCTCTACGTTGCCACGGGACGATTCTCGTATGTCGTTATCGGCCTTGCGCTCTTAGCCGTTGGAGCCGTGGGCGCCTACAAGTTCCTGTCTCACGTTCAGGTGCGTTTCCAGGTTTGGGTCGATCCGTTTAAGGACGCCCAGGGCCAGGGCTACCAGATCGTCCAGTCGCTCTTCTCGCTTGCCGATGGCGGTCTGGTCGGTGTTGGTATCGGCAACGGCATGGCCAACAACATCCCTGTCGTCGAGTCCGACTTTATCTTCTCGGCCATCGGCGAGGAGATGGGCCTTTTGGGCGGCGGCGCCGTGCTCATCCTGTTTATGCTCTTTGCCGTGCGTGGCCTCACCACGGCTGCCCGCGCTAAATCCGACCTCGCCGCCTTTAGCGCCACGGGCCTTACGGCCGCCATCAGCTTCCAGGCCTTTTTAATCGTGGGCGGCGTTACCCGCCTGATCCCGCTGACCGGCGTCACCCTACCCTTTATGAGCCAGGGCGGTTCCTCGCTGCTGGCAAGCTTTATCATCGTCGCGCTCCTGCTGCGCGCCGGTGACGAAGCGACCGGACGCGAGGCCGAGCTTACCGGCACCGGCACTATGGCCGCCATCACCGATGATCAGGTCGCATCTGCCGCCGCCCCGACGGGCACGCGCTTTGCCACCTCGTCTTCCTACGGCAGCGGCAGCCATTCCGTCGGCTCGCGCATGCGCCGTCGCCTGCTCGACACGCCTGAATCCGGTGTGCTCGGCCGCGTTGCGCTCGCCAACCGTCTAACCCGTGCGGTGCTCGCCTTTACGGCGCTGTTCGCCATCCTTATCGGCAACCTCACCTATGTCCAGGTCATCAAGGCCAAGGACTATCAGGATATGCCGACCAACAACCACACTATCGCCCGCTCCAAGTACATCCAGCGCGGTTCCATCATCACGTCCGACGGCGTGACGCTGGCCGAGTCGCTGCAGCAGGAGGACGGCACCTACGTACGCTCCTACCCCAACGGCAACCTGGCAGCGCACGTGGTTGGCTACGTGAGCCAGCAGTATGGCACCACCGCCATCGAGAGTGTCATGAACGACACGCTCACCGGCTCCAAGGATTACTCCAGCTGGAACAACGCCATCGCCTCGCTCGCGGGCCAGACCCAGCCGGGCAACACCGCCAAGCTCACCATTGACTCGCGTATCCAGACGGCGGCCGAGCAGGCGCTCAAGGGCTTTAAGGGCGCTGTAGTGGTCATCGACCCGCGTACCGGCGCGGTGCTCGCATGTGCCAGCTCGCCCACCTACGACAACACCAACATCGATGCCCTGCTGCAGACGGGCGGCGGCGAGGACGGCTCCATGTACAATCGCGCCATGGACGCGCTGTACACGCCGGGCTCAACGTTTAAGGTCGTTACGCTTTCCGCGGCACTCGAGACCGGTACCGCCAGCCTTACCAGCACCTACCAGGCGCCCGGCTCCATGGACATCGGCAACGCACCGGTCACCAACTATGCCAACGAGAGCTACGGCACCATCAGCCTGCAGCAGGCCTTTGCCGTGTCCTCCAACGTCGTCTTTGGCCAGGTGGCAAACGAAGTTGGCGCAAACACGCTCGTGCAGTTTGCCAACGCCTTTGGCTACGGCCAAAAGCTCGGCCAGGACCTGACCTCCGCGGCCTCCATCATGGCCGACCCGTCGCTCATGACCGAGTGGGAGACCGCCTGGGCCGGCGCCGGCCAGCCTGTCGGCATGGACCACACGCCCGGCCCGCAGACCACCGTCATGCAAAACGCCGTGATTGCCGCCGCCATCGCTAACAGCGGCGTGGTCATGGACCCATACTTTGTAGCCCAGGTACTCGCCCCGGACGGAACCGTGGTCAAGACCACGCAGTCCCGCTCGCTGGGTCAGGCCGTCAGCTCCGCCACGGCCGACCAGGTCAAGCAGGCCATGCTCGCCGTCGTCCAGTCCGGTACCGGCACCGATGCCCAGGTCCCCGGCGTCAAGGTCGCCGGCAAGACCGGCTCGGCCGAGACCGGCGGCACCAACGTCAACTCGATGTTCGTTGGCTTTGCACCTTACGATTCACCCACGGTCGCCATCTCGGTGGCCTTGGAGGATTACGACAAACACGACGTCAAGGCGGCCAAGATTGCCGGCATCGTCCTGACCGCGGCGCTCGCCGCACAGGGAGCGTGATGCCCATGATCGAATCGGACACCCGAGGCGCGCCGCGGCCGAAGAGTTAGCGGCAACGCGCCACACGGCCCCAGCGGCCACATCGTAGGTACTACACACATCGTTGAGCGAATAGTTATGTTAGGAGCAGGAATGGAACAGAGGGTCCTCGGGGGAAGATACCTCCTCAAGGATAAGGTGGGGACAGGCGGCATGGCGACCGTCTACCGTGCACAGGACCAGGTCCTCGACCGCACGGTTGCCGTTAAGATCATGCTGCCGCAGTATGCTGGCGACGCAACCTTCGCCGCACGCTTTAAGCAGGAGGCCCAGGCAGCAGCCGGTCTCTCCTCCCCCTATATCGTGGGCGTCTACGATTGGGGCAAGGACGGCGACACCTATTACATCGTCATGGAGTACCTGCGCGGTACCGACCTTAAGAGCGGCATCAAGAGCCACGGCGCCCTCGACCCCAAGAAGGTCGCCCAGATCGGCTCGCAGATCAGCTCCGCGCTTTCGGTCGCTCACAAGCATGAGATCATCCACCGCGACATTAAGCCGCAGAACATCATGGTGCTGCCCGACGGCAACATCAAGGTGATGGACTTTGGCATCGCGCGCGCCAAGAACAGCCACCTCACGCAAGACAACAACGTGCTGGGAACCGCCCACTACGTCAGCCCCGAGCAGACCCGTGGTCAGGACCTCGGCCCCACCTCGGATATCTACTCGCTGGGCGTCGTGATGTATGAGTGCGCCACCGGCCGCGTTCCCTTTGACGGTGACGACGCTATCTCGGTCGCACTCAAGCAGGTCAACGAGCTGCCTATTCCACCGAGCCAGATCAACTCCGGTGTCGACGCGACCTTGAGCGCATCATCCTCAAGTGCATGGAGAAGGACCCGGCAAACCGCTTCCAGACCGCCGAAGAGCTTCGTCAGGTGCTCAACAGCTACCTGTCGGGCCGTGCCGTCAACATCTCGGAGCCCACGCGCATCATCGGTGCCCCCGGCGAGCTGGGCGCCACCAAGACTCGCGAGCTTTCCGATCAGACGCGCGCCATGGTGCGTCCCGTCTCGGGCGTGAGCGGCCAGAATACCGCCCGTAGCTCGGTTTCGGGCTCCACCGGCTCCTACGAGGTCGAAAAGCCCAAATCCAACAAGAACAAGATCATCGCCGCTGTGGTGGCAGCTGTTGCCGTCATCGGCATCGTTGTGGCCTTTGCTACTGGGCTCTTTGGCGGCGAGCAGGTCCCCGTGCCCGACGTGCTGGGCAAGGACCAGCAAACTGCCGTCGAGCTGATCAAGGAAGCCGGCCTCGAGGTCGGCACCATCGACCAAAGCTACAACGACGATGTCGACGAAGGCAAGGTCGCCGAGCAAACGCCCAACGGCCACACCAAGAAGGCCAAGGGCACCAAGGTGAACCTGGTGATCTCCAAGGGCCCCAAGCCCTCCGAGAAGGTTGAGGTTCCCCGGCTTGTCGGCCTGACCAAGGACCAGGCAGAAGCCGCGCTGGCAAGCGTTGGCCTGAAGGGCAACGCCTCCGAGGAGGCCAACGAGGCCGATGAGGGCCAGGTCTTTGAGCAGGGCACCGAAGCCGGTAAGGAAGTCGAGAAGGGCACGACCATCTCGTATAAGGTCTCGAGCGGCCCGGATACCACGTCCGTCCCCGACCTGACCGACATGACCGAGGCCCAGGCGCGCAACGCCCTCGATATGGCAGGCTTTGGCGTCGACGTGAGCTACCAGGAGAACGACTCGGTTACCGAGGGCACCGTGATCAGCTGGAACCCCAGCGGCAAGCAGAAGCCCGGCGCCACGATTACCGTCGTCATTGCCAAGAAGTCCGGCAAGGCCTCCGTCCCGGGCAACCTATACGGCAAGAGCATTTCCGCCGCCGTTACCGCGCTCAACAACGCCGGTTTCTATAACATTGGCTTCTGTGACCAGAACGGCAATCCCGTGAGCGGTAACGAGGATGCCACCGTTACGGGCGTCTCCCCCACCGGCAAGCAGTCCACCGACAGCACGATTACGCTGACGGTTGCACTTTCTGGCTCGGGTTCGGGTTCGGGCACGGGCACGGGCGGCGATTCCGGTACGACCAACTAAGTCGCCCCCCCACCGCTCATTTCGGCTCTCGCCGCAAACATATTCGCTCACAGGCGCCCGCTTGCTTCCCCAGCAAGCGGGCGCTTCATTTTGACATGGCATGAATCAGAAGAGCCCAGCATCGTAGCGGTACCGGGCTCGGCAAATCTCTGGTGCCCCCGGGCGGATTCGAAAACTCCCCCCGCGGGGAAATGAGTGACGCGGGTGTCGACGGTCCGAATCCTGCCCTTAGACCAGAAGAGCCCGGCACCGTAGCGGTACCGGGCTCGATATTCCTCTGGTGCCCCCGGGCGGATTCGAACCGTCGACACCCGCTTTAGGAGAGCGGTGCTCTATCCCCTGAGCTACGGAGGCATGTTGTACTAGTGTAGCAGATTTGCGCCACTACCATGCAGCGCATAGCCACTCTTCGAGATAGTCGTCTGCGACGTTCTTTAATGACTAGTCGTTTAAGACGTCCCAGGCGACTAGTCGCCTTTATGGAAGAGGCTTTTGATGACGGAGGGGATGCTCTTGGCGCCCTTGGCCGTCACATCGATAAAGTCGGGCGAACGCACGAGCTTATCCTCGTCGACGTACTTACGGACCGCGCGAAGCGTCTCTTTATCGTCGCGCGTCGAAAACGTAAAGTGGCCGTTGTCCTTGGTGAAGATGGCAAAACGCGTAATCTTCTTGGTGCCGCGCAAAACCTCGGCGGCAATATAGTCGACCTCGTCCCACGGGATTTGGATATAATCCTCGGGATTACGCTCGTTATAGTACTCAAACGCCTTATTGCCCACCATCACGTTACCGTGACTGGTAAGCCCCATCAGGCAGGTTGCCGGCGTTGCCAGATCGACCGTGCTGTTCTGTGATTGCGCCATGCGCGCCTCGCCCTCCAAATAAAACAATCGGACCGCATCCAGTGTACCCACCGGGTGCGGTCCGTTTCAATGGCTCAAAAGCCCTTGCCTAGCAACTCTCGGTCTTAAGCCGAAGCGTGCTACATGAAGCCGCAGACGCGACCGATGATGCCGACGGCGAAGAGAGCCAGGATGATGACGATCGGGCTGACCTTCTTCTTGAGGAGCTTGCAGACCAGAAGGGTCAGGCACACGGCGGCAAGGCCGGGGATGAGCTGATCGAGGTTGGCCTGAAGCGTGGTGACCTTCACCGGGTCGAGTGCGTTGGCACCGACAGAGCTGTACATCGTCAATGCCTGCTTGATGCCCTCAGAACCGGCGGGCAGGTTGGCCCAGTCGATATAGGCGCCAGCGGACTGCGTGACCTTGGAGACGACCGGAGTGAAGGAGATGGACACCCAGCGCTCGACCAGGGCGCCGATGATGAACATACCCAGGATGGAAGCACCCTCGGTGACCTTGCCCATCAGACCGCCGGAGAGGTCCTTGGCAATGGAGGAGCCGACCTTGTAGCCAAACTCCTGCGTGTACCACAGGAAGGCGTAACGGATGATGTTCCACGCGAAGAAGAACAGCAGCGGACCGGCGATGCTGCCGGACAGGGCCAGGGAAGCGCCCAGTGCGCCCAGAATCGGGCGAAGGGTGAACCAGAAGGCGGGGTCGCCGACGCCGGCGAGCGGGCCCATCATACCGACCTTGACGCCCTGAATGGCGACGTCGTCAATCGGAGCACCGTTGGCGCGCTCCTCCTCGAGGGCGAGGGTAACGCCAATGACGGGGGCGGAAACATAGGGGTGGGTGTTATAGAACTCCAGGTGGCGCTTAAGAGCGGCAATCTGGTCATCCTTGCTGGTGTAGAGCTTCTTGATCGCAGGGATCATTGCGAAGCACCAGCCGCCGTTCTGCATACGCTCGTAGTTCCACGAGCCCTGAAGGAACTGATGACGGAAGCAAACCTTCTTACGGTCAGCCTTGGTGAGCTGAATCTTGTTCTCTGCCATATGTATCACTCCCCTCCTACTCGTAATCGTTCAGAATGTCGCCGAGCGGGTCACCGGAGCCACCGCCCATGCCGCCACCCTGCTTGGCCAGATCCTTAAGGCCAAGGTAAATGAGGGCAAGGGAGATACCGATGAGCCAAGGGCGATCAGCGTGAGCTGAGGGATGGCAGCAAGGACAAAGCCGAGGATGAAGAACGGCCAGGTCTCCTTGGTGGCCATCATGTTGATGACCATGGCGTAACCGACGGAAGCGACCATGCCGCCGCCGACAGCCATGCCGCCGGACAGCCAATCGGGCATAGCGTTAAGCGCGTTGGTAACGGCCTCGGCCGGGATGATGCACAGAAGTACTGCCGGGATGGCGATACGAACACCCTGCATGAGGATGCCGGCGTACTGCCAACGCTCGATGCCGGCGAAGTCGCCCTTCTCGGCGCAGGCGTCCATGCCGTGAACCATAGCGGTAGCCAGGGTACGGCAGATCATGGTCAGGAACAGGCCAGCGACCGACAGCGGGACGGCGACGGCGATAGCGGCGGTAACGGCCTTGGCCGAATCAGTGGCGCCACCGTTGAGGGCGAGCACCATGATGATCGAAGAAGCGACCGAGGCCAGAGCGGCGTCAGGCGCGACGGCGGCGCCGACGTTAGCCCAGCCAAGGGCCATCATCTGGAGCGAACCGCCCAGGAGGATGCCCTCCTGAAGGTGACCGGTTACGAGACCGATAAGCGTGCATGCCACGAGCGGCTGATGGAACTGGAACTCATCCAGAATGCCTTCCATACCGGCAAGCAACGCGACAATCGCAACAAGCAGAATAGTGATTGCAGACATGTATCGGACCCTCCTTTACTATGCTTGAGCGGCCAGTTCGGCCTTAGCTTTCTTCAACATGGCGTCGAGATCCTCGGAGGAATCCGAAGGAACCTTGCGGACCTCGAACTTGACGCCCTTGGCCTTGAGAGCCTCGATGGTCTTGACGTCGTCATCGCCCATGGCGACGGCGTTAGTGACGACGACCTTGCCCTTGGAGTGGGCCATGGAACCGATGTTGGCTTCCTTGATGTCGACGCCGGCCTCGATGGCCCTGAGCAGATCCTGCGGGTTCTCGAAGAGCAGCATCGCCTTGGTGTCGCCAAAGCGCGTGTCCTTGACGACCTCGGCCATCTTCTTGATGGGCACGACGTTGGCGTGGACTCCCGGAGGGGCAGCCTGCTCGATCATGGTCTTGCGGAGCTCGTCGTGAGCAACGCCGTCGGAGACCACGATGATGCGGTTGGGGTTGATCTGCTTGGTCCACGTGGTGGCCACCTGACCATGCAGCAGACGCGTGTCGATACGGACGTGGGCGATCTTGATGTGCCCGTCGCCGATCACCGTTCCCGGAGGAATGGCACCCGCAGGAGCAGCGGCGGCCGCAGCCGGCTTCTTCTCCTCGGGCTCCAGAGACTCGGGCTTGACGCGCACGCCGGCCTTAGCCTCAGTCACGAGATGTTTTGCGATCGCATGTGCAGTGTTCTTTGCGTCAAAGCGCTGCGAATATGCCTCGATGAGCATAGGCAGGTTGACACCGGTGACGATAGCCCAGGAATCATGGCCCTCGATGAGACCGCTGATCTGGTTGAAGGGCGTGCCGCCCCACAGATCAACGAGGAAGAGCACCTGCTCCTGGTCCTCGAAGGAAGCGACTGCTTCCTCGACCTTGGCCCGGAAGTCGTCGGGGCCCATGCTCGGCTCGAGCGAGACCACGGCTACAGACGGCTGATCGCCAAAGACCATCGAGCCCGTCTGCTTGATTCCAGCCGCCAAGTCACCATGCTAGCAAGAACAATACTTACCATCACATAACCTCCTTTTTGTCTACGTAATTCCTACACGACAGTTATGGAGTATAGCTGCAAATACAGCAGAATTGTTTGAAAAACTGCAAAAGGTAGCATTATTTGTTTAAACGTCTTAATTTGTTACAAGTTGATTACATTCCGGCATCATTGGCTGATCTGCCGCTGATAACTGATACCCAACCAATACTTACACGACGGATATGCGCATGCTGTCATTATTACCGCTTTTAAACAGATGCAAACGTGCTGAGACTGAGGCTATTTCGTTTAAACAGCTATGCCTTGACTAATGGCGAGCGATATGCTCTAGCAAAGTAGTTATTGGGGACGTTCTTAAATGGCTAGTCATTGGGGACGTTCTTTTTCGACTAGTCGTTTAAGAACGTCCCCAACGACTAAGTTAGGCGATGTGGAGGGGGTTGGCGGCGTCGACGGCATCGGGGGCATCGGATAGGCCGTCGGGGGCAGCGTCTGTCGGGTCCTCGTCGGGGGTCTCGATCTGCTTGATCATGACCTCCTGGCCCTGCAGCAGATAGGTCTCGCCGCTACCGCAATGGGGGCAGGTCTTGCCGTGCTCGACCGTCGCGTAGTCGCAGCCGCACGCCTCGCAATGCGTCACGGCCTCGACAGGCTCCACAATAAGCTCCGCGCCCTGCGTGATAGGCTTTTTATCTGCCGCCCAGCGCCAAGCATCAAGCAGCAGATCGGGAACGACGCCCGAGACCTCGCCCAGGAGCAGCGTCACGCTCGAAACGCGACTCACGCCATTGGCGCGCGCCACATTCTCGACATCACGAATGATGTGATAAACAATCCCGAGCTCGTGCACTTTTAATTCCTTCCGCCGTTCTACCGAACGGCGGTCGACTTGACGCTGCGCGAGCCCCAGACGGACGATCTGCCTTTCAATCGTCGGGCATGGGCAAAAGCCCTATGCCCTCCTCTTTCAAGGCACCTCGCCACGCCTGGGACTCGCTCGCTGTCCAACCGTTCTCTGCGCCGTTCTCTTGTTTGTTGCGTTTTTTATTTCTTCCCAAATTTGATTTTGATCGCGCGCTTCAAAGCGTACTTGCCGAGGCTGGGGAGCTTTTGCTCGTATTTGACCATCGTTGAGCACTCGGGGCGGTCGCGATCCAGATGGATGGCGTCGAACGCGCACTTGGTGGTGCACAGACCGCAGCCGATACACTTGTTGGGGTCGACGATCGAGGCGCCGCAGCCCAGGCAGCGAGCGGTCTCGGCGCGCACCTGTTCCTCGGTAAAGGTCTCGACGTACTCGCTAAACGGCGCGGCCTTCTCGCGCTCGCGGTCGACATGCGCCACCTCGCGGCTCGCGTTGTCATAGCTCTCGATCACGACATCGTCGCGGTCGAGCGCGGTGTAGCGGCGCTGGTTGCGGCCGATGGTGAGCGTGGATCCCGGCTGCACAAAGCGATGGATGGAGACGGCGGCCTCGTGACCGGCGGCGATGGCATCGATGGCAAAGCTCGGACCGGTGTAGACGTCGCCGCCCACAAAGATGTCGGGCTCGGCGGTCTGATAGGTCTGGGGATCGGCAAGGGCACCCTGACCGCGGCCAAGCTCCACCTTGGAGCCAGCCAGCAGGTCGCCCCACACAATAGACTGGCCAATCGACATGACGACACGGTCGGCATCGACGCGGCGCAGATCGTTCTCGTCGTACTCGGGCGCAAAACGGCCCTCGTCGTCAAAGACACGCGTGCAGCGCTTGAAGGTGATACCGCACACATGACCGGCCTCGTCCAGGTGAACCTCCTTGGGACCCCAGCCGCAGCTGATGTGGGCGCCGTCCTCAACGGCCTCGCGACGCTCCTCCTCGCTGGCGGGCATCTGGGCCTCGCTCTCCAGGCAGAACATCTCAACGTGCTCGGAACCCAGACGGCAGGCGTTGCGCGCGACGTCGATGGCCACGTTGCCGCCGCCCACCACGATGGTGCGACCGGGCAGCGCATCGATCTTGCCACTGTTGACCTCGCGCAAAAAGTCGACGGCCACGGTCACGTCCTCGGCGTCCTCGCCCGGAATACCGGCAAGGCGGCCGCCCTGGCAGCCAATAGCCACGTAGAAGGCCTTAAAGCCCTGCTCGCGCAGCTCGTCGAGCGTCACATCGCGACCGACCTCCACGCCATAGCGGAACTCGGCGCCCATCAGGCGAATGACCTCGACCTCGGCCTCGATAACATCCTTCTGCAGCTTAAAGCTGGGAATACCGTAAGTGAGCATGCCGCCCGGGCGCTCGTTTTTCTCGAACACGACGGGCTTGTAGCCCTTCTCGGCCAGATAGAAAGCACAGGACAGACCGGCCGGGCCGGCACCGATAATGGCGATCTTTTGGTCGAAGCCGCCAGCGCGTGTCGGCGTCACCACGGGCGGGACATAGCGGGTCGCGGCATCAAGATCGCGCTGGGCGATAAACTTCTTGACCTCGTCGATAGCCACGGCGGCATCCACGCGACCACGGGTGCAGGCATCCTCGCAGCGGCGGTTGCACACGCGGCCGCAGATAGCGGGCAGCGGGTTCTCGCGTTTGATGAGCGCCAGCGCCTCGTCATAGCGGCCCTGCGCTGCAAGCTTCAAATAGCCCTGAACGGCGACATGCGCGGGGCAAGCCGTCTTGCAGGGAGCGGTGCCGGACTCATGCGTCTCGATACGGTTATCGTTGCGGTAGTTGGGCGACCACTTGGTGTGGTCCCACTTGGTGGCATCGGGCAGCTCCTGGCGCGGATACTCGGGCACCTGCCGCCGGCCTTTTTGCTGCAGAGCTTCTGGCCGAGCTTGGCGGCACCGGCGGGGCACACCTCAACGCAGCGACCGCAAGCCACGCACTTGTCCTTCTCGACCTTGGCGACATAGGCCGAGCGCGACAGGTTGGGCGTGTTGAACAGCTGCGAGGTGCGCAGGGCGTAGCACACGTTGACGTTGCAGTTGCAGATGGCGAAGATCTTGTTCTCGCCGTCGATATTGGTGATCTGGTGCACAAAGCCGTTGTCCTCGGCCTGGCGCAAAATGTCGTAGACTTCCTCGCGCGTCACATAGTGGCCGCGGTCGGTCTCGACCACGTAGTCGGCCATATCACCCACGGCAATGCACCAGTCGGCCGGGTCGTCGGCGCAGCCTCGCCCATCACGCGACGGCTCGCGCGGCAGCTGCAGGTGCTGGCGGCATACTTGCCCTCGTATTTGTCGAGCCAGTGCTCGATATGCTCAATCGGCACCGAGGTGCTCGAAGCATCGATAGCCTTCTCGACCGGAATGACGTGCATGCCGATACCGGCGCCTCCGGGCGGCACCATCGGCGTGGCTTTGGACAGCGGCCCCTTGGACGCCTGCTCAAAGAACTTGGCATAGACCGGATGCTCCTCGAGCTGGCTCACGCGCATGTTGAGGAACTCGGCGGAACCCGGTACCAGCATGGGCAGCACCCACTGCTTGGCGCGCTCGGGGTTTTCCCAGTTGTACTCGAGCAGACCCGTGTAGCTCATGTCGTCGAGCATCTTCTCGATCTGGGCCTCGGGCATGCCGGTGAGCTTGACCATCTCGGGCAGCGTGTAGGGACGGCGCATCTTCATCTTGCAGAGCACCTCGGCCTGCTCGTCGGTCGCGGCCTCGGCAAACGACCAGTACTCGTAGCCCAGCAGCTCGTCGCGATGCAGCAGGCGGTTGGTGCAGTGCTCGCACAGCTTGACAATTGCCTCGCGCGGATGCTCCGGCAGCGGCGGCACGAACTCCGCGCCGATATCGGGCTCGGTGTAGCTAATTCCCGGTCCGTTGAGAATCATGGTCGTCCCTTCTCTTGCCACAGCCCGGCGAGACCGCGGCGTCCCTCTTTTTTGCAGGCCGGGCATGCCCCCATGCCGTTCACCCGCCATTGTTGACATTGTGTCAAAAACAGTATTGACGAACCGTCAACAATATTCAAGACTGTTAGGTGAACGGTCAGGCAAAAGAGGATGAAAGGCGGCAAACGTATGAGCGATAACGCAGCGAACACCTCTGTGGCCGATGCCGTCCCCGCGCCCGACAGCACGGCCAAACGTCTGACGGGCGACGAACGCCGTCGCGAGATTCTCGCCGCCGTGCGCGCCGTGAGCTCCGAGCTGGGCGTGTCGCATCTATCTGTCTCGGCCGTGACCAAGCGAGCCGGCTGCACGCGCTCATTGTTCTACCACTACTTTGCTGATATGGACGCCGCCGTCACCGCTGTCATGGACGAGGCAATCGACGGTTTTATCTCCGAGCTCGAGCAGTGGAACGCCGGCCGCACCGTCGGTGATATCGAAGGCGCGCTCGACACCGTCGCCCCGCTCTTTAAACGCCTGGTCGCCAGCGGCCACGAGCTGCCGAGCACGCTCACCTCGAGCAGCGGTGCGCTCTACGGCGGCTTTTTGCACAACGTGGTCCAGCGCGTGGCGCAGTATATCTGCGACACCACCGTGGTGGATTTTGTCGCCCATCATGAGCTACGCATCGACCATGTCTATGAGACGTTCTACACCCTCATCATGGGGTTGTTGATGTATATCCGCACACACCCCGATGTGCCCGACGAGACGGTCAAGGAAATCATCGCCTCGACACTCCACATCGAGGGCTATACCGCCAAGTATCCGGAGCGCAAGCCCCAGAACTGACGACATTTGGCCAAACTGCCCGCGATCAGAAGAGGGGCCGCGGGCGTGTGAAAGGAGAGCAGCATGCTGTTCGATGTTTGGGGTAGCGATACCCTTATCCACTGGGCCGGCTGGGCCATGGTCTTTATTGGCCTGATCGTGCTCAACGAGGTCGGCCGCCGCACCAAGCTGGGCGCGGCAATCATCTTTGGCGTGGCTCCGCTGGCCATGACCGTCTACTGCGTCGCCATCGCCATCGGCGTTTCGCAGGGTGCCGAGTGGGCGCTCACCAACCCCACCCATGTGTACCAGAACAGCTGGTTCCACTACGCCAAGGTATACGCGGCGCTGGCCGGGTGCTGGGGCTTCATTGCCATTAAGTACCAGTGGGGAAAGATCGGCAAGGCGCATTGGTTCCGCGCGTGGCCGTTTGTGATCGTCGCCATCAACATCATGATCGCCGTCGTGTCCGACTTCGAGAGCGCCTATCACTTCTTTGTCCTGGGCCAGTCCACTTGGGTCACCTCCGAAGGTGCTACGCAGCTTGCCGGCTGGAACAACGTGTTCAACGGCATCGCCGGTATCATCAACATCTTCTGCATGACCGGTTGGTGGAGCGTCTACGCCTCCGAGGATCAGACCGACATGCTGTGGCCCGACATGACCTGGGTCTACATCATCGCCTACGATATCTGGAACTTCTGCTACACCTACAACTGCCTGCCCACCCACTCCTGGTTCTGCGGCTTTGCGCTGCTGCTGGCGCCCACCGTCGCCGCCTTTATCTGGAACAAGGGCGGCTGGATCCAGAACCGTGCCTTTACGCTGGCCATTTGGTGCATGTTTGCCCAGGTGTTCCCGTACTTCCAGGAAGAGTCCATCTTTGTGACGCACTCCACGCTCGACCCCGCCGCCGCCACCGCGGTCTCGGTCGCCGCGCTGATCGCCAACATCGCCGCGATTATCTACGTCGCCTACCGTGCCAAGAAGCTCGGCCGCAACCCCTACAAGCAGGATGTCTTTGAGGGCACCAGCGATTGGGAGAAGGCCACCGCCCGCCGCGCCAAGGTTGATTACGCCCACGCCGAGTAACATGTTTATTCCGTCCACATTTGGATGTAGGCAAACTTAGTCGACGCCGCAATCGCGCGTCATGTGCAGCCCCGGAAAGCGATTCACCCGCTTTCCGGGGCTTTTTGTTGTTGTGCGCATTCACGCACATATGCAAAACCTCTCTCACAGATAAATTCATATTTCCAACCGCCTGACAGCTCTATGTGACCCCAATTTTGGGTACATTGTTGTCCCGATATTGAGCTTGGGGGATATATGAAAGATGAGACGACGGGCCAAGAGGACGCGGCCCAAGATGCAGAAGCGTGTGCCGAGGCCCTGGAGAGCCTAGACCAGATCGCGCTGGCCGAGATTGCGTTTGACGATTCGAGCGTTGATGTGCAGGATGAGCCGGAAATCGAGGCGCAGCCCGATGATCGGGATGCAAAAGACGATGGCGCCGCGCCCACCGAAGATGAGGCGGGGCACGAGGAATCCGAATGCGAGGCCGACGACCAGCCCGAATCCGACACGAGCGAGGAAACCATCTTGCTCGACAGCTTGCCGGCCGAAGATTCGCTGACCCGCGAGCTCCCTGGCTTAGGCTCTGCGCCTGCCGTGGACGAGACCATCGCCATGGGCGATATTCCCCTGCCGTCCGTTCCCTCGGCACGCGAGGCCGAGGTTCGTCATCGTAAGATGTCGCCCAAGCGCCGCAATCTGATGGTCGCCGGTGTCGTGGCCGTCGCGCTCGTCGCCGGTGGTGCAGGCTATGCTGCCTGGAACGGATATCAGCAAGAGCAGGCTGCCGCTGTCGCCGCCAATGCCCACACGATGATGTCGGTGCAGATTGGCGTACATGCCGCGGGGCTCGACTGTTCCACCGGCTCCAAGATTCCCGTACAGGTGAGTGGCCAGGATTCTGACGGATCCTCCGTAAGCGAAACACTCTATGTTGACGAGCACGGCCGTGGCATCAAACTACTACCCGGTGACTACACGCTCTCCATCGCTGCCTCCCCCATCGCGGCCGACGGCACCATCTATACCGTCCCGACCACCAAGACGCAGGTCACCGTTAAGAGCGATGGACAGGATTTAAGTGCCCAGGTCACCTTTAAGCTCAAGGTGCCTTCGGCCGACACGGTAACCGACGACCAGATCGATGCCGCCGCCAAATATGCCGAGGAGGGAGGCGCGAGCTCCTCCGCCACCGCCAAGGTGCTCCAGCAGGCGGCAATTACGCGGCGCGACGCCGCCGTCAATGCCGTGGGCGCGCAAAAGGCCCAGGCATCCCGTGATGCTGACGCTCGCCACAAGGCAACCGACCTCTACCAGCTCGATATTCCCGTCGAGTGGTACGGCAAGGTCGAGACTTGGCAGAATGGCAGCACGCTATGCATCTATCTTGCCGGCGACAGCGATACGCCGATCGTGACGCTCGTCGCGGTGCGCGAGGGCGAGAGCTTTACGCCCGATGAGGGCGATACGGTTTTGGGTGCGGCCAACCTAGGCAACGGTTATACCGTCTACGCCAGCGGCCCCGCCTATCCGTACGTGGTGCCCCAGACCATCAACGGACGGACGCAGAATCCCGTGTCGACCTACCCCATGGACACGGCCATTGAGCTTGTCGAGCTCACGACCGGCAACCGCTACACCTATAGCCAGATCAAGAACGTACTGGTCGGCAAAGACGGCAAGGCAGACGCCGCGACCAAACTTGAGACCGACTACCTCGCCCAGATTCTCCTGCCGAGCATCAAAGCCCAGGACTAGCGGACCACAGCACCCAGGGTAGCTAATTTGGGGCGGGGCTTTTTTAGCTACCCTTGATGTTGTTTCGACTTTGCTGTTGGGCAGAGCAGAGGGTAGCTAAAAAGCCCCCGTCCCAAATTAGCTACCACAGATCAATAAATGATTAGGCAAGAAGCCACTTCCATGCGGGCACAGCGTGTACCACACCGCGCTCGCATGGAATATCGGCCTGCTCATCCATGGTAACGATTGTCGACTCACCAAGATCGAATTGGGCCATCGAGGCATCAAGCGCGGCAATTTCGCGCTCGCGCGTTTTCTCGCTTGCCATATCCGTACTCACCTGAATCAGGCCATAAGCCTGCATAAGAAGCGCATCCCCGGCCACAAAGTCCACCTCATGGCTTTTATTCTTCTCTTTGATCAGCAGGCGGCAGACCGAACCGGACCGCACGGCTGGAGTCCTTCTTCTGAGCGCATTGAACACCGCAGTCTCGAGCCTCTGGCCCTGATCAAATGCCGATGCGGGAGAGAATGCTCCGAACATCGCAGGATCGACAGCGTAGACTTTAGATGCGGACCGCGCATTATTTGCAAGTGAGCGCGTGAACTCCGGCACCGAAAACAACAGGTAGGCGTCCTCGTAATACCCAAGTAAGTCGCCGAGCGAATTACGACTGACGGGTATCTGCCTACTTTTGAACTCGTTGTACACCTTGTTCACTGACAGCTCTCGTGCCGAAGATGCCATACACCGCGTCAGGAACAGTGAAGCCAAACGAGGGTTCTTGATGTCGTAGCGCTCAACGACGTCCATGGCGACCGTTCGCGACGCATATTCCTGTAGCAGCTGAATCGCGTCCGCGGGCGTCTGCTCTAGCGTCGCGATGAATCCCCCTCGCTCAAGATATCCGATCAGATGATGTCGAAGCAGTGCTGTATCGCTCGATGAAAAGGGTGCGTCCGACTCAGGAACGCTCCCCGTCTTATATCGGACGTATTCCGAAAAACTCAACGGAAACAGCTCTCGCACAAGAGAGCGGCCCCTGAACTCGCTCTTAAGTTCCGAGGACAGCATCTTAGAAGAAGATCCCGTCACGTAGACGGTCGCTTTCTCCGTATCGACCACACGCCGCAGAAACGCACCCCATTCGGGAATTTCCTGGATTTCGTCGAAGAAAATGTAGGCACCCTCGCCTCGTGCAGCAGGATAGAGCGCATAGAATGTATCGAGCACGTCCGCTAGCAGCGACGGCTCATACGGACGCAAGCGCTCATCCTCAAAATTGAAATAAAGCATCCGGTCAAGCTCGATACCTTGACCCTGAAGCCGCTGCATCTCCTGATACAGGCGATACGTCTTTCCACAACGACGGGCTCCCACAATCACATTTACGATGTTGTCGCGCTTGGGTTCCTGCGGGTTTCCCAGATCAAGGTCGCGCTCAAAGACCTGTGGAACTCCTTGTTGCTCAAAGTCCTTTATTTTCTGGGCCACCAAGTCGTTATAAGCCATTATTCTCCAATCTTGCTTTTCGTCTAAGCAAGATTGTACTAATTCTTGATTAGCTGGAAAGCAAGATTTTGCGAATCTTGATTAGCCAGAAAGCAAGATTTCAATTGTCTCAATTGCCGAACCGCCCGACCGACCGCATGCCTCAAATGGCTACAAAACGGTTGAGGGGGCCAAATGTTCCTGCTAGAGCCTTGGTAAAGGCTTTACTAGGAACATTTGGCCCCCTCAGTCCTGCAGGGAATCATGGGGCGCGGAGCTAGATCAGGCCAAGGTGCTCCATGGCCTCCGCGACGCCGTCGTCTGCACAGGAGAGCGCGGCATAGTCGGCGGCCTCGCGCACGTGGGGCGCGGCCTGGCCCATCGCCACGGCAACATCAGCGGCCTCAAAAAGGGGCAGGTCGTTCTCGGAATCGCCGAAGGCAAAGACGCGCGCCGGCACCGCACCCACTGCGGCAGAGAGCTCCGCAAGCAGCGCCCGGGCTCCGGCACCTTTGGACACCCCGGGCATGACGAGCTCATGGCTTCCTTCGCCCACGTTGTAGTAGCCAAGCTCCTCCATCAAAAAGTTGCTCGCCCGGTAGGCCCCGTACGCCTCGTCGACAAAATCGACCTTGGCAAACCGCAGGTCGGGCTTGGCCATGCGCATCTCCTCGAGGTCGCACGCCACGGGACCCCAGTTGTAGAGGCTCCCGCCGCTCGCATTGAGCTCCAGACAAAGCTCCGTCCCCTCAAAAAAGGCGGGCATCCCCACGCGGAGCATCTCCGCCACCATGCGCTCGAGCACATCGCGCGGAAAGCAACGGTCGAGGATAACCTTGCCGTCAAGCACCACGTGTGCCCCGTCGAGCGAGACATATCCGCGAAACGGAAGGTTGTTAAGCAGCTGGTCAATCCCCACTCGGGCGCGCCCGGTCGAGAGAATCGGAATACCGCCGCGCTCGGCGAAGTCCTCCACGGCGCACGCCACACGCTCCGTGGGAAAGCTGCCGGGGCCCGTTACGGGATCGCGGCACACCAACGTCCCGTCAACGTCGAAAAACGCAACGACCGGACCCTTCTCCAAGCGCACCCCGCCGGCGCTCACAGCTGCTCCCCATAGGACGCGAGCATCTGCTCGGTCCAACCCTTGGGCATCTGAGTCACGTAGCTCTCGTAGCTCGAACCACCATAGGTGTGGGCGGCGACAAAATAGCCCTGGTAATCGTTGGCGTAGCCGATGATCACCGGATGCTTGCCCGTCCCGTCGAACGCACCCTTGACGATGGCGCCTAGCTCGCTTGCAAGCTCGCCGGGGAAGGTCGTGAACACCACCGAGCCAAAGTCGAGCGTCGTCATCGCAACGGTGAAGTCCATCTCGTGGCGCTGGAGCTGCTGCTCGAGCATCTCCTTCTCGGTATCGGCGAGTTTCTTCTCGTCAAACGTGGGATTGTTGGCGAGCACCTCGAGCACCTCGTCAAGCTGCGCCTGGTACTGCGGGTAAAAGTCCTCGTTGTTGTAGTGGACATGGTGCTCAAACCGCGAAACCTTGGGCGCAGTGAGCTCAATGGGCTCAAAGGCGCCCTTCATGATCTCGCCCGCGATGCCGTTGCTCACGCGGCGGAGCTCCGCAAAGTCGTTGCCCTGGCGGAACTGCCGGTTGCCCAGATCGCCCGAGGCGCCGGTAAAGATATACGGCACGCAGCCGATCCAGTCCGCAAGCTTGTCGCGCACGCCTCCCTGCACGTCGGTCGTGAGCAGGCGGTTGGTGGGGCCGATCACCGTGGCATGGCAGTTGAAGTTGAGCATCGCGCCCAGCGTCTTGCCGCCCTCAGCCACAAAGCGCAGCACCAGGGCCTCATCGTCAAACGGCAGGTCGGCATCGTTGCGGTTGGAATACCAACCGCGTACGTGCCTCGTGAGCATCTCGGGCGCGGCGTCGACGAGCTCCTCATCCAAACCCGTCGCCGCCTGCAGCACCAGCCCCGTGACCAGCTCGACATAGCCGGGCGTGGTGGGGGATGCCCATGGCGCCCGCGCCCTCAAAGCCGTTGGCGCACGAGTGCGAGTGGATGGAGTTGATCACGATGTTCTCGCTCGCGACCCCAAGCCCCGCGGCGAGGCCCTCGCGCATCGCTCGGGTCGTCTGGGCCGTGAGGATGCACACGTCGATCGATACAAAGAGTGACCGTGTGCCCTCGACCTCGAGCAGGAGCAGCGTCGCACGCGGCGTATCGTGCACGCCCGTCGCCGGCTGCTTGCGGATGGGATGGATATAGCCCTCCATCCAAAACGTGCCCGCGGGAGTGATATCGACAGATATGCTTGCAGCCTTCATGGCTCTCCTTTCAAAAAAGCCCGAGACGCACAGGGCGCCCCGGGCATGCAGTGCAGATATTGTTCGCTATGCGACCACGTAGCGGTACGTGTCGCCCATCGGCACAAACGTGGCCAGGATTTCGCTCGTCCCCAGAGCCTCGGGCAGCCAGTTGACCATGTACTCCATACCTGGCTCCTCCAGGTTGAAGTGCCCGATGGTGATGGCGCACCGGTTTTGGCCGAGCATGCCAGAGTCGCGGATGTACTCGCACGTGGTGAAATCGATGAACTCCATCGTCATAAGGCAGTCGTTGGCCTCGGCATCGGTGCGATTGATTTCGGCGGTATCGCTCTTGGCGTCGCCGGTCACATGCATCGGGACGCGAACGCTCTTGACGCGTGCGTGCGGGTCGCCGGTAATACGTGTGCCGTTGAGGCCGAGCTTGTGCACGAGCTCCTGCGCGAGCTCCGTGGCGTCTGTCTCGGGGATCTGGTACTCCAGGCAAAAGCCCTTGTCCTCGCCCATGCGGTAGTCGAGCCAGCCGAGCTTATCGGCCAGGCCGTAGAAGATGCCGTCTGCCAGAGCACCGTCCGCGTCGATGGGCACGCGCGAGTGGATATAGTCGTGGCAGCGCCAGACGGCACCGCCCCACTCGTCGAGCAGGGTCTTCTTGGCCTTGAACGTTACGGTATCGCCCACCACGTCCTGATGGTCGCCATGGTTCCAAAAAAGTGCCTCGTGGCTGATGATCAGGTTGGCGCCAAGCTCCTGAGCGCGGCGGATGATATCTGCCGTGGGCCAGATGCAGGTAACGATGCCCGCGCACTCGGTGTCGGTAGCGCCGTAGAGCACCTGGTCACGCGTAGTCGCGTCGTCGATTGCCTTGCCGGTAAACGAGTCCACGCCTGTCGAGAAGTCCTTGACGTGTTGGATAACCTCGCTGATGAGCATATGAATCTCCTTTTGGAACTAAATGACCAACCGCATGTGCCGTCTGAGCGGCAGATGCTACTCGTCGTCCTCGTCGTCCTCGACCTGGATGGTGTTGAGGAGTTTGATGGACTGCCCGGCCATGTCGATCGCGTTCTGGATACCCTCGGCCGTGAGCGGCGCAGGTGCCAGGCAGAGCTCCATCGCCAGGACCACATTGACGCCCGCCACCACAAAGACGTTGGGGGCCACGTAGGGCAGAAACTTCTGATTGACACTGCCTGCCAGGATGTCGGTCAAAACGAGCACCTCGTCGTCGGGAGAAATCGCGTCGAACACGGCCTCGACCTGCGGCTCGAGCGGCGTATCGTCCACGTACGCGCAGATCACGTGAAAGTCGCACTTGGCGCCCAGAAACTCCAGCGTATCGGCCAAGCCCTGAGCAAATTTATGGTGCGACGCAAGGATTACCTGCCTCATGAGCCAACTCCTTATGTAGTAGCGGGAGTGAACCCCGCTAAACAAACCGTTCCATGGCACCCGCCGCGCACAAGCGTGTAAGGAGACGTGCAGGGCGGGTGCGGTGGAACGGTTCGCTCAAATCAGATACGAACCGTAACACCGGGGCCGTGGGATGGCGCCCACAGCCCCGTCGGCGTCGGGGGAAGCCACCGACGGAGGAAAAGTGAAGGAACTTAGGCGGCCAGGATACCGAAGGCGGCGCAGACGCAGCTCACGGCAAGGATACCAAGGATGATCCAGTTGAGCTTGACGCCCTTCTTGATCAGTTTGTAGACCACGACGGCCAAGAGCAGACCCAAGATGTTGGGGAAGATCTGGTCGAGCACGCCCTCCTGGATACCGAGCGAGATCTCGCCGTACTGGAACACGAGGGGCGTGGTGAGCTTGACGGAGCTGTAGATCAGCGAGCCGACCACGGTAAGGCCGAGGATGGAGGCGGCGTCGGTGAGGACGTTGAGCTTATCGCCCATCTTGGTCACCACGGAAGCGCCCGCCTTGTAGCCCTGGACGTAGTTCTGCATACGCCAGAAGTACAGGGCGGCCCAGACCGCCAGCCACAGGAGGATGCCAACGGGGCTTCCCTGCTGGGCCATGTAGCCGGCGATGGAGCCGAGGATCGTCATCGGCAGGATCCAGATAAAGACGTCGCCGATACCGGAGATGGGGCCCATGAGGCCGACCTTGAGGTCGTTCTCGGCATGGATGCCGTTAAGGTGGCCCTTATCCTCCATGGCGAGGCCGGCACCGAGAAGCAGGCCCGAGACGGGAGGCGTGGCGTTGAACACGCAGTCGAGCTGGTTCAGGATCGCGGTGTTGAAGGCGTCCTCGTCGTTGCCGTAGATCTTGCGAAGCGCGTAGTAGGAGGCGAACATGGCGCACGGGGCGTTCTGCGTGGCGTAGGAGTACGAGACCGTATCCATCAGGCACATACGGCGCGAGCAGATCTTGAGGTCTTCGTCGGTAAGGACGGGCTCATAGGAGCCGTCGGGGAGTTGTACGGGGGCCGGAGCCTCGTTGAAGTCCTTGAATTCCTTGGGCTTGAAGAAGTTACTCATCTTCGAGCTCGCCTCCATTCACGGTAGCGGCGGCCACGGGAGCGGCCTCAGACTTGTTGCGGAAGTACTCGATGGCCACGACAGCACCCAAGAGAGCGATGGGGAGCACGGAGAGGTTGAGGTAGGCAGCGAGGACATAGCCGGCGATAAGGAACGCGTAGAACTTGTTGACCGGCATGAAGGTGAGCAGGATCGCGAAACCGGTGACGGGCAGCACGCCTGCGGCGATGGAGAGACCGTCGGTGAACCACTGCGGCATGAAGGCGTTGATGGCCTCGACCGCCTGCTGGCCAAAGGCGAGCACGATGATCATGGGCAGAGCGCCCTGGAGGAAGAGCCACAGGTGCGAAAGGAAGCACGAGGCGAGCATCTTGTTGTACTCGCGCTTGACGGCATAGCCGCGAATGACCTTGAAGACCCAGGAGTTGTAGATCTTGAAGATGACGTCGAGCTGGACATAGAGCATGGCGACCACGACGCCGATCGCAAGGCCGACGGAGATGTCGCCGTTACCGGTGATGCAGGCCGTGACGGTCGCGACCATACCGGCCATGCCGTAGTCGGGGGCAGACGAGCCGCCCAAGCCCGCGGCGCCCATGGACATGAGCTGGATGGTGCCGCCGACGATGAGGCCCGTGTTGGGGTCGCCCAAGATGATACCGGCGAGCCAGCAGACGAGCGCGTGCATAAACGGGATCGCCTGGGTCGAATAGGCGTCGACCGCGCGGAATCCTGCCAAGAGGACGAGCAGGACAAACTGGAGCGCATTAACATCCATGTTTATCACCTTTCTTTACAGGGGAATGAACTCAGAGATGGGCACAGGCTTATCGGTGGTCATGTAGCGGACCTCGACCTTGGTGCCCGCGGCCGCGATCTTCTGGTAGACAGGGATGTCCTTCTCCAGAATGAAGGCGCGCCTGCCGGCCTGGACGCCCGGGGTGCCCTCGGGCGGGGTCTCCGTAAGCCCCAACGTGAGCACCGGGATCTTCTGCCCGGCCTCGATCAGATCTAGGAACGTCTGCGGGTCGCGCGCGATGGTAAACACCGTGTGGTTGTCGTACTTGCCGGCTTTGAAGTTGGTGAGGGCCTTCTCCTCGGTAATAATCGAGAGCGCCTGGCCCGAGGGCTTCGACAGCTTCATGGCCGCCTTGCGCACCTCATCGTTGGCCGTGGCGTCGTCGATGATCATCGTGCGCTGCGTGGCGTACGTGGGGCACCAGAAGCCCTGTACGATTCCGTGGAGCAGACGATAGTCGATTCGCCCTGCGACGATACTCATGTCCACCCTTCCTTTCCGTGTGCGGGCGCGGGCGCCCGCGTTTCTTTGAGAGGGCCGCCGCTGCAACCCTTGATCTCCTGCTGAAACCAAGATAGGCGGTCGCAGACCGGCGGGACGCGGCATCAAACAGAATCGACAGAGCGCCGCAAACCGCAACAGCCTTGCCACTCACATGGACAAGATATTTGGTTTTCTCAACACTAGCCCTCGACACTCATCGCAACAGTGTCGAGGGCTTTACCAGGTTTGTGTCGGCTGTCCTACTCGTCTTCGAGAATCATGCCCGCTATCTCGACTTTCTTTTGCGCATCGGCCATGCTCACATGCAGCATGTGGTGCACGTATGCAATCTCCGACACAGGTATCTCGACACGGTAGCGTCGCGTCATGTCGATAAAGGCCTCGCGGAAGTTCTCGATAAAGTCCGCATGGTCGCGCTCAAAGGCCTCGGTGTCGGGGGCGGAGTCAACAAAATTCTTGGTCACCAGGCGCTCGATAAGACCGCACAGGTGCACGTAGACGCCGATCTTGCGGCGCGCGTCGATATCCTCGCCCTGCAGCTCCGCCAAGCGCTTGACCGCGCGGTCGGCCTCGATGTAGAGCATCTCGGGGTTAAGGATCGTAATGGACTCGATCACGTTGCGAAGGGTCAGGTTGCGCAGGAGGTTGGCATGGAACTCCTGGACGCTCTCGGGGTCCACGAGCGGGAAGAGCGCCCGATCGAGCGCGTCGGAGCTTCCCTCGTAGAGAATGTCCTCGAGCCCCACAAACGGCACCGACACGATGCCCGGGTCCATGGTGCCCACGACGGCGCGCACGCGGTAGTCGCTAAAGACCGGGGCGCCGTCGCCCTTTTGGGCGAGCATGGGGTAGTCGCAGGTCACGAGCTGCACCTCGGGCGTGCCGGGGAGGCTGTTCTGCACGATCTGGCGGATCTTGTCGGCTGCCTCGATACCCGACTCCGAGCAAAACGCCACGGCGTCGTTTTCGACCGAACCCCTCACCACGCTGTAGCTGGGCGCGAGCCCCGCCGAGGCGTGGGCGAGCACCTCGTCCAGATCGGCGTGGGCGATGAGCGCGCTTCCCACCTCGAGGGCAAGGCCGGTCGACACGTTGTTGACGATGTGGATGTCGCACGTCGTGAGCCCTGTAATGGCGTCGTTGATCTTTTCGAGCGAACCCATGTCCACCAGGATCGCCACCGTCTTGCAGTGCGAGTAGCGCGCGAGCAGGCGCGAGAGCTGCCCCACGATCTCGGTGACCTCCTGGTCGTAGGTCATGTCGATGGCCTCGAAGACATGCGTTCGCAGGATGCGGTCGGCGGCGTCGGCGATGCTCGTGGCGGTGGAATAGCCGTGGCACACCACCACGCCCAGGTAGTCGCGCGGGCCTCCCGTGGCGCGCAGGGCGTCCCCCACCTCGATAAAGAGCACCGTGCGTGAGAGCGCATCGAGCTCCATGCCGAGGGCTGTCTTGGTCTTGGCGGCGATTTCCTCCACAACGGTCGCCGTGCCGGGTTGGTTCTTCTCCAAAAGCGTCAGAGTCCGCTCCACGGCGTCCGCATTGGCGATCCGCCACTTGCTCAGGCCCGCACCGCCCCAGAGCTGCGTAAAGAGCGACTGCGCGATGGAGCGCGAGATCTTGCGCGTAAGCTCGATGCCGTAGGTGTGGTTCACCTGCTCGATCACGGGCGCGACCATCTTCTCGTAGGCGCCCACGCGCGGGTTGACGCTCTTGTTCTCAAAGTCGAAGTTCATGTAGTCGTCGTAGGCACGCACCGCCATGGTCGCGCTGGTAAAGAACTCGGTGAAGCTCACCTGACCGCGCTCGAGTGCCTCAACGGGGTCGACAATCTTTTGGAAAAAGCCCGTCACGCGCACGGACGGGTCGTTGACATCCTTGTCGCCGCTCACGAGCTGGTCGTCGTCGGGCTCGGGCGCCGTCTTGCCCAGCACGCTGGAGGGCAGATTGTAGGTCTGGATGGTGAGCGTCTCGCTCTCGCGGTTGAGATAGGCGCTCGCGCAGCAGTTGGTGATACATGAGCGGAGGCCGTCGATGTTGTCCTTGAAGTCGGCGTCGACGAGGGCGCGCAGGGCGCCGCGGCTTACCGCGATGTCGGCACCCACGCGACGGCCCTCGACGCGCAGGTAGTGCATCACAAAGAGCGTGCGCTCCTCGACGCTGCGCTCCGCCAGGCGCGGGAGCGTGACGGTGATGGGCACAAAGCGCGCGATACCCTTGACGATATCGCTGTCGGCAGGCAGGGCGGACGAGAGCAAGAAGCGGGCGGGAGGCACGTCCGACGTGCCGCGCGCGGTCTCGCCCGTAGGGTCGCCGGCACCGATGCGTTGCAGGATACGTTCACGCGCCACGCGGGGCAAGTGGTCGTAGCCGCTCAGGTAGATCACGCCGCCGTTGGCCTCTTTGACCGCACCACCAAAGCCGTCCGCACCAAAGATCTCGTACTCGACCTCTGTCGCCTCGACGGGTCGTTTGCAGTCGATGCGCACGTAGCGGGCCTGCGTCGGCAGAATCCCCGCATTGACGCCGTACTCAAAAGTGAGCTCGCTCATCATGCGCTTGCCCGTCCCCGGCTCGCCGATCAAAAGCGCCGGGAGCCCATGTGGCGGATAGCGGATGGCGCTCTTGAGGTGGTCGACGCATGTCCCGTACGTAAGGTCGAAGCCGATGGCCTTGTCAAAGTCCTCTTCTTCGTCGATGCCCGCAGCACCCAGCAGCTCGTCTATCGAGGCATATTCGGATTTATCGAACGCATGCCTAAAGTAGCGTTCGACGGAGTGGCGATGGAAATAGAGCACCGGGCGGGCGTTGACCTTGATAACGTCGCCCTGACGAACGAGCTCGTTAAGATACTGGCTCGCCAGACTGCGGCTCACATGGCATTCGCTCGCGATCTTAGCCGTCGTGAAGTTGTCGATGTTGCACAGGTTAAGGTCGCGCGTCATCTTGTCGAGCGTCTTGAGAATCTCGGTTTTGGTGTCGTACGTAATCACGGCGCTGCCCCTTTTGCTCTTAGGTCACTTGGGGCGATTGTAGCCAAGGGAGGCGGTGCTATACAAATAAAATGGCTCTGTTAGACCGGGATTGACATGAAGTATTGATAGGCAACGTTCCCATAGAACGCAAAACTCCACGGGGGTGTTGTCTATTGTCGCCTCATGTCAATTCCGGTCTAGCAGAGTCTTAAAAGATCATTAGGTACAGAGAGATTTAAAAATCCCCGTCCTGGAAAAATCATCTGTTGCCGAACATCAAAGGCCAGGGCTAGCGGCTCCTATTAGATGCTGGCTCACATAGCAGCCCAAGTAGCTAAAAGAGCCCCGTCCCAAATGAGTTCGTTAGCGCCAGGGATCGGCTTCGAACATCGGCTCGCGCTCGGGGCGGCGATCGCTGTAGGGATCATAGCCGTCGTCGTCCTCGTTCTCGGCACGGATGTAGGGGTCGCGCGGCTTGGGCGAAGGCTTGGGTGCGGCCGGTGCGGCATCGGTCGCCGACGTATTCGTCTTGTTCTTGTCTATCATCTGCATATCTCCTTGCCGTGCAATCGCGTTCAACATCATCGATTGTCGCACGAAAAAGGGCGGCGGACCCCATTGGATCCGCGCCCTTGGCGTTTGACTCAAAAGGTAGATTTTAAGGCATGTCCCAAAATCTACTCGGCGTCGGGGACCTCGTAGGTGGCCGCCGGCGTGTTGTCGCACACGACGGTAAAGCCGCCGTCCTTGTCGACATCGACCGTCACCTGATCGCCCTCGCGCACCGTACCGTCGATGATGGCGGCGGCGATGGCGTCCACGACCTCGCGCTGGACCAGGCGCTTGAGCGGACGGGCACCGAACACGGGGTCCAGGCCACCCACGGCGAGCATCTGTTTGGCCGCCGGGGTAATGGCAAGCGTCATGCGCTCCTTAGCCAGACGCGCGCGGACGTCGGCAAGCTGGATGTCGACGATCTTCTCGATCTGCGCCATGCCGAGCGGATGGAACACCACGATATCGTCGATACGGTTGAGGAACTCGGGGCGGAAGGTCTGAGCCATGGCGGCGTCGACCTGATGGCGCATCTCCTCCTCGTCCTTACCGGACAGATCGGCGATGGCCTTGGAGCCCACGTTGGACGTCATGATGATGATCGTGTTCTTGAAGGACACCTGGCGACCCTGGCCATCGGTCAGACGGCCGTCATCAAGCACCTGCAACAGCACGTTGAAGACATCCGGATGAGCCTTCTCCATCTCGTCGAGCAAGATTACGGAGTACGGACGACGACGCACGGCCTCGGTGAGCTGGCCGCCCTCGTCGTAGCCCACGTATCCCGGAGGCGCACCGATCAGACGCTGGACGCTGAACTTCTCCATATACTCGGACATGTCGATACGCACGAGCGCGCGCTCATCATCGAACAGGCACTCGGCCAGCGCCTTGGCGAGCTCGGTCTTGCCTACGCCGGTGGGGCCCAGGAAGAAGAAGCTGCCGATGGGTTTGTCCGGATCGGAGAGACCCGCACGGCTGCGGCGCACGGCCGCGGCAACGGCGGAGACGGCCTCGTCCTGACCGATGACGCGCTTGTGCAGCTCGCCCTCCAGGCCTTTCAGCTTGTCGAGCTCGCCCTGCATCATCTTGGACACGGGCACGCCGGTCCAGGCGCTCACGACCTCGGCGATCTCATCGGAGGTCACCTGCTCGTTGAGACCCTCGCCATCCTGCTGCTTTTGTGCCTCGAGCGCGGCCTCGGAATCCTGAATCTGCTGCTGCAGACCCGGAATCACGGAGTAGCGCAGCTCGGACGCACGGCCCAGGTCGCCGTTGCGCGTCGCGCGCTCCTCTTCGCTTCTGGCCTCGTCGAGTTGCCCCTTGAGCTCCTGCACGTGGTCGATGGCGTTCTTTTGGTTGAGCCAGCCGGCCTTTTGCACGTTGAGCTTTTCCTGGACCTCGGCGATCTCCTGGCGCAGCGCCTCCAGACGCTCCTTGGAGGCGTCGTCGGTCTCCTTCATGAGCGCCTGTTCCTCAATCTGCAGCTGGGTGAGCTGGCGCGTGGTGGCGTCGATCTCGACCGGCATGCTGTCGAGCTCCATGCGCAGGCGGCTTGCGGCCTCATCGACCAGGTCGATGGCCTTGTCGGGCAGGAAGCGGTCGGCGATGTAGCGATCGGAGAGGTCGGCGGCGGCCACGAGCGCGCTATCGGTGATATGCACGCCGTGGAAGATCTCGTACTTCTCCTTGAGGCCACGCAGAATCGAGATGGTGTCCTCGACGGTAGGCTCGCTCACCATTACGGTCTGGAAACGACGGGCGAGCGCCGCGTCCTTCTCGATGTACTTACGGTATTCGTCGAGCGTGGTCGCGCCGATCGCATGCAGGTCGCCACGGGCAAGCGCCGGCTTGAGGATGTTGCCGGCGTCCATGGAACCCTCGGTGGCACCCGCACCCACGATGGTATGGAGCTCATCGATGAACAGGATGACCTTGCCTTGCGCCTTTTGGACTTCCTTGAGTACAGCCTTCAAGCGGTCCTCGAACTCACCACGGTACTTGGCACCGGCGACCAGCGCGCTCATGTCGAGCTCGATGAGGTCGCGGTCGCGCAGGGTGCTCGGCACGTCGCCGGCCACGATACGCTGGGCGATGCCCTCGACGATGGCCGTCTTGCCGACGCCCGGCTCACCGATGAGCACGGGGTTGTTCTTGGTGCGGCGGGACAGGACCTGGATGGTACGGCGGATCTCGTCGGTACGGCCGATGACCGGGTCGAGCTTGCCGGCGCGGGCCAGATCGCAGATGTTGCGGCCGTACTGCTCCAGCGCCTCAAACTGAGTCTTGTCCTCGGCAGACGTCACGCGGTCATCGCCACGCAGCTCCTCGTAGACCTGCTCGATGCGCTCCTTGGTGACGCCGGCGTCGCGCAGCACGCGACCCGCCTCGCCCTTGTCCTCGGCAAGAGCCATCAGCAGATGCTCAGTCACCACAAAGCTGTCGCCCATCTTGGTGGCCTTCTTCTCGGCCTTCTCGATGACGCGGACGAGCTCGTTGGACAGGCCCATCTGCTGGCCCTCGCCCGAAACCTTGGGCGCGTGGTCGATGGCATCCTGTGTGGAACGTGCGAGCTGAGCCGGGTCAGCACCGATGCGCTCGATGATCACGGAGATATTGCGCTCGCCGGCACCGAGCAGGGCAGACAGCAGGTGAATCGGCTCCACCGCGCCGGCCTGCGCGTCGGCAGCCGTGCTCATGGCGGTCTGCAGCGCCTCGCGCGACGTCATTGCTAGCTTATCGATTCTCATGGAATCACCTCTCTTGGTGCGGCCGCCCTACGGGGCGGCTTCACGTTGTTCGAGAAGTATTGTTGCCAGCTTTGTACGATCTTATACACAAATCTAAGTCTCTATATATAAGATTTTCTGAGTGCTCTCATGACATGGAAAATCACCACAAAGGGGACAGGTGCGCTCACCCGCTACGGCATCGTCCCCTTACTATCTCAATCTGTAACATCTAGCGGCTGTTTATGGCTCTAGATGTTACAGATCGAGATGAAATGACCAGCGGCACCCGTTTATCTAAATCTGTAACATCTAGTCAGCAAATAGAGCTCTATCTGTTACAAATCGAGACGAACAGAAAACACCCGGATCAAAAATCTAAATCTGTAACACCAGGCCCACTTTTAGCGGCCAAGATGTTACAGATCGAGACAGACCGAAAACCACCACAAAGAGGACAGGCACCTTTGTGGTGGTCGCGGTCTCTACTCCTTCGCCGAACCCGTACTTCCCGATTCGACGGTCCAGGGCATCTCATCCTCGAACAGCCATGTACGGGCAGACCCACTATCGCGTGCAGTCTGCGGGTCAGGCAAGCAGGTCTGTTTATAGGCATCTTGGATACACTGACCCATAAAATCGTTGAGCTCGGTCTGGTCGCCCTCCATGACATAGGCGACATCGCCGTCCATGATGTAGATGCCCGGACCCTCATTGCCCTCGTAGCCCGGATCGTACGAGACATCACATAACTTTGCGCCATTTGCAGTGTCCAGCTCGATGGAAGAGCGGCATCCGCCAACCATGTCGTTCGCTTTTGCCCGATAGGACGCATATCCGTACCAACGCTTAAATGTTTTGCCCTTGAGTAGCTCGAACGCCCTATCGATCAGGCTTGTATCCGTGGTATAGCGCATGGCCCCAAGCTGAATACGCGGATAATTGCTAATACCCAGCACAGCCGGCTGCTCATCAAAATCAACGGTAATGGTCTCGGGCTTGTCGTCGCCGGTCAGAAGTTCGACAGATTGAGTCACAGGCTTGACCACCGGCTCCGTCACCGCAGCAGGTAGAAACGCCATGCCGACAGTGCCCATGCCAACCACGGTAATCGCAAGCGCCAAAACAATCAATCCAATACGGGCAGGACTTCTCACAGCAAAGCACCTCGCAACGCAAACCTTCGCTACCTGCACTAATGATATCGCCAGCCAGCACTATTACCAAAAGAAGCCGCGCGCTCCTCACCACCACAAAGGGGACAGGCACCTTTGTGGTGGTTTTCGACGCTAACGGTCGACCATCTCGTGCCATGAGATTAAACTTGAATTGTTCTCTGAACATATCCATTTCTGCCTATCCTCAACAGATCTTTGTCTCGAGGAGCGCATATGAAGCCGTCTCATTCCACCGGTCGCAACGTCATTACCATTTTCGCCATACCCATCGCGATGTTCTTCTTTATCGTCGTCACGCCCTTTTCCCTCGGTATCGCCTCGCCCTTCGATTTATGCGGAATGGTCGACGCCGGCTCGCGTGCCACCTCGCTCTCCTTTATCTGTCGCGGCGTGTTTTACGAAGATGGAATTCCCACCGGAATTTGGCGGTCAAAGTTACCGCTGCTCGGTCAGATCGACGGATGCTCCCCCTATTTCTGCCTTGGACCTCAGGCGCTAAACTATCTAATCGACGACCAGCCACTCGACTCCATCACCCTCGCCTACGACTACGCACCAAACACCGATGAGCGCCACATGAACCAAGTCCTCGACAAGATGCTTGGACAGTGCGGGCTCACCGAGGAGGCCGGTCGAACCATCTATAGCAACCAGAAATTAAAGCGAACAGAGCTCCGCCGTGTCGGAAAAATCAAAGGGCGAAACGGGGCCGCCTACTGGGATGCCTGGGCAACACGCGACAAGGGCGAATTCGGACACAGCACCTATATGGTCACTGTCTACACCAAAGACGGAATTAAGGACAATGTTGACGATTTCGCGTCATCCAAACTCGGCATCCCCAAAACAACCAGACCCGCCAACCCGGATGAAATTCTGTAGAGCCGCCCATTAACATGCCGCTCAACGATCACAACAACATCGAGCTCGCCCCCCACCACCACGAAAGGGACAGGCCCCTTTGTGGTGGTTTTCGACTCTGGCACTCGACTGTCTCGATCTGTAACATCTAGCGGCCCTTTTCGATCTTAGATGTTACAGATTGAGATGAAATGATCAGCGGCGATCGTTTGTCTCAATCTGTAACACCAAGCCCACTTTTAGCGGCCAAGATGTTACAGATTAAGACGAATCGAGCCGCCACAAAGGTGCCTGTCCCCAATGTGGCGGTTTTCGACAAAAAGAAGCCGCCCCATTAACAGAGGCGGCATCAAGCAAGTCTATTTATTAGCGTCCCTCAAGACCCAACGAAAACGCAGAAATGTAGCCCGGGGCTTACCCTTTCCCGAACGCGACCCTCGCGAAGCGCGTGAGCGGGCGGGAAAGGGTAAGCCCCGGGCGGACAATTAAGTGCGTTACTCGGCAGCGGCCTTGAACTTGTTGTAGTTGATCAGGCAGCCGGCCTTAACGATGGCACGCTCCTCTGCCGTCATATCGGCAATGTAGAGCTCAATCTGCTCGACCGCACCGTCGGCACGCACCACGTAGGCAGCGATGTTCTTCAGATCGCCATCGAGCGCGGCGCGGATACCCGGCACAAAGACGTAATCGCCCACCTCAAAGTTGGGCTCGGCCTCCATCTGGAAGGGCACCATGCCCCAGTTCATCACGTTGGAGCGATAGCGCTTGGTGGCGTACTCGTGGACGATATTGGCCAGGCCGCCAATTACGCGCTGGCAGCTCGCGGCCTGCTCGCGGGCAGAACCGTCACCGGGCTTCTTGGCATAGAGCATGGAGCCGTACTCGGTCGCCTTGGCGTCTGCAGCGACACCCGCACCAGCCAGTGCCTCGAACACACCGGCAAGCTCGGCATCGAGCGCCGCCAGGTCGCCCGCGGCCTCGCCGGCCACGCGGCGCTTCTCCACCGCGTCAACCTCCTTGGAGCGGCCCACGTAGGCAGGGTCGCGGCGGCTGAGCGTAAACTCGGCCAGGCCCAGCGGGTTAGAGCGGAAGGAGCTCGTCTCGCCCGAGGGAATGAGCTCGTCGGTCGTAGTAACTGGATCCATGATCTTGGAGCACACCTTGAGCAGGATGTCATCGCCGAGGGGCTCCATCGCGGGCCACGGCTTGATGTTGGGGCCTTCGACCAACTCGTCGGCAGGCTCCGCCTTGCCAAAGCCCCAGTACACGCGCTTCTTGTACGGCGCGTCGTCAAAGGTGTACTCGCAGGCCTCGTCCCAAGTCTCCTCGGGCAGGTCGGTCGCCGGCGTCAGGACGCCGCCGTTGGCAGCCGTCGCCGCAATGGAGCGAGCATCCATCAGGGCCACGGCGCTCAGCTGGCCATTACCCGGCTTGGAACCCTCGCGGTTGGGGAAATTGCGCGTGGTGTGGCGGATCGAAAGGCCGTTGTTGGCAGGCGTGTCGCCGGCACCAAAGCACGGGCCGCAGAACGCCGTGCGCACGATAGCGCCGGCCTCCATAAGGTCGTAGATATAGCCACGGCGCGTAAGTTCGAGCGCCACGGGCTGGCTTGTGGGATAGACCGACAGCGAGAACTCGCCGCAGCCGGTGTTGGCGCCCTTGAGCACGCGGGCAGCCTGGACCACGGAGTCGTAGTTGCCGCCCGAGCAGCCGGCGATAACACCCTGCTGCACACGCAGCTTGCCGTCGACGATCTTGTCGAGCAGGCTAAAGTGCGTCTTGCCCTCGCCGATCTTGGCGGCCTCGAGCTCCACCTCGTGCAGGATGTCCTCGAGGTTCTCGTTGAGCTCGTCGATCTCAAAGCCGTTGGAAGGATGGAACGGCAGGGCGATCATAGGCTTGATGCTCGACAGGTCAACCTCGACGCAGCCGTCGTAGTAGGCGACATCGGCGGGCTTAAGCTCGCGGTAGTCGTCGCCGCGGCCGTGCATGGTCAAAAACGCGTGCGTGTCCTCGTCGGTGGCCCAGATGCTCGACAGGCAGGTGGTCTCGGTGGTCATGACGTCAACGCCGTTGCGGTAGTCGGTCGTCATGCTCGCGATGCCCGGGCCCACAAACTCCATGACATTGTTCTTGACGTAGCCCTTGGCAAAGACGGCGCGAATGATGGCGAGCGCCACGTCGTGCGGGCCGACGCCGGGGCGCGGGGCGCCCGTGAGGTAGATGGCCACGACGCCGGGATAGGCGACATCGTAGGTGTCGCGCAGCAGCTGCTTTGCCAACTCGCCGCCGCCCTCGCCCACGGCTATGGTACCCAGGGCACCATAGCGGGTGTGCGAGTCGGAACCCAGGATCATCTTGCCGCAACCGGCGAAGTTCTCGCGCATAAAGGAGTGGATGACGGCGATGTGCGGCGGAACGAAGATGCCGCCGTACTTCTTGGCTGCGGAAAGGCCAAAGACATGGTCGTCCTCATTGATGGTGCCGCCCACGGCGCACAGCGAGTTATGGCAGTTGGTGAGCACGTAAGGCAGCGGGAACTGCTCCATGCCCGAAGCGCGCGCCGTCTGGATGATGCCGACAAAGGTGATGTCGTGGCTCGCCATGGCATCGAAGCGAATCTTGAGTGCCTCGGGGTCGCCCGACGTATTGTGTGCCTGGAGGATCGAATACGCGATGGTGCCGCGCTTGGCATCCTCGGGTGTCTGCGTAATACCGCGCTCGGCAGCCTCGGCCGCAGGCACAACCTCGCTGCCGCCGCGCAGGTAGATGCCGTCCTCGTACAGCTTGACCATACTGTCTCCCACTCTGCCCAAAAGATTTGGGCGCATAGCATACATTCGTTCAATATCGTGCCATAGAACGGTTGCGAGTGGGTTACGAATCTCTGCGTTCACTTTATCTCAGTAAAGCAGAGGACGAGTTAGGTCCTGGGGAGGCAGACTTAGACGCTCAAATGACGAGAGTGGATAATCTCCCACTTTGAGCCTGCAAACAGGCAAAAAACGGGAGATTATCCACTCTCATTCTGCAGGTACTCATTTAAGTCTGTCCCCAATGAGTGCCTACAGGTCGCCGCCCGTGCCCAGCAGTTTGCGCATGACTTGCTCGGGGTTGACCGAGCCGTCGCGCGGGGCCAGGGCGGTGATCTTCTTCTGCATCTTATACTCGTGCAGCTCGTCCTCGAGCTGGCGCACGCGGGCGCGGAGCTTTTCGTTCTCGCGCTCGCGCTCCTCGGCACGCTCCTTCATATCGAGGATGCGCACCACGCCGGCAAGGTTGATGCCCTCGTCAGTCAGCTGGTTGATGAGCTCCAGGCGCTCGATATCGGCACGCGAATACAGACGCGTGTTGCCGCCCGAGCGCTGGGGGTTCACCAGGCCCTTGGACTCGTAGACGCGCAGAGTCTGCGGATGCATGCCGGTCAACTCGGCCGCCACGCTGATCATGTACAGCGGTTTATTCCTATTGTCCTCGGCCATGCTACCTGACCCCTTTCCGTCTCGTTATCGTCCATCATAAGCCCGCGGGCGCGGGTGTGCGCCACGACCGCCCTAGTACGTCGCCTTGTAACGGTTGACCTTCTCGCGATAATCGCGCGTGTCGACCTCGCGCAGCTTGGTCATGGCATCGCGCTCGTCATCGGATAGGTTCGTGGGGACCTGCACCTTGATCTCGACGAGCAGCGCGCCCGTACGGCCACGGTGCTTAACGTCGGGCGCCCCCATTTCCTTAAAGCGGAACTTCTTGCCCGTCTGGGTACCCGCGGGCACCTTCAGACGAACCGTCGCACCGCCGGGCGTCGGCACGTCCACCGTGCAGCCGAGCGCCGCCTCGTAGACCGAGACCGGTACCTCCATGGTCACGTCGGCACCTTTACGCTTAAACAGCGGATGCTCCTCCACATGCGTGGTCACGACCAGGTCGCCGCGCTCGCCACCCGCAACGCCATACTCGCCGCGACGCTTGTAGCGCAGCTTGCCGCCGTCGACCGCGCCCGCGGGCACCGAGACCGTGATGGTCTGCTGCTCGCCTGTCGAGGGAATGCGATAGGTGACCTTGTGCGTCACACCGCGGAACGCGTCCTCGGCAGTTACGTCGACAGTCAGCGACAGGTCGCCGCCCTTGCGCGCGCGGTTGCGGCCCGCGCCCGCACCGGCAGCGCC
>JAQCYU010000024.1 GCA_027682925.1 Coriobacteriaceae bacterium AF45-21
GCAGGCGGCAACCGCGGCGGCAGAGGCGTCGCGCGCGACAGTCGCATCCACCACGGCATCGTCAGCCTCCACCACGTCATACTCGGCATCGCTCACGGCCATCGCCGCTGCATCGAGCGCGGCATCGGCAGTCGCTTTGTCCCCAGTGGCCTTGGCAAGTGCTGCGGCGGCATTCTTAAGCTGAGAGGCGCGGGCGGCAGCTGCATCAGATTTTGCCTGAGCCGTTGCCACGACGGCGTCGGCATCGCTTGCAGCCCGCTGCGCCATATCGAGCTCCACCTGAGTGGCAGCAGCATCGATGCCCGCCTGATCGGCATCGCCTTGGGTGGCAAGAAGTTCGGCCTCCGCCTCGCGCTGATTGGCACGCGCGCTTTCGAGTGCAGACGACGCCGCATCAAACGCACGCTGAGCAGCGGCGATATCGGCTGAGTACGCCGCTAGCTCATCCTGGGCCGCGGCAAGTGCATCCCGCTTGTCGCCAACACCGGCACGAGCGGCGTCCAGTGCGCGCTTGGCAGCAGCCACCTTGCCCTTGGCAATGTCGAGCTCGCCAGACTTGGCGGCCACGGCGTCCTGCGCTGCCGCAACAGCGGCGTTGGCAGCGCTCAAATCGGCGCGGGCATCGCTGACGGCACGCGCGGCGGCGTCAGCTGCAGCCTGCTTTTGCGCCACGGCAGCCTGGGCCTCCGAGGCCTTGGTTGCCGCGACATCAACGTTAGCGGCAGCGCGCTCAACCTGGGTTTGCTTTGCTGCAACGGCCTGCGATGCTGCACTCACCTTGCTGCCGGCATCGTCGGCAACGCCCTGCGCCACAGCAAGCTCCTTGCGTGCCGCATCCACGCCCTGCTCGGGATTTGCCAACGAGTCACACCACGCATTCAACGCAGCCTCATACTCTGCAACCGTCATCGGATTGAGGTTATACGGCTTATACCATTGACCAGAATATACAAATGTTTGCGCCTGTGTACTCCCGTACAGCGTCCCTCGCGTGCAAACGCCCATGCCCGTCACGGTGTAATCGGGGTTGATCACGTTGATGTAATGTCCGACCGAAGGGTTTGGTCCACCGTGCAGTGCGGCGTAGTTATCAATCTGGGAGCTATGCGCTGTATAGAAATCGTAAGCGGCCTTTCCCGTAAGGCCCGACGCGCCCAGCGAGGCGGCGGCAGCATCAAAGATGGCCTTCTCCTGATCGACCCACTGCTTAAACGGATTGCTTCCGTAGTTCCACGCCACATTCTCGCCCACGTTAAACTGCTGAGCGTGCGCGACCTTCGTATCGGAGAAGTTCGCGTCGGCGATGGCGGTCGCCATCATGGCATATGTCACCTTGAGCTCGCCTAGGCCAACGCTTGCGCGATACTCGTTGCACGCTTTGAGCCACACAACCGCCTGCTTCATATTGGTCAGGCTCGTCGCGTCGACTTCCTCGCCCACCTTGTTGTAGCCAGCGAGTTTGCAGTTGAGGATGATATCCGCCGCATCGTCGGCACCCACACTCTTAAAGAATGCGATGGCACCCTGGCGGTAGTTCTCCGCCGATGCATTCGCCGTTGCCTGAGCGGCATCGAGCTTTGCCTGGGCCTGAGCCACAGCCTGGTCGGCCTGCTGCTTTTGGGCCTTCGCCTGATCGAGCGCCTTGTCGGCAGCGTCTTTCTCGTCCTTGGCCGCCGAAAGCTTGGCCTGGGCATCGGCCAGCTCCGTGAGCGCACTGGCATGATCGGTCTTGGCCTGGTCAAGAGCGGCGTCGGCAGCGGTCTTGGCAGCAGCGGCGGCATCCAGCTTTGACTGGGCATCGGCAGCGGCCTGCTGCTGATCGGCAACTGCCTGCTGAGCAGTCTGAACCTCGCCCTCGGCGGCGGCAACGTCCTGCTCAGCGGCAGCAAGCTCGCTCTCGCACTTCGACTGCGCGGCCTTGGCGGCCGTCAGCGCTTCGGACGCAGCAGCCACCTTTGCCTTGGCGGCCTCGTACTCCGGGCCCGCGGCGCCCTGCTCGGCTCGATCCAGATCGGCCTTGGCTGCATCATAGCTCGCCTGCGCGGCATCCACGTCCGCATCTGTCGCGGTCTTTGCCTGTTGAGCCGCCGAAAGCTTGCCCTGCGCATCCTGCTGCTTAGCAGCGGCGACAGCGACAGCGGCCTGAGCATCCGAGAGCTTGGCCTGCGCATCAGCTGCCTGCTGCTTTGCCTGATCAAAATCACTCGCAGCCTGCCCTGCGGCAGCCTGGGCGGCAGCTACAGCCTCGGGCGTAGCATCGGATGCAGCAGCCTGTGCGGCCTCAAGCGCAGACTGGGCATCACGGGATGCCCTCTGGGCAGCAGTCAGGGCTTCATCCTTGTCCGCCAGCTCCTTCTTGGCAGCATCGAGCGCAGCCTGAGCGTCCTCAAACGCCTTGACATCCTGATCGGCCTTGTCCTGTGCAGCGCCCAGCTGCTTTTCCAGCTCGGCCGAAGCAGCGGAGGCGCGCTATCGCTCGCACCGCGGGCCGCGTCATAGGCGCCCCGCGCCTGCTGCTGGTTGACGGCGGCAGCATCGTAGGGAGCGGCAGCCGCTTCCAGATCGGCCTTGGCGGTAGCAGCTTTAGCGCGCGCCGCATCAACTGCAGCCTGCAGGTCGGCGACCTTTGCGCTGCAGACACGGCACCCGCGCCAGTACCGGCGGCCGCAGCGCTCGTCAGCGGCGACATCACCGCAGCCGTTGCGCCCGCGGCGCCAATGCCATCCGCACCCTGTTGCGCCCGCGGCGCCAATGCCATCCGCACCCTGCGCCGCCGCGGTCAGAGGCGACAGCAGCGAGCCGCCCGTCATGGCAATCGTCGCCGCAGCAACCGTCGCCACGCGCCCAGCCGCCCTGGCCTTACCCAAGGCCTTGCCGTTCATGTCCTTGTTCATGTTCTTGCTCATTGCCGATTCCTTCCCACGGTGAGCCGTTGTTTGACACAGATAGTCGATCTAACTTGCCCCGCTAAAAAGAGGTGATAACGGGGTAATTAAATTGAGCGAATTGAATCGTGATGAAACTGATCTCCGCAAAAACCAAACTCATAGTTCCGCTCGCGCTCAATCTCATCTAAATACTCGAGTTCTTCGCCGCATGGCTTCTCTTCATCTAGAAATACAATCCCGTTCTCTGCGCGAGAACCGACAGTGCAACCAAAGATAGTCTCGAGATTAATGTAACCACTATTATCGTTGTTAAAGGAGAAACTGCTGGTGTTCATGCTCAAGTCCCGTCTACATAAACTCAAATTGCTGTGCTTGGCCTCTTTTAGAGACCCCATCTCATACGCTATGACTGCAGTATATGCGCTCCGCTTGTATGTTGCAAGAACAATTTTAGTTTTCTAGCACATATAACTAATCTGTTTCCTCACGAGCAAATACCACACTCCCCCGCCGCGCCCTCACGCGCGGCATATTCGTTGAGATACTTCACCGGAATCGGCCACCTGGAAGGAGCCCCGTGGCGCGAAAGCCCCTCATTGACCAGCTGAACCAGCAGCTCGGACAGATCGTCGCCTTCGAGCACCTCGACCGAGCGCACATGAATCGACGTTGCCAGATCCTCCTTGGTGCCGTTGTTGACGCCCACAAAGTAGCAGGTCAACCCTGCACGTTCGAACGTTCCAATACCGTAATAGGGCGAGTTGTAGCTCTCGAAAAACTCCTTCTTACGACCCGCCTTACCCGTAAGCTGGTAATCGCGCACCAAGGTCACAAAAGTGTTGGAGAAGGTCGTCAAGCCCGTGTCCCGCACGCGTGCCAACATAGATCGTTCGCCTGCCCGCACGTCAAAGATGTAGGCATCCTTGTCGAGTTTGCCGTCCGACGTCAGCAGTTCAAGCTCCATCTCGTCCACAGGACCGTCCTCGATGGGATGCGAGGTGTAGTCCATGGTCCCGTCGACACCAATCGTTAGCGTTGCGAGGCGTTCATCCAGCTCAACCTTATCCTTCTCCTTGCGCGGGACATTGACCACGCCACAGACCGTCACCGACCCAACGCCAAAAGAGCCAAGGTCAAACGCCTTCACCCGGCCGTCGGCAACATCCTGCTTAACCAACAGCTCTTTGAGCATGGCGCCCAGGATTCCCTCCTGTGCGCCGCACACCTTTGCATTCGACGCCGCCTTAAACAGCGGCTCGCACACGTCCGGCGTCACATGCTGCTCAACCACGCCAGCGTGCAGGGCATAGCCATCGTTCTCGGCGACCTCGTTGGGCACCATGACGATATTCCACGCCAGCGGATCCACATCCTTCCCGCCATACGACGCGCACACGCCCCACGAGGAATCGTTGAGTCGATCGACCAACTGGCGCGCCACCCCAGCAAGCCCTTTGTGCGCAAACGACACCACAACCCGCTGTCCCACCGCGCGCTCCGCAACCACGCGGGCATATCGCTCGCTTTTCAAAACCTCGTAGAAGCTCTTGCGCGGATACTCCCTGAGCGACACCCGGGCAAAGTCGCCGTACCGGCGCTCGAGGATCTGCAGCTCTCGGTACAGGATGCCCTTCTTGGTATAGGCGACCTTTTCCGCTTGGGCCGAAAACGTAAGATCACGGCGCTTGGACGGCTTATCGCCCTTGGCGCGGCGCAGGATGTACTCGTCACGTTGTCCGTGAGCCAGCACCACCGAAGCCACGGGCGACAGCCTGTAACCAACCTGGCTGTTAATCTTCTCGAGCTCCTTCTTGTCGCCTGCCGCACGACCGATGAGCACCCGTCGCTTGGTAAACGTTCGGATCTTAAGTTCGAAGGTGCAATCCTCGTTGATAACGGTCTCGACCGTCTCAATCTTGGCAGGGCCCGTTCCAGCTTCCTCAATGGCGTCGCGGCGAGCACCCTTGGCGCTTACAACATACAAGTGCCCCGTATCATTGGGAATCTCGTCCTCGATCCCCTCAAATTGCGAGCACGAGTTGAACAGCAGACGCAATGCGATGTAATCATCCAGCTCGTTCCAATGAGTTTTAATCGGAACCATTTGCTCATGGTCGAGCGAAGCGCTCAGGTCACCCGTCTGCGCGCCCGCCTTGACCATCAGAAAGACGCGGTTGTCCTCGAGCTGCGTAAGCGCGACGACCTTACCTGTCTGGCACACATCGGCCATAAAGTTTGCCACGGCATGCTTGTCCGCATCGCCGACGTTGCACCAAAAGACCGAGTAGCGCTTCTCGCAGCCGCGGCATCGAGCTGCAATACGAGCTCGGACACAGCGATGTCTCCCAGACCACACGGCTGGTTATGCTTCGATTGCACGGCCGATCGTCTCCATCATCTCCAGGTTGATTGCTCCATCAGTTGCCATATAGGGGAAGGAGAACACCATCCCCTCGTCATCGATTGGCTTTTGGCGGAGCTCCAGCGCCGCCTCGTCAGCCAAAACATTGACGATCAGCAGCCGCTTCGCCCCGACTTTTTGAGCCTTTGCCTTAAAGCGCTCTGCGTCCGTAGTCTCGCCGCCGGAGCGCCTGTAGGCTCGTAGGCGCCGATGCGATAGTGCTTAAAATCGATCCACACGCCGGTCTTGTTGCCAGCGGCATCGAGCACCTCAAAATCGCCGCCCGTCTCGGCATGGGCTGCATCGCCACGAGTAAGCGAATAGCGACCGTCGTAATACGCCTCGAAGATGGCCCTGCCGGCAGACTCTCCCAGTTCTCCCAGGTATACCGCCTGAAACATATAGGGTGTCATATGTGCCGTCGCCGCCGGCTGCAGCGTCGCGGGCACCCCGTCGCGTGACCAGCGCTCGCGCACCTCGCGAATCGAAAGCAGCTCGGGTACGCGCGCCGCCGCTTGGCTTATCTGACGAACCGTCGCGCCCTTTAATCCCTTGTCGTAGCGGCAACATTCCTCCAGGCGAGCGGCAATCTGCTCAACAGGCTCGCCATCGTAGCTGGGAAATTCAAAATGCGGCACCTTACACGCTCCGCCCTGCGCATACGCATAGCCACTCGCGGCAAACGGCATGTGCAGTGCGGTGCTTTTGCGTGCAGGATAGCTCGCAAGCTCCTCCCACGGCAGGCAAAAATGATGCAGATAAAAATTGCGCTCGTCATCGAAAGCGGCCAGATCTTCCTCGCGCGCATCGAGCGAGGCAACCTTCCGCGCCAGCTTTTCGTGCTTCTCTTTCGCCAGGTTGTTCCTAAAGGCAGCAAGGTTCTGCTGCTTACTGGCAGCGTGCTGCTTCTTGTCCGCCATGTGATTGTTGACGGCCGCACAGGCGCCAACCACCTGCTCCAGCTCGTAGCCCATCGGCAAATCGTGCAAGAACGAAAAATCGCAATCGGCGGCGATTTCGCGATCGAGCATTACCTGCACATGGAGCATCTTTACGCTCGTACGCATCAAGCGGCCCACCGCCTGCGCCACGATGCGAGCGCCTTCGACCTGGTACGAGAGGGTGTCGCGCACCGGCAGTTTTCCGCCGGCGCCCGCCAGTACCGTGCGCACACGATGGCGCTTCTGGATAAACGGAATCTCACCGCGCGTCACGAGCTCCTCCTGTTCGACCACGCCAAGCAGCGCCTGCTGGTCAAACTTCTTTGAGCTCATATCGACTCCCCAAGCCAAGCGGCTCGTGGGCGACTCCACGTACAGAAAATCGAGGTCCATCTTGGGATGTCGCCCATCGTTGCCAAAACCACAATCGACCTGGCGCACCGTGTTGCGCAGGCTCTCCGGCACCTCGTATTTAAGGTTCTTGGAAAAGCCACCAGCGGCAAGGTTGATAAACATCAGGGTCGGCTCTCCGTCCTTCAGACGTTCCTGAGCGCCGCGCCAACCTTCCTCCCATCCCGCAGCGTTAAAGCACGGCACCATATCCTTTGCCTCCTCGAGCGACTTCTCGTACGAAGCCTCGGGATGCTTAACGTTCCTAATCACCAGTTCGGCAACGATTTCGCGGGCAAGATCCAGCGCCAAACTATTAAAGTCGCCATGGTTTCCCATGTGTCGTGTCGTAAAGATGGCTCCCGCCTGCTGCTCACTGCGCGCCACGCCACGCGCCCAGGCGCTCACGGCAACGAGCGTCTTGCTCAGACGCTTTAGTTCAAACTCGATGCTTTCGGCATCGCTCGTGGTCACCCTGTCGGCAATCTTTCGGCGCAGGCACGCCGCAAGCCCTTCGCTCACGCCAATCTGGTCAAAGAATCCCATCACATGCTCGTACACCTCGTCGGGCGACACGATACCGCCGCCATAGGCGCCGCCGGCCACGGCCGCCATGCCGGCAAGCTTCTTGGACTCGTCAACCCAAACGACGTCGACGGCGTACATCGTTGCCGCCTGCTTGTTGAACAGCCTGGTCTGCCGCACGATCTCCTGGTTGAGCTCGCCAATCCAGGCATCTTTACGAACCACGCCATGCACTTCGTCCAGGTAATCCAGGTCAAAGTTCTTAATAGTCGGTGCATTCCAGGTGGCGCTCATGCACACACAGGGAGCCTTGGCGGCAATGGATGCCAGATACGCCTCGGGCATGCGCTCAATGCCGTGATTAGTCAGGTACGTGGTAAACATATGGTCGATGGTGGTTTCCATCACCAGGTAGTCAACACCACGCGCATACATCGAGTCGTCAACGGCATCGATTTCATCGTTCTTGCGGTCCTTAAAGAACAGCGCCAGCATCAACGAATTCCAGAAGTATTTCTCGTTGGTCTGGTCGTTCCTAATGCCCAGGGCATCGATGATATTCTTGCGCGAAAGATCGTCCTTGTACGAAATGCTGCCGTAGTACAGCTTGTCCATAAGCGTGGCACAGCGGGCAAGATGGCCCACCACCATCCTGACAAGGCCGCGCGCACGGCGCACCGCCTTATTGACGGTCTGCTGCTCGTCCGTCCCACAAGACGTAATCATGTTGCGGTTGCGGCGAGTATCGAGCTCATAGCGCAAGGGATTCGACAGGCCATCGCCCACCGAAATATCGTCGCTGCCAAACAGATGACGACCGGCAAGCTGCTCGTCTTTCGCCTTGTCAGACAGGGCAAAAGGCTGCTGCAGCTCCATATCCTGAATACACGCAGCGATCATCTTTTGAATACGCTTGGCACCCTTGGCGATCTCTTCGGCAGCCGTCTCCACACTTGCGCGCGAAACCTTGCCCGTTGCCGCGTTTGACCCCTCGTGCTCGCCCGAGGTCGAGGCATGCGTATAGACCGCCATCCACTGGTCCCGATTTCCCAGCAGCAGAGGATCAACCACGCCGCCATTAAAATGACGGTCAAGAATACGCAGCATCTCGTCGGGCTGAAATTTCATATGTCCCGCCGCCAGCATCGACAGCATATCGGCCTTCGCATGGTCGATCTCGTCAAAGATAAACAGGCATTCGTCGGCAACCGCTGCGTTAAAGAACACAACGCCCGCTTCTGTCACCGTATCGATTCTATTGACGAGCTTTTGCGGCGTGCATGCAATTACATGCGGCGCGCGCTTATCGTTAAGCAATGCCGAGGGCCAAATCCGGGGAATCTCCTCAATGCCACGCGTGATGCTCTGGCGTCCACGGCTCACCGCTCGACGCAAGCTCGCGTCTGCCAACGCCAGCTTATCCCACAGCCCTGGAGTCAGGCGGTCGACAACGCTTCCCAGACGCTCCTTCTTGTCCAAAAGGCCCAAAAGGTCATCGGCGACCTCCATCACACCGCGCCACGCGTGCGCAATATCGCGAAGAACGGCCTCGTCCTTTGCTCCAAAGGGGCATGGAATATCGCGCGGCCTTACGCTGCCCTTGTCAAACGTGGCGTCGATCCAGTTTTTGATGTTCTCGCCCGCTCGCGGAAGATCGAACACCATGCGCTCCGCATCATCGTCACTCATGCCCTGCTCAACCAACAATTCGCGCACGTTTGCAACATAGTTGTCGCGGTTGTCCTTACCCGGAACCACAAACACCAGAGTACGGCGACCGGGACATTTATTAAAACAGCCCGACTCATCCCAGCCGCCGGCAATCAGGTCTGCCGTGACCTGCTCGGCCGTGTAGTTTTTACCCGAGCCCGTTGTGGCGCCCAAAAAGTACAGGCCGTTGTTGTCCTGATCCTTGGGGACAAACAGCGCACGCTCAAAAAACTCGCGCATCGCCTTTTGGCGCGCAAGATAGGGAGAAAGCTCCTTGTCGCCCGCAGACGACGGATTCGATTGACAGTTCAGCTTCCACGTAGCCATGGTCAAACCTCCGATTTAGTTGTTGCATGTGTTGAATACCATCCCGTGCGGACAAAAACTCACGCAGGGCGGCTGAGCGATGGCATCTATGCCGCTTGAGAAAAGAAAGGAAAGAGAAGCAGTCGGCGACTACTCGCACGAAGCGAGCAGCTTCTCAAGATCGCATTCCAACGCCTCGCGCTCCTCAGCGTCGATCACCGCGAGGGCGACACGCATCAGGGACACATCGGCGGCAAGCTCCTTTACCTGGTCGGGACGCTTGCTAAAGTGGTCGTAAATCCGCAGGGCCTCCCCGGCCGCCAGGTACTGCCACTTTTCCAACGAGGCTTTTCGGACCTGCTCATGGCATCGACCCACTCGCCAAGACCCTGAAAACCGTTGCCCGTAGTCGTGCCGTTCATAACCACATCGAGCGGGCTCAGCAAGCAATCGGGCGTTTTTTTGTACACCAATTTGGTGAGCGTAAGCACCTGGGCAAGGTTGCGATACTGTTCCTTGTCGGCATAGAGCACGTCGTTGTAGCAGGCGCAGGCCTTAAGCAGCTCGTGGGCGGCAATGCGCTCCGGCCCATCAAACGGAACGCCGCGCAACAACACCCCAGCAAGATCGAATGCCTTGCCGCCCTGCACGATCTTGTCGAGCGCCGAGCCGTCCACCAAATCCGCCAGCCAAGCAAACTCAGGCTGATACGGCTTATGCTCGTCCTCGTCCTCATGCTCCATCCAGTTGCTCACCAGCGCAAGGGCTTCAATCTCTCTCCCGTTCAGAAAGGGCGAATTCTTCCCCATCTCTTCCCGCAAAAATCCCCGCGGCTCATGAGAGTGCTCGTACGCAACCGCAAGCTCCCCGTCGCTCACGACCAAGGTCGCACGGGAAATATAGGTATCTTCCCGCATGTCCCTCCAGGCGTACATCATAAGGGGACGCAGCTGACGGAGCATGCCGCGCGCGCCGGCACCTTCCTTAACCGCGCGCTTCGCCGCAAGGCGAGCAGCATCTGCCATCAGCTCCATCTTGGCGCCATTTCCCATCATGTTGTTGTACTTGGGCAGGTACTGTTCATACGCAATCTGGACCAGATCGTCCACGCTCAAGGCGTTAAAGTTAATCACCGAGCCAATGCGCCCGCACAGCTCGGACATAATACCCCAAGTCTCAACATCCTCGATGGTCGCACTGTCTCGCAGCTCGTTTGCCGATTTTGCGGCGGTGCGCACGGCGGCATACGAGGATCCGAAGCCGACCGTGGTGCCAGACTTGTCACTCAGGCGCTTGCGCACCAGAGCATCCAAGCCCATAAAGGCGCCGCCCAAAATGCAAACAACCTGATCGAGGTTGAGCGTCTTAATAGCCGCACTCTTGGAGGTATCACATTCAAACGGCATCTCCCCGCCTTCCAAGAGCTTAAGGAACGACTGCGATGGACTAAAGCTCGATGCAACTTCGCCCCCATCGGGCTCGGCACGAACCGCCTTGTCAAACTCGTCAAAGAGCACCAAGCAAATTTCGCCGGGATTGGCAGCCTGATAGTCCGCGACCTGCGACAGGCAGTTGCTCATGCTGGCACCGCGCCAGCCCTCGCCCGTCATGGTGGAGACATCGAACACGAACAGTTTGAGCCCCGCGGCATCTGCCACGGCCTTGATGGTGTGGGTTTTTCCCGTGCCGGTGGAACCCATCACCAAAATGGCAGCGGGCGAAAGAACGTCGCGCGGGTCGGCGCCGCGTGCCAACATCACGCAGCGGTTGACCTCAAAGCTCAGCGCCGTCACAAAGGCCTCCAAGCTTCCTTCGTGGCCAATAACACTCTGACGCGTCTGCTCCACCAGACGCGTAGGCGCAATTCGATTGAGCAAGTCCTGGTAGCGATCGATGTTTCGATACTGCTTCTGAGTCATGGGCGCCTTCCTTTCCATATTGGTTTTCTTTCCTTCGATGTGGGCCGAGCCCTTAAACCACTACAGTGCCAGCGATGTCGCCGACTCCAGATAGATCACGTTGCCCGGCTGGGTAAAGACCGGAATGTGGTAGAGCAGCTGCAAAATGCCCTGCTTGAGCAGCGGAAACAGTGTGGGATGCAACACTTCGTACATCAGGGCACCAGCCATAAGAGCGGTAAGTACGGCAAGCAGCAGAAGCTTTTGAGCGTTAGAGAATACCGACATGGTCGTTCCTTTCTTTATGCGAGATATTTGGATTGCGTTGTGGGTTAGCGACTCATAGCGATGGCAATGCCAATAACCGTGATAACCACGGGGATCGCAAGCGATGCGAACACAATCCCGGCAAAAAGGCCTACCACCACCGCGCACACGACGATGACCAGTGCTGTGGGCACAAGCGCGAGCAGAGGAGTAACCACGCAGGCAGATGCAAAGCGAAGCCCGTGGAACAAGCACTCATGAGGGAATAAAGCCTTGAGAACTCCTTCGACAATTCGCCACTCGACAATCGTTCCGACTGTTAAGACAACAGCCCAAAGCAGATAATCATTGGCGCGGGAATCCGAAGCCATCTTTCCGGTAACGCCAGCCCACCAATCAAATGCGGCGGCACAGCCCAGCAAACAGACGATCGCGCAGACGACGGATGCAAATGCGCCCGCACCCTCAATTGCACCGAGCAGCTCGCACATGTCGGATTCGCGCTCTCCCGTTAACAGCACAATCCATTTGTGGGCAAGCGCCGCAACGACCGCCACGCCCAGCACAACCCAGTACGCCCTAAACGCCACCAGGCGCCACGAATGGAGCGGAATCACCGTGTTGCCCTCGCCAATCTCGAACATAAAGCCGCCGAGCCACGTCGTCAGCAAGCACATCATGTCGACGGCGACAACGTACAGCACAACCGCAAAGAGGGTTTGCAGAATCATGCCGAAAATATTCACTGTTGTTGGCTTCTTGAGAGCGTCTGGCTCGATCCTATACGTGTCGTATCCGTTCATTAGCTGTCCTTTCGTTGCTGAAACAACTAGTTGGTTTATCCACTGTAGCTTGATACAACTAGGAGATATGCAAATCTCTTAGTGTTAGTATCTAGCGAAATATTACCCAATGCGTACGGCCTCATACGCACCATTCGATTTTTTTCTTTTTCATTTGAGTGCCCCGTCTGAAAAACGCCGCAACTGCTCTTCTTGTAGACTGAAGGCAATTGAGCCGCGACGGGCCAGTCAGCGAACCGCGCAATATAGGGAATATGCAGGAGGTGCGCATGCTCAAAACTAAAGCAGAATTTGCAACTCTTCGCTTAAACGAAGATCTCAAGCCATATATGAGCCGATATCTATCGGATCTTGTGTCTCATATGGTCGAGAAATATCAGCCTTCGTCGAGAACGAAAAGGCTCATTGAACTGTGCTGTCGCGATTTTGAGTTTTCGAGCGAGCACGTCGATGGCCCCTCGTGGTCTGTTTTGGGGATTGACCTCAAGCGACCTTCGGCCGCCTCGTTTGAGTTTGAGGACCGCGTTTACAACGAAGCAACCGACGAATGGGATTATGTGCCCGCTTGCGTTTGCAAAAACCGAGTCAAAGTCCCGACGTCGACGTTTACTGCCATCGAAGAGAATATCTTTTTATACGACTACGAGCAGGACGCAGCCTCTCACACGTACGAATCAGCACTCATTTACTGCAGGCCCCCCGAGCTACGACCGCTATCCCAATTCCCGGCATCTATCGATGCGGCAAATGCGCGAGTCCTGGATTTCCTCAGAACGCGCTCGAAGCAGCTGCAACGCAGCGCAGGCATCCCCGATCTGCTTTCGGTCACTGAGTGGTACTACATCTTTCTTGCGGCATCCATTGCCTGCTCTCAGTCCCATGCCACGGCCGTCATTCAGATTTCGGACCGTCTGTTCAATCTGGCGCGAGCCGTAGATGGACGTCGCCTTCTTTGTGACCTCGGCCTGCTAAAGAGCATTGTGCTTCTTCCCAACACCATTGCCAAAAAGGCCGAGGGTCGCGCGCTGCTCTTTATTGGCGACGGCGAGCCCAATGATCCGTATTTCCTTTTTGACGGCAGGAGCTTTGACGACAAGCAAATGACCGATGAGATTCTGCACCAGCTCCTCGATTCCGTCGACCGAGCCTACGGCGATCAAAAGAATCCAGTCTATTGGCATCGGCTCGAGGATCAGGGCAACGGCATCTATCCCCTATTACCCAATACAAAGAGCGGATCGTTCGACGAGAGAATGTTCATCCCCCTTGGGTCGCTAGCGCCAATCTACCGCGGCACCGCCCGCAGCGTTGTAACCAAACTGCCCGAATCAGATCCGACAGACAGTTACCAACAGCACGACTGCTACTACCTGTCGCTAAAGCATCTTCATGATGGCGCAATCATTGCCGCAGAAGATGTACTTGAGCGTGTCCCCGATACAGATATCTACGATGTAAGCCGTGTAGACTACGAAGATTTTCGGAAGGCCAAACCGATCGACGCCCGCGAGGCGAGCCTTCTCATATCACGCGTCGGGCCTCCATTCAAGCTTGCCCTCATCACGCCAGGCCACTTTTCTGTCGGTTCTGAGCGCCCCGTGGAGCGCGGTCTTTTGTTTGAGAGCATTGTCCCCTGCGACGCCATGTTCTGCGCTACCTTTGAGGACGAGCTGCTTGCCCAGTTTGTCCTGGCATACCTGTCGTCCGATGAGGGGCAGAAGAAACTGGCGGACACCTCGCACGGAGACGCGCTTGTGCAACTTGCCCCAATGGACCTGCGAAGCATGACCGTGCCTGTTCCCGGGCGAGCGGAGCAGGAGCGCTACGCGCTAGAGTACGAAGCAAAGCAGCGCGCCTACGAGGACGCCCTTAAGCAGGCGGAACATTACGCTGCGAGCAAGGGAACGATGTAGCGACCGAGGCCGGCAGACTGTCCGGACTTTTGCCGACAGTCTGCCGATCAGGCACGCCGTTCAGCGCAGCAGCTAGAGATCCTCAACAGACTTCGAACTGGCTTTGGCCGCCTCTTCGCCCGCGATCAGGTCCCTAACCGTTATATACGCACTGTACGTAGCCTCTTCAATCTTTTCCATAACATCAGGGTCGCAAGTTCCCCAAATATCTTTGAGAACTCGAGCCAATCCCCAAGCAGCGCTGAGCAGGACGTCAACGTCCTTTAGATCTAAGTGGCTGACCGTAAAGGGACAGTACTCGCACTCCAACAGATAGGTGTCAACAGCCTCAATTGTCTCAGCACATACTGCTCAAGATCGGGATGGGGATGGAAGGCGCACAGCGCCTTGTGCGGATCGGTCGGCTCAATCCAATACAGCGTTGTCGCTTCCTCGCATTTCTCGAGCGGATAACGCTCAGCTGCCTTCTCCCAGCTTTCATACCAGGGATCGGCATCGCCGTCCGTCATCGACCTGCAAAGATTAATCGCCGCAGAAACAGTCGCACACGAATATCTATAGCTGGCGTCTTTCTTAAACTCATCATTGAGCTCGACGTCACCAGACAGCTCCGCCTCCATGATAAGGAACGGACCATCCTCATCCGTAATGCTTATGGGATAGTTGTTGCACTCATAGCCCGGATACATTTTGTCTCCAATCAATCGTTCGGACACATTAACAAGCAATATCGAAACCGCGCTCACGCGGAGGACCGTCGTCCTCGCACCAACCTGCAAGTTTTTCTCATCGCATGAAAAGAACTTGCGATTCTTGCAAGTTTTTCTCACGCGGTGACAAGAACTTGCATGGTCGCCCCGCTACCTGCGCCACGAGGCGGCAAGGATAACGGGAAGCCCGGCGATGCACACCACTAAGGCCACGGCTGCGAACGCAAGCACGATGGCCACGCTCACGACGACATAGGCCACGGTAATGAAGGCCAGCGCCAGCAGGCAGGCAAGCAGCTCGGCCACGTAGCACAACACCAGGTTCGAGCTCGCGCGCTTCAGCAGAACGTCGGCGAGGCGGACCAGCTCGACGGCAAAGCCGCTGCCGAAATTGCGTCCGGGGCCCTTGGCAAGGAACCACTTGAACAGGCACATCAGGCGCAGCCCAGCATCATCATGATGGAAACGGTCCATGCATTGTGCCCCGTCTCGACAAGGCTCTGGTCGCCCACCGCGCTGCCGTTGACGAGCCAGGCCGTTCCATAGCCCATGAACAGCATCGCCAGCAGCAGGCAGGCGCTCACCGCGGCGAGAGAGCGCGACACGCGCCCGCTGAACACCGGAGCCTCGCAGCTGAGCCCAAGGCCCTCGCGAACACGCCAGGCGGCATGGTAGGCAGGGTAGGCCGCGATGAGCGCGGCCACGAGCAGCGACGCCCAATCGGACCCGGGCACAGCCGACGCGTACTCCGCAATCGCGGAGATGGAGAAGGCAGCATGGAACGACTCGTTCAGAAACAGCGCGACCTCGCCCTTCCAGACGCAAAACGGGGCGGCGACGGAGGCGGTGCCGGCAGCGGCAACCGCAGCAACGGCAACGAGCAGCGCGCCCTGCACGAGTTTGACGACCTCGTCTTTGGCGGTGCGGGACGCAGGCTCAACGGCGCTGGACGAAATTTGAATAGAAGTGTTCATGTTTTCCTTTCAACAGAAATCAAACCGGAATCGCCGGCAACTAGGATGCAGCCTCTAGTCGGCTCCGATTAGAGATTGTTCGCCCACATTGATACCAAGTCGTGCGGACACACTAACAAGCGATATCGAAACCGCGATCTCGTGGAGAGCTGTCGTCCTCAATCCATTCGAGCCCGACGCACTCATCGATCCCTGCATCGGGAACTGACGACCATCTGAACTCGAAACCAAGCTGGTCAAGCTCATCGACTCGCCCACGGATCACTCCGTAAACATCCAACGCATTCTCGAAATCCTCCGAAGACGCGTAGCCTCGCTCGCACTGCCTGCGCATCTGATGCAAGCGACCCATGGCGGCGGCGATAATCTCGCGAAGAGCGATAACCTCGCGCTCGCATACATCAATGTTTCCTTCGTTGAGCTCGATGCGATCGGACATAACGGCCTCCCTGGTTTTACCCTTTTCGCTTGACTCCATTGAACAACCGCAAACAGCCGCGTAATATGACTTTTATCGCGTTTTAAATTTTGGCTGTTTGGAGCATCAATGCCTAAGTCCGAAAAAGAGGCATTTAGCTGGGGTTTTGAGGCTGGTTTTCTTCGCTCCCCTGTCAATCCCCGTATGCTACTTCTTAACAGGACGCCGGAGATTGATTGTGCCGGCGACGGAAACACATCCGGCAATGCAAGCGCATGGAGTCTCGTCTCCATAGCCAACGACCTATTGCGCGTCGACTTAAGCTCGCTTTTCAACGAAATCGGGGGGCACTTTCGTAAGCGAGCAAACCAGCGCTTTTATATTGATTTGCAGAACGCCATGCGCCAGTCCTCTGCTGCTCTCCACCATGCGCAACACGCTTCGATAGACTGTGTAGCCGAGCAAGACTATGACGATCGGCTCGATCCAGACGATCCCGACCAAGAGCCCACCCAAGCAGAATTGAACGAAGCTGAAATCGCTATCAACCTTCAAAAACAAAAGGAACGCGACCTCGATTTCTTTGCTCCGATATTCGACAAAGCCATTACAAGCCATGCACACGGAGAGATTTCCGGCATGGCCAGATATCTCCTTAAAAATGTCTGTAGACAGTGTGTCATGAACATCACGGCGATTCCCGACTATCGCTATTACAGCTGCTGGATGAACAACAACGCTATTGAGTGCGACGAGATCAACCGCCTGTACCGCGCGGTGATTACAACATCGGACCAACTCAACAAGCAAGAAATGGCGTCCCTCTTCAGCTCCTATCTCCAGCTCGAGTCGAACGACATGAGCATTAACGCTACCAACGGCGAGACCAATCTAACAGCACCGGTGCCGTATGACCGCGACAATCCTATACGCAACTTTCCCAAGGCGAAATCTCAGATAGAAACAGCTTGCGTCTGCACCAATATCGATCTCTTTCGAGCGCTTCTCATTGTTTTTTATCAGGAATGTCTGGAGCTTACCCCGCTGCTTAAAAACACCGAGGCACCTAGCCTGCTCGCGCAAAACGAAGAGTTTTTCCCAGCCGCCATCAAAACAAGCGACCCGCGACAATTTCGATTATTCGATGAGCAGCTGCCGGCAATCATCCGCTTTGGCGAAGCTTTTGTATACGCAGCCAAAAAACACTTGCCCGGAAACGAAACGGCCCAAAAGCTCGAAGAGCATTTGAATGGAATAAAGCGCATGAACAGCGCCCCCTTTATGCAGGCGTTTCGTAAAAACTATCTCGAAGCTATGCGCGAGAACCAGATCTTCGCAAATGGAGACTTCCATACGCATGCAGAGCTTAACGACCAGGAAAACCTCAATAGGCTCGTTGGGCTTCAAGCCGTTATTTCAAAGGCAGGAGAGCTCTACTTCACCGAAGAGGAATGGTCCTTTGCAAGCCTTTATGCCCGCATCCTTCACGAGCTGCTGCTGTGCGGCATTATGCCGATAGCATGCCAAACCTGCGGTTCGCTCTTTTTTCCGACCGGTCCTAACAGCAAGTACTGCGATCGATATAACGCGGCGACCAAGCTCTATTGCAACCCGCGCTTTAACGCCAAGAAGCATCTTGGTCGTAAATCGCCCCGCGATGTCGCGCTTAATATACAGAGAAAGACCGAAACGGCATATGAAAAGGGCCTAACGGATTGTGCCCACTATTTTGAGCGCCTCGGCAGCTTTGTCCTCGATGGTCTTGGCCCAGCATACCAAGCGAACGACCTCATTTCCGATGAGCTCTATAGGACGTGGCTGTCTATCGTCAACCAGCCCAATTGTAGAGCGAAAATCAAGCGGCCGGATAGGCTCGAGTATCCATACCCCGTGCTGTGGTACGGATTTGTCCGCGATGGCAATCGGTATGTACAAGTCGAGTTTCCTGGAGCCGAGTACCCGACGCTTTTTGAATGTTTGAGCCAGCTCGCCGAAAGCCCACAATCAAAGTGCACACTGGATTACAAGGGGCCAGATGAGCATCCATACAGCTCATGGCATGTAAAACTGCACATGTTGTTGGAGATCATTGTACAGATAAATAACGCCGACCACGTGGCGAGGCCCATTCCATTGCTTGGAATCGATGGGCCCGAATATGTCTGGACTGACCCGACCGTCCAAGACACATGGAGCACGCCCGACGCATGCATCTACAGCACCGGAACGATCGATGACCTCAGCTTTACCGTGTATACAAAGGGATATGACCCGGAAAAGCAAGACTGAGCTTGATGCCGCGGCTTTCTACGTGTCCGCGAACAGATTCACTCTTCTAGTCCTTCGAGCTAGCCAAGACACAGCCGATGCAAAGAGGGATAAAGATGATGGCGAGCACAATGCCCCAGGCGGTTAATGTAATCGTAATGATGGATGCAATAGCGCTAGCGATGCCATATCCAAAAATCAACGATGCCGCGCAGGCAAGCATCTCGGCACCATACAGCAACACCATGTTTGAGCTTGCGCGGTCCAGCAAGGCATCCGCGCGGCCGAACCATGCGATAAGGGCTTTGTCGCCACGATAGCGCCCAGGACCTTTGAGCTCATACCATTTGACAATGCACGCCAGGACGCATCCAGAAACAAGCGCAATCGATGTCACCATGAGGAAAAGGCCCACGATCATGAGGAGTTTGTCCCCCGTGACCCCGCCGTCGATATGGCACTCAAACCCACGACATACGGCAAGCACGGCCAAAAGCGAACAGGCGCTCAACGAGCCAAAGCGGCGCGACATCCGTCCGCAAAACACAGGTGCCTTGCAATTGCACCCAGCACCTGCGCAGAGGCACCAAATGGCATGGTATACAGGATACAGAGCAACGAGCACGGCCGCGGCCATCGACACCCGGTCAAGCGTCTCCATTCCCGACACAATATCCTCCGCCGTTGGAGCCTCGTAGGGATGATCGAACAGGTCAGGCGTGAACATAGGAATCTCACCTTTCCAGATGTACGACGGTGCAGTAAAGGAAATGATGCCGTTCACAGCTAACGCCGCGACAGCAATTAGCAACGCGCCTTCGGCAATCTTGGTGATGCTCGACTTGTGAGAGACGGACACATTTTGAATAGAAGTATTCATGATCTTCCTTTCAGAGAGACCCGATTGGTTGGTGATTGAGTTTTGGGGTGATTGGCGTAAAGAACGGGACTGCTTAGAAGTCCCGATAAAACAGCAGGTCGCTTGACCGCCTACGAAGAAAGAATGACTAACAAGCTATATCGAGGTCATTACGACTCGAATACTCGACGCCAACGGCGTCATGCGCTGAGATCCGCGCAAGCGAAACCGAACGGACCGGCGAGACCACCGGATAGTCCTCAACGCCCCACTCGAGCTCAAAGCCCAGACGAGCAAGCTCGTCACGACAATTGTCGAGCATGAGCTCATAGGCGCTTTGACGGGCACAGTCTTCAAAGAAGCCGAGCCCGCGCTCCTCAGAAAGACCCACCTTCAGCTCATCACAGATGGTCATAACTTCGCAAACGATATCTTCAAGCTCATCGCGCTTGGTGGAATTAACCAGTTCAAACAGGGTGCCGTCGAACATTTTCCGTCCTCCTTTGGACTTCTTTCTTGCTCGACTCCTATTGAACACGGCAAAGTGGCACAATGGCACAAAGTATATTTGATTTTGAAAGTTGTGCTGGTTTAAGAAATATGCAAGGTGCCAATTTAATAGCTCTGACCTGGCGTGTTAGGGCTAGCTTCATTCGGTTTGACAGAGATACCTCTTTGCATCTCTGTTGCAAACAACTGACAAACGCAAAACCCGATAAGGATCAAGAATGTGAAGGAGCGGAATTCGAACAGCATTGGTCTGCAAAAGAGCTGTTAAACGAATTCCTAAGAATTGATCTTGAGAAGTTCTTTAACGAAATGTCCTCTTGGTATGCCGAATATCGTAACGCCCATTCAGTGCCCGTTCCACACCGTATCTTTAATTCGCTACGGCGAATACAGCACATTCTAGAAGCTCAATATCTCGAAGGCTCAGATAATAAAAAAGGTGCCACGTGTTTTCCTCCGCTTTGTTCGAGAATAATTGACGCAGGCGATGACCTCGACAAATGCCGTATCGAAAAGGCAGATATAACGCATGAGCTCGCGGAGGCAGTCAAACAAGCGCTTGATTCCGCAATAAGCGGCGGCTATTCGGACGGTATCTACCAGCTCTTCTTCAATGCTTGCTCATTGTGCATCGATTCAGTTTATCTTGATGAAATACCCGATGCCTATTTGCCCTCGAAGGTTTTCTCTCTTTGGGCAATAGAGTGTGGGAACATCGCGAGAGTTACTATTCCGGCTCTTGAGTTACTAAGCAGTAACGATGCCGACGATTCCGTTGCACCTAATCTGGCCAGTTACATTGAAATGGTCTTTGACCTAAATAGAAGGCCCGAGCTCGCTCGCGGAGGCGAGCACTCAATTCTCCACCACCCGCTGGCGCTAAAACGCCAGAAACTAAAAGGGAGTTTTATAAGACGCACTTCCACGTTCAATTAGTTGATAACCAACTAGCCATCGATATCCATGAGTTGGCAGTAGCCGTTCTTGGCGACATCATCATTGATTGTCTTAGCTTATCCAAGAAGATAAACGAACCTTCTTATCGGGATGACCTCAGCAGCTACGTTTCATTATTCGCGAAGCTGCTTTCTACCGGAGAATCCATCCTGGATGTCGCTAATCAAATTCGCCGTTTTGGGGAACTAACGTCCTCAAAATGCACGAAACATGCAATCGCCGGCCCAATGGTCCAGGACCTCAATAGCCTCAACTCTCTGGCACTCAACCTGATTCAGAACAGGCTCTACAACAAGGTGGAGTTATCGAGGAACGGCGAAAACACAATCGGCATCATGCGGTTTATCGTAAATGACGGAAAGTACCTTGTTGTCAACATCAACGACAGCGACGCAATGCAAGAAGCCCTCCATTTCCAGCACTTGATAGACCGCTCCCACTCATTGATTCATTCTTTTCTTCCGGAATCATTCTCGGTTTTCTATGCGCATCTACTATGCGAAGCCCTGCGATCCGGGGCACTTCCGACAAAATGCAGCACATGCAACAAACCCTTTTTCCCAGCTGGCAACAATAGCAAGTATTGTTCTAGATACGACAACGAAACGGGCATGTACTGCAATCCCGCAAGTAATACAAAACTCAAGCTTGGTAAAAAGCCGCCCCATGCAACTGCCGTCAATTTAAGACGCAAAGCAGATACTGTCAGCGGGAAAGACGGGCACAACCCGATGGCTACTAACAAAAAGCGACAGCTATATTTTCAAGAACTAGCCAATGCCGTTGACCACACCCTTGGACCTTATTATCAACGGTCCTCTCTCGTGCCGAAAGCACTTTACGAAGAGTGGCTCAAGGCAATCAATCGGCCCAAAAACCAACCTAGCACTCAAACGCCTGAAGCGTGCGGTTATCCTCATCCCGTTATTTGGAACGGTTCGCTAGAGGATGGCAGTGTAATCGTCGACATCACGACCCAGTCAGCACAACTAGGCACCCTTCCAGAGCTCTTGGACAAACTCGCAAAAAAGAATGCGGGTCACTGTCGCAAATCGGATAACGGGTGGTCAATCTCTAAATTCGATCTGGTTGCCTCCGTCATCTCATTAGAGCTAGAGGCTGACAAGACCAGAAAGAAGAGCGCGAGAACAATTGAGCATCTCCCCATCCCCGGTTTATCCGGTTACTGGGATTGCCTATCCGACAGAAATGATCGCCCCTCGGACGCAACGCCATTAACAAAGGAGAGGCAGACGACTACAACGAATCCCCGATTTAATTTAAACATGAACCCAGACAGTAGCCGGTAGACGATCTTTTAGCACAGAGGATAAGGGAATGTGACGCCGGAGCGAACCGCAGGGCACCGCGAGGCAACCAAACTTACTAGTCCGAGAATCGTAGAAGCTCGTCCATTCCGGAGTTCACCTTGGCCCGTGCCCAATCAAGGTTACTTTAGTTGCGCGTGGGCCATCTTCATATCCAGCACAAACCTTCGAACCTCGTCAGCTGAATGAACTAAGTTATTGCAAGGAGGCTTAGCGTCTAGGTATTTAAGTCCGTTATCGTCATTGCCGAGAACGCCTGCAATCCCGAGAACCCCCGTCTCCCCATCCTTATATTCCTTTTTAAATGTCAGCAATACACACGGAATGTCCAAATCTCTCGACAACTTAAGAACGGGTTGCCATGTAAACGTATCCTCCTTGTAATAACGAGATGGATCATAAGTCTCGATTGGATTTTTCTCCGTACATCTTATTTCGACAATCGCCTCAACACTGCCGTCCGGCGCGAATATAGCTCCATCGATATTGCCGCCCCACACCATGCCATGGCTCTCAAGCAGTTTGTCAAAATAACTGTTCTGAATATACTGTTTTCTAAATCTTTTTGTCTGAGGCGTTTTCTTTTTTTCAGCCCACCATTCTATAAATCTATCTTCTGTGCACAGGCGTTCTGTAACCACCTTTACACCGCCCAAACGCTCTTCGTCCACATCCAGTTGAATGGCTCGAATAATCCCTTTGTCGTCCGTTCCATGAATCCAAACCGAAAATGGAACACCGATCGCATTTGCAAGCCTGACTTTACGCGTTAAATCTGATGCTGGCAGGAGTATTTTTAGCAAAGCATCGCGTGCGAACCCCTCGACTTCAAAGGCCTCAACCGCTTCAGTAAACTCCCCGCTCTTGCCAATCAACAGCCCCTGCAAGTCAGTCATTCCTAATTTAGAAGTTATTGTATTGCGAAAGGCAGTAACATTACCTTCGCTATCACGCCGCTTAAACGCTAGCCCACGAGTTGTTCTTTCATCCATCCCAAAAGCTCCTTCAGCGAGTTAACAGTGATATATCTATCTAAAGACAAATCGGGCCGTCTGATTCGGCCATCGCCGCATGAGATAAAAGCCCCTGCTCAAATGCACCAGGAAACGTAAATGCACGTTGACGATTCGGGGAGTCATCGAACGCAACTGAGATCAAGCCGCCATTGATCCGCTTGACCGTTCCCCCGCCGAGGCCCTTGTGAATAACGCGATAGCCCGGAACGACCTTGCTGTAGTCGATCGCCGGAGTTTCTTCGGCAACGTCATCGTTCAGTTCATCGGGATACCCGGTGAGATACCAGGCCTCCTTGAACTTGGTTGCCTTGCCGCCGCTCGGCTTGAACGTGAAGTCGGCGCCGCGGTCGCGCAACGTCCCCATCGCCGGAGCGAGCTCGACGCCGCCGAGTGCCCATAAGGCACCGGACTTCTCGCGCTTGTCGACGAATTCGATACCGCGGTTGGTGAGGACGTCCGCGACCCAATCCGTTTTGGTCGACACAGTGGTCGACACAGGCTCCGCCGATGCTTTCGGTTTCTCCGTTTGCTGTACAACTTTTTGTTGAGCAACCTTTTGGACGACAGGAAATTTCCCAATTTGCTCGACGGGGCGCGTGACGGGTTCGGCGCTGGTGAGGTCGATGGCAGAGCCGTCCGGCGCGATCATCGACTCCTGCTGTTTCGCGGCGAGGTAGTCGTACTCGGAAAGCGTCGTGTCGTACAGGCCGACGCGCTCGCCGGCGTGCTTGTTGACACCGGTGTAGACAAGGCTCGCGTCCTCGTAGCGTCGGAACTTGTAGACCGCGTCATTCATCAGGGGTGCATTGAAGACGCCCAGACCGACGAGGAGGTTGAAGTCATCGACGGACAGGCCGGTGACCTTCTTGAACAGCCCAGGTTCGAGCTGGGTGATTACGTCGTGCAGCGTCTCCTCGCGGTAGTCCGTGAGGTACATGAAGACGGGGATTCGGGTCGCGAACTTGATCAGCTTGGTCTGGATTTCCTTGCGCTTGCTCTTGAACTCCTTCTCCTCCTCGGTGAGCTCCTTCTTCTCTTTCGGGGTAAGACTCTCCCCCTTCTCCTTCTTGACCTTCTTGACGGCCTCGGACTTGTTGATGATCGTCTTGATGTCATCGTTGAGGCTGCGGAAGCCCTCGATGTTCATGAGGGCGTTAATAGCCTCGTCGTTTGCGAGCAGGCGGCGCAGGGTGTCGTTGTCGACGTTGACCAGCAGCGCGGACTCCCAGCGCTTCGCGAGGAGCGTCGCCGACGTTCCGGCCATGGCGATGTCCAATACCTCGGCGGCGCTGATCTCCTTCATCCTGCTGCCGTCATAGGCGAGCACCGGCAGGAACTTGACGAACTCGTCGACCTTCTGCTCCGGACCCTTCTTGGGGTCGGTGGCGAGCTGCGTCGAGTAATCGGAGACCATCGTGAGGGCGCGGTCGAGCGCGAAATCGAATACGTAGCACTCGTTCTTGATGATCTGGGTGCGCCCGTCGTCGTCCTTGACCGTCCACGGCGACTGCACGCGGAACGCGGTCTGGAAATAGGTCTCGGCGCTCTTGACGTTGGAGAGCATGAACACGCCCGTCCACGGTTTCACCGTGACGCCGGTCGTCAGCTTGCCGCATGAGAGCGTGATCGTGCGGGACTCCAGCGGTTCGCGCATCGAGCGCTGCACGGGCGGCAGGGCGTCCAGGCCGATGCCGGCGGCGGCACCGGCGCAGACGTTGATCTTGAAGTCATGATAGAAGGTGTTCTGGCGTTCCTTGAGGAGGTTGGCCATGGCGTAGCAGCTCGCGACGTTCGGCAGGAACCACAGGGTGTGCCCCAGGACGTTGAGCAGGCGGATATCGGAGAACGGCATGGCCGGCTTCTCGCCCAGCTTCAGCTCGTCCTTTGTGGCCGGCATGTGCTGGCCGCGCATGAGGTCGAGCCACATCTGGACGTGGTCCTTGAACTTGAACTGGGCGTCCTCGCCCTCCCCCTCTGCGGAGAAGAACACGTTGAGGTCGAACTGGTTCGTCTCGGTGTTCAGCGCGATGCGCTTGATCTCCTCCGGCATCTGGTAGGTGAGCATGACCATGCGCGGGAGCGATGCGTACGGGTTATCACCGTCGGCGGGGTTCCAGTTAGCCTTGGCCTCCTGCTCGTCAGAGTAAGTCCAGTTGAAGATCTGCTCCTCGATAAACTCGCCGCTGTTGAGTGCGCGGAACGGGGTTCCGGATAGGAACAGGAAGTACTTGGTGACGATCGGCAGCCACGTCTCGTCCTGCTCGTTGCCAGTGACCTTGACCTCCTCATGGACGGCCTTCTCCTCGTCCTCGTCGATCGAGTCAAAGAGCTTCTTGGCCGTTTCCCGCCATGCTCCGAAATGGTACTCGTCGAACACCACGAGGTCCCAGTCTTCTAGGCGCACCCACTCGTGCCGGGCCTTGATATTTCCGTTGGAATCTCGACCGAGATAGTCTTGGAACGAGCCAAAGCAGACGATCGGGCGCTGGGGATCGCAGTCCTCATATTGCTTGCCGCCGCGACTGACGAACTGCCAGCCCTCGAAGTCGACATGGCGGTTTAGGTCCTCCTGCCAGGCACTCTGCACAGCGGGCTTGAACGTGAGCACGAGGACGCGCCTCATGCCCATCGACTTCGCCAACTCATATGTGGCGAAGGTTTTGCCAAAACGCATCTTGGCGTTCCAGAGGAACTTGGGCGTGCGTTGCGAACCCTCGGCGGTCACAGACTCGAAGTACTCACGCGTGCGACGCACGGCCTCGGCCTGCTCAGGTCGCATGCTGAAGTCCTGGTCGCGCGCCTCGTCGTTCTCGGTGCGGTCGCGCACGGCGATCCAGCCGGCACGCACTTGGTCGGGCGTGCAGCGATACCACTCGCCATTGATGTTTTCGCAGCCGTGGGCCTCGAGCCAGTCATGGACGGGATGATCTAGGAAAAAAGTGCCGTCGTCGCGCATCGCGGACTCGGCAAACTCGATTTTGTATGGCTTTTTCTCAGGTTGCAGTACGGGAAACTGCTCACGTACGCGTTGCTCAACGTCCTTGGCCGTATAGCCGACCTCAGGATTCCTTTGTGGTTGGGATCAGTATCGGAATAGGCATAGATGGCCGGATGGGCGTCAGGGCGCTGAGGGAAGAAATCTTGCGTAGGCATAGCTATTCCATTCCGGGAATCGAGCTGCACACATCGTCTATCTCAGACTCGTCTAGCCCATACTTTTCAAATAGTTCTTCATCAGTCCAAGCATGGCTCCAGTCTTGGACCGGAACGAATTCAAACGCCTTCGGAGCCATATCCTGCGTGGCCGTCCTGGTTGCAACAAGATATCGAACGAAACGCGTCTTCAGATACTGAATTAAGTTATTTGCCTCAGAAGCAGATGCACCAAGAACAAAAACGTTATATGTGTTCGAACTGCATGACCCCGGTTCAGCAAGTTTCGGCTTTCCGAGAATTGTGCCACCGGGATTGCCGGCTCGCGGAATAAGAACCTTGTACTTTTGGACATCGCCGGCGTTTCGCGTGACATTCTTCTGTTCAATCCAGCACTCGCCATGCGCGATATACACCTTAGTCGCGAACGCGCCCGTCTTGTTCTTTTTAACTGGATATGACGAAGATCCGTCAGCGGTCTGGAGAGAACCGTCGGTACCGTTCCATAGGGCGCGAGTGTGGAACCCAAAGTAACGGCCCGCGTTTAATTCTTCCGAAAGCGGCTTTTCCTGCATGCTGCGTATCTTCTTTAAAATGGATATCTGTTTTGAACTCCTAATGAGGTTTCCATCCCGTCCTCCAGTAATGGCCTCTCATCCATCGAGACGTCGTTACCGTCATGCGAGTAGACACGACAAAGCCCCCTATGGTCTCGATCCCAAAGGAAATAACAGACACCGCCTTTAATCTCGACACCGGGAAAGCAATCTGACGCATTCACATAATCATGGAGCTCCTGATGCGGTCGTCATGCAACATCTCAGCTCTAAACGAATCTAATCCTCTGCCGCCGGCATACCACCTCGCGGGAATGATCATCGTTAAATAGCGGGGGCTTAGTTTCATGCCCTGCTGGACAAACTTATGGTAAATCGGCATCGCACTGGCGCCATTGCCGCCATCGCTTAACTGATAAGGAGGATTGCCAATTACTACGTCGAATTTCATAGGAAACAGTTCCCCTGGATTATCTTGATGGATGAATTCATACGCATGGGTTTCAAGTTCGGCATCGCGTTTGTACTCTTTCTCCGAGGCACCACAATACCGACACCTGCCATTAAGCCATTTGTGTTCGCAACGTCCGTACCTGATATTCCCGTCAGAGCTATCAAATTCCACCACTGAATAGCGACTGTTAGCATATTTGGAACAATATGCACTGCGACGAGACAACAAGCCCGTCAGCTCTGTAAGTGCGACACCGTAGACTTGCTTCTTGAGAATATGCTCAAGGCGCTCATCGAGAACGGGATAATCATCCTGCAGCCCCTCGATGAGGCGCTTGGTTATTTCACGAAGAAAGACGCCGGATTTGCAGGATGGATCAAGGAAGGTGGCTTCCGGATCCGACCAGATTTTCTTCGGAAGCATATCTAGCATTTGGTTGGCCATCTCGGGCGGGGTAAAAACCTCATCGCTCGATAGATTCGCGAGGCATGACAAGACGTCAGGATTGTACGTTGTGTCGTATAATCCACTCATGCTGCAGCTCCTATCTGATAAATGCTCGTCAAAGGATATTCCCGAATCGGCAGAGGAATGTATGCCTTAACGCTTTCGTCGTATTCCCATTCCGACGCAGGAGAGCCAGAAGAACCAAAAAGGCTCATTTGCTGCCGCTGCCCCTCAAGAAGTTCGTCAAGGCGAAAATCGCGGCGCTTGACCCTATCCCCCATCGCCAAAGACCACTCAGAGAAGATGATTGGCTCGTCGGTATCTTCCTGACTCTCGTCCACAAGACGCATCGAGAGAGCATTACCGCAAAGGATGTTCATATCAATCACAGTGCGGATTGTATCTAAGAATGCGGCGTTGACGCGACCTTTCGCCACCTTGGCATATTCTCCGATGAACTGCTCAAAAAGACGCTTGCGACAGGCTGCAGCGTTGTCAGACAGGAGATCCACGCCGTAGAGAGAGGAAACCGCCACAAACGCATGTCGTTCGTAGTCAATAGATGAACTGCCGTAGCGCCTTTTCACGACCTCAAGCTTGCGGCGCAGAACTTCAGCAAGAAAGTTACCATCGCCACAGGCCGGCTCCAAGAACCGGGAATCGATGCGCTCGCACTCACCCTCTACCATGTCGAGCATTGCATTAACCTCGCGTTCGTTGGTGAATACCTCACCATGGTCGACGACACGCTCTCTTGATTTAATCTGTTTATCCACGACCGCGGCCCCTAGCATACAATTTCCCTCAATGGTACGGTCACCATTCTCGCATGTTCGCGAACTTACTTAGCCTTACAATCCTGCCTTGCCTCCTCAATAGTCTCAATATGATCCAGGGCACACAGCAGCCTTGTCTTCTTTAGCTCAAATTGAAACCTAGCGACTGAATACACCAGTAAGCCAACTAGAACAGCCGCCGGAAACAGAGATGCATTCAAGTTACCGAAAAAGGGTATTGCTTTTTGATTAGCCCATCCAAAGACCTTAAAGCCGGTTGCAACTGTTAAGACCAAGCCAATGACGGTGGGGCTCCAATCCGTATAACATGTCTTTTCAACCGCCCACTTAACTATCCCGCATTTCTTGTACAGACCAATGTTCGTGCCTCGTCCATCCGGAGAAAAGTCCATCTCCGTAATTAGATCGATTAATTCAGCCTCACTGTAGCCGCTTTCCTTGAATCTTTTAATGAAGAAACCTCCTGGTCCAGGACCACAGATAGGACGGTTTACACGAAACAGTTCCTTATAGGCGATTTCCATTGTTAACTCCTTAAAGTACGGGTGCCATTTACGCTATCGTTCTATCATTTCGTCCGGACAGATTTTTATCGGACTGCAAGCAACCATTCACAAGGACATCCCGTTCAGCAAATCCTCGTCCGGTTGCTCACCGCGCTCCTCATATCCGCGCTCAAGCTTTTTCCCAAGCGCCGCAGCGCAACGCTTCGTTTCATCGGCAAACAGGTCATCGATAGCTCTGTCGATTCGCACGCAGGTCTGCCGATGCTCGTTTTCCAGGGCAGGTCGAGTCCCAGGCTCTCGTCCCAATAGCCGCCAAGCTTTGCGTTGAACACTTCCTCGGGATATAGCACGTCGCTGCGGATGCCCTCAACCGTATCGTCCTCGTCCATATCGGGAGCAGCACCGCCCTGTTCAAGATACCTGCGCAGCTCCTTTTCCTCCCGGATGCAATTCAGCACGCTCGCGCATACCGCAGCCAAAAAGCGGTAGCGCTCGCATAGGTCCCACTCGCCGCCGAGCCATACGCGATAGCCCAACATAACGCTCGCGGACTCCTCGCCCAGCGGGAGCAACTCCCACGAATACACATCGACAAGCGCATCTTCCCCTAGCCTTTGCACGCCGTCGCGCGTAAAGGCGCACGGGCTCACATCGTAATGGCCAAAGCTGCGACCTGCACCACGGCGATTGATGACGTGCTTGGGCAACAGGACGATCTTGTCGCTGGGCTCGGGATCAATCTTGCGCAGCTTTTTGAGCTTGCGGCGGGCGCGCTTTAGGCCGCGATCGCTATCGCCGCGGCCGCAGCCGCCCGGCTTGCCGCCGTATCGCAGGGCAACCTCGCGTGCCAGGATCTTTGTGTCCGCAGCGCACAGCAGGTCGCTCACGGTGGGCAGATCTTCCCACTCAATACCGTCGACATCCCAAATCCTGCTCATGTTCAACCTCTTTCTGGCTGTTCAACTACGTGCTCATTCGCCCTGTTTAACGTGCTTGTAAGGCATGCGCCCCACTAGAGCGCTTTCTTGCTGGGCGCAATCACTTCGTCCACCAGGCCCAGTTCTAGGGCGCGTTTGGCGTTACACCAGCAGTCGCGCTCGGTGAGCTCATGGAACTCCTGAGCGCTCAGGTTGCCGTGCTCGGCCAGTAGCTCGTCCAGCTCGGCACGCATGGCTGCCGCATGCTGGGCCACAATCTCGATATCGGTCTGCTGCGCCATGCCCGTGCCGCCCATTAGCTGGTGAATGAGCACCTGCGTGTGGCGGTACACCTGGCGGTGGTCGCCGCAGGCCAAGATCACCGCGGCCATCGAGGCCACGACGCCCTCACCCACCGTGATCACGGGGCAATCGAGCGACTGCATGGTGTCGATGAGCGCCAGCCCCGCCGTAACGCTGCCGCCCGGGCTATTGATGATGAGGGTGATGGGCTCGGCCGCGCTTTGATGTTCCAGCACCAGCATGGACTTAATAAGGCCGTTGCAGGTCACATCGTTGACCTCGCCCTCCAGCAGCAGCACGCGGCTGTTAAGCAGCTCGCTTGCCATATCGACGGCGGCAACGCGGCCGTCCTTGGACTTCTTGATGATGCTGGGCTCACGATACATAACGGACATGGCAATTCCCTTCTAAACGGAATCGGTAAGGAGGCAAAAACTGGACCGCACGGCTTACGGCTAACGGAAGCCGTGCGACAAAATATGCAAGATGGGATACACAAAGCTGCAGGGACTAATCCCTTAGCCACTTAGCTGCATTGGGATGGTCGTCGCAATAGTACTTCTTGGCGCGGAAGGGACGCATGCCGGTCACCTTGACCAGGCAATCGGTGCGAGGCATAAGCCCAACCTCGCCTGGGGTCATCACGCAACCGCGCACATCTACGGCAGTGCGCTCGGCGCCCACGTACTTGGTGCCCAAAACCGACTCGCCACACAGTTCGCTTATGTAGTTCTGCGTCGCGATGTTGCTGCCGCCACCCATATAGACCAAGCTATCGCAGTTATCGAGGATGGTAAGCGCCGTTGATTTGCCGTACACGACATCGAGCTGGCTCAGCGATTGCGCACACATCAAAAAGCTAATGCCGCGACTGCGCACGGTCGCAATGCTGCGCTCAAAATCGGGGATGCGTCCCACATTGGGAAACTCATCGAGCACAAACTGCACGCGACGCTGCAAATGGCCGCTGGGGCTGGCATCGGCACGGCGCTGGGCAAGGTTAAACAGCTGCTTAAGGGCAACGTTCGCAAGCCATGCATTAGCCGAATCGTTGTCGCTCACTTTAAGATCGATCACGCGCTTGCCCTCGTCAATACGATCAAGACGCATCTCGTCATTCTCAAAAACGCGCATGAGCTGAGGCGTCTTAAGCCGCGAGATAGTTGCATTGAGCGTGATCAGAATACTCTTAAGCGTCCTATCTGCCGCACCTCGAAAATCGCGATACTGCTCAACGCCATACAGATCAGCGTTCTCCGCACCATACTTATCGAGAAACTCCCTGGACTCTACCTCTTCTACAAGGTAGTCCAACGGGAATCGCCCCTCACCATCTCCCGTAACCTTGATGAGCGCAGCCAGTTTAAAGACGTTGTTCATCTTAAGGTAGCGGCGCGGAGCCTCAGGATCCCCGCCTGGCGCAAATGTGCCAGCAAGGCACTCCAGGAGGAACAGGATTCCAACAATCGCTCGAAGCAGCAGGTCGTTCGCGTTGTCCCAAAACGGGTCGTTCCTAAAGCTGCGCCTGTCAGGATCGATCCCCTCCATGATTGCCGCCACCGTGGTGGGGATATCCTCGACATCCATCACGTAGCGCAGGGGATCGTACCCGGACGACTGCTCGGGATTGATGGTGTCGAGAACCGTTACCTCGTAGCCGTCCTCTTCAAAGCCTTTTCCCGTGCGGCGCAGTAACTCGCCCTTGGTGTCTGTGACCACATAGCAGCACTCGTGGTGGTTGAGCAGGTTGGGCAAAACGAAACTCGCTGTTTTGCCGCTACCAGTACCGCCAAAGGCAAAAACATTGTTGGACACGCTTGTCTCCCAGTGCTTGTCGCCCTCGTAGAAAGCCACCGTGGCACCTTGCGCCAAGATCACATCGCGCTGCTCATCGCCGGATGACAGCGCCTGCATCTCCTCCTTAGTCGCCCACTTCTTGGTCTGATACTCCGTTTGCTGCGCGGCCTCGTAGCCGTACATCTTGATGACTGACATGGCGTGGCTCCTTTCTTGTCCGTGACGTTGGTGGTTGTTAAGCAATGCGATCGACACCGTCGTCCTCATTGAGCTGTGCCGAGCGCGACGACTTGGTCGCGTGGCCGATCAGGCGCTCGGCCTGCGCCAGATAACTCTCGCGAGCAGCAGTTGAAACCGTCCCGTCGCGCAGATACGCAAGCAATGCATTAATCATCAGCTTGTCGAGCAGGTCGTATCCCTTGGCCCGAGCGCAGTTGAGGAGGTAGCGGTCCTGAAGCCCCCGTACCTTAGTTGCCAAATCGATTTCCATCTTTTCCTCCATGTAATAAAAAGTGTGTCGTTCGTCCAAAAGTGCCTCAAACGGGCGTTTGACGCATAACTCAAAGTTGAAACGCGGACTCGTATCGAACACGCGTCGTTGCACCTTGAGGTAGCGCTTATAAAACATGACGGCATCATCTTCATCCGCCGTAAAGCCACGCGATCCATCGCGGTGCAGCCGGTCGTAAGGCTTTTTGCTATCGATATGGCGCACGAATGGGGACGGAATATAGGCATCCTTCTTGACGTTGTACTTCATCCCTGTCGTAACCTGCTCAAACAAGAGAACGCCAGCTGACTTAAAAGCCGCATTACATCCATGCCTAAACATGCTCACCACGGCTGCCACGCTGCCCATGCAGCTATCGCGCGGGGAAAAATACAGCGAAAGCAAAGCGAGCGTCGCAGCAGTCAAAAGCTCGCGGGCCTCGTGTACATCGGCTCGATACTGCTCGGGCACCAGCCCGGGAATATCGGGCGAGCGCTCTTCCAGCACGCCAACGAGCGATTTAGCCAGGCGCTCGACGTTCTTCTCGCCGCAGTACGGACACGGAAGTGGCAGCTCTGCCTTCCTGTTCACTTCGCACATACCGCGGAGATCCTCGTCGATCGCACTGAGGAATGCCTCGTAAATACTGTCCCGTTTCTTCATGAATGCTTCTTTCTATCCGGTTTCAGGTGGTTGATGTAAGTCTGTTCTAAGTTCTAGAATGTTCTGACGCTAGAACGATGATTATTGATCTAACCTGTAGTTTCATAAGTGAAATCATCCTGCTCGATTGCTTAGTTTGCCTAAAGGCTACAAAGCGAATGTATCAAGCAATTGCTATTGAGTTGGCTTTGGATTGCTTCGAGGATAGCACAGCGTGCTGTTCTCGTCATTAGAAATTTTAATATTTTTCTGCTAATATAAACCCACTGAGAAGAAAGGGCTCTATACATGCGTGAAACTACATCATCATTGCCACGCCTCACCGCCGCCGCCCTCTCGCGCGCGCTTAACCTGGAACAAGGCAGTCGCCTGCTCACTGTCCGTCTGCCTGGCGCTGTGGATGCCGAAGATCTCGCTAAGTGCTTTACCCTAAACGGTAACGGCGTGCCCGATATTTGTGAGCTTGAACCCGGAAAGCAGAATGCAAGCGATGATGATGCAGCGCCGGTGTTTGTCGATGCATCAAACTACTACCGCGCAAATAAGCACGATATCGAAAAAGACAGTGCCGCGCTCATCGATTATTTGGAGCCTGGCTACCTTGATTTTTGCGACTGGGGTCCTTTTATTTGGTGCCTGTATGCTCTCGCCCTTTCGGGCCGCACTCGAGCAGCCGTGGTACTTCCCGCCGATTTACTTGATAAAGCTGAACAAGCACGCACGATTTTGATACGCGAAGGGCTCATCGAGAGCGTCGTTTATTTGCCACTTTCCGAGCCCAGGCCCTACATGACAAGCGCGCTCCTCATACTGTCTTCAGGAAATCGCAGCGTTGCATTTCGCAGCGCAATTGAGCCCGGACCGCGTTTTCAATATGTGACTAAAACATCGTATTACTCTGATATCACCTTTTCTATCTCTCCTGACTGGGCCCGCATTGATACCAATACGCCAAGATCGACGCCAATCGAAACGTCCACTTTTGCCACGCGCGAGCTGCTCCAACACCACGCCGCTCTCTCAAAAGGCAAAATCAGCCTCATCGCCATCACCCGAAACTACAGCGCCACACTCGGTGACTATTTTACGCGAGTCGCGCCATTCATGCCCCGCGAGAGCACGACATCGAACGACATTGACGCAGTCGAGGTGCGCCGAATCTCATCTCAAGATTTTCAGGACGGCAATCTTCTGCCCGTAGATGCTGTAGAGAGTGCAAATGGCTCGGATTCCAAAATCGTAAAGGTGAACCCCAGCGTTCTCGATCGATATGAGCTCCGCGCTGGAGATATCGTCATGCCACGCATGCTGGGTCGCTACGGCGCGTCCAACCTGCTCGTCGTCAGCGCCGATGACGCGAAGCAACACCTGGTTGCTTCGCATAACACCACCGTCATTCGCCCGTTGTTCCAAACGATGACCGAAGAGGAGCGCGTAGTGTTTTCGGAGATAATCGTTGGATACCTTACCGAAGGCCATGGGGCGAAGCTGATTCAAGCATTAACTGAAGCAGCCAGCATCCGCGCCATCCGCCCTACCGACCTGTTCGAGATCGAAGTCCCGCCAGCGCTCGACCCGCGCACGCGCGAGTACAGCGAATCCATCAATCGCTTTGCCGAGGTCGTAGAAGCAAAGAAACAAGCCGAGACCGCTGTCGCCCAAGCCCAGCGCAACCTCGAAACCGCAAAGAAGGCCGTCACTCAGGTGGTCGACCAGGCCTGCGAATAGCGCATAGGCAGTAGAAACGTCTTAAGCCGGCGACAGGAACTAATTCTGCCGCCCGCCGGCTTAACTATCTAGCCTATTCCCATCCCGTGGTCTGAGGATTCCATTTGCACACATTCGCCGAATGATTAAAGCACGGTGTATACAACCGATTGACGACCTCTTCTGCCCCAGCAATGTTCCCCGCGAGATCAAGTACCCCCGCCTGCCTCGCCATCTTTACGTACTGTGCAGAACCATTTTGTTTCCACCAGAGAGGCGCCACGAACTCTTCCGGCATTGCCACTTTGCGGGCAGACGCTTCTTTCTCGACCCTCTCGACAAGCGTAGCCCCATCGACGAAGCAAGTTTTCGCGTACACCAAGATGTCGACTATATCCTTGATTCGCGATGAAGCACGGCCCTCATGCATCTCTATCATTGCGAGCAATTTATCTGCAAGGGCACTCTCCACTCGGCATACTCGATAGTCGCAGACTGGGAGCCCCTCGATATTCAGACGATCGATCGGCGCAAGAACCTCAGGCTCAAGTCCCCGCACTTCATCAATTACCAAGTCAATTGAAATTGGCTGTAGCTTCTTGGTTCCCATAAAGGGGGTGAACCACACCTTCGCACCGCACCGATACTCATCTTCTTCTTTGATTTGCTCTGCACGATCAAAGACGAACGAAACGAAATCCTCCAGATCAATCGAAGCAGCCTGCACCAGATCGACAATAGCCTCTTCGAGACTCTCCTCTTGAGCAACCAAGTCAATATCTCTTGTGACACGTGCATCGAGTGTTCGCGCCAGGACGCTTTGACCGCCCTTGAGCACAAAGCTGCCGTCATCTTCTGAAAAAACGCGACATAGGAAGCGATGAAAGTAGAAACCGACGATTGCCCGATTAGTATCCATTGGTGATTCTCTTGCGGCATTCCTAACAGCCATCTCCAATGCGGCAGGCGTTTTGTACTTCACCATGTCCTCCGTTTCGCATTACCCGTTCAGTACCATCAGCAAAGGCGCCATCAGCTCGCGTCGTTTGGCGGTTTTAGAGTTCTCCTCTACAAGATCCTTCAGCCGTTGTATATCGAGTCCACGTCCAAGCGCGTCGTGATAGGCATCGATAATTAATGAGGGATCCTCGCAATCGAGGCAAAGATCGACAAGCGTGCGCTCGGGTTTAGTTACCGGCAGGCCGTCGAGCCAAACGATGTCCCGCTCAGCAATCTCGCGCTTTACAAAAGAAAGGGATTCGTTTCTTGTATTGATACGCATGGGCGCGGTCATCCTGTAGGGGGACAGATAGAAATCGCCCATTTGCTGCAGGTTCGCCGCTGTCGTACCGCTCACGGCGATGCCATCCCACTGACGTTTTCTCTCCCACGCGCAAAGGGAGGGATTGGTGAGCTTCCAAAAGGCGTTGAGTTCGTCGGTGTCTCGGCGCTGCGTTCCAGACATCCGGTAGGCGCCGTGGCATATCCGTTCAAGACGCCCTGCGCGGCATGAGTGCGCCAGCGCATCTCGAGAGATGTCCATGCGAGCCGCCTGGGCTGTGGTGAACACGCCCTCGCTCTCGGAAAGCTCGCTTATCGCCGCTATGTTGCTAAAGTACTTCATGCTGCAATTGTAGGATATTTTCATACTTTTGCAACGTGATTTTTGATCCATTAGATCCGTTTGCCTTGTTTACCCCATTTCTGACGCCGTTTTGCACCGGCACCCCATCCCCCGCTATTGAGGTCTAATACTTTTCCGCGAAGTGAACGGCTGTTTTTGGACCCCTGAAACATCCGCATTTTTCGGCGGCAAAATCGTGGGATTTCAGCATTGAAACCGCAGGAAGCGGCACCTCTAAAGTGTCGATGCTTCGGGGGTCCGATTTAGCTCGTTCACTTCTCGGAAAAGTATTAGACCTCGCTGCTAGCCACCTAGAAGGGCACCTCTCCCTTCCTCACTGCCACCCAAAAACTCATCCAACATTAATCTTGGCTCAAGAATCGCTTAATCTATAACCTGCACTATAGAGTTCGACCAAGGGCGGGGCGGCGCAACGCAAACCGCCGAACGCAACGCTCGCGCCCGAGCAAATTGCCCGGAGTCGCGCCCATCGAACGAAAGGACAGGTCATGGACGACCTCGAAAAAGTTGAAACCATCCGCACCAAGTGCAACGTGAGTTACACCGATGCCAAGGCGGCGCTCGACGCTGCCGACGGCAACGTTTTGGATGCCATCATTTGGCTCGAGTCGCAGGGCAAGACCCAGACCACGTCGGCGCATGCCGCCACCGAGTCCGCGCCAGTCGATGAGCCCTCTGCCGAGATGGTCGCCGCGCAGGCAGCCTACGAAAAGTCGAGCGAAAAGACCGACTTCTCCAAGAAGATGGACAGCGTGTGGGAGTACCTCAAAAAGCTCTTCCGCCTGAGTCTGGACACCAAGTTTATCGCCACGCGCCGCGATGCGATCATCCTCAACATCCCTATCCTGATTCCCATCGTCGCGCTGTTTGCCTGGGGCGCCACGATATGGCTGATGCTGATTGGCCTGTTCTTTGGCATGCGCTACCGCATCGACAGCGACGGCGACGTGCCCGGCAGCATCAACAACCTTATGGATAGCGCTGCTAACGCCGCGGACGACATCAAGCAAAATCTCAACGACGACAAGTAATCGCAGACGGGGGCACGCATGGCACGGATCCTGATCGTAGAGGACGAGGAGAAAATCGCCCGCTTTGTGACGCTCGAGCTGGAGCACGAGGCTACCAGGTGGAACACGCCGCCGATGGCCGCACTGCCGTGGACCTGGCGCTGGAGCGCGACTACGATCTGATTCTGCTCGACGTGCTGTTGCCGCAGCTCAACGGCATGGAGGTCTTGCGGCGTGTCCGCAAGCACAAGGATGTGCCGGTGATTATGGTCACCGCGCGCGATGCCGTGATGGACAAAGTGGCCGGGCTCGATGCCGGCGCCGACGATTACCTGACCAAGCCATTTGCGATTGAGGAGCTGTTCGCACGGATCCGCGTGGCACTGAAGCGCTCGGAAGCCGTGCGAGTGGCTTCGGGCGTTGGCGGCGCCGGTACTGGGGCGGGTACGGCAGGCGG
>JAQCYU010000025.1 GCA_027682925.1 Coriobacteriaceae bacterium AF45-21
CCTGCTCTACAGTCCTGCTCACGACGGAGGCCACATTAAGTGGCCTCCTGTTCGTGCGGAACTCGCGATAAACCTAAGCCGGTGTCCCCGCTCTCCCGGGGCCTGTCGTGGCTTGGCCGTTGCATGCGGCTCGCTTTTCGGAACGGGGCTGACGGACACGTTCCGAAATCTACCACCGTCGCTGTGCAGGGTGTCTATAAAGAGCCGTGGCCAAAAAACATCAAATATGAGTACTGATACTCTTTTAGTAGCAGTAATTTTGACCACATTTAAGGTGATTTGACGTGTCGATCGAGCAGATAAGCTGCCGTATCTCCTCAAGTGTTCATTAAAGGAAGACCTTGATGCGAATAAATCTCATTAAGATCTTCTTTTATTAACGAAAATAATGTAGCTACAACGGTGACAGTACTCATATTTGCCGTTTTTTGGCCACAGTCCTTCGGAGGGTCCTCGAAAATAGTCCCGAGCCGGCACTTGGGGACGTTCCTATAATGCCGGCACTTAGGAGCGTCCCCAAGTGCCGACACCGCGTCTGCCTGCGGCGGCCGCGCCCCTCTGCATCGCTCCGCACCCTTGCGGGTTCGAATCCCTCCGCTTGGCGGCGTTGGCTCGATTTGCTTGACGTGAGGGGCTCTTGGCTGGTGTGGGACGGAGGGATTCCGCGTCCGCCTGGTCGGCGGCCGCGCTCCGCTGCGTCGCTTCGCTCCTTGCGTGCTGCGCTGGAAACGCTTCGCGTTTCCTCAGCTCCGCACCCTGGCGGGTTCGAATCCCTCCGCTTGCCCACAAGAAAGCGCCCCGGGCTGATGAAAGCCCAGGGCGCTCAGTTACCTTGGCTGGGACGGAGGGATTCGAACCCCCAACAGCCGGCACCAAAAACCGGAGTTCTACCGTTGAACTACGTCCCAATGTGTGGTGTTGCCAAAAGCAACTCGTCTAGTTTACCTAATCTGCAAGGGCATCGCAAACGCCATCGAGCAGGCGTACGGCGAGTGTTTGCGCATCGCTTGCGGTGAAGGTTCCGTTGTAGCGCGTCATGCCCGTGAGCTCAATGCGGATGCGTGCCGGCTTTTGCTGCGCGGCGACATTGGCGGTGCGGATGCGCTGGGCCAGGTTGTGGCACTCGGCGAGGGCAATCGTGGCGCGCGGTGCGGCGTCGGCGGGCAGCTCATCGCTTGCGATCTCGAGCACCAGGTCAACGTCGGTTGGGACCTCGGAGTCGCAGAGCATCATGCCGCTGTTGTCGGTCGTTGCCGTGGCGATATTCCACATGCGCGACGCAACACTGCGTGCGATGGGGTCCTCGCCGATAACGGCAATCTGGAAGCGCTCGAGCACGTTGGCGGCGCGAGCAAAACCGATGCGCGATTCGGCCTCGGTTACCGAAGGTTTACCCTCCCACACGTGGTGCAGGCGGTTGATGTAGGCGTAGGTATCCTGGAAAGCCATACCATCGGCAAACAGGCCGACGTTTTCCTGGAACTGCTGAAGGGCCGCCTCGGTGTGAGGGCCAAAGTAGCCGTCGTCCTCGCCGCAGGCAAAGCCCAAAACGTTGAGTGCCTTCTGCAGGGCTTGCACGTCGGCGCCATGGAAATTGGGCATGCGCAGATAGAGGGTGCGGTCGCCCAGTTTATACGAGGCGTCTACCAGGCGCTCCAGCAGGGGATGTCAACGGCATGACCGGCGGCAAGACCGCTGTCGAGCCTAAAGGTGCTAACGGCCTGTTCGGTGGTGGTGCCAAAGCGCTTGTCGGCAACCTCGGTGTCATCGATTGTATAGCCGAGCTGCAGAAGGCGGGACTGGACGTCCTCGACGGCTGCTCCCTGCATGCCCGTTGTAATAGGTTCCATGAACGAACCCCTTTCGGCGTACCATTCGTACTATTTGAGCGTGTGTCGGATAGACAACGCAAAGGGATGCATAAACATGCACTCAACAGTGTAGCAAGTTGTACCCAAATACGCTGCTGACAGGTTTTATAACCCCCGCTAGTTAAGGCGCTCCACAAAGAAATCTGCCATGGAGAGGAACAGTTCACGCGCATGCGGGTCGAGCGAAACGTCCTCGATGGCCGCTTTGGCCTTGGCGGTCAGGTCCAGAGCGTAGGCGTGGGCGTAATCGATAGAGCCGGTCTCCTGGAAGATCTCCACGGCGCGTGCGAGTTGCGCGGGGTCCTCGGTGCCCGAGGAAAGGATCGCTTCAATCTCGTCGTGATAGCGCTCATCAGACAGGGCGTGCACGGCAACGAGCGTGCGCTTACCCTCGGTGATGTCGGTGCGGAAGTCCTTGTTGGCGGCCTCCTTGGTGCCGATCAAGTTGAGCAGGTCGTCTTGAATTTGGAAGGCAAGGCCCGTATGCAGGCCAAAGGCGCGCAGCGCCTCAATTTGCTCCTCGCTGCCGCCGCCGATAATGGCCCCGGCGGCAAGCGGTGTGGCTCCGCTGTAAAACGCGGTCTTGTGCGTCGCCATGTCCAGGTAGTCATCAACCGAGATATCAAAGCGCCCGTCACGGACCCAACCCAGGTCGAGCGCTTGACCCTCGATGGTGCGGACGATCATCTCGGTAAGCTCGTGGAGCACGCGCAGCTTCACGTCGGACTCCAGCGTGGGGTCGTCGAGAACCGTCTTGGTGACCATGGTGAGCGCCAGGTCGCCACAATTGATGGCAAGGCCCGTGCCCTCGGTAAGGTGCATGCAGGGCTTGCCTCGACGAAGCTGTCCGTTGTCGGCGATGTCGTCGTGAATCAGCGCGCCCGACTGGAAATGCTCGATAGCTGCCGCGGCGCTGCGGGCGCTCTCAAAGCTACCGCCCACTGCGGTTGCGGCGAGCATGCAGATAAGCGGGCGGTGGCGCTTGCCGGCGTTGGCCGTAAAAGCCGAGAGCGGAGCGTACAGGTAGCGCTCGATATCGGCAGAGGTCGCCTGTCCGTCAAAGAACGTGGCCAGATAGTCGTTAATCTGGTCGAAGTGCTGGGCTAAAAAGCTGGTAAACGGACTGGACACAGGCTCTCGCATTCTTTCTGAAGGTTGCATTGATGCAATATGCAGACAACATATTGCCACATTGGGGTGCTTGGCGCGGCGGGCGAAGGCAATTGGGCTCGCAGGTGTAAAGCGCGGCGGAAGACGACGGCTAGATAAGCCCAAAGTGTTCGAGTGCCGTGACGACGCCATCGTGATCGATAGAATCGGTGACATAGTCCGCCTTCTCCTTAAGGAAGTCTGGTGCGTTGCCCATGGCGATGCCAACATCGACCGTTTCCATAAGGGCGACGTCGTTGCTCGCATCGCCGATGCCGTACACGGTGCCGTGGTTTGGCCCCAGGGCGCCAAGCACGGCCTGGATGCCGGTTCGCTTGGTGCACTCGCGGGGCGAGATTTCGGTTACCTCGAGTTCGAGCTCGTTAAAGCACAGCAGCAGCTCGATCTCTTTATCCTGGGCGATGCGGTTGGCGAGCTTCGTAGACATGAGGATCTTGTAGGCGCTGTAATGCTTGAGCTTTGTGACGGCATCGCCTACGGTACGGGCATATCCGTCGCCATCGGGGGCGTCCGCGCTCATGCGCACGACGCGATCGAGACCTTCAAAGCGAATCACCTCGTCCGATTGCTCAAGATACGGGGCGAGGCGTTGCAGCAAGCCGGGGCTCATGGCTGCATTTCGCACAATGCGTCCGTCGAGTTCGACGTAGCCTCCCGCCAAGCAGACAATTCCTGCCCACGGCAGCTCAAGAAGTTTGGGGTGGATGCAGCTCAGGGTGCGTCCCGTGCAGATAAAGGCCATGTTACCGTTGGCGACAAACTCGCGGATTGCCTGCGAAACCGCCTCGTTGGGATAGGGGGAGAGGTCCCGCTCGTCTTCGGGAAGGTCTTGGGCGAGCTTGGGGTCTTGCCACGCGAGCGTGCCGTCAATGTCGAAGAAGCAGATATCGCCGTGCTTGTGGGTTGGGCTGGCGGTAGGGGAGGCCGAGGTGGTGGGCACAAATCCCGGCTCGAGGCCCATGATCTGGTCAAAATGCTCTTTAACGCGGGGAACGGAGATGCCTATGATCACCTGAGCGGTCTTGCCCGTAATGATGAGGCCCTTGGCGCCCACCGCGACAAACGACGCGTTATCTGCAACGATGGAAGGGTCTGCGACCTCGACGCGCAGGCGCGTGGCGCAGTTGGTTGCGCCCACGATATTGCCAACGCCACCTAAAAGCTGAATTACCCGCTCAGCGAGGACGTGATCTTGATCGGATCGACTATTGACCTCGTCATTGGGAGATTGCTCCTTGGCAAAGCCGCTTCCCGTTAAATGATCGATTGCCGCGCGATTGGCGACATGATCCTCGCGGCCCGGCGTCTTAAGGTCATAGATCAAGATGAGTGCTCGAAAGCTAACAAAAAAGATGAGGCTAAAGGCAAGGCCGATACCGAGCGCCAGAAGATAGGCACCGGCATGCGTGCGCATGAGCGGAATGAAGTTGAAGGCGGCCATTTCCATGAAGCCGCCCGAAAAGATGCCGACGATACCAAAGAAATTCATGGTCATGGCGAGGCAAGACGAGAGGACGGCGTAGAGCAAAAAGAGCCCGGGGTGGGTGAACATAAAGAGAAACTCGAGCGGTTCGGTGATGCCGCAGACCACTGAGGCAACTATGGCGGGAACCAGGATAACCTTGAGGCCGGCGCGGCGTTCGGGCTTGGCGGTGGTGTAGAACGCCGCGGCGATGGCGGGAAGGCCAAAGAGCTTGACCCAGCCGGTGGCGGTGTAACCAGCCCAGGGCGCAAGTTCGTTGAGGGGGCGTGTGCTGTGTGAGAGGATGGGAAGCAAGTTGGTCCACGTGGCGTAGATGCCGTCGTTAATAACCAAATTGTCGTAGTAGATTGGCATGTAGAGCAGGTGGTGCAGACCCATGGGCTCGAGTGCTCGCTCCAAAAACACAAAGATGCCCACGCCGAAGGGTCCGACGCCCGCAAGTGCGTGGCGCAGCGTTTCGGTCACAGCGTATACGAAGGGCACGATGGCGGCCGAGATAGCGGCAAGGGCGAACACAGCAAAAAAGCTGATGAGGTAGACCAGCGAAGAGCCCGAGAACGTACCGAGCCAATCGGGCACCTTGGCGTCGTAGGAGCGGTCATGGATGGCGACGACGGTTGCCGATACCGCCAGCGGGCCGATAATGCCGGTGTCGAGCGTCTTGATACCGTCAATGACGGTGATGCCGCTGGCGGAGGTCAAAAACGACGGGTACTTAAGTCCGAGGTTGTCGCCGCTCAGCTTAATGATCTCGCTCAAGAAGAAACAATAGGCAAAATAGGCCACGAGTGCCTCGAGGCAGCAGCGTGCCGGTTGCTTTTGGGCAAGGCCAATAGGCAGCGCTACGGCAAAAAGGAGTGGAAGGCGTTTAAAGACCGTCCACGAGCCGCGCTGGATGATAGCCCAGAATACGTACCAGGGGGTTCCGTATGTGGCGAGGTCACCGACGATGTCCACAGTCGTTGCGAGAGCGGAGATGCCGACCATAAGGCCCGATATGGAAAACAGCATGGCGGGCGCAAACATGGCCCCACCAAAACGTTGGATTTTCTGCAGCATAATATGCCTTCCGGATGCAACATGCTGTGCGAGCAAGAACGTTTAAACAATGAACTCATTGTAGAGGACTGGCTGCTTGCCGCATTGACGGTTTTGATTCGGCCCGATTTGGGTTTCGGGGGGCCGTCGACGGTAAATAATCCGTGCTTTACCGATAATCGATTTGAACAACTTTAAGAAATGCTATCGTGCCTAGCCATACATATTCATTAGAGGTGAAGTCATGCCAAAAGCGATATACGAAGGAATCTACCGAGAAATACGCTCGCGCATCATTAATGGGACCTATGCGTTCCAGGAGATGCTGCCGACCGAGGCCGAGCTGACCGCGGAGTTTGGCTGCACGCGCAATACCGTTCGACGCGCCTTGAGCATGCTGGCCGACCAGATGTTTGTGCAGCCTATACACGGCAAGGGCGTGCGCGTTATTTGGCTCAAGGGCGAAACCGACATGCTCGGCGCACTCGAAGAGGTTGAGTCGTTTGGCGAGTTCGCAAAACGCAACAATGCCGTCGCATCGACCGAGGTCAAGTCTTTTGAACATTTGATTTGCACTGAGCAACTCTCTCGTCGCCTGGGCTTTAAGGTGGGCGAGGAGCTGATTCGCGTAGTGCGTGTTCGAAGCCTCAACGGCAGCGCGCGCCAGGTGGACCATGGCTATTTTTTGGCGTCGATCGCCAAGGGCCTGACCCCCGAGATCGCGGCGGATTCTATCTACGGCTATCTGGAGCACAAGTGCGGTGTCAAAGTGATGGCGAGCCGTCGTACGGTGAGTGTCGAGCTTGCCAACGATGAGGACTGCGGCTACTTGGACCTTGGCAAATACAACTGTGTCGCCGTCATGGAGAGCCAGTCGTACACCTCGGACGGCATCTTGTTCGAGGTCACGCACGCCCGCACGCATCCCGAGATCTTCCACTACCGCGTCAACTCCAAGCGATAGCCGGTTAGCTCGCAGCCTGACGAGGCTCATGCCCTCAAAGCGAAAACGCCCGGTCAAACCGATGATGCATCGGCTTGACCGGGCGTTTTTTCTGCATCCAATAACAAATAATTGTTTATACAAAACTTGTCAAGTATCAAGTTGAAATTACCGTTCACCGAAGGTTTTCTACCGCTCTAGTAATACTTGTTCAAACAACTAGCCAAATAGCGTATTGTACAAATCAGCAAAAGGGGCCAAGTCCCCAAGCCAATCTCCGAAGGCGGCGGCAAAGGGTGCCGCCACGGTGTGAAAGGGTGGATTGTAATGAAGAACGAAATGAGCAGAAGGCAGTTCCTGGGCTTTGCTGGTTCCGCGGCTGCGGTTCTTGGTCTGGGCCTCGTGGGCTGCGGTGGCTCCGCTGGCTCCGGCTCTGCTGCCTCTGGTGACGCCGCCGAGGTCTACTTCCTCCAGTTCAAGCCCGAGGTCGACAAGGAGTGGAAGGAGATCGCCAAGGCGTACAAGGAGGAGAAGGGCGTCGAGGTCAAGATCGTGACCGCCGCCTCCAACACCTACGAGGAGAAGCTCAAGTCCGAGATGTCCAAGAGCTCCGCTCCGACCCTGTTCCAGGTCAACGGCCCCACCGGTCTTAAGAACTGGAAGGATTACTGCGCCGACCTGTCCGACACCAAGCTCCGCGGTGAGCTCATCGATGACTCCCTGGCGCTGCAGTCCGACGGTAAGGATCTGGGTATCGACTGGGTTCAGGAGAGCTACGGCATCATCTACAACAAGGAGCTCCTCGAGAAGGCCGGCTACAAGGCCGAGGACATCAACTCCTTCGACAAGCTGAAGCTTGCGCCGATGACATCCAGGCCCGCAAGGACGAGCTCGGCGTTGACGGTGCCTTCACTTCCGCCGGTATGGATGACTCTTCCAGCTGGCGCTACACCACCCACCTCGCCAACCTCCCGCTCTACTACGAGTTCGAGAAGGAGCACAACCAGGAGGACGACGAGATCAAGGGCGAGTATCTCGACAACTTTAAGCAGATCTTCGACCTGTATATCACCGACTCCACCTGCGATCCTTCGCAGCTTGCCTCCAAGACCGGCGACGACGCCACCAACGAGTTCGCAACCGGCAAGGCCGTCTTCTATCAGAACGGCTCTTGGGCCTACGCCGACCTCACCAAGGCCGGTATGACCGACGACCAGCTCGGCATGCTGCCGATCTACATCGGCGTCGACGGCGAGGAGAACCAGGGCCTGTGCTCCGGCGGCGAGAACTACTGGTGCGTCAGCTCCCAGGCTTCCGAGGATGCCCAGAAGGCCACCGAGGACTTCATGTATTGGTGCGTCACTTCTGACACCGCCACCAGCATCATCGCTGACAAGATGGGTCTGACCGCCCCGTTCAAGAGCGCTAAGGAGACCACCAACGTCTTCTCTCAGCAGGCCGTTGCTATGGCCAAGGACGGCAAGAAGACCGTCGCTTGGGACTTCGTTTACATCCCCTCCGAGGAGTGGAAGAAGAACCTCAAGCAGGCTCTCATCGCTTATGCTGCCGACAACACCAAGTGGGACGGCGTCAAGAACGCCTTCGTCGATGGCTGGAAGACCGAGAAGGCTGCTTCCGAGTAAGCAGTTGCTGCCCAAGCTATCTGATTAGCGACAGGGGGCGGGCAGACGTAGGTTTGCCCGCCCCCTGCATATTGAAAGGACCCTTCTATGGGCAAAGCACTCAAGCGCTGGTGGCCGCTCTTTATGCTGCCCACGTGCCTGGCGTTTATGATCGGGTTCGTGATTCCCTTTATCCAGGGTTTCTATCTCTCGTTCTGCCAGTTTATTACCATCAATAACGCGCACTTTGTCGGTATCGAGAACTACGTGCGCACGCTGTCCGATCCGCAGTTCTCCACGTCGTTCTTCTTTACGGTGGCGTTTGCCTTCCTGTCGACGGTGCTCATCAACGTGATCGCGCTGGCCATCGCGCAGGCGCTCACCCGCAAAGCGCTCAAGGGCACCAACATCTTCCGTACGATCTTCTTTATGCCGAACCTCATCGGCGGTATCGTGCTGGGCTACATTTGGCAGATTCTGATCAACTGTCTGCTCTCCAACGTGGGCGCCCAGCTCATCGCCCTTAACTCTGCTGCTGGCTTCTGGGGCCTTATCATCCTGACCCTGTGGCAGCAGGTCGGCTACATGATGATCATCTACATCGCTGGTCTGCAGTCCATTCCGTCCGACTACATCGAGGCCGCCAAGGTTGACGGTGCCACGGCATGGCAGACGTTTTGGAAGGTTAAGATCCCTAACCTGATGCCGACGATCACCATCTGCCTGTTCCTGTCCATCACCAACGGCTTTAAGCTGTTCGACCAGAACCTCGCTCTTACCGGTGGCGCCCCCGCGCACTCCACCGAGATGCTCGCCCTGAACATCTACAACACGTTCTATTCGCGCGCCGGCATCGCATGGCAGGGCATTGGCCAGGCCAAGGCAGTCATCTTCTGCATCCTGGTTGTCGCTATTTCCATGATCCAGCTTAAGGCCACGAGGTCCAAGGAGGTGCAGCAGTAATGAAACGCGATAAGGCTATTAACCGCGCACTCTCGATTTTCTTTACGATTCTGTCGCTCGCGTGGATCTACCCCGTGTTCATGATTGCGCTCAATTCCTTTAAGAAGGGGACCGCAATCAGCACCACCACGGCGTTCGATCTGCTCACGCCCGAGACGTTCAACGGCTTTGCAAACTATGTGCACGCCTTAAACGAGCAGGGCTTTGCCTCGGCGTTTATGTATTCGCTCATCATCACGGTCACGTCGGTCGTGCTGATCTTGGTGTGCTGCTCCATGTGCGCCTGGTACGTGGTGCGCGTCAATAACAAGATCTCGAACTTCTTCTATTACCTGTTCGTGTTCTCGATGGTCGTGCCGTTCCAGATGCTGATGTTCACGCTGTCCAATTTGGCGGACCGCATCGGCTTTAACACGCCGTTCAACATCTGCTTTATCTATCTGGGCTTTGGCGCGGGCCTGGCGGTCTTTATGTTCGCCGGCTTTGTAAAGAACATCCCGCTCGAGATTGAGGAGGCGGCCATGATCGACGGCTGCAACCCGGTCCAAGTGTTCTTTAAGATCGTCCTTCCCATTATGAAGCCCACCTATCTTTCGGTCGGCATCCTTGAGACCATGTGGGTCTGGAACGACTATCTGCTGCCCTACCTTACGCTCGACTCCACCAAGTACAAGACCATTCCTATCTTGATCCAGTACTTCCGTGGCGGCTATGGCCACGTCGAGCTCGGCCCCATGATGGCGTGCATCATGATGGTCGTCATCCCCATCGTCATCATGTACATCTTCTGCCAGAAGTACATCATCGACGGTGTGGTGGCAGGTGCCGTCAAGGGCTGATGCCGTAACTGTTTTGCAAGTTTTGGCGGCGCCTCTCAGCGCGGCGCCGCGTATCGAAAGGTAAAGACATGGCCGAGATCGTTCTCAAACATGTTCAGAAGGTGTATCCCAACAACGAGTCAAAAAAGAAGGGCTTCTTTGGCAAAAAGAAGAAGACCGAGGAGAAGAAGCACAACCTCAAGGTTACCGAGGACGGTGTGCTCGCTGTAGAGGACTTCAACCTCACCGTTCACGACCAGGAGTTCATCGTCCTCGTTGGCCCTTCTGGCTGCGGTAAGTCCACGACGATGCGCATGGTCGCCGGCCTGGAGGACATCACCTCGGGCGACGTGTTCATCGATGGCAAGCGCGTCAACGACGTGGCGCCCAAGGACCGCGACATCGCCATGGTGTTCCAGAGTTATGCTCTGTACCCCAATATGACGGTGTACGAGAACATGGCGTTTACGCTTGAGCTCAAGAAGGTCCCCAAGGACGAGATCGACCGCAAGGTTCGCTCCGCTGCCGAGATCCTGGGTATTACCGAGTACCTCGACCGTAAGCCCAAGGCGCTCTCTGGCGGCCAGCGCCAGCGCGTCGCCATCGGTCGCGCCATCGTGCGTGACCCCAAGGTCTTCCTGATGGACGAGCCGCTGTCCAACCTGGACGCCAAGCTCCGTAACCAGATGCGCGCCGAGCTCATCAAGCTGCGTCACGAGATCAAGGGCACCTTCATCTACGTTACCCACGACCAGACCGAGGCTATGACCCTCGGCGACCGCATCGTGGTCATGAAGGACGGCGTCGTCCAGCAGATTGCCACGCCGCAGGAGGTCTTCAACCACCCCGCGAACATCTTCGTCGCCGGCTTTATCGGCGTGCCGCAGATGAACTTCTTCGATGCCCAGCTGGTGCGCTCGGGCGACGGCTTTACCGTTAAGACCGAGGATATGAACGTGGCACTCGCCCCCGAGACTTGCGCTCAGCTTGCCCTCAACTGGGATGGCGGCGACGTGAAGGAGATTACGGCCGGCGTGCGTCCCGAGCAGATCCTGCTTGCCGACAAGGGCGAGGAGGGTGCGCTCCAGGGCACCGTCGAGGTGACCGAGCTCATGGGCTCGACCGAGCATGTCCACGTGACCGCTCCCGATGGCCAGTTTGTCCTGATTATCCCCGTCGTCGACCTCGAGGCCAAGGGCGCGCTCAAGGCTGGCGACCCCATCTGGTTCAAGTTCGAGAAGAACGCGACTCATCTCTTCGATAAGGTGTCTGGCAAGAACCTTATCTAGGCCCGGTGCATCCAGGCCCTCCCTTTGGGCGACTGCGGCTTTGCCATCCTTTTGCCGCGGTCACATATAAGGCTCCCCTCCCGTCCACTGGGCGAGAGGGGAGCCTTTCTTTGTGTTGGGGCTTTCCGTCTGTCAGTTTGTCTTGATCTGTAACAGGTAGGGCCGATTTCGGACGTTAGATGTTACAGATCGAGACGGTTCCGCTGAGCTAACCATTTCATCTAAATCTGTAACACCAAAGGCGAATTACACCTGCTAGATGTTACAGATTGAGATAAACCCAAGGGGAGGGGCCGGTATGTCTCAATCTGTAACGGCTGGGACCGTTTTGGTTGAGTAATTGCTACGGATCGAGATTGTTTGGCCGAGTCGGATCACAGGGTAACGTGCGGGCACAAAAAACGGAGCCGTGTTGCCACGACTCCGTTTCTCAAGAGGATGGGTAAGGGAAGCGAAATTAGTTCAGGTGCCAGATCTCGTCGTTGTACTGGGAGATGGTGCGGTCGGACGAGAAGGTGCCAGCGTTGGCGATATTGATGAGCGCCTTGCGCATCCAGGCGTCCTGGTCCTCGTAGTCGGCCAGTACGCGCTCCTTGGTCTGGATGTACTCCTCAATGTCGAGCAGGGCCATAAACCAGTCCTTGCCCTTAATGTCGTCGTGCAGGCGCTGCAGGCGCTCGGCGTTGCCGGTCGCCATAAAGGCGGGGTTGGTGATAAAGTCCACCAGCAGCTTGATACCGGGCTTGCGGTAGAGTGCGCTGGCGTTATAGCTGCCGTCGGCGTAGAGCTGCTCGACCTGTTTGGACGAGGCACCAAAGGTATAGATGTTCTCGTCGCCCACGAGCTCGGCAATCTCCACGTTGGCGCCGTCGAGCGTGCACAGGGTTAGGGCGCCGTTGAGCATGAACTTCATGTTGGAGGTGCCGCTCGCCTCCTTGGAGGCCAGGCTGATCTGCTCGGAGATGTCGGCGGCGGGGATCACGCGCTCGGCGGCGGTGACGTTGTAGTTCTCGATCATGACAACCTGCAGGTAGGGAGCCACGTCGGGGTCGTTTGCAATCCACTGCGACAGCGTCAGGATCAGATGGATGATGTCCTGCGCGATAGTGTAGGCAGGGGCCGCCTTGCCGCCAAAGATGATGGTGACGGGGTGCTTAGGCTTATTGCCGTTCTTGATGTCGAGATACTTCCAGATTATGTAGAGCGCGAGCATCTGCTGGCGCTTGTACTCGTGGATACGCTTGACCTGAACATCGATGATGGCGTTGGATGGGATCGTCACGCCCTGTTCGAGCGCCATGAACTGGCGCATGATGGCCTTGGCCTCGGTCTTGGTGGCGGCCAGGCGCTCAAGAACATTCTTGTCGTCGGCGAACTTGGCGAGTTTGCTCAGATCGCCGGTGCTGCGCCAGTCGGTGCCGATCACATCGTCGAGCAGGCTGGCGAGCGCGGGGTTGGCCCCATGGATCCAGCGGCGGAAGGTGATGCCGTTGGTCTTGTTGGAGAACTTCTCGGGATAGATCTCGTAGAACGGATGAAGCTCGGTGTCCTCCAGAATCTTGGTGTGGAGGGCGGCTACACCGTTGATGGAGAAGCCAAAGTGGATGTCCATGTGGGCCATGTGGACGGTGTCGTGCTCGTCAATGATGGCGACGCGCGGGTCATCGTGCTCGGCTTTCGCGATCTCATCGAGCTTGACGATAATGTCGGCGATGGCAGGGGAGACCTTCTGCAGGCTAACGAGCGGCCACTTCTCGAGCGCCTCGGCAAGAATCGTGTGGTTAGTGTAGGCGACCATGGAGCGTACGATGGTCACGGCCTCGTCAAACTCGATGCCATGCTCGGTGGTGAGCAAGCGAATGAGCTCGGGGATGACCATGGTGGGGTGCGTATCGTTAATTTGGACCACGGCGTAGTCGGCCAGATCGTGCAGGTTGCTGCCGCGCTCGATGGCCTCGTCGATCAGGAGCTGGGCGGCGTTGCTCACCATGAAGTATTCCTGGTAGATGCGAAGCAGGCGGCCCTGCTCGTCGGAATCGTCGGGGTAGAGGAACAAGGTGAGGTTCTTGGCGATCTCTGTCTTGTCGAAGTCGATGGAGCTGCCGGGGACCAGGCCGTCGTCGACGCTCGCCAGGTCGAACAGGCGCAGACGGTTCTTGGTGGGCTGGCCGTAACCGGGCACGTCGATGTTGACGAGCTTGGAGGTAACGGCAAAATCGCCGAACTCGACGGTGTAGGAGCGGTCGTCGTCGACTAGGATGTCCTGCTCACCGAGCCACTCGTCGGGGACGGCCTTCTGCTGGTTGTCGACAAAGCGCTGACGGAACAGGCCGTAGTGATAGTTGAGGCCCACGCCATCGCCGGTCAAGCCCAGCGTGGCGATGGAATCCAGGAAGCATGCGGCCAGGCGGCCCAGGCCGCCGTTGCCGAGCGACGGCTCGACCTCGAACTCCTCGATCTTGTTGAGGTCGTGGCCTGCGGCGGTGAGCTGGTCCTTAACCTCGTCGTAGATGCCGAGGTCGATCATGTTGTTGATGAGCAGCTTGCCGATCAAAAATTCGGCGGAAATGTAATAGAGCTTTTTCTTGCCGTTGTTGAGCGGGCAGGCGGCGGAGCGCTCCTGCACGAGTTTGACCAGCAGCTTGTAAATGCGACGGTCGTCGAGCTGCTCGAGCGAGGTGCCAAAAGACTGCTCGGCGAGTTCCATGAGGTTAATTTGGGGCATGTTTCCTCCTGTAATGGGTTGATTACATGTCTGCAATTCATAAGAATCCCGCGCGAGGGGATTGGGGTGGCCTCGCGCGGGTAAGCAAGCGCGTCCGCACGGTGGGGAGGGGTCGGGCGCGGTAGCTCCTATTGAGGAAGCTCGATTTCGGCTTCCGACGGGATGCGGAAGTAGGTCTCGGTCCAGTCGGTGAGTTTGTGCTCGAGCTCGCGGGTGATGGCGCCGTCGAGCATGCGCCAGGTCCAGTTGCCGCCCAGCGTGGCAGGGGTGTTGATGCGCGCCTCGTTGCCCAAGTTGAGCAGGTCCTGCATGGTGTAGATGCACGTGTCGCTCACGCTGGCTGCGATGGTTCGGTTGAGCGCGTCGGCGATGGGTTCGCCGGCCTGCTGATGGGTGTACAGGGCTGTCTGCTCGCGCTGACGCGGGGTAGCCGTTCCTTCAAACCAGCCGCGTGCCGTCTCGTTGTCGTGAGTGCCCACGTAGGCGACGGTGTTGGCAATGTAGTTGTGCGGCAGGTAGTACGAGTTGGTGCCCTCAAAGGCAAACTGCAGGATCTTCATGCCGGGGAAGCCCGAGTTGTCGCGCATATCGATGACGCCGGGGGTGAGGAAGCCCAGGTCCTCGGCGATGATGGGCAGCGTGCCGAGCTTTTCCTCGAGTGTCTTGAAGAGCTTGAGGCCGGGACCCTGCGTCCACGAACCGTAGGACGAATCAGGCGAGGAGAACGGCACCTCCCAATAGGCCTCGAAGCCGCGGAAGTGATCCAGGCGGATGACGTCGTACATGTCGAGGGCGGCGCGAATGCGGCCCTCCCACCAGGAGAAGCCGTCGGCCTCCATGGCGTCCCAGTCGTAGATGGGGTTGCCCCAGTACTGGCCGGTGGCCGAGAACTGGTCGGGCGGCGTGCCGGCGACGCTCACGGGATTGCCGGCGGCGTCGATCTTAAAGAGCTCAGGTGTCGCCCACATCTCGACGGAGTCACGCGAGACATAGATGGGCAGGTCGCCGATGATGAGAATGTCGCGCTCGTTGGCATAGGCCTTGAGGCGGCTCCACTGGCGATCGAAGAAGTACTGCGTCATCTGGTGGTAGAGCATACGCGCCGGATGGTCGGCGCAGACCTTGGCGGAAGCCTCGCCGCGGGTGCGGAGCTCCGCGGGCCACTCCCAAAACGCCTTGAGACCGCACTCCTCTTTGACGGTCATGAACTCACAGTAGGGGATGAGCCAGTCCTCGTTGGCCTGGATAAAGTCATCGAAATCGGCCGGCTTGTCGGCAGCAAAGCGCTCGGCGGCACGGTCGAGAATCTGACGACGGCCACCAAAAATGGCGCCATAGTCGACATTGCTGGGGTCGGAGCCCAGGTACACGCCGTCGATATCGCGCTGCTCCAGATACCCTGCCTCGATAAGCTCGGCGAAGTCGATAAAGTTGGGGTTGCCTGCGCGGGCCGAGAACGACTGATAGGGCGAATCGCCATAGCTGGTCGTCGTAAGGGGCAGAATCTGCCAGTAATGTTGTTTGCACGAGGCGAGAAAATCGACGAAGTCGTAGGCATTCCAGCCAAAGCCGCCGATTCCGTATGGTCCGGGCAGAGATGAGACGGGCATGAGGACGCCGCTTGCACGCTCCATGAATGCGCTCACCAACCTTCTTGTTGTGGGGTCGGCCTGCCGATGGGTATGCAGTCCGCCTCCGATGTTCTGATTCGATACGCCTATTGTAAAACATGTTGTTTAAACATGTACAGGCAAGATAAAAAAGTTGGAAGTATTTCGGTGAATGGTTACGCGTCATGAAAAAGCCCCCGGTCTCACATCGTGAGATCGGGGCAAGAACGGTATGTAGGTTTTTGCTACTCGGCGTCGGCGAAGCCGTTGGGGTTGTGGCTCTGCCAATTCCAGCTGTCGCGGCACATGTCCGCGATATCGTACTGGGCCTTCCAGCCCATCATGCGTTCGGCCTTGGAGGCATCGCACCAGTTGGCGGCGATGTCGCCGGCGCGGCGCTCGCGGATCACATAGGGCAGCTCCTTGCCGCAGGCCTTGGAGAAGGCAGCGACGACCTCGAGTACCGAGGTGCCGGTGCCGGTGCCCAGGTTAAAGATCTCGACGCCGGTCTTGCCGTTCATCCAGTTGAGGGCGGCCACGTGACCAGATGCCAGGTCGCACACGTGGATGTAGTCGCGCACGCCGGTGCCGTCGGGGGTGGGGTAATCGTTGCCAAAAACCTGAACAGCCTCGAGCTTACCGACGGCGACCTGGGCGACGTAAGGCACCAGGTTGTTGGGGATACCTTTGGGGTCCTCGCCAATCAGGCCCGACGGATGGGCGCCGATGGGATTGAAGTAACGGAGCAGCACGACGTCCCACTCGGGGTCGGCGGTGTGGACGTCCATGAGGATCTGCTCGATCATCCACTTGGTCCAACCATGAGGGGTTGTCGCGGGCTTCTTGGGGTCCTCTTCGGTGACGGGCGGATTGTCCGGATCGCCGTAGACGGTCGAAGAGCTCGAGAAGATGATGGACTTACAACCGTGGTTGCGCATGACATCGATGAGCACCAGGGTGTTCTCGATATTGTTGTGGTAGTACTCGACGGGCTTGCTCACCGACTCGCCAACGGCCTTAAAGCCGGCGAAGTGGATGACACGGTCGATCTGGTGGGTATCGAAGATCTTGTTCATCGCATCGCGGTCGAGCACGTTGGCCTCGTAGAAGGTGAGGTTCTTGGCGGCCTCGTCGCCCACGATGGTCTTGACGCGGTCGATGGCAACGGCGCTGGAGTTGGAGAGGTCATCGACGACGACAACCTGGTAGCCACCCTCGAGCAGCTGAACGACGGTATGCGAGCCAATAAAGCCGGCGCCGCCGGTAACGAGGACGCAGGTGTCTTTGGGGTCGAGTGCTTTGGACATGTAGTCTCCTATCGAATCAGGAACACTTCTTGAGGGGAGTATAGCGCAGCTGGGGGCGCCCAAAACACGCGGGGCAGGAAAACCAGAGGATTGATGTTAACGTACTCATAGGGTGTTATTTGCATAATCCTTACCTTTGGTGTGGGGCGTATTTGCGAGCCGCTGACCATGCTTTTCCAGCCGTTCGTGGAAATAGTTGGGACAGGCGCGATGTGCGTTAATATGTTTGAGTTGAGCGACATATAAATAAGCATGTAACGGAGTACATATGTCACCGAACAACGATTCCATTTTTTCGCAGGAGCTTTCGCGCCGCACTGCCCTTAAGGCTCTTTTCGGCGCCGCTTCCGCGGCTGTTCTTTTTGGCCTGCCCGCCCGCGCCCATGCGGCTGAGGCCAGCCAAGAAACCACCGACAAACTAAATGCCGCCCAGGCCCAGCTCGACGAGGTCCAGGCTCAGCTCGACAGCATCGCCAATGAGTACGCGACGCTCGCCAACAAGAATGCCCAGACCCTCAGCGATATCGAAGGCGTGCAGGGCCAGATTGACGAGACGCAGGCTCAGATCGACACCAAGAAGACCGAGCTCAAGAAGAAGCGCGGCGACCTTTCCGACCGCGTTGCCGCCAGCTACAAGTCGGGCGGCACCAACATCCTGTCGTTGCTGCTCGCTTCTGGCTCGTTTGAGGAGCTCGTCGCCAACGCGCATTACGTCGAGAAGATCAACAAGAGCGACCGTGACGCCATTGAGGACATCCAGACCATCCAGAAAGAACTCGATACACAGAAGTCCGAGCTCGAGTCGCAAAAGGCCGACTTGGAGAAGCTCAAGGACCAGCAGACTGCTCAGATGCAGGACATGCAGGCCAAGCAGCAGGAGGTCCAGACGGTTCTGAACGGCCTCTCCGACGATGTCAAGGAGCTCATGGCCCAGCGCGATTCCGAGATTCTCGCTGCCGCCCAGGCAGAGGAGGCTGCCAGGAAGGCTGCCGCTGCCGCGGCTGCCGCAAACAAGAACAATTCCTACTCGGGTGGTTCAAGCTCGGGTGGCGGATCGTATGCGCCCGGAACTCCGCAACAGAATGCCGGCTCGGGCAAGCAGCAGGCTGTCGTCAACGCATGCTACTCCACGCCTTCGCCTGGCCTGAACTGGTGCGCTGCCTGGGTTACCAACGTGTTCCGCAACGCCGGCGTGGGCTACTTTGGCGGCAACGCGTGCGACATGTTTAACGCCTGGTGCTACAGCTCCGATCGTTCGGCGCTGCAGGTGGGCATGATCGTGGCCGACTCGTCGCACAGCGGCACCGGTACGCCGGGTCTGCTGTACGGACACGTGGGCATCTATGTTGGCGGCGGCATCGTTATGAGCAACGAGGGCGCCATTACGTCTAAGTCACTTGATGCGTTTATTCGGTTCTACGGCACTGGCTCTGGCGTTCGCTGGGGCTGGCTCGGCGGTATTGCGCTGTCGTAAAGCCGACTGGGCCGCGTGCCGCCCGCAATATATTTGATTGCCTGCTCGGGCAGTCCTGCGCAAGAAGAAGGCCACATTAAGTGGCCTTCTTTGCGTGCGGAACTCGCGATCAATCATATATATTGCGGGCGGGCACGCGGCCCTCTCGGGTCCTGAGCGCGACTCACCGGACTGGTTGTCTGAATATAGGAAAGCGACGGTCCCTTGGGCTAAATACTTAGTTTTACTTTACGCTGCGCTTTTTCTTTCCGCCGTAAACGGTTGTTACGGTTACTGCGCCGACGCTGGCGAACAGCAGGGCGATCCACAAAGCAAGGCTGTTTGTATCGCCGGCCTGCGGAAGCTTATCGGATGTTCCCGGTTTGGTGCTGGCAGGTTTTTTCTCCTTGGTGCTGACAGGTTTTTTCTCAAGAGCAGCAATCGCATCTTCAATAGCCTTTGCCATTGCATCAACTTCACTCTGTTCAGTGATGTTCTTGTCGCGGACAACAGCTTTGACGGCAGCTTCTACCGCAGTGAAGTCTTTGTATTCATCTTTGTTCAGTGCATTTGCCTTGGCAATGGCTTCGTCGACCTTAGTGTAGTCGGCAGGTAAATAAGTCATTGCAATGGTCTGCACATGAGTTGCTGTATCAGCCGTAATCGTAATATTGGAATTGAAAGCCTCGCAATTATCTGCGCTGACTTCGACTTGATAAGTACCTGCCTCCAAATTGGCGGGGCTTGTTACTGCCTGACCGTCCACTTTGATGATTACATTTGTCAGTTCAGCAGGTGTTACAACAAAAGAAACTGCATATTTCGGTGCTGGCAGAATAGGTGTGCCATTTGGGTTAAATCGATAATTGCCGCCAGCAGCAGTGATCTCATTAAAGAACTCTTCCGTTTTCATAGAGTCAAGGGTCTTTTCTGTTCCGGCATCCTGGTACTTAAAGCAAGCCGGGACATTTTCAGTTCCCACGAAATAGTTGTTTTCAAAAGCAGGTGTATCAGATGAAACGCCGCCTGCAATGCCACCCAAACGCTTATAAGGCGTAGTGGCAGTAAATTGAGATAAATCCATTTCACCAGCGAAATAGCAATGTCTGATTTCAGTGCCTGCACCAACTATGCCTGCAATGCCGCCGAAATCCGTAGTTCCCTTGCCAAGAGGAGCCATTTTCCCTGTGGAATAACAATTGATAATCTTTGAGGCTTGATACAACTGTCCAACAATTCCGCCGGTGCAGGGTGTCCAAGAGGTCATCTCGCCTGTATTAGCACAATACTGTACGGTACTGTTTTGAGCAACGCCTACGATACCGCCCATCTGGAAAGAGCTGACATCTTTCGTTATTGAAAAATTCCCCTTGTTTTGGCAGTACTCAATCGTGCTATTTATTGCATATCCGCACATAGCCGCAGTACCGTTAATATATTTGTCTGTATTCGTGAACGACACATCTGAAACGCAGTCAGAAATTTTGCTGTCTGCTGCAACACCCGCTACCGTTCCAAAATAGACATACCCCGAATTGGATACATCCAGCTTGCCTTGAATTGTCAAACTGGAAATTTCAGCGCCGTAAACCTCACTGAATAATCCGAAAGACGGATACTCTGCCTTTCCGTAGTTTTCGGAAAAATCTAAATTGGAAATCGTATGCCCGTTTCCATAAAACTTGCCGCTGAAGTAATGCTGCAGAGTTCCATCAGCAGCAAATACGCTACCAATTGGTGTCCACGCAACACCTGTTAAATCCAAATCTGCATCAAGCGATACAACAGCATCTGTTTTATCGTCATATTCGCCATTGTCCACAGCTTTTGCAAATTGCAAAAGCTCATCTACTGTTGTGATTGATGTTTTGCTGCTTTGCTCGTTTTCTTGTGCAAGCGCTGTCATCGGGGCAAGCACCATCACAAGGCAAAGCGCAAGCAGAGCGCCTAGAAGCTTCTTCTTCATTTCCATTCCTCCAAACTATTTCTATCCGCTATTTACTTCCTCCGACAGCGGGCACGCCGGAGAAGATAGAAGTCTTAACCGGAAAAGATTGATTTGACGGTCGTGGTTAGGACTTCAATATCAAACCACCGTCCTTCCGGAAAACGCAAAAAGCCGAAGCCAAGGCATAATGCGCCCTGTCTCCGGCAACCGGTTCGTTATAAATTGTATGAAATAAGACTTGAAAGGCTGAAAAGGCGGCGCTATGCTCCTGCCGAGCCGAGCCGAGCCGAGCCGAGCCGAGAAAAAGTCGCTGCATTTCCATTTGCCATAGTCAAGTCCTCCTTCCATATTGTAATTCTCCACGTACGATTGATTTTACCAGCCAATTCAATCATTAGTGGAGGATTACAAAAGCCGAAAGGGAGAGGACTTTCTTACGAAGCCTCTCCCTTTCGGGGCCTTCTTTGTTAGAGGAATTCGCCGACTCGGTGGACTTCGGGTTCTAGGTCTACTCCGAATTGGTCTTTGACGGTTGATTGGATGTGGCGGATGAGTTCGTCGACGTCGGCGGCGGTGGCGTGGTCGGCGTTGACGATGAAGCCGCAGTGTTTCTCGCTCACCTGGGCGCCGCCGATGGCGTGGCCGCGCAGGCCGGCGTCCATGATGAGCTTGCCGGCAAAGTGGCCTCGGGGCGCTTGAAGGTGGAGCCGGCGCTCGGCATGTCGAGCGGCTGCTTGTCCTCGCGGCGTTGGCGGTAGTCGTCCATGTCGGCCTTGATCATCGCGGCGTTGCCCGGGGCGAGATTGAAGGTGGCCGAAAGCACGATAAAGCCGTCGTCGGCAATGCGGCTCTTGCGATAGCCCAGGTTGAGCTCATCGACATCGAACTCGATGATATTGCCGCTGCCGCGGGTGCCGTCGTCGAGCACGCGGGCGGGCTTATAGACGCGCACGGACTCCAAAACATCGGCCATGCAGGCGCCGTAGGCACCGGCGTTCATGTAGCAGGCGCCGCCGACCGAGCCGGGGATGCCCGAGATGGGCTCCATGCCGGTAAGACCAGCCTCGGCTGCCGCGGCCGCTACGTCCGAGAGCAGCGCGCCGGCTGCTGCCGTAACATGCGTGCCGTCGACGGTGATGTTAGAGAGGCCTTCGCCCAGCGCCACGACGACGCCGCGGATGCCCTTGTCGCCGACGAGCAGGTCGGAGCCGTTGCCCACGATGGTGAGTGGCAGATCGCAGCGGTAGCAGGTATCGAGCGTGGCAACGAGTCCCTGCTCGGTGTCGGGCGTGACAAAGACGTCGGCCGGGCCGCCGATCTTAAACGTGGTGTGCTCGCGCATAGGCTCGCTCATGAGCACGTTGTCCTCGCCGGCAACGCCAGCGAGCGCGCAGAGCAGGTCCTCGTTAAAAAAGTCATTCTCGTGCATACGTATATCCGCCTTATGGTGGTCGTTTTCATCAATCGAATGCAATATACCCCACCCGGATGGATTTGGTGCAAAGTAACCTGACCCCAATGCATCACATGGTGCAAAGGGGTCAGGTTGCTTTGCACCAATCGCGGCGATAAAACAGCCGTCTACCGGATTGGTAAAGTGTTTATCATCGAGGTAGAGGGACGGTCGCTATACTTTCAAGAGATTGCGCGAATACTCGGAAGGAGCGAGATGGGCAACAAAGTTACTCTCAAGCAGATTGCCCAGGAGGTGGGGCTTTCCCCCTCGTCGGTCTCGCTTGTTCTCAACAACCGGCCTTGTCGCATCTCGGAAGAAAACCGCAAGCGCATCAAAGAGGTCGCGGCGCGCAACCACTATGTTCCCAACCAGATCGCGCGCAGCCTGGTCATGCGCGAGTCTCGCACGCTGGGCCTTATCGTTCCCAACATCGAGAGCCGATTTTTTGCCTCGCTCGCTGGCAGTCTGGAAAAGCGCTGCCGCGAGGACGGCTACGCGCTCTTTATTACCAGTTCGGGTGGAAGCGCCGAGGACGATCTAGAGCTCCTGCGCCAGCTGGTGACGCGCGGCGTCGATGGTGTGTTTTTGGTCGTGGGCGACGAATTCTCGGACGACCGCGCTTTGCGCGAAGAAGTCAGCCATCTGCCCATCCCGGCGGTAATGGTTGACCGTGCCATTGAGGGACTTGAGTGCGACAAGGTGATGTTCGACCACGAGATGGGCGGCTATATGGCCACCCGCTATCTAATCGAGCAAGGCCACCGCCGTATTGCCTGCCTGGTTAACGCGCGCCGCTCCAATACGGGTCGTAAGCGTCTTGCCGGCTACGAGCGTGCGCTGCGCGAGGTGGGGCTGCCCATCGATGCGCGCTTGGAGTTCGAGAGTGAGTATTACATTCCGAGTGCCTACGAGGCCTCGGAGGCGGTGCTCGCAACTGACGCCACTGCTGTGTTCGCAAGCTCGGACAACATTGCGCTGGGCCTGCTCAAGCGCCTGCACGAGATGGGGAAGAGCATTCCGGGCGATATCTCGGTGGTGAGCTATGACAACTCGGCGGCCGACGTTCTCTTTGAGCCGGCGTTGACCGCGATCGAGCAGGACCCCGGCGTGCTCGCCGAGCATGCTTTTGGCTGCATGTCCAAGCGTCTTGCCGGTAGGGGCGGCAGGCGTGCCGAAGAGGTCGTTCTGGAGCCGGCGCTTATCGTTAAGGACAGCGTGCTCGAGCTTACTAAACACAACTAAACACGTTTATCAATTCATGCAGATTGAATGTGGAGTACCTGTGACAGACAATGCCGCAGGTGAATGTCTGCTTTTGCCTGTCCATATGGCAAATCAGGATGCTAAAACGTTTTTCACCATGATAAAACGTTTTAGCAAATATACTAGTCCCAACGAAAGGTTGCCGTATCGGAAGGCGACCGCGCAGCGAAGGGACATAAACAATGGCTAAAACACTGGGAACGCCGTGGCAAAAACTGGGACATGAGGTTCCCGCTTCCGAGCTCGAGGGTGTCGACCTGTATTGGCGCGCCTCGAACTACCTGTCCGTCGGCCAGATTTACCTTCGCTCCAACCCGCTGATGCGCAGCGACTTTGTCGACGAGAAGACCGGCGAGACGCGCGATTTTGGTCGTCCGGACGTTAAGCACCGTCTGGTCGGTCACTGGGGCACCACGCCCGGCATCAACTTCCTGTTCGGTCATGTCAACCGCCTCATCGCCGATCACAACCAGAACGCCATTTTCTTGATGGGCCCGGGCCACGGTGGCCCTGCTGGCACCGCCCAGTCGCTGCTCGATGGCACCTACCGTGAGATCCGCCCCGACATCACCAATGACGAGGCCGGCCTGCAGAAGTTCTTCCGCCAGTTCTCCTATCCCGGCGGCATCCCGAGCCACTTTGCGCCTGAGACGCCCGGTTCCATCCACGAGGGCGGCGAGCTCGGCTACACGCTCAGCCACGCCTACGGCGCCGTCATGGACAACCCGAGCCTGCTGGCCGTGGCCGTGGTGGGCGACGGTGAGTCCGAGACCGGTCCGCTTGCCACCTCTTGGCAGTCCAACAAGCTCGTGAACCCGGCAACCGACGGCATCGTCCTGCCAATCCTGCACCTCAACGGTTACAAGATCGCCAACCCCACCATCCTTGCCCGCGTGTCCGACGAGGAGCTCACCAAGTTCTTTGAGGGCATGGGCTACAAGCCGCACTTCTTTGTCGCCGGCTTTGACGACGAGAGTCACGCGAGCATCCACGAGCGTTTCGCCGCCCTGTTTGAGCAGGTCTTTGACGAGATCTGCGACATCAAGGCCACCGCGCAGGCCCAGGCCGCCGCAGGCGAGACCGTGGTCCGCCCGGCCTACCCCATGATCGTGTTCCGCACGCCCAAGGGCTGGACCTGCCCCAAGCAGATCGACGGCAAGAAGACCGAGGACTCCTGGCGCGCCCATCAGGTGCCGCTGGCGAGCGCCAAGGACACCCACGAGCATTTCCGCGTACTGCGCGAGTGGCTGCGCTCCTACAAGCCCGAGGAGCTCTTTACGTCCGAGGGCCAGGTGCGCCCCGAGGTGACGGCCTTTATGCCGACCGGCGAGCTGCGCATTGGCGCCAATCCCAACGCGAACGGCGGCAAGGTGCGCCGCGAGCTCGAGCTGCCCGATATTCACGCCCACGAGATCCCCGTCGCCGAGAAGGGCCATGGCTGGGGCTCCACCGAGGCCGCTCGCGTCTTTGGTGAGTACACTGCCGACGTTCTGGCCAAGAACATGGACGATTTCCGCATCTTTGGTCCCGACGAGACCGCGTCTAACCGCCTGCAGGCCGCCTACAAGGTGACCAAGAAGCAGTGGGATGCCGGCTTCTACGAGGACGAGGCCAACGACGAGCTGCTGGCCGGCTCCGGTAAGGTTGTCGAGCAGCTGTCCGAGCACCAGTGCGAAGGCTTCCTCGAGGCCTACGTGCTCACCGGACGCTCCGGCGTGTGGAGCTCCTACGAGAGCTTTGTCCACGTGGTCGATTCCATGGTCAACCAGCACTGCAAGTGGCTCGAGGCCACCAAGCGCGAGATTCCGTGGCGTGCCCCCATCAGCGGCCTCAACATTTTGCTGTCGAGCCATGTCTGGCGCCAGGACCACAACGGCTTCTCGCACCAGGACCCCGGCTTTATCGACCTGCTGCTCAACAAGGCCAACGACACGCATATCGTGAATGCTTACTATCCGGCCGACGCCAACATGGCCCTCGCTGTGGCCGAGCGCGTCTACCAGTCCACCGACTGCGTCAACGCCATCTTCTGCGGCAAGCAGCCCGCCCCGACCTTCCAGACAGTCGACGAGGCCTGCGCCGAGCTCGCCGAGGGCGTCGCGACTTGGAAGTGGGCATCGACCGCTGGTTCACTCGCCGAGGCCGACGTCGTGGTTGCGACCTGCGGTGACGTGCCGACGCTCGAGGCTCTGGCTGCAACCGATATGCTGCGCGAGTTGGGCATTAAGGTGTGGTTCGTTAACGTGGTCGATCTGCTCAAGATTCAGAACGTCTGCGAGAACGACCAGGCCATCAGCGATGAGCGCTGGGCTGAGCTGTTCGGCTGCGGTGAGAAGCCCGTGCTCTTTGCGTTCCACGCCTATGCCGGCACGATTCGCCGCCTGATCTGGAACCGCCCCGGCCACGACGCCTTCCGCGTCCACGGCTACGAGGAGAAGGGCTCCACGACCACGCCGTTCGACATGCTGCGTCTGAACAACATGGACCGCTGGGCTCTGGCCGCCGACGTGCTGCGCATGGTCGACGCCGACAAGTTTGCAGAGCAGATTGACGAGTGGGAGGCCTTCCGCACCGAGGCCTTTGAGTTCGCGTGCGACGAGGGTTTCGATCACCCGGCCTTTACCGACTGGGTCTGGCCCGACGCTGCAGCTGCAACTGCTGCCGACGGCACGCTCTCCGCAACGCAGATGACCGCAGGCGACAACGAATAGCATCCGGGACGGTCTCGCGCTGGGGCCGCCTCCGGGCGGGTGCCTACCTCTGAGAAGTGGGCTTCGCGAACTTCTCAGAGGTAGGCACCCGCCCCGGAGGCGGCCCCTCTCGACCGTTTCGATCTGCGGGGGCTGATATTTTTTAATGTAATGGGGACTTGGCTGTTGCTGCCTTGTGGATTGTGCATCCAACTAGGATCAGCCAAGATTACAGTCGCCGGGGCCGGGGGAGGCATACTTTGTTTTGAGAAGTTCGCGAAGCCACTCTCAACAAAGTATGCCTCCCCGGCCCTCGTCCGTGAACTCTTCCGCTGGGCGAGTCATAGACGCCGCGTACCGATAGGGTGAGGCGGCGGCTTGAAATTGGTGCTATATTCAGCTTGAGTTGTTAAATGTTAGTAGGAGAGGCTGATATGGGGCTGTTCAAGAAGAAAAACCCGCAGGATGCCTTTGATCCCGATGTGTTTACCATCACGGATACGATTTTGGACCCGCCGCGGTTTACGTTTTTGCCGGCTATCTACCAGGATGCCATGCGTCGCAAGTGGGCCGTACATCAGCGCGGCGGCGAGCCGAAGATTTTTGACTATGCGGACGTGTTGCAGTGCGAAGTGGCCGAGGCGGGCGATCCGGAGGCCGATGAAGCGGTCTCTAAACAGGAATTTGCCCAGCGTATTCTGGCAAATCCCGCTAAGGCGGCAAAAATGAACGCAGCCAAGCGTAATATGTGTCTTGGTATGGGCGTTGTTGTGGCGGTTCAGACGGGAAAAGACGAGGTTTCCAAACTAGAGATTCCCGTTATGACCGATGAAGTCAAACGCGATTCAAGCCTGTATAAGTCGTATCGGAATGTCGCCGAGAAGATCAAGGCCGAATTTGATGCCATGGGTGGTCTGGCCTAATTTTGGCGACATACGTTTCTGAACGAGGAGTCTGTGCAATGGCAGGCGAATCTTATGCAATTCCCCCCAAAGATCGTGCTGTTGAGGGGATTCTTTGGTATATCCAGCACCATCAGCTTGCCGGCGGCGATCGCCTGCCGGCCGAGCGCGTGCTGTGCGAAGAGATTGGCGTTTCGCGTACGGCGTTGCGCGCCGGTATCACGCGGCTCATCTCGTGTGGAACGCTCGAGAGCCGTCGCGGATCGGGTACGTATGTGTGTCCTCCCAAACCGCTCAATATCTTTCAGGAAACGTATAACTTTTCCGATGCTGTGCGGACTGCCGGTCTGCACCCCTCTTCTCGTCTGGTTTCCACCGGGGCCATCGAGGCGGATGAGGCACTTGCCGACAAGCTTGGGATTGCCGTAGGCGCTCCTTTGCTCCGCATGCAGCGTGTTCGACTTATTGAGGGCGAGCCGGCGTCAATCGAGACGGCTCACGTTAACCTGTCCCTGTGCCCCTCGCTTCCCGATCACGATTTTGAGTGTGAGGCCTTTACGATGTCTTGCTCAAAGAAGGTGGCGTGCGCGTTGAGCATGGACGTGAGCATATCTCCATCTCGCGTTTGAACGCCGAAGAGGCCGAGTTGCTCCAGCAAGAAGAGGGAACGCCGGTGTTCTATGAGAGCACGATAGAATTTGATAAGGACATGCGTTTTGTGGAACATTGCAAATCGGTGATTTTGCCCACAAAGTTCCGCTTTGCCGATAACGGCGAAAAGAACGGCATGAGGAGCGTGGCAGGTGAACAATGGCTGAAACAGTAGATGCCACCCCGGTTTATATGCGCATTCGACGCCGCATCGAGGAGCGTATCGAGCGCGGTATATATCCCACGGGTTCCATGATTCCGTCCGAAAAAGACCTCGCCGAGGAATTTGGTACGACGCGCTTGACCATCCGAAGCGCTGTCGATGAGCTGGTTCGGCGTGGGCAGATTCGACGCGTCCGCGGAAAGGGCGCGTTTGTGGCACAGAAAGTGCCCGTTGCCTACGAGCGAACGGGAGGCTTTCGCGAATCGGTTCGCGCTTCGGGCGGCGAGCCGTCCGTCCGCATCCTCGCGCGTTCCAAGCGTTATGCGGGTCCATATTATGCCAACCTGTTTGGCATTGCCGAGGACGATTTACTGTATTCGATTCGGCGTTTGAACTGCGTCAACGGCGATCCCGTATCGATTGAGATGGCGTTCATCCCGTGCCTGCTGTTTCCCACAATCGAAGATATTGACGTGTCGGTCTTCAGTTTGTACGAGACCTATGAGATGTTGGGCCGAAAGCCGGTCATGGCACAGGAAAAGCTCGATATCGAAGCGCTGGGCGCGCGAGATGCCGGCCTGCTTGGACTGGAGCAGGGCGATCTTGCCTTGACGCTTGAGTGCGTGAGCTTCGATGCGAGCGGCCAGGCGATCGAGTACGTCAAGTCGTTTAACCGCGGTGATGCGGGTGGATATACCTATACGTACTAGCTGGTTTTTGCATAACGGGCTGAAAAGCTGACGGAATTTTGATTTGTTGAGCAGACTGCATATACGACCTTACATGGCTCAAAATCGACCGTTCGCCGATGGGGACAAATTAATCGACAAAGAGGTATCAAAAAGCCGTAACCTGTAACTGTGATTGGTATCAAATACTAATGATTTGTTACGAGGTGAGACGATGAAGATGCTCGATTACGTTCAGCTTGCCCATGTGCGTATGGGAGAGAACCTCGAGCGTTCGTCTGAGCTGGTAGCGCAGCTCGTTGATATTTTCCAGTCCGGTTCTTTTGACGCGCTGCGCATCGTTGCTTCGGGTTCGTCGCGCCATGCCGCCGATTGCGCCCGCGATTACCTGCAAGATACCCTGCAAATGCAGGTGTCCGTTGTGACGCCCGAGGCCTTCGTCGATTTTGAACACACCTATCCGCAGCATGCGCTCAACATTGCCGTTTCGCAGAGCGGCTATTCGACCAATACGATCGCGGCTCTTGATTACATGCGCGCGCACGATATGGCTGCAGTTGCGCTCACGGCAAACGTCGAGGCACCCATCAAGGAACACGCTGACATCGTTCTTGACTACGGTGTGGGTGTCGAGTCGGTGGACTTTGTGACTCTGGGCGTCGAGGTTCTCGTTGAGTACCTGGTGCTCTTTGGTATTTACGGCGGCCAGGCGCGCGGAACGATTGACGCCAAGGGCGTTGCCCAGCGTCTTGACGACCTGCGCGAGGCTATCCAGGCCAATGCCGTGATGTGCAAGATCGCCGAGGCATATGTCCAAGACCACATGCTTGAGCTTTCTGAGCACATGCCCGCCATGGTCGTCGGCAACGGCCCCAACTATGGCGTTGCCGAAGAGGCAGCCCTCAAGCTGAGCGAGACCATCAAGATTCCTGCCATGCATCACGAGGGCGAGGAGTTCGTCCACGGTCCCGAGATGCAGATAACCCCAGGCTACCTAGTGTTTATCGTCGACGATCCGCAGGGGTCGGAGCGTCTTGCGAATATCGCCGATGCGCTATCGAACGTTACGACAAAAACGGTGCTGCTCACGGCCCATCCCAGGGGTAGGGCTCACGAGGTTGCGGTGCCTCAGGTGGCTCCGCTGCTCAGCGCAATTCCCAATCTTGTGTTCTTCCAGACGATTGCGGCCACAATCGCCGAGCGTCTGAAGTCATGGGACGTACACCCGTATCTCGATGCCGTCTCCAAACAGATGGAGGTTAAGGCGGAGGGCTACGAAGAGTCAGTCAATGCGCTTAAGGCCAAAGCGGCCGAGTGTTACGGAATGTAAGCGGGTTTTGATGCCCGTTGGCATGGGGGATGTGGAGACAACCCCAGAAAGGAGAGACAAATGAAGGAAACCGAGAAGATCGAGATCATGCACTTCGACCAGGAGGGCTACCTCGAGGACGGCAGGAACGTCTACGAGGCCGGCAAGCGGATGACCGCCCTGGCCGACCGCGTGCACGAGGAGGGCTACGACGCCGTCTTCCTGATGGGCGTCGGCGGCACCTGGGACGAGTTCATGCAGCTCGAGTACCTCATGAACAAGTTCGGCGACCGCGACCTCGAGGTCTACCTGATCCACGCCGCCGAGTGGAACGTCATGGGCCACAAGCGCATGACCGACAAATCCGTCGTGCTGACCGCCTCCGAGTCCGGCACCACCCCCGAGGTGCTCGAGGCCGTCGGCAAGATGAGGGAGATGGGCGTGCGCGTCTTCGCCATGACCAAGCCCGAGGCCCCATCGGCCAGGCTGTGGGTGCCGAGAACTGCGTCGCATGGCTTCTGACCATGGTTCGGGCGGCTGCGAGAAGGGCTACTACCTCGCCGACTGCTTCGGCCTGCGCCTGCTCAACCGCCGCGGCTGCTTCCCGCAGTTCGATAAGTTCATCGAGCAGACCAAGGACGTTTGGACCCACCTGGTTGACATCCGCAAGAGCTTCGAGCCGCGCGCCGAGGAGCTCGCCAAGAAGTACGCCCTGGCCCCCTACACCATGTTCATCGGCTCCGGTGCCCTGTGGGGCGAGACGATCCTGTTCTCGATGTGCATCCTCGAGGAGATGCAGTGGAAGCGCACCCGCTACATCACCTCGGCCGACTTCTTCCACGGCACCCTCGAGCTCGTGGAGCCCGGCGTCCCCGTGTTCCTGTTCATGGGCGAGGACGAGAACCGCAAGCTCGACGAGCGCGTCCGCGCGTTCCTCAACCGCGGCGTGACCGGCGACACCGACATCAACATCATCGACACCGCCGAGTTCGCGATCCCCGGCCTTGACGACGAGTTCCGCGTCATCGTGTCTCCGTGGATCCTCTCCTCGCTGATCACCGATCGCCTTGCCGCTTACTACGAGACGGTCACCAAGCACAACCTCAACTACCGTCGCTACTATCACCAGTTCGATTACTAATCGGCGACAAATTAGCTACTGATCAAGAAGCACCCTGCCCGGGCGCATGCGTCCGGGCATTTTTATGCCGAAGTTCGCAAGAAGGGGAATCGAATGAGGCAGTTTATCGTTGCATCCCATGCTCATTTTGCGTCCGGAATCGTCGAGAGCATTGGGCTACTCTCGGGCGAGCGCGAGAACGTCCATGCGCTGTCTATGTATGTCGACGGAAACGAGGACCTGGTCAAGGAGGCCGCAGCGATTCTGGACGGCTTTGCCGCGGACGATGAGGTCGTCGTTTGCACCGACCTCTTTGGCGGCAGCGTCAACAACGAGTTCACCAAGATCGTCCAGACGCGTCCCAACACGCACCTGGTGACCAATATGAATCTGCCGCTCCTTATTCAGCTGCTGTTCGTGCCCGACTCCACCCCGATCGATGAGGCCATTCGCCAGATCGTCGAGGCGGACGACACCAAGGTCAAGTACGTCAACGACCTGCTGGGGCAGGCCGAACTCGATGAGTTTTAATCGTTAGGAGCACATCATGATTCAGATGATTCGCGTGGACTATCGACTGCTTCACGGCCAGGTTGCCGTTAGCTGGACCTCGGCTCTGGGTGCCGACTGCATCCTGTTAGTGAGCGACACGGTCCTCAACGACAAGCTTCGTCTGCAGGCCCTGTCCCTTGCAAAGCCCGAAGGATGCAAGGTCGTCGTCAAAAACACCGAGGATGCCGTCAAGGCGCTCCAGAGCGGTGTGACCGACAAGTACAAGCTCTTCGTGGTTTGCGAGACGATCCAACAGGCCGGTGCCGTCGCCAAGGCGATGGGCGTCAAGAAGATCAACCTCGGCAATGTGGCCTTTAGCGAGGATGCCCGCCAGGTCTCGACGAGCGTATTCCTTACGCCCGAGAACGAGGCCTACGTGAAGGAGCTACTCGGCGAGGGCTATGAGCTGTTCATTCAGATGATTCCGGCGGATGCGAAGACTGACGCCGCAAAGGTCATCGGTTAGGGGCTGTCATGGTTATCAAGACGATCCTGATTTTCCTGATTGCCCTTTTGGGCTATTCCGAGTGGCTGACCGGTACGAGTTACCTTCAGCGCCCCATTGTGCTCGGACCGTTGGTCGGCCTTGTCATGGGCGATGTGGTGACCGGCACCATTATGGGCGCCACGATGGAGCTTGCCATGGTCGGTGCCATCTCGGTCGGTGCGTATAACCCGCCCGATACGATTTCCGGAACCATTCTGGGCGTGTCGCTTGCCATGCAGGCCGGCGCGGACGCTTCGGCGGCCCTGACCCTGGGCATTCCCATCGCAACGATCGTCCTGGCGCTCGATACGGCCCTGGGCCAGCCGGTCATGCTGCTGCTGGTGCACCGTATCGACAAAAACGTCGAGGACGGAGACACCAAGGCCATCACGCGCAACATGCTCATCGCCGGTTACGCGCAGAGCTGGTGCGGCCTGCTGATCATTCCCCTGGCATTCTTCTTTGGCGCCGATGCTGTTGCCAGCCTGCTCAACATCATCCCCGATTTCGTTCAGACCGGCATGGATGTCGCCGCCGCCTTCTTGCCCGCACTCGGCTTTGCGATGCTGGCGCAGATGATTATGAACAAAACAGTGGCTCCGTTCTTCTTCGCTGGCTTCTTCCTCGTCGCCTACTTTGGCATTAGCACGACTGGCGTGGCGATCTTTGCCGCGATTATCGTCGTCGCGATGACGGTTTTGGGTGACAAGAAAAAGGCGGAGCAGCCCGCAGCGGCAACCGAGGATCCTGCGATTGGGAGTGGGTTCGATGAGTTTTAAGTTTGAGTCTTCTTACGACGGGCTGATTTCCCGCGCAGACCTTAAGAAGCTGTTCTGGCGCTCGATTCCCTATGAGCATTCCTGGAACTACGAGCGTATGGGCCATATCGGCTTTATGTGGGCCCTTATGCCGATCCTTCGCAAGCTGTATCCGCAGGATGCGGACTTTAAGGCCGCACTCAAGCGCCATATGGAGCTCTATAACGTCACGCCGTATATCTCGACGCTCCCCATGTCCATTGCTGCCGCAATGGAAGAAGTCAACGCCACCGAAGATAACTTTGACACGAGCGCGATCTCTAATGTCAAGCTTGCTTTGATGGGACCGCTGTCCGGCGTGGGCGATGCCTTCTACTGGGGTACGCTGCGAATTTTGGCAACGGGTGTCGGCACGTCGCTGGCGCTGCAGGGCTCTATTCTTGGCCCGATTTTGTTCCTGCTCGTGTTCAACGTTCCCCACTACATCATCCGTTACCTGCTGACGTTTGTGGGATATCGCTTTGGCTCGGACATGATCAGCAAGGTCCAGGAATCGGGCATTATGGATACGATCGTCAAGATGGCCTCTATCATGGGCGCCATGGTGATCGGCGCTATGACCATGGAGATGGTCACCGTGGACATTCCGCTCATGGTCGGCGCGGGCGATGGCGCTCAGACGCTCGCCGAGCTGCTCAACGGAATCTTCCCGGGCTTTGTCACGATGGGGCTGTTTGGAATTGTCTATCTCATGCTCAAGAAGAAGATGAATCCGCTGCTCATCATGCTCGTGATCCTGCTCGTGAGTATCGCCGGCGCGTTCTTTGGAGTGCTTGGTGTTCAGTAGGGTATCCGTCATAATTAAAACAATATAAGAGGGGGCGTCGCGCACATTGTGCTGCGGCGCCCTTTTGCCGAAAGGTGGACAAGATGGAGTATCCGCAGCTTGCCGTCATGAATATCAGCCATCGTTATTTTGACCTTGAGGAATTCTTTTCCTCGGCAGCGGCCTCGGGCTACACGTGTTGCGAGCTTTGGACCGGGGCGATGCATCTGTATGTCGATTGCCATGGATACGATTCGATCGAGCAGGTGCGGGAGCTGTCACAGCGGTATGGGGTTCGGATTGTGGGGCTTTGTCCCGAACAGAACAACCCCAAGCCGTGGAATATCGCGGCGCGCGGGAATGAGGCGCGTACCCGCACGCTCGCGTACTTTAAGAACGTTGTGGATATCGCGGCGGAACTTGGAGCCGAGCAAGTCATGGTCTCGAGCGGCTGGGCATTTTTGAACGAGCCGATCGAGGATGCGTGGGGTCGCAGCGCCTCGATGCTGCGTGCGATTGCCGAGCATGCGGGAGAACGCGGCGTGCGACTGGTGCTCGAAGCCCTACAGCCGGTTGAGTCGATGATCGTGAACTCGGCGGCCGATACGAAGCGCATGATCGAGGCAGTTGATCATCCGGCGCTTAAGGCGTGTCTGGATATGGGCGCCATGGCGGTGGCGGGGGATACCATCGATGATTACTTCGATCTGCTTGGCGAAGATGTCGCCCACGTGCATTTTGTCGATGTTGCGGCAGATGGCACGACGCATCTTGCCTGGGGTGACGGCGACCGCGATATGCGCGCTGACCTGGATAGGCTGGTGGCGCGCGGCTATCGCGGAGTTGTTTCGGCCGAGACCTATGACGGGCGCTATTTTGCCGACCCCGCAGCTGCCGATGCGCAGGTAATGGCAGAGTATCGTCGTGCGATTGGCGCCTAGGTGGGGTTGGGCTGCGGCAATCTACTCTATGTTTCCAGATGAATACGGTGTGAGCGGCTGCGACGGATTTTCCCCGCAAGCACTCTAGTATGCTAAAGTACCCAGAAGACCGGCGGAGCTACGCCGGTCTTCTGTTCTATACGAAATACAGCATGAGGAGGCTCACCAGATGACGGCCACACCGTGGGGATTCCGGGACATATTGCCCGAGGAGGCTCAGGCGCGCGAGGAGATTGCGCTGACGGTGAAGGGCTGCTTCAGGGAGCATCATTACCTTCCGGTCGAGACGCCGCTGCTCGAGGACAAGGGCTCGCTCGAGGAGGGCGGCCGCATTGCGGACACCCCGTTTAAGCTCTTTGATGACGACGGTCGCCTGCTGGTGGTCCGTCCCGACAACACATTGCCGATCGTGCGCTTGGTTTCGACCCGCATGCGCGCGGCCGATCTGCCGCTGCGCCTTCGCTACGAGGCACCGGTGGTTCGCGAGTGCCAGCGCAATGCCGGCGGCTCGCGCCAGTTTACACAGCTGGGCTTTGAGCTTATCGGTGCGGGCGACACCGCGGGCGATGTCGAGATTGTCTCGCTCGTGGCCGAGGCGGTGCGCAAGCTGGCGCTGCCCGATGCGCGCATTATCGCAGGTAGCGTGCGTCCGTTTAAGGAGCTGCTCGCGGCGTGCGAGGATCGCGAGCTGGCTGCCGAGGCCCTGCGCTGCGTGCACGCCAACGACTTTGTGGGCCTCGATGCCCGCGTGGCGGCAAGCGCCGAGTCCGATGCCGTCAAGGTTGCCATTAGCGAGCTGCCGCGCTTGCACGGCGGCGCCGAGGTACTCGACCGCGTCGATGTGCTTCTGGCGGCGGCGGGCATCGTCGCGCCGCTCACGAGTGAGCTGCGTGCTCTGGTCGAGGGCCTGGCTCCCGGGGACGCCCAGGTGCTGTCGTTCGACTTCTCCATCATGAACTCTTTCGATTACTACACGGGCCTGGTCTTTAAGGCCTATGCCGGCGGCCTGCCTGACCCGGTCGGTTCGGGCGGCCGCTACGACTCCATCTTTACCGGCGCATTTGGCGACGGCATCGAGGTGCCGGCGGCGGGTTTCGCCTTTTCGCTCGAGCGTCTGGAGGCCGCGCGCACCTCGGCCGAG
>JAQCYU010000026.1 GCA_027682925.1 Coriobacteriaceae bacterium AF45-21
CCCTGCAGCTCTACTCGTACAACGGGACGCGGGCCCAGAAATGGATCGCCGTCAAGGGCGCGGACGGCTCCTACTCGCTGCTGTCCGCCAACGACCCCTCGGTCTGCATCGACCTGCCCGGCTCGAGGACGAACGACGGCAACCGGCTCCAGCTCTATGCCGGCAACGGTACCGCCGCGCAGTCCTGGTCCTTCTCCGCATACCGCTCGCCCCAGTCTCGCGCCGACGAGCTCGCCGCCGCCCATTCCTCCGACCTTCCCGACGGGACCTACACCGTCGCCAGCCTCGTCTCGGGCTCGACCGTCTTCGACGCCGGGATGGGGGGCAGGTCGAACGGCTGCCCGCTCCAGGCGTACGGGTCCAACGGGACCGACGCCCAGGCCTGGCAGGTCACCCACGACGGGGACTACGTCGTGCTGAGGTGCGCCCGCTCCGGCCTGGCCGTGGACTGCCCCTCGTCGTCGACGGCCAACGGCACGCCCCTGCAGCTCTACTCGTACAACGGGACGCGGGCCCAGAAATGGATCGCCGTCAAGGGCGCGGACGGCTCCTACTCGCTGCTGTCCGCCAACGACCCCTCGGTCTGCATAGACCTGCCCGGCTCGAGGACGAACGACGGCAACCGGCTCCAGCTCTATGCCGGCAACGGTACCGCCGCGCAGTCCTGGAGTTTCAAATCGAAGCAGTAGCTCTTGTCTAGTTGTTTTTAAATCTCTTTTAGACCCCTCAAGTCATCGTCTATTTGGTTGTAAAATAGGGCATTCTTCTAATAACCGAGGATGCCCTCACTTTGTAAATTGGTATTTCAAGGAGCTGGAATTGAATTGCACTCTTAACGATTGGTTGGTCGAGCTCGAAGGTAGTCTTGAAGACTGGGAGATTTCCGCCCTTAACGACAGGTCATATCTCGACGACTGTTTTGCATGCAATTTGTCATTCGGCACGGGCGGTATTCGCGGTTTGATGGGCGTTGGCCCTAACAGGATGAATGCGGTCACCATTGGAAGGGCGACGCAGGGGGTTGCATCTTATCTAAATCATGCTTCTAAGCCGGATCGCTCATCTGTAGCGATTGCCTATGACACGAGAATCCATAGTCATGATTTTGCGGTTAAAACGGCATGCGTTTTGGCAGGTAATAACATTGAGTGCCATTTGTTTAAGACACATCAACCAACTCCTCTGCTGAGCTATGCTGTGAGAAAGTTGGGGTGCGATGCAGGTATCTGTATTACCGCATCGCATAATCCTATGGAATACAATGGTTATAAGGTTTATGGTCACACCGGAGATCAGGCAACCGATTCTCTTGCTAAAAGTATCCAGTCTCAAATTGAGCTTGTTGACCCGTTTGATGATGTTCATGAGATTTCATTCGATACTGCTTTGAAGTCCGGAATCGTTCGCTGGATTCCAAATTCGTTAATTGAATCATACTGGGGCGATGTCTTGGACGAGATTGAGCTCCGTGACTGCTCTAATCTTAGCGTGGTCTATTCGCCTCTTGGCGGAACGGGCCTCCGTCATGCAATTAAAATGTTTGATTATCTTGGCATCGATTACCATCTTGTTGAATCGCAGCTTATAGATGACGGTACCTTCCCTGGAATTCCGAAGCCTAATCCAGAAAATGCTTCTGCTATGGAGGAAGGCATCGCGCTTGCCCAAGATTGTGGTGCAGATCTGTTTCTTGCGACGGACCCGGATGCCGATCGCCTCGGCGTCGCTGCAAGAGAAGCTGGATCTGTGAAGTTGCTTTCCGGCAATGAGCTTGGATTACTTCTGTTAGATTATTTGGCGGCTAATAATAGCCTAAATAATCCTTTAGCCGTTACATCTATTGTCTCTGATCCTCTCGCAGATTCAATTGCGCTGAACTATGGAATTGAACTCCGTAGAACTCTCACTGGTTTTAAATATGTCGGTGAGCAAATCGACTCTCTCGAGGCGAAGGGCGAAGCCAATCGGTTCATGTTTGGCTTTGAAGAGAGCTGTGGATACCTTAAGGGCTCTTATGTTCGAGATAAAGATGGCATTAATGCAGTTGCACTGACCTGCGAAATGGCTTCTTTTTATAAGCGTAAGGGCATGACCTTGTTTGATGCTCTCGAAGATCTATATGCTCGCTTTGGATACTCGCTTAACAAGCAGATTAATTGGACGCTGGAAGGAACCAAAGGTAATAACATAATTAACTATGTGGTTAATAGTTTTAGGAATTCTGCCCTCACCAGCATAGGTGGTTTTAAGGTGGAGCACATTAATGACTATAGCCATGGTATTTCTGGTCCATCTATTCGCAATGGGCACAGATGTTTGAGCGATGAAACACTCCCGCCATCTAATGTAATTGAATTATGTCTAGAGGGAGAAGCAAAGGTGATACTTCGTCCTTCTGGAACTGAGCCGAAGCTCAAAGTATATGTCTTTGCAAGGGGAGATTCGGAAAAAGATTGCCGTAATTCATTGGATGAGCTCGTAAGTAACGTATCTGCACTTGTTGACGATAGGATTAAACAAGTGAGTGAAAAGAATATTCATGTAATTCTGCTTTCTGGCGGATCGGGGACTCGTCTTTGGCCCCTATCGAACTCTGCAAGGTCGAAACAGTTTTTAAAGGTTCTGAGAGATCAGAATGGCAACCATATCTCCATGGTTCAACGCGTCTATTCGCAGATTTGCAAAGTCGATGCCACGATCGATATTACTATTGCTACAAGCTCGGTGCAGGCTGATAGTCTATCGATGCAAATTCCGAGCCAGTATTCGCTGGTTACTGAGCCTGAAAGACGAGATACCGCACCTGCCATCATGCTTGCTTGCGCAAATTTGTTGTTAGAACAAGGGGCTTCCGATGATGACCCTGTTGTCGTAATGCCAATTGACACTTTTGCCGACCAAGCTTATTACGACAAAATTCCTCAGTTAGCCAAGGCGATTACCGCCTCCAATAAAGATCTTATTTTGCTTGGAGTGGAACCAACCTATCCTTCTGAGAAATACGGTTATATCCTTCCGGCAGAATCAGAGAAAGATGGCGTGAAGGACGTTCTGTCCTTTAGGGAAAAGCCTGACGAGAAAACGGCAAAGGAATATATATCCGCAAATGCTCTCTGGAACTGTGGCGTATTTGGTTTTAAGCTCAGGTTTCTTCATGAAACAATTGAAAAATATTATGTTCCTTCTAATTATGAAGACATGCTGTCTCACTATGGACTCTTTCCGAAAACCAGTTTTGACTATGAGATTGTCGAAAAAGCCAAGAGGATTGGCGTAATTTCTTATTCCGGTACTTGGAAAGACTTGGGAACATGGAATACGCTCACGGATGAAATGGACGCTGCTGTTTCGGGGGAAGCATCCGTCGATTGGAATACGTGTAACAATGTTCATGTTATCAATGAGACAAGCCTGCCGATGGTTATTGCTGGACTTAGTGATTCTGTTGTAGTTGCTACCCAGGATGGCATTCTTGTTTCAGGTAAGGAGGAGAGTGCCCATATAAAGGAGCTTGTCTCGTCGGCTGCCCGTGACTGTCCAATGGTTGAATCGTCATCGTGGGGGCGTTATAGCGTTTTGGATTGCCATCAATCGGCCGGTCAATCAAAGGGCGAAATTAAAAGAATCCAGGTAAAACAATCGGAATCAATTGACTGCGCTTCTCTGACTAACGTCTTTTCGTGTTTAGTCGTGGCTGACGGAACTGGATATTTAGAGACGGACAATCGAGAGATTGAACTGCATCCTGGCGTTTCCTTTGTTTACGACCACGATGCTAGTTATAAGATCAATGCAATTTCCGATTTGGATTTAGTTTGCGTTGAGATTAAACAGACCGTTTAAATTAGTAAAGGGCATCGATTGATGAACTCAAAAGTTCTAGTAATAATTCCTGCATACAATGAGTCGACTAATATTGTTAAGACCGTCCAATCGGTTTCCGATTGCGGTTACGACTACGTTGTTATCAATGACGGGTCAACCGATAATACCTTTGATGTTTGTTTGGAGCATCATATAAATGTTATCGATCTACCACAGAATTTAGGTATTGGTGGTGCGGTGCAGGCTGGCCATAAATACGCTCTTAAATACGGGTATGATATTGACGTTCAAGTTGATGGTGACGGCCAGCATGACCCGGCATATATCCATGACCTAATTGAAGAAATGGAAATGTCCAATAGTGATCTTGTTATAGGCTCTCGCTTCAAGGTTAAAACCGACGGCTTCCAATCGACTCTTATGAGGAGAATTGGAATAATGTGGTTTACTTTCTTTTTAAAGCTGCTTACAGGGAAAACTGTCACAGATCCAACATCAGGTTTTCGTGCTTCCGGCAAGAAGGCCATCAAGTTATTCTCTCAGCACTATCCCATTGACTATCCTGAGCCAGAGTCTATTGCGTACGCGTTGTCAAACGGGTTATCGGTAGGCGAGGTCTCTGTGATAATGAAAGAGAGACAAGGTGGTGTTTCATCCATCGGTGGCTTCTCGAGCGTTTACTACATGATAAAAGTTACCCTATCGGTGGCTATTTCTTGGTTTTCATCTCATTCAAAGTAGGATTTCTTATGACGACAAGATTGCTAGCAATTATCACCGTTCTCGTACTTGCTTTCTACGTGCTCATGTTGATTAGTAAAGAGAAGCTTGAGTTGAAGTATGCGTTGCTATGGTTTGTCCTTTCTATTATTTTGATTCTGTTTGCTTGCTTTCCTTCTGTGCTAACGTTTCTTTCTTTCAGCCTTGGCTTCGAGCTCACTTCTAATTTTCTATTCTTTATTGCTATCTTTTTTCTTCTTTTACAGGTTCTCTCTTTGAGCTCTACAGTTAGCAAACAACAACAGGCGATCAAGAACCTATCTCAAGCTCTTGCCTTGCTTAAGCATCAGCTTGATAACGGAAATGGTGGATGTAATGATGACGAGCTATAAGATTCCTCTGTATTTGGATAATTTGGTCTTTAGTTTACAGAAGACCGGCGGAGGATCCATTTATTGGGAAAGCATCGTCAAGGCTGCGCTTCTAGATACATCGTTCGATGTCACCATCTTTGAACGTAAAGACTCTCGACAAAATGAAGTTAGAAATAAAATGTCGCTTGAGGGCGCGAAGCGTATTATTCAAAGCGAATCGCCTCTTCGCATTGATGAGTTTAAAAAACTAGATATTCCCGAAGATGGCTTGTTGCACTCATCGTATTTTCGTGTTCCAAAATCGTCAAACATTAAAAACGTTTGTACGGTTCATGATTTTATTTGCATGAATCAGTATCAAGGTCTTCTTAAAGCCGTTTCCTTTTATCAGATAAAGAAGGCGGCGTTAAAAGCTAGCGGAATTATTTGCATCTCGGAGAGCACACGTCGAGATTTACTCAACTATATACCCGAAGCGAATTCGAAGCAGATCGAGATCATTCATCAGGGCTATGATGATTCTTCCTATAACTATGACCCTAATCTGAAAAGAGATAATGCCGTTTGTTTTATCGGCAATCGTAAGTCTGCATATAAGAATTTCGAGTTAGCCGTTAAGGCAGTCGCAAGGGTTCCGCAAATAGAGTTACGAATTATTGGTGCTTCGCTAAATGATGACGAGCGCAATTTGCTTGATGAGATGATACCGGGTAGATTTACAAACTACGTTTATCCTTCAGCCTCTGAGGTTTCAAATATCTTTAATCGTTCAATCGCACTTCTTTATTTGTCGGAGTATGAGGGATTTGGAATTCCAGTTCTTGAGTCCATGGCTTCCGGGCTGCCTGTAATTGGGCTGAATATCAGCTCAATTCCTGAAGTTGCGGGTGATGCAGCCTTACTGCTTAAGGAATCAAATGTTGATGACGTCGTTGACTCGATAAACTCGCTCTTAAGTGAATCATGTCTGTTCGAGCAGAAAGTTAGTCAAGGATTGAAGCGGGTCTTAGATTTCTCTTGGAGTAAAACCGCCGCAAAGACTCTTGATTATTACAAATATATCTATGGTTCGAATTATTAATAGTGGGAATTATTGGTGTTTAGAACAAACTTGACCTTATCAACAAAACAAAATATGCTCTGGAATTCAATAGGCTGTCTGATTTATCAAGCCTGTATGTGGGCTATGACGATTGCGGTCGTTATCTTTTCAAATGATTACGAGAATTCCGGTCGACTTGCATTTGCTATGGCTCTTGGAAATATTTATTATCCTCTTGCTACGTATAACATGAGGACTATTCAAGTTTCTGACTTAACAAACGAGTATTCTTCTGGTCAATATATCGCCTTTAGGTTTTTCACAGTATTTGCTGGTGTGATTCCTGTTTTGATATATCTCTTTTTAACATCGCCGATAACTTCTTTTTCCACCTGTTTGGCATGGTTGTTGTTTAAAGCGGATGAAGCCTTCTGCTCTGTATTTTACGCAATAGAACAGCGCGCATTGAGAATGGACTACATAGGGATTTCACAAGGGGTTCGTGGTGTGATCTGCATTGGCCTCTTTATTGTGTTGTTGTCCTTTGGGCTTACGCTGCCCCTTGCCTTAATTGGAATCTCTATTTGTTGTATTTTAATTACTTGGCTATTTGACTTTAGGGCTGCCAGTCAGTTCGAATCAGTTATTCCAACAATTAACTTATCGACAATTGGTGAACTTGCTGTAAAGTTCTTTCCGGCGGTTGTGACGCTAGTCTGCTACGGATCAGTTGTTTCAATTATCAGGCAAAAATTTGGAATTGCCTATGGCGATGCTGAGCTTGGAAAATATGCCGCAATTGCAACTCCAACAGTTTTGGTTCAGGTTGCTGCGTCATACCTATATAATCCTCTTCTCGTAAATGCTGCAAAATGTTGGTCCGAGCGTGACTATCGTAAGTTTCAGCAGTTTGTAATTAGAACTCTACTCGCAATTTGCTTCATCGGCGCTGTCGCCATTTTGATGAGTGAATTAATCGGTAAGTCAGTTTTACTGCTTGTGTATGGTTCCTCAATTGAGTCCAGCGTTTACCTGCTTTCCCCGGCGTTATTCGCAACCGTAGTTACAACTTTATTTGCCTTTTCTTTTGATATATTGACTGTCATGCGTCATTTAAACATTGCCCTCATTGCTAATGTTTGCTCATTGTTGGTCGCCTTCGTAGGCTGTGGGATTCTGTTTGTGATATATGGCGCCAACGGTATCAATATTGCAGTTGTTGTTTCTTTTGGTATTGGCTTATTAATTTGTCTTATTGATTTGTCCGTTACATTCCATAAAGTTAAAAGGACTAATGGTGAATAGTATCTTTAACGACCTTAAACATTATTCGCTTTCAGATATCGTCAGGATGGCGTGGTCCTTTTTCTTTACTCTAGTCTGCTTTCCTGGTGCCAAGCTTGTTCGACGACCTATTTCAATTAGGGGAAAGTCTTCTTTTCACTTTGGCAAGGGACTGTCTACTGGAAGAAACTGTCGAATAGAGGTATTTGAACAAGGTCTTATTACCATGGGCAATAATTGCCAAATTGGCGATAATGTGCACCTTGTATCTTCAAGCTGTGTTGAAATTGGCAATGACTGCCTGTTCGCTTCAAAAGTCTTTATTAGCGATACGAGCCATGGAGCATATGGATCGGATACGCCTTTATCCGTTCCGGCAGAAAGGAAGCTTAGCGCTGAGGGCGTTCGTATTGGTGATCGCGTATGGCTAGGTGAGAATGTTTGCGTTCTTCCGGGAGTTTCTATTGGAGATGGAACAATTGTTGGCGCTGGAGGGGTTGTGACGCGATCTTTGCCCGATAATGTTATTGCGGTTGGTGCTCCGGCCCAACCTATTAAACGATATGATTTTGAGTCCCAGTCTTGGATTCCAATAAATTAGATGGTGATTTATGTTTACCGCTTCAGACCATAGTTTCGTTGTTTGCGCTTATAAGGAGAATCCTTATATTTCGGGAACGATTCAATCTCTGCTAAACCAAACAGTACGAGGAAACATTTTTCTGTCCACCTCTACGCCGAGTAAATACCTTGAAGATGTTTGCTCGAAGTTTGGAATAGAGATGGTCGTCAATCCTCATCCGCATCTTGCGGGTGATGATTGGAATTATGGTTACAACTCGGCTGGTACTAAGCTCGTCACCATGGCTCATCAAGACGATTATTATGATCCGTCATTTTTGGAACGCACTATTGCCGCTTTGAATAAATACGATGAGTCCGAATCGCTCCTGTCTTTCACGGATTATTTTGAACTCCGTAATGACCAAAGGGTGTATGACAACTCTCTTCTTAAAATTAAGAGGATCATGAATTCGCCTCTGTCATCTGCCTTTCTTAATAACTCGGTGTTCTTGAAAAAAAGAATCCTTTCATTTGGCGATTCAATTTGCTGCCCTGCAGTAACTCTGGTTAAGAAAAATGTTGGGCCAAGCCCTTTCGATACCACGTTTAAAAATTCATGTGATTATAAAACATGGGTTGATTTAGCTATGGTCAAAGGACGCTTCGTCTATATTCCCGAACCGCTCGTCGGACATCGCATTTATGCTGAATCGGCAACTTCCCTAAATTTGGGTGAGGACATTCGTAAGGGCGAAGATTTCGAAATACTGTCTAGCCTTTGGCCGAAGCCTATTGCAAAAGCCTTGAATCGTGTTTATGCACTCAGCGAGAATAGTAATAATCTGTAATTGCAGACTTAAGAAAGGGTTATAGTCGTGAAAACGGTTCTTGTTACAGGCGCTAACGGGTATATCGGCAAACATGTTGTTGCTGCTCTCAATAACATGAATGTTCATGTTATTGCGGCTGATGTTAATCCATATGTCGGCGATGATGCTGATGAGACTATCTCCGCTAATATTTTGGATCCGGAGTTTTCTCCGTCGAATTATCTGTCCTGTGTTCCTGATGTTTGTTTACACCTTGCGTGGAGAAATGGGTTTAACCATAATTCGGAAACTCACATTGCCGATCTGTCCGGTCACTATGGTTTCCTTTTAAAGATGGCTGACTATGGAGTAAAGCACCTTGCCGTAATGGGTTCCATGCATGAGGTTGGCTATTGGGAGGGGGCTATTTGTGATGATACGCCCTGCAACCCACAGTCATTGTATGGGATTGCAAAAGACTGCTTAAGGCGGACCATGTTTCAGGAGGCTTCCCTAAAGGGTTTCAACCTTCAGTGGCTCAGAGGCTATTATATTTTCGGCGATGATGAGGGTTCTCAGTCTGTATTCGGAAAGCTGTTGAGAGCTGCTCGTTCCGGTGAAACTACATTCCCCTTTACGACTGGTAAAAACAAATTTGATTTTTCCAGCGTTAAGGATTTGGCCTATATGATCTCGTGTGCAGTCCTGCAAGATGAGATCAACGGTATCATCAATTGCTGCTCTGGTAACCCAGTTTCCCTTGCTGCTCAAATGGAACAGTTTATTAAGGATAATGAGCTGGATATTTCACTTGAGTACGGCGCTTTTCCCGATCGGCCATATGATTCCCCTGGAGTGTGGGGAAACGCTGATAAGATAAAGGCAATTATGGCATCCAGGAATTGCTAGAAAATTCATTAGTTTTCTTCGATTGGCCTTGAGATTATCTAGGCCAATCGTTGTTTAATGCTGAGTTGTGGACCCAATTGGATATCGATATGATTAAATCACTTAATGGGAAGCTGTTTCCTTGCTTTCTTATTACGCTGTTTCTGTTCTATTCCCTTTTTTGGTATCTGAATAATCCGCGAACGCTTGTCGCGCTTGTAGCGTTTGTCTCGCTTGCGATTGTTGTTGTTCTGGGTTTCTGCTACTTACGGGACAGGGATACTCTAAGAAATGAATGGATATTTCTAGCAGTACTTGTCCTTTTTTCTCTCATCTTCTGCTTTCTGTTCCCGCCTTTTTCCGTACCAGATGAGGGGCATCACTATTTTTCAACTTATTGGTTGGTTGACAGCTTGCCATTTAACTCAAGAGTGGCAGCTGATGGATCGTTTTTAGTGAGAGAAGCTGATCTGAATTTATATTCGAAACTATCGAGTAGTTTAATCAACTCTTCTTCTTTTGATTCTATCTTTAACCATTTTTCGTGGTTTGAGTCCAGCAAATATGTCTCATTTTCAGATTTAGCTTTCTCCATCGGAACTGAAAATGTTCCGGCAAAAATCGGCTCCGTTATCGGACTTCAAATTGGCCTACTTTTGGGGCTCGGAGCTTATCCGGTTTTCTATTTAGGTAGAATAGGCTCAATCGCCGTTTTTTGTTTCTGCGCATTTCATGCTTATAAGATTGCGCCAAAAGGTAAATCGGTAATCGTTTTCGTCTCTTTACTGCCGATGACGCTTCACCTTGCTGCTTCTTATTCATATGATTCAGGAATCATTGCTCTTTCGCTGCTCGTATTTGCTTTTTTGATGCGTGGTTTCTTTGGAGAAGATCGCTCAATTGGCATTAGGCAAATTATCACGTATTTTATCGTCTCTGTACTGCTGGCTCCGTGTAAAGTCATTTACTGCGGTTTGATTGTCTTGGCCGTATTTATTCCATTAGATAAGTTTGAAGACGTAAACAAAGGACGGCTAAGCAAATATCTCTTGATATTCGTAATTGCAGCCTCCGTGCTAGTCCTGCGTCTTGCCTCTGTGAGTGGACTTGTCTCTCAGTCAACTTCCTCTAGTCGTGGAGGTGAAGCTGGGCAATTTTATTCTTTGAACGATATCCTGCTTCACCCAAGAAATAGCTTTATGGTCTTTTGCCGCACCTTGGATTCGCTTGGTGATTTCTATTGGGAAACGACTTTGGGTTATTCCCTAGGGTGGTTCCAAGAGAACCTTCGTATGCCTACTTTTTATATGATTCCATATCTTGTCTGTGGTTTTATCTGTTGCATTGATTCTCAAGACGAGGATGCCTTTCTCAATCAGCCCCTTTCAGCTATGTTTATAGGTGCTTTTGCTGTCGCTGCGCTTGGCTCCATTGCTTCTATGTGGCTAGGGTGGACTTTCAATAACGAGAGTGTCATTCAGGGTGTTCAGGGGCGCTATTTTTTGCCTGTGCTACCTGCTTTGCTATTCGGATTGAGAAGTCGCGCAATTAAATATAGGGGGATTTCAGCCACTTTAGTTTTGCTTGGTATTTGCTCAATGAATTGTATTTATCTAATTCGCTTTATTAGTGTTGCTACCTGCATGTAGGTTGATTATGAATAGAGTTGCGTGGGTTATCTCACCTCCAGAAAAAGGCTCGGGCGGTTTTAGGACAATTTGTACTAAAGCTAGCTATTTGGATCAGCATGGTTTTGAATGTCATTTCTTCATTCTTCCTGGTTCTGAGGCATATAAGAGCTCGGGAACTGTTGCTGAACAGATTTATCTCTGGTTTGGTTACAAACCCAAATCGGTTCGAGTTGAGCACACAATACCTTGCAACTTTGACATCGCTATTGCGACCGCTTGGCCAACTGCCGAATTCGTTGCTTTTCAATCAACTCCACTCAAATTGTATTTCATTCAAGATTATGAACCTTGGTTTTATCCGATGGGGGAGTGTTATTTAAGGGCTGAAAATACCTATCGCTTAGATTTGAAGCCTATCACAATCGGACGTTGGCTTTCTTCCAAGGTTTCGCAGTATTATCCGTTGTCGGTTCCATTTTGCGATTTTGGCGTTGATATGGAGCTATACGCTGCAAATAAGAATTATAGAGAGCCCTTCTCCGTCTGCGCCATTTATCAACCCGGCAAAGATCGGCGTCTTTCTGGCATGCTAATCAAGGCTATTGAGCTTGTATGCACTTATGATTCTCGTGTTTCATTTTATCTATACGGTAGCAATCAGAAGGTCCCTACCGATTCGGACCGGATTCATCAGTTGGGGGTTCTGACAACATCGGAATGCGCTGATTTGTATTCACGGTGCTCTGTCGGTATTTCCCTCAGCGCTAGCAATCCATCTCGTTTGCCTTTCGAGATGCTTGCTTCTGGCCTTAATGTCGTTGAAGTGTTTGGAGAGAACACTGCTTACGATTTTAAGTCTAATGCTATACGCTTTTCTGAAACGAGCCCTGAGGGCATTGCCTCCGCCCTATTAAGCTCGTTAAATGAGACACAGGTTGATTGCGGCGAATTGGCCTCAATTGAGGTAGAAAATCAAATGTTTCTCGATGCTGTTTTTAATTATCAGAACAATACAGTTAAACCTAAGGGCGACACTTTAGCTGATGTAAGGACGCTTCCAGTTTCTATAAATGAGGAGCTAGCTCAACTAGCGCGTGACGTCGCTTTGATTAACTATAAGATTAGCGCTGATGCCCAAACTCCTGTCTGCGCAAATCATGTCTCCATTACGCTTTTCATGAATATAGACTTTGATTCTCAAACACTAATACGAGCGGCTTATTGGCTCAGGTCGGATCAATCGGATTTGAAATGGATTGACTTTAACCGCAATCGCGATCAGTTGGAAATGGCCATATCAATGCCTTCTCAAATCAGCAGTGAGTCCGTTCTGTATATCCATCTTTATTCGTCTGATGTCATAACTAATCAATCACTATTTTTGGGTGAGATAACTCAGCTGATATCGCCTTCTGCTTCTGAATCGGTGAATGACCTAGATAGAGATATCTCGTTCGGTAAGCTTCATTTCCATGTGAACTTCAGCCAAGTAGACTCAGTTTTAGATGCGAGTAAAGATGCTTCAATAGCCTCGGTGCTAAAATCAATTTTTCGCCGTTAAAAGACCTCGGGCATTGAAAGTTATTTCAATGCCCGATTATCGTAAACGACGGTTTATAGATGGTAGTAACGATTAATTGGTTCCTCGACAGTTAAATTTGGATTCATGTATGGATCGCCTTCGACATAGTATTTTGCCCAGCGATAATTCATGTACGCGACCTCTTTGTGGAAGCGAATCTGCTTCTCCGTATTGTTTTCAACGCCTCTAGAAATCGACTCGTAGTGATAGAGCTCGACTTCTGGCGTGTATACGATCAGGTCGTTGATCTCGCGTAGCTTTAAGCAAAAGTCAACATCATTAAATGCAACTTGAAGCTCCTCCGTGAAACCTCCGACTTTCTCATATTCGCTACGCTTGGTCATTATGCAAGCTGCAGTGACGGCGCTGAAGTCTTGTTGTGCATCGTTGAGTGCAAAGTAGCCCCAGTTATCCTTTGGCATGCTTTGGCAAAGATGTCCTGCCACGCCACCAGTGACGCATAAGCCCGCGTGTTGAATGGTGTTGTCGGGATAGTAGAGTTTTGCACCAACTGCGCCAACATCCTCACGTGCGCAGATGCCAAGCATGGTCTCAATCCAATTGGGGGTAATTATCTCAGTATCGTTATTCAGCAGTAAGAGATAGTTTCCTTTGGCGTGAGCCACGCCAAAGTTCATGAGCTTGGAGAAATTGAATTCGTGTTCCCAAGTTACAAGGCGAACGATATCAGGATATTTAGCTTGCAACTTATCGTAGTAATCAAATGTTGCCTTTTCCGTGCTGTTGTTTTCGATTATGACAAGCTCATAATTGTCATATGTTGATTTCTCAACAATTGACGTGATGCAGTTATTCAGAATGTCGGCGTGGTCTTTAGTCGGGATGATAATTGACACGAGTGGATGGGAATCTGGTACAGCGTAGGTTACTTTATATGTAAAGGGACGACGCGCTTGTTCGACCTTCGCATCGAGCCCAAGCCTGTCCAAATGATTCTGAACAGCTTTGATGCCTGCGATAGTGGCATACGGCTTGCTATCGGCATTTGCCGCGGTGGAGGTCTCGCTTAGGCGCCAGTGATATAGAACCTTTGCAACATGATGAACTTTCCTCGCCTTTTCCACGGCGCGGAGAGTCAGATTATGATCCTGTGCTCCATCGAACTCTTTCGTGTTCGGTTCTAGGGTGTCAAGCAGAGACTTACGGATGGTAAGCATATGGCAGATATAGTTATTGTTTCTGAGCAGATCGATATTGAAATCCGGCTTAAAGAACGGCTGCGCTAGCTTTCCATCGGGCATGAGCTTGTCTTCGTCGCAATAAAGAAGATCGACGCCATCATTGTTTTCAATTGCCTCGGCATATGAGAACAACAAATCCGGTTCAAGAATATCGTCATGGTCAAAGAAGCTAACGAAATCGCCCGAAGCGATGGCAACGCCGGCGTTTGTATTTTCGGAAATGCCCTTATTCTCGGTAAGGTTAATTGATTTAATTCTGTTGTCGTGGGCCGTCTCCTGCTCAACGCGACCCTTTAGTTCCTGATTGTCAGGACTTGCATTAACTAGGATGAGCTCCCAGTTTGCATAAGACTGGTTTTTTACGGATTCGGTCATATCGTTAAAGAACGAAATGGGTGTGTTGTATAGAGGGACAATAATGCTGAACTTCGGAGCACTGTTGAAGACGATTTTTCTCTGCTTCTCCAGAGCGCCGATGGTTGCCTTATGCTCCGTGAACCATTCGGGGTATTCAGGGTCGAACTGCGCATGGGTAAAGAGGAAGTTGGTCTCCTCAAGAAGCAAGCCTAACTTATCGGGTGTTAAGCAGTCAAATGCATTGAATGATGGGTGATTTTGATCTTCAATAACAAAGTAGTAACGATTGAACGCCTTTGGCATGCGAATCGAGAGCTGCGTTTCAAGTTGCTTTTTCTCGGACGTAAATCCAACGCTTGTTACATTCGAACCGAAATTGACGATACTCAAATCAACTTCATTGAGGGCTCGATCGAGGCAGCGAAGTTTGATTTTGGAGTCGCTACGATAAGGTGTTCTCACCGTGCACCTAAGGATATAGTCGCTTGAATCTTCGATGCACTGCCAGAAATCAATTGTTGCCATGTCAAACTCTGAAACGTCATCGTAGTTTCGGAGTTTGCTGCACATGTCAGGTTTAATTTTGTAGTTAAGGCGCGACTCCCATTTGATGTTCTTGCAATTTAGCGAAAGGGAGTCGCTGCTCAGGGTGCGACCGTCTTGGCCGATTTCGCTAAACTCAATTTTGATGGTGTGAGCATCGGGATCGGGGATTACAAGGACGTATGAGTTCGAGTCACAACTATTGTCCCGGAATTTTAGGAGGGATAAAGGCAAGCAGCGGTTATCGTCTGTAGCCGCCTGGGCTGTTACGCTGGAGCCTTTATGGATGCCTTCAATCTTAAGCTGCTGGTAGATTTTCCAGTTTCCTCTGCATACTCCGGTTGTTTCGACTCGCATTGTTTGCCTTTCGTTTGTTGGACACTGCTCATTGTACTTTTTCATTTGTTGCCTCGCTAGAAATGCAGAAAGAGTTGCGTGTTTCTGCTGTCCGATTTAAATAAGAAGACGGGGAGGTTGCTGCCGGTGCGTATAATTTAATTAACTATGCATCTGTAATCAGCGGCTTTTGCTCAACGATTGTCAATCGAGAGGATTTTTATGAAAGGCATCATCCTCGCCGGCGGGTCCGGCACCCGCCTGTACCCGCTCACGCTCGTGACCTCCAAGCAGCTGCTGCCGGTCTACGACAAGCCCATGATCTACTACCCGCTGTCCACCCTCATGCTGGCGGGCATCCGGGACATCCTGGTCATCTCCACGCCGACCGACCTCCCCAACTTCGAGCGCCTGCTCGGGGACGGCTCCCGCTACGGCGTCAACCTGTCCTACACCGAGCAGCCGAGCCCAGACGGCCTGGCCCAGGCCTTCACCATCGGCGAGGAGTTCATCGCCGGCGAGCCGTGCGCCCTGGTGCTCGGCGACAACATCTTCTACGGCAACGGCCTGTCGCGCCACCTTACGCGCGCCGTCCAGAACGCCGAGTCGGGGAGGGCCACGGTCTTCGGCTACCACGTGGACGACCCCGAGCGCTTCGGCGTCGTGGAGTTCGACCGCGAGGGCAGGGCCGTCTCCATCGAGGAGAAGCCCGCCGAGCCCAAGAGCTCCTACGCCGTCACCGGCCTGTACTTCTACCCGGCGACGTCGCCGCCAAGGCCCATAGGGTGCAGCCGTCCGCGCGCGGCGAGCTGGAGATCACCACGCTCAACCAGATGTACCTGGAGGAGGGGACGCTGTCCGTCGTCACCCTCGGCCGCGGCTACGCGTGGCTGGACACCGGCACCATGGAGAGCCTGCACGAGGCCGCGGAGTTCGTCCGCGCCGTGGAGCACTCCCAGGACCTGCCCGTGTCCGTGCCCGAGGAGATCGCTTGGGAGAACGGCTGGATCACGACCGCCGAGCTTGAGGAGGCCGCCGAGGCCTACGGCAAGTCGGTCTACGGCCAGCACCTGAAGAAGGTCGCCGCCGGCGAGATCGTCAACAGCCCGCGCGAGTACTAGCGCCAGCTTGTTTTCTTTTAGGGGTCACCGTTTATCTGGTGGCCCCTTTCGTTATGATTACGTTGACCATAAAGACAATATGATTGGGAGTGTATGTGTTAAGCGTCTACTTTGGCGATATGCCAGAAGCGATTTACAACACAGCGACATATTTCAAAAACTCTTACCGGTCTTCTTGGATTACGAATCCCTATGCAGTCTCGATAATTAAAGATGTCGATCGATCGGATGTTGTCTCCGAAAACGTCATCGAAAGCCCTGTGCTTGGATCCATCTCCCCACTCCAGCTTTCTGGTGGCGTGAAAACGCTGCTGCTTATGAGATTTGATCGTAAGCATATTTTTAACGCTTCGACCTGTGGTGATAACTGTGCTAAGTGGATTCTCGACATGGCGAAAGACCGCAAGCTTGTTGTGAATCTCTATCATGTGATGGACTTTGGTCGCGAGGATTTTAAAATCAAAGTCGTGAACAGTGGTCGAATCGTTCATAACATGGCCGAATTGATTCACGAGTCAATTCCGTATCTGTAGGTGCTGCTTATGAACGGTTCGCATCTCGTTAAGATTTCCCGCCGCAGGGGAACCAAGTACACATTTACCATCAAGCGGAACATCACTATTGTGCGTGGCGATAGTGGCACGGGTAAGACGACACTGTTTGACATGGTCGCAGACTACATGCGAACGGGCGAGCAGTCGGGTGTTTCCTTGCAATGCGATTGTCCCTGTATCGCCCTGACCGATTATGATTGGCGAAACCAGCTTTCGTCCGTTCATGACTCGATTGTATTTGTCGATGAGGGCTTAAAAGAGATCCATTCTGATGAGTTTGCCCATCATGTGCTGTATTCCTCGAATTATTTCGTGCTGATCTCAAGGGCTGATTTCCCCAATCTTCCGTATAGCGTGGATGAGATTTACAAGATTAAGACGAGCGGAAAATACCATTCTTTCGTCCCTGTTTATCAAGATCGCGGAAATCATCGTTATGCCATTTCCCGATCGGCGCCAAAACAGGACTTTTCTATCCTTCTATGCGAGGACAGTAAGTCTGGTTTCCAGTTCTTTGAACGGCATTTCGCTGATAGTGAGCTTACCTGTGCTTCGGCCATGACGAACAGCGCGATTTTGGGCTGGTTGGATCAGCATTTCGACGATCGCGTGTTTGTTGTTGCGGACGGAGCGGCATTTGGGTGCTATGCGGACCGCGTCCTTAAGCTGCAAGACATTCACCGCGATACTGTTACGGTTTGTCTTCCCGAGTCGTTCGAATGGCTTCTGCTGAGCTCCGGCGTAATTTCAGGGCTAGATGTTAAGACGGTTTTGGAAACCCCAGAAGCCTTTGTAAACAGTGAGAAGTTTAAAAGCTGGGAGGATTTCTTCTATAAGTACTTACGTGAAATAACTGGGGATTCGGTTTTTCACTACGACAAAGACTGCATTTCGGAGGCGTTTTGTACAGGAGGTAATTCTGCGAAGGTTATGGCTCTTATCGCATGCCGAAATGTCCGATAGTTTTGTTGAATAGCGTCGCGGCGTCACTTCCTGCGGCATACTAAAGAAGCTGTACATGCTTCAGATTGGATTTTCATGTCTGAGATTTTCGAACCCAAGAATATCATCGTCACTGGCGGCTGCGGCTTCATCGGCAGCAACTTCGTGCACTACGTGGTCAACAACCACCCCGAGGTGCACGTCACCGTCCTGGACAAGCTGACCTACGCCGGCAACCCCGAGAACATCGCGGGGCTGCCCGAGGATAGGGTCGAGCTCGTCGTGGGCGACATCTGCGACGCCGAGCTGCTGGACAGGCTGGTCCCCGGCCACGACGCCATCGTGCACTACGCCGCCGAGAGCCACAACGACAACTCCATCGCCGACCCGGAGCCGTTCCTGCGCACGAACGTGGAGGGCACCTTCCGCCTGCTGGAGGCAGTGAGGAAATACGGCGTCCGCTACCACCACGTCTCCACCGACGAGGTCTACGGCGACCTGGCGCTCGACGACCCGGCGAAGTTCACCGAGGAGACGCCGTACCGCCCGAGCTCGCCGTACAGCTCGACGAAGGCTTCCTCCGATATGCTGGTCCGCGCCTGGACCCGCACCTACGGCCTGCGCGCCACGATCTCCAACTGCTCCAACAACTACGGCCCCTACCAGCACGTGGAGAAGTTCATCCCCAGGCAGATCACCAACATCATCGACGGCGTGCGCCCCAAGCTCTACGGCCGCGGCGAGAACGTCCGCGACTGGATCCACACCGAGGACCACTCCTCGGCCGTCTGGGACATCCTGACCCGCGGCCGCATGGGGGAGACCTACCTCATCGGAGCCAATGGGGAGAAGAACAACATCACCGTCCTGCGCATGATCCTCGAGGCGATGGGCCGCGACCCCGAGGACTTCGACTGGGTCGCCGACCGCCCCGGCCACGACCGCCGCTACGCCATCGACAGCACGAAGCTCCAGCGCGAGCTGGGCTGGAGGCCGGCCCACACCGACTTCGCCGAGGGCCTCAGGGCCACCATCGACTGGTACGTGGCCAACGAGTCCTGGTGGCGCCCGGCCAAGGAGGCCACCGAGGCCCGCTACCGCGCGCAGGGGCAGTAGAGGTAGCAGCCCTTGCGAAACAAAGCGGGGTCCCGGACTAGCGCTCCGGACCCCGCTTTGTTTAGTGCGCAGTTGGCCGAATGTGTCCCTGAATGGCGGTTGCTTGGTGGAGCGTCGTGCGTCGTGTATTGTATTTCTTGCGCCTTTGCTTGTGGCCTTCCTCGCCATAAATACTGTGGTGATGCTATTCACCCAGTTGTACGCCTACGCGGACGAGCCCGGCGGGGACGTATACCTGCACGGCGATATGATCTGGTGCGGCGAAACGCCCGAATGTAAGCAGTCGATGGCCATGTGCCGCGCAAGGTGGGGCTGCAGGTGAGGCTCGTGCCCAAGAGCAACACGAGGCGGCTCTCCTACGAGTGCTGGCAGGGTGCGCAAAATCTGCATCGACCCGGCGCGCTGCCCGCTGGCGCATGAGAAGTCCAGGCTCAAGAAGTACGACCACGACCACGACTGCGACGGGACGTGGCTTGAGGGCATCCCCGACGGCAACGACCACTCGATCGAAGCAGTGAGGTTCGCAATTATGGACGACATCTTGCGTGGGTGAGGGCGCAGCGTGCTGCTTCTCCTCGCCACTGAAAGGCGCTAAAGGTTAATCTGCTGTCTTCTCCGTTGTCTTAGGATCAGCCTCCTCGCCCTGCTCGTCAGATACTCCCTTGAACTTCGCCATAACGTTTTTCTTTGTCTTGACAATCTTTGGACGCGCGGTCTCACGCCACCATTTTTCGACATGAGGCTTTGCCGCCTGAGCACCTTTCACCGCCAGAAAGCTAACGGCAATTACGGTAATCGCAGCAGCCGCCACCTTGCCACCGTTCGAATCGGAGGCATCATTGCCATCGCGCTGGCCGTCATCAAGACTGTCATCGCCATTTGCCGCAAGCGATGCCTCCCACTCTTCTCTCTGCCTTTTCTTTTCGGCGCGATTGGCTGCAACCGAATCGGAAAGCTCACGTCTGCGTTCCGGGGAAAGCGGGCCAATTTCATTGAGGATTTCCTCTTTCCATGACGTGGAAACATAGCCAGCATGATTAGGGCTTCCGGTTTCCCAGTGCCTCTGCGTGGCATAAGGACGCCCCTTCTCGGTGACCCTATAATCTCCAGGTTCGCCTTCGAGGTAGCCTTCTTCCTTCAGCCAGACATTCACCTCCTCTGCGTTAAGCCCAACATCCCGCCCCAAGTATCTTGCTGACTTACGCATCGCAAGCCCCTTTCGCTTATCAACAGTATGGTAGTGTCGCGAATCATGATGTAGGGCTCGGTTCTCGAGGGTGGCCACAGGCTGCCCGAGAACGAGAATCATCTAGAATGCCGTCATTCTAGCCTATGTCACGCCGCCTTCCTGCCGACAACGGGGTTACCGGCCGCGACGAGTGCGATGATCCCGGCCGCGTGCTCGGCGGCAGGGCCCTCGTAGGCAGGCGCGTTCACCTTGGCGCCCTCGACGGCCCTGCCGATGGGGTCTTCGTTGAACTGGCGGCGTCCGGCCCAGCCCTCGTCCATCTCTGAGAACACCGCTTCCATCATCCTGATGAGCGACTTCCTGCTGGGGAAGACCTGCACCACGCAGCCGCGGCGCTTGGGCTCGCGGTTGGCGCGCTACTGCACGTTGTTGGTGCGAAGTCTCACGTGGTGCTCGTAGGGGAAGTCGAGGTAGGCCAGCGCGTCGGCTCGGCCTCTTCGAGCGCCTCGGACGCCTTGGGGCAGAACCCCTCGATCTGCTCGGTGGTCAGCTGGGTGCTCGAGTCCGGGCTCGCCGACCGCAGGGCCACGCGCGCCATTAGCGAGGGATGTGGTGATCGCGAGATACACGGTAGCGACCTTGGGCGCATGTGCGCGCTGCTGCAGGTTCGAGCGGAAGGAGATGAAGTGATTGGCGAAGACGTGAAATGGGCGTTGGGCATTGCGGTCACGGCGCTCGTGCTCATGGCGTTCCTGCTGCACGTGCCGTTCGCCCTGGTGCTGGGGCCGTGGAGGACTAGGGGGCGCGTCCGAGACCGGAACCCCCGCTGGAGGGACCGTCCGTTTTTTGTCCGGGCGAGCTGAGATGCTTTTATCACGATAAGCGCAGATGGGAAGCACATCACTGGTATGATTTGGAAAAGGAGGAAACAGATGAAAGTCCAAATCGGGACAGAGTACTGTGCGATGGAAATCGCCGAGTACGCCGTCAGCAGGCGATATCGCCACGACACGCCAATCAGCAATCTTCAGCTCCAGAAGATTCTTTACTTCCTGCAAGTCATACACGCGAGCGAGACCGGCGAGCTGCTATTCGCCGACCAGTTTGAGGCATGGCCCTACGGCCCGGTCATCAGAGATGTCTACGTTAAGTTCTCTGACTGCGGCGGCTTCCCGATAAAACGCGAGTTCGACACCGAGATAAATGATTCCATCCGCCCGTTTCTGGATGCGGGGGTGGACATGCTCGCCGAGAAATCCCCATGGGAGCTCGTCAGGATCTCACACGCCGAGGGGTCTCCGTGGGACGTCATCTACAACCAGAAGCGCCTACACAAGGGAATCATCCCAAATGAATTGATCATGCAGTGCGCTAGCGAGGTCTCTGAATGACCGAGCAAGACTACGCAAAGGCGGCCGAAAACTTCGAAAGGGCCCTCTCTCTGCTCACCAGCAAGATTGGGACTCTTTCGAAGCCACCCCTGAAAGTTCCCCCAATAAACGCAGGCAGCGACGACGCAGAGAAACGCAAGGCTCTCCGCGACATGCTCGAATCCCTCGCCAGCACGGATGATGCTGCGGTGCTCTCCCAGGATGACATCCGCCGAGCCTCGAACTTCTTCGTAAAGCTATATGGGGGGAGCGAGCCCTATCGCCATAGATATGCCGACATCTGCGACCTGGTATTCAATGCACTCGGGCAGTCCCCTGGGGACTTGGACGAAGGGGTCCCCTATTCGGTCAACTGCCTCGCCGAGAACATTCGCATCATCCATGACAACCTGACGAAACATGGATTTTGTGACCAGGCGAAAAGTGTCCTCAAACTCGCCGACCACATCGACCTGGAAAAGACGAGGCTGAGCCACGACATCGAACAGCAGCAGGCCATGCGCACATTCAAAGCGGCAATCGCCGAAGTGAAAGCGGAAAGGGACGAGGCGGACCAGAAACGCGCAGAGCTGGAAAGGGAGTTCGACGAGCGCCTCGACAAGACGAGGATGGAGTACATCGCGATCCTCGGCGTGTTCGCGGCGGTCGTGCTCGCCTTCAACGGCGGCGTCGGGTTCTCGACCTCCGCGATGGGCGCGCTCGGCATCGACGGCGGCATACGCGCCATCGTGCTCCTCGCCGCGCTCGTGGGCTTCGTGCTCATCAAAACGGTCTGCATCCTGCTGGTCTTCATCTGGAAGATGTCCTTCAACCATCGGAATGTCGAGCTGGGAAAATGGCCGAGGAACTGTCTGATCGCCGCAGACGTCGTCCTCGTGGCCATCATGGCTGCGATGATGGCGCTCTCCCACCCTGGACTCAGGGGGCTCATCGGGCTGTAGCCCGAACGCCATGCCGAGGGCCGTCCTCCGGGGCGGCCCTCGGCATGGCGACACGTCTAGGAACATAGCCGTGCGGTCATCCTCCGCCGCACGGGACACTGGGGAGCCGTCCTTCGGGTCGGCTTCCTGCTTTTCGCGGCGGGGCGAGATTGATTGGAGGTGGCGCTTGGACGCCGACGAGCCGATGGCGAAGGTAGTGTCGCGATTGTTGGTGTAGGGTCTCCATAAGGCGGAATCTGTAGAGGAAGGAGACGGTGATATCGTGCGCTCCGATGATGATATGCCTGGAGAAGGGTTTTACGAGCTCTACCGCGTGCTCTTTTACCCCGGGCTTCACGAGAGGTCTGCGGACAGAATGCGGGATGTGCGGCGGGAGCAGCGAGCGTTCGCCAAGTGGGGCCCGTTGACCGGAAGCCTCTCCTTGAGGCGGCGGCGCTGGCGGATGGGTTGACCAAATGTTCCCAGATAGCGTTGTAATTAGTTTCAACGGTCAAATCGATTTCGGCACGGCTGTTGCTTTCCTCTCGTTGGCGCTCACTCTCCTCCAGTGGATTGTCTCGCTGGTACGGGGCCGCCGGCCGGCCGCGCGGAGCCAGGCCTCGGCCATCTGTGCCCGTGTGGTCAGGATGCCCGAGGGGGAGACGGCCACGGTTGGCAGGTGCAGGGTTGATTTCGGGCCGCAGTTCGGACTAGAAGTGATGAACAATAGCAACGACGTCGTTTACCAAGTTATCCTCACTGCTGTGCTCGTCCAGGGTGCCGGGCCTCAAGACGGGAGGGACGTCGAGGGGTGTGGCGGCAGAGTTTTTCTCTCGTCCGTTGCTCCGGGCAAAACCGTGAGGCGCATCGGGTATCTCGATTGTTCGATGCATAAGGCCCTCGGCTGCGAGGTGGCTTTCACCGATCGTTACGGACACAGTTGGGTGCGGAAGATTGACGGTCATTTGTGCAGGATTCGATTCAAAACGCCCGTCGATTATTACGGTCTGATGCTGCCTGTAGAGTGGATGGACTTCGATGAATGGTAATCGACACGCTCTGGTTTTGAACGAAAAGACCCAGAGACGATCGATAACGATTCTTCTTTGATGATGCAAGCGGCGCTACTATTGGCAGTGCCGCTTCTTTTATATCCCGCTCGCAGCTAGGCTCCGCCATACCGTCAATAATCTTTCGCAAATTCAGCCGCACCCATGCAAGCCATCGGCGCAACGGCGATGTTTCCTACGCCTCAACCTCCTTGAGCATCGATGCATCCAGGTAGCGCCTGCTGCCCCACTCGTTCTCGGCGATGTGCTTTAGCCTGGCGGCGACCAGCATGAGCACAGACTTGGCCCCGCCATGTTAACCACCGAACGTATCCTGACCGTCGTGTTCGCGTCCCTCTACAGGCTCAAAACCCTCGACATGAAACTGTTCCGTGGCAAGGGAGTGCGCGACTCTGAGCTTCCCAGGACCTACTTCCTGAGCGACGGGTTCGGCAAGCATCCGGAGAAGCCGATCAACCGGTGCGCATCCGACAGGGCACTGCTCTCGGCCGACATCGCCCTCAGGGGCGAGTCGAAGGCCCCGCGTGCGACTGCCTCGCGCATGATCCGCTCGTTCATCCGCTACAACGAGCGCAAGCTCCGCGACCCCGAATGATAACGCCAGTATCATGCTCGGGAATTCTCACGGGTACAGCATCGGCCAGCGCATTGTGGCGCTGTATAACGCAATGAAGGGCTGACTGTCAGTAGAAGATACCGATTGCGAGGAGATCACAAGGAAATACGACTGCAGCTACGCACTCGTCACCAAGCTGCAGGCACTGACTATGAATGTGCAGCCCTCAGACGACGAGGTTGACGACACTGATAATTATTGGATGGAGGGATTGATAGATGAAGATATTGATTAACGGCATCAACTCGTTTGAGTGGCTCCTCATCAAGGCAGTTTTCCGGTTCATGTAGGAGGAGGAGCTGACTGAATCTCAGCCTGCCTTCGTGAATCAAGCAGGCAGATGTCCGCTCGAATGCAAGTCAGGAGCAGGGTATTTCTCTGTCGCCAGTTCGAAGACAGCTCGCGCCAAATCACATGAAATATTGTGCCACTCTCTAACCATTCAAAACCCTTAGCACAGTATATAAAATATCTGCTGTAAATATGCTATCTTAAGCATGTTCCATTTTTCTGCAACAGAGAGGTAATGGTATATGGAGGCAATAGACTACATACCTAGCTGGTGAGAGCCTGTTTAGAGAATGACAGAAGACTCGTAGAATCAGTCTCGCTCACGGTATCCCGCAAGCTGAGACGTGATCGTCCCGATCTCGCTTCGGAGGTCGCTGGGGCTCTTGCCGCATCTGACATGAGAAGCGAGGCTACCCGCGCAGCCGAGATAAACCCGCTACCTATCGACCGAGAGACCCGCTTCTCCCTGGTAGAGCTCATAGAGCCAACCGAGCTACCGGATCCCATTCTCGATGCCGCAACTACAAAAGAGCTTGCCGACTTTCTCAAGGAGAGAGGTCTGATTCAGCGGTTTTTCGAGGATGGGATCGAACCCTCGAACAGCATACTCTTCATTGGCGCTCCGGGCGTGGGTAAGACATACACGGCCAACTGGCTTGCATACAAGCTCGCTCTTCCACTCATAACGCTCGACCTCGCAACCTCGATATCCAGCTATCTCGGTCGATCCGGGCAAAACATCAAGAGCGTCTTCGACTATGTCCGCGCACAGCCTGCTGTGCTCTTCCTGGACGAGTTTGACGCAATTGCGAAGCGGCGTGATGACGAGGGTGACCTCGGCGAATTGAAGCGCCTGGTGAACGTTCTTCTCAAAGAAATCGAGACATGCCCTAAGGGCAGCATCGTGCTTGCAGCGACAAATCATCCGGAGTTGCTGGATAGGGCGATTTGGCGGCGCTTCGACAGAGTTGTAGAGGTGCCGCTTCCCGAGGAGAACGAACGCATGCGACTCTTCGAGAGGCACCTGCCCAGCAACCGCTTCACGCTCTCGCCAGAGGTGCTCTTCTTCATGGTCGAGAAGAGCGCGGGCATGAGCGCCGCAGATATTTGCAAGCTTTGCGAGCATATTAAGCGCCAATCAGTGATGAACCCGGGCGAGAGCATAGAGATCATTTCTCTGAGCGAGCTGTGCTCCAAATGCAAACCTCAAACGAAGCAGGAGAAGAGTGAGGCATGCATAAAACTCAAAGAAATTAACCCAGCTCTTACCGTGCGAGACATTGCGCGGATCGTCGGAGTCGGCGCCTCGACGGTCTCCCGTTACATGAAGGAGGCATAAGCCATGTCCGACCCGCTGCCAATTCTTGCCCACGGCGAATCGTATGCTCAGCCAGTTCAGAAGAAAACCGGTGGAGGTCCCAGGCCACGGCCACACGAGTACGAAGAGGCCAGGAACCGCCTCCTTGCTAATATCGGCACTGTGTCCAGGCAGATACAGACCGACCCCGATTCCTATCTCGAGGAAAAGGTGGTCTGTATACGTATGGAGCCCAAGTTCGAAGCAAAGTCCTATGCACCCTCATCGGTGCTCACCTCTTCGGACGAGTTGCAAATCATCGGCGGCAGGAGATACAAGACAGGCAACGTGCAACCTCAGAAGAACAGTGATGACGAAGACGCGGGAGAGCAGCCCGAGTTCGCGAAGCTCTACTTCCTGCGCACGACCTCAAAGGGCATCGCCGATTTTGAGAACGCGCTTCGCACCGGGTCAAACGCATCGGATGCATGGCGCAACGAGGTAATGTCCATCCGCTCCTTCGACCTGCTTGACCCTGGCGAGAAGATACTAGGCTTCGATGCGGAATGGAAAGAGGGACTGGTCGAGGCCGTGCTTCATCCGCTCCAAGAAAGCGCCGAGGATGCCATAGACCTGTTCTGCAAGGCAGCAGGTCTCGGTCGTGACAAAATCGAGGTTCGGACATACAAAGACGGCGTTACATTCATCGCCGCACAGTTGAGCAGGGAAGCCACTATGGCAGCAGCGAGAATCAACCCGTTGCGCACGGTTCACCCGATGGGAAGAATCGTCTTTGAGCCGATACGGAGCGCAATGAGCGCGCCAGCACCGCAGGTTGCTGCAGCCCAGAATGTCCCACCCGTGACCGTCGGCGTCTTCGATGGCGGATGCAATCCCAATGTCCCGCTCCTCGCCGGTTATGTCAATGCGCATGATGCCGTTGCATCACTGCCCGAACAAAACTGCATCGATCATGGAACGGGTGTCTGCGGAGCCGTGCTGCATGGCGAGCTTTCCGGTAAGGGGGCTAGTGACGTCCTCCCTGCACCTGAGGTGAAGGTTGAGAGCTTTCGAGTGCTGCCGCCGAGCGATCCCGTCGACATTGACCTCTACGAATCGATTGATGCTATCGAGTACGTAGTCGGGCACTATCCTGACATCCACCTGTATAATCTCTCGTTTGGCCCCACTGGCCCCATTCTCGACGATGACATCAGCCGCTTTACTTATGCGCTTGATGTGCTGTCGTACAACTGCGATGCCGAGCCGCCCCTCTTTTGCATTGCGGCCGGCAATGACGGTGATTTGCCAAGCCCAGATAATCGTGTGCAGTCACCAGCTGATCTGGTCAACGGCATCGGAGTTGGCGCGTTTTGTATATTGCCTGATGGTACGAAGGCACGCGCTCCATATAGCTGTGTTGGTCCGGGAAGAGAGGGTGCCAAAATCAAGCCCGACCTCCTTGAGTTTGGAGGGGACATCAACAAGCCATTCGTGGTGGTTGCCTCAAGCGGCAATGCTTTAGGCGCAAGCGCAGGTACCAGCTTTGCATCCCCCTTACTCGTCCACAAGCTTGGCAGAATGATGTCGCGAAGTGAGGATATCACACAGCATCTCGCCCGGGCTCTGGCCCTCCACAATTCGGAGCACAGTGATAGCTTTGTTCGAGAGGAGTACGGTTTCGGCATTGCTCCAGATGATCCATCGACTTGTCTGAACTGTGACGACAACCGTGTCACCACGCTATATCAAGGCACGCTCAGACCCAAGCAGCTTGTCTCGCTGCCGATATTTGCCCCCGGCATCGAGTCGGCGAAGGGGCTTATCACAATCAGTTGGACCATCGTTGCAGTCTGCAAAACGAATCCCAACGATTCGGATGCCTACACCTCAAGCTGCATAGTAGATACCCTCATTCCCCACGCCAACAAATTCACGTACTCGCTCAAAGGTACAAGCTATAGGCATACGGTGAATCTCGCCACCGAGGAGGGGCGTATCAAGGCGGCTGAGCTTGAACTACAGGGCTACACCTCATCAACCTTGCCGGTGAGCAAGCCTGCAAAGAAGTACTGGGAAGAGTCAGAGTTACGAGCCAACGACATGAAGTGGGACAGTGTCATCAGCAGGACACAACGCATGAAATCAAGCTCATTGTATGACCCGAAGCTGACGCTCCAATCCATATTCCGTAACAATAACGATCCCGATGCGCTCACTCGTTACTATGCTGTCGTGACGGTCGATGCTCCAGGCTACAATGGCAGTCTTTACAACAGTACGCTCCAGGAGTATCGCAACTTGCAGCCAATCAAGCTTAGGATTGAGCCGCGTCTTGAGGCAAGGAGTTAATAGAAGGGACGGCCATCGTGCATAATTGTCTGATGGCCGTTCTGCTACATACAAAGCAATAGATAGTATTAGGCAGACAAAACGATGCCTCTCTTGTCGAGTAACCTGTCTACTGTGTTGAACAATTCTTGAAAGTTTCCAAGGGTCACATTAACGAACTGATACCTTAGGTCTTTGGAATGTAGACTCTCTCTCCGAAGAGCTCAGTAATCCCCAAGTTGAATTGTGACTTGTCATGGCGACCTTCTCTTTCGAGGAAGGTCGCCATGACCCCATTCCGGTCTTGTGATTATTCGCTGATCATTGCATCAGTTTTGGTATGCCGTTCCATGCCGCACTGGCACGAGCTCCACGGTAGGCTGATACACATTGACACTAAGAACCTCTACGCGCCCGCAAGAAGCGTTTTCTTTTCAGAACAATCCAGATGGCACGAAGCGTGCCTTGGCAACGGGTAGGAGCTGATGCTGGCTTAGGTACTGTAAGTGGCAGTAAAGCTGTAGCTAAATCTAGAACTTCGAAGTTGTCTTTGGAGTTGGGCGCATCTATAGTCGAGATTCCTGAGTCCATGGGTCGGACTTTCGCATCGGCGTCGCCTCAAAACACATAACGTGGACTGAGCATGGTTCGACCGCCAGCTTTCAATCAAGCTTATGCCATCATTGTTGTGAACGGGGCGACCTCGGTTGCGGGTTGATATAGCGCAGTGAAAGAAATCTTTCGCTCTAAGTTGATGCAGGAGGGAATAATGGAGACATGCCGGTCAAAAGAGCCTGCTGATCAGCTCATCGATCATATTGATTCCTATCTCAAGGATAAGGACAATCAATATGCAATTGCACTTGAGGGAGATTGGGGATCGGGAAAGACCCGATTCATCGAAGGGAAACTCAACGAGTATCTCGAAAAGGGCGAATACAACCTTGTCCGCGTTTCCATGTTCGGAATTGCCACTGCTGATGATCTATACGAACGTATTGTGATGGCGCTTGTACACCTTAGCGATAAAGGTATGAAGGCGCAAGCTGCTGCCAAAACTATAGGGGGCGCCCTCAACGGTATTTCGAGGGCTTTAATTAAAAGAACGGGATTATCGGTGAATCTCGCCGTCGGGATACAATCCGTTGCCTGCCTAATGCTCAAAAAGAAGCACTTTCTTGTATTCGATGATGTGGAGAGGCGTTCTAAACATAGCGACGATTTGGCGCTATTCGGAACGATGAACGATCTTGTCGAAAGACTTGGATTGAAGGTCATGCTGGTTTCAAATGCCTGGGAAGGAAGTGATGTGCAATCGATGCGAGAGTTCGATAGGGACGTACGCGAAAAGCTAATTTGGAAAGTCTATCCTTTCAAGCCGTGCCCGTCTGCATTGGCCAAAGAAATTCTCATGGGAGATTGTCGCCCATCGGAAGACCTTGATATGCATAGCGCCATACTTGCGGGGGTAGAGGCCAGCGGATGCGTAAATGCTCGGGCAATGATTCGTGCTCATGAGCTAATCAGAAGAATTTGCAGCCTTGAGGTGCTTCAAAATACAGGAATTGCACTTCAAAACCGGTTTTACGCTCTACGGGACGCAGTCCATTTTGCTTTGTTGACCTCCATGGGGAACGCACCTTCCATGCCACAAAACGGAAAGCCAGAGGAATGGCTCAGTCCGGAGGCGCTGGAATACGATCGCAGAGTGTCTCTTTACGAGCAATACTCTGATTTCTCCGTGATAGGTAAGGCATTCGACCCTTCAGGCGATGTAGATATTGAAGATCTCGAACAAGGGTTTAAAACATACATTTGGAAACGGTACCCGAGCAACCGCGATACCCTCGAAGTTAGGGAGATCGCTAAAAGTATGCGGTGCGCTTAAGATCTTGATGACGATAATGTAGATGGCCTCGCGCAGCGTTGCTATGATTTAGTTACTAGAGCACATTATTCAGTCGATTGTTTGCACGACGTGCTCGAGGTTTATTACCTGCTATCTGACCTCAAATGGGAATGTCCATTTTCGCAAAATGACTTTATCAAATATTGCAAGAAAGTGATCGATGCCGATCTAGACAAAGCTTCTGAGCTCCTCTCTGGACCAGTATTTAGTGCAGACGAAAGGCGGAAAAGACGGGCGCTCGCCGAAGAACTTGAGCGTTATGCTCGGACAGAGCTGAATAAAAAGATGTCGAGTCAGTTGATGATATCTGAGGGAGCGGAGGGACTGACGGGCAGGGAGATTGCTCGACTTCTCAACGATGCTGCAGAACGCGATGTCAAAGTGTTGGTTAATGCTAGTCCGAGAGTCATTGTCGAGTCATTTTGTAGAGAAGATGCGGCGAATCAAGAGGCGCTTCGCAAGTTCTTTGTGCATCTTCATAACGTTTGGATTCCGGGTGGGGTGCCATCGGCGGATTTAGTTGAATGGATACTTGAGATAAAGACTGCACTGGAAGAAACGAACGTTGAAACGAAAACTGGATCAATGAGAAGGCGTTTGTTCTTGAGAAATCTGGAGGAGCTTGAGAGCCGATTTGGGTATCCCGTACAGAAGTAGCACCGATGCTCCACTTGCCGTGCGCTTCAGTACCAGCGGTCTTGTTTTGCGCTTGCGCGGTGCCGGCTTGATTTCATTTGTTGCATAGATTGAAGGATGCGCCAGTCACGTCTTCTTCGCTGTGCTCACGGTCTTATGTCCGTCTCGGCTGCATGGTGGGTCCGATTGCTTTTTCGGAGTGGCAATGATACGTATGGTGTGAAACGGACGGTACGCGGATAACGAGGGGCGGAAACAACGACAGCCCCACGCTAAAGGAAAGGAGCGGAGGAACTATGCCAGAAAATAAAATACCAGGCCTCTTCACCGTCTACTACATGAATCAGCAGAAGGTGTTCGAGACGAGGATGCTCCTGGACAACAAACTCAAGACTACAAGCTCCAAGGAAAACCAGAACGGGACGACAAAGAGAGCATCATTGAACGCCGAAGCGGAGCTCAACCCTCCCTTTCTGACGAAACTCAGGGCAAAACTCGAAGGAAGCGTCAGGCACGAAAAACAAGAGAAGATCGTGGACACCCTCGAATACGTGAACACAAATAGCCGGATGCTCGCCGACATAATGGAGCATTGCAAAGCCCCCGAAAGCGGAACAACGCTTGCAGAAGGCGACCTCGCATACATCGGCGATGTCTCGCTGGAGCTCATCAATGAGGAGGAGATTCGAGGCATCATGGCGATCATGAGCGGGACCTTCGACGGAATCACCGTCCCCGATGCCGAGGACCTCGACATCGGCCACATGATGCAATCCTTCATAGGAGACGGCGCAGCCTTCAAGCTCAGAGGAAACCGCGCAAGAAGAAGAACGCCGCTGTACGCGAAGATTCCCCTCGATGGAGAAGAAATGTTCGAAAGCGGGTACACAATCGACGACCTGCTCATCGGAAAGGTCGGCATCGTCGGGATATGCAAAGGGAAAATCACCCCGGCCCAGATGAAGAGCCCCCTCGATTACTTCCAACAGCCAGACGACCCGAAACGCACGCCGCAGAACGACATTGTTATATGCGGAAAGAACCCGTCACCCACCGCCATGACCGGCGGCGGCAATCGGGTAGAACAGGGCTATTACATAGACATCCTTGCTGTCATTCAGGCAGTGTCCTTCGAGGCTTGATAGGCAACGCCATGCGCAAACTCGTCACATACAACAAATCCCAGTATAAAGCCCTGATCGACCAGCTCGGAGACGGCGGCTTCAAGTTGATGTCGCTTCTCGAACTACACGGAAGCGACCAAATCTCCGAGCTCCTCTCCGAGAAAAAGCTCGTCGTGGACGTTTCATCACTTGTGGGGTTACTCTCGGGCGATCTTCAGCTGGCATCGAAATTCGAGCTCCTCGTCCACCAGCTACCCTTTGGCACCCTCTTCATCGGAGACGATAAAACCGTGAACGAAGGAGCATACCAATTGAGAACCATGTTCGACGACATTATAGAATGCGACATCGAGATCGATAAGGACGCCCAGAAGGACAAAAGAGTAAAGAGAACACTCGTATCCCTCGACGAACTCGAATTCAAACAGGTCCTCACCACCCTCGAAAGCGAGCTCATAGGCCAGATCGAATTCAAACGCTCCTTCGAATCCCGATCGCGCAGCTTCAGGCTCTTCAACGCGCTCGACGAGCAGCCGGTGTTCTCGTTGCTCCTTCTTGGCCCTTCGGGTGTCGAGAAAACAGAAGTCGCCAAGATTCTCTGCGAGGCAATCGCGCCATGCCAGCCCCTCCCTAAAGTCAATCTTGGGAACTACAGCAGCAAGGACTCTCTAAACTCCCTGATTGGCAGCCCGAGAGGATACATGGGAAGCGAAGAAGGCGAGCTGGGAAAGAAGATCGACTCGTCCGATGCCGGAATTCTCCTGGTGGATGAGTTCGAGAAAGCTGAACCCGCCGTCTGGAACTTCTTCCTCGATCTCCTCGAGACAGGATCGTTCACGGACTCCCAAGGGATGGAGCACGATCTCCGCGGGTTTATCATCGTATTCACGACAAACTGCCCCCTCGGGAAGATCAATGAAACTTTCCCGGCAGAACTCCTCTCCCGCTTCAATTTGATGAGCCACTTCTCCAAGCTAAGCGTAAGCGACAAAAAGTTCTTTGTCGAAAGATACGTATCCATGTTTGCCAAGAAGTACAGGGAGACTGCTCCCAGTGGCTTGCCGACATTGCCGGACGACATCGCCGACAGGGCAATGATGGAAATCGACATTGAAGCGACCGAAAACATCCGGATCCTCAAGAACACAACAAGATCTTGGATCAGCGAATTCGTAGAGAAGGCCCGAAAGAGCAGTTCAATCGCGACGCAGCCCTCCATCATCAACACCCAAACATAACGAATATATGTTCTTATTGCATCGCATCTACATTACGAAATTCAGATTGCTTGAGATGTCTTGACGCAAGTTCAGATTCACTTCGGAGTATCATGCTGTCAATTTGAAGGATGCTACCTGCGCTTTTGAAGAATCGAAACGGAGGTTGTAAGCCGATTCTTCCTTTCACCGACTGGCAAAACGATTTACACTTAATTGTGGGAGTTGCCCACGCGATTTCTCTTTGCTCCTGCATCGATCTCGCTAAACTAATAACTGCTGCTACCAGGGCATTTTCTGGTGCATATTCTATTGGCTCCTGCGAAGATCGGAGCGGGTATGTTTGCTGCCAAGTCCTACACCAGCCGTCATTACATTGCGATTGTTGCCATGGCCTGCCTATGCGTTTTGCTGGGCGGGCCTTCTTATGCCGCGGGCGCGGAGAGCCTCATCATCGCGGGCGCGACGTACTACGAGCCGGGCGTGTCGGGCCCCGGCTGGACCTGGAACGATGCCGACCACTTGGAGCTTAACGGCTACGCAGGCGAGGCCATCGGCGCC
>JAQCYU010000027.1 GCA_027682925.1 Coriobacteriaceae bacterium AF45-21
TCGGCAAAGACGAAAGGCTTTGCCGCATAGATTGTTAAACCGCCCTGTACAAACGTGCTTCTTTACGATGTTGTAGCCCTCACCAGAATAGAAGCCGTCGTCAAGCGGATCGGAGTCATCGAAAGTAGAGAAATCTGACTTACGCGAATAACGAAACGAGATAATGTCAGCATTCGTGCGGTCAATTGCCTTCGAAATCAAGTCGAGCGCATCAGCTCGCAAGCAATCATCCCCGTCGAGTGAAATGACGTAATCACCTTCGGCAAGAGCGAGGCCATTTCGCCTAGCGAGAAGGAGACCTTGATTCTCTTTGTGTACGACCTTAACCTTGTCGCTAGCGGTAGCAAAATCATCGGCAATTGTGCCAGTCAAATCGGTCGAACCGTCATCAACGACAATGAGCTCAAAGTCCTGAAATGATTGAGCCGTGACAGATTGCAGACATTCGAACAAGTATTTTTCTACATTATAAGCAGGGACGACTACTGAAAACCTCACACTGCCGCCTCCATCGACTGGTTGTTTGTAATTTCAATAGAGCAAACTGCCTCGCGTTCGTCATATTGCCAAAGAGCGAACAGTCCTCCCAGGGCAAAACCAACGAGTACGTCACCGCCTCCGAACTGGATGAAGGAAACGATAAGGAAAATAAGGATGAACGCTTCAAACGGAGAGCCAAGTTTATCCAAGAAACACCTGTTGAGGAAGGAGCAGACCATCGCTATGAAAATGAAAAATCCAACGATTCCGAAGTCGAGAAGAACCTGGAGAAAGTACATATGAACGTTGTCCTCAGCGTATGCTAAACCGCCAATAAGAGAGACATGATTGATCGCGTTTCCTGCTCCCGCTCCAAATAGTGGGGCATCCAAAAAAGTTGGGATTGCGTAATCCCACATTCTCAATCTGCCGAGCGAACCATCATCCTGCCCCGCTTCAAGAAGACGTTCGATTACGATATTGCCGTTAGCGGCAAGCGCGATGAAAGCACAGACAATGCAGGCGACAGCCAGGAACAGCCTAAGAGAGACCCCTCGTTTGCCATTTTTAAAAACAAAGATGTAGACAAAGGCGAGAACGCAGATAATCAAACTAGCTCGCGAGGCATAAATCATCGACAGAGCAATGGCACTAAAAAAATAAGCCTTGCCACGTCGGTTGCAGTCAAAGAAAACGCAAAACATTGCCAGCCAAGAACTTTCAATATTCACCCCGCCCAAGAAGAAGGTCGGGAGCCAAGGGTGCCCCATATACTGGTTGGCCAAGAAGTAAGTGATGCGGTCATGGTAGAAGCCTAACTTGAGAAAGACGAGGCCCATCATGACAATAGCTACGGTCTGAGCTACTCTTTTCCATTGCGCAACAGTAAAATCACGCCCGAGATTATAAAAACAAGTCGCAATCATGTACATGAAAACGTAATGCCACGAGGCGGCATTGAGCCCATAGGCCAAATAATCGAAAAAAGAAATGATTAATAATGCGAGGAGCCCGATAAAAAACCACTTACCGGGCAGCATCCATTTCATTTTTAAAGTAAAAAGGCTGTATATCAGCACCACGAACATCATGAGGTGATAGGGCTTTACGGTACCGGTCTCAATACCAAATGGGCTGGAATCTTGAAAACAAAGCGCCAAAAGAAACAAAAAAGCAAGGATCATTGGGGCAGTCCAAGTTCTGCAAAGATTTCCTTTGGCACCATCAGAAGTGCCATTGGCGGCAGTCCTGATGTTACGTTCGCTCAATGTAGCAAAAGCCATATAATCACCTATTGGGCGTGAAGCAGTCGTCGATAAGCATCGCAGAAGACGCAAAAAGGAACGCGTCCCATCCTCGATATTGAAGCCGCCAGTTTTTCCTTCTTGCGCGCCTTCGGGTCGCGAATCACTGTCGCAGAATATTTCTGCAATTCCTTCCACATCGTTGCCTGAGCCGCCTTGTCCTCCTTGGGAATCTGGGAGAAAACTACGCGACAGATTGCAAAACAGCGCGAGCATGTCGCATCAGAGAGCTGTGGGTACCATTCGGTCATTTTGATGCGCATGCGTCGGGTAATCTCCAGACAGCTCGCCATTTTCTTTGGATTAAAAGTACCTCGCATGATGCTGGTAGGGCGCTGCCGATAAGCATATAGATCGGTCGCCTTCAGTACGGCGACCTTTCCACACTCGTGAGCGAACCGATAGGCAGTCTCATCATCCTCGTAGTAAAGCCCCTCGGGGAAGTAAACCTTCTCGACAAGATTTCGCGTATAGAGTCGCCAAACAGCGCCGGCCCAACTCTTCTGGTACAGAACCTCTTCCTGGTACTGTTCTTCGCTCAGTAGCTCGTACTCGCTCGCGGCCTCAACGTCCCGCCCCAGCTCAGGTTCCTCCCCGTCAAAGAAGTCGACACCGTGTCTCATGGCCGCCATCTCGGTACCGGTCTGTTTAATGGCTCGATACAACGCCTCGAAGAAAACGGGTGAGATATAGTCATCGCTGTCGATGAACCCGACGTAGTCCCCCTCGCAAGCCTTGACACCCGTGTTGCGAGCAGCGCTGAGCCCGCCATTCTCGCGATGAACGCACTTCACACGGTCGCACGCGGCTGCATATCGATCGCATATCGCCGGACAGTTGTCCGTCGAACCGTCGTCGACCAGAACTAACTCGATGTTAGGGTAAGTCTGCGCCAAGATGCTTTCGACGCACTCCTCGAGGTATCTCTCGACGTTATAGATGGGCACCACGACCGAGATTAAGGGCAGCTTGGCGGAGGCAGCCATATTAGTTTTCAATTATCGTCCCATCTCCGCTAATGCGTTGGCGTAGTAATCCTGCAGCCTAAACGCCTCGGCCCGAGAGTCAAAGCCGGAGGCGATGCACTCATCGGTGCGAGACGTGCGTTCCTTTCCACGGCTGCAGACGACGTTTATCTCTTCGGCCCACTTCTTGGCGCCGTCAGTCAGGGATATAAAGTGCCCTTGGCCGCAGAACGATGCCTCGGTCGTGATCTCACTCGAGAAAAACACTTCAGCACCCGCACACTGGGCCTCAAGACCAACAACAGGAAGTCCCTCATATAGACTCGGCAGCAGGAAACAATCCATCGCCTGGTAAAACCCGACGATGTCCTCCCTGCGACCCAAGTACATCACACGGTCGGTAAAGCTGTTAGCGTCCATGTAGGTGAGCATCTGCTCCTTGTACTCGCCGTCGCCGATGAGCAGGAACTTTGCCTTAGGATTGAGTTTGCACAGCTCCCCCACGACCTCCATCAGGAACATGGGGTTCTTCTGCGCAGCGAACCTGCCAATGAACCCTGCGAGCAACTCATCGTCCGCAACCCCCAGCTCTGTGCGTGTCCTTGCTCGAAGGACGGGGTCGAAGGAGTTTTTGCGCGAGTCGATGGCAGTTTTGAAAACGCTAACCTTCCCCGCGTCGAAAAGAGCGTCGCCGAACTGCCAGCGGCCGCAGTCCTCGCCGCAGGACATATAATGTGTTGCAAAGAGCTTTGAGAATCTGCGCAAAATAAGCTTGAGTACGGTCTTGGGCTCGCGCTCGTTTGCCATGGACAGACTCTCGGAGATGCGCACCGGGATCCCGCACTTCTTGGCCACGCGCAATGGAAACAGATTCATCGTGCTGTTATAGGCGTGCAGCACATCGAAGTGCTCCCGCTTGAACACGTCGGCCATATCGGACATGTTCTTCGCTATATTCTGGTAAGGGGCGATGATATGGACGCGCCCGCCGCGAGCCTCAATTTCCTCGGTCGGCACGGCGTTGGAGTCGGAGTCGCAGATGAAGTGGACCTCGACCTTCTCCGGGTCGAAGTTGAGAAAATACTGCATGGAAAGCGTCTTCTTGCCGCCAGAATTCATCTTGCCTTCAATGAAGGCCACTTTAATGGGACGTATTTCACCCATTCCTACGCCCTCGCCTTCTTGAGAAAGTACTCTGTGGCGCAGGAAACGACATACTCAAAATCCTCAAGCGACATACCGTAGTACATAGGCAGACGAACCAAACGATCAGAATCGGGAGTAGTGTGTTCATCCTCTCCGCTGAAGCGGCCGAACCTCTCGCCTGCTGGAGCGGAATGCAAGGGAACATAATGGAACACGCACCCCACGCCATGTTCTTTCATGAATGTAATGAAAGAAGTTCGGGCCTCCAGATCGCGCAACTTGATATAAAACATGTGCGCATTATGCTCACAGCCCTTGGGAACGCGCGGAAGCTCCAAAAGGCCTTTTTCCGCAAGGGGTTCAAAGGCGGCGTAATAGGCTCGCCATGTTGCCAGACGATTCTCGTTGATTTCGTCGGCGTGCTGGAGCTGGGCCCACAGATAGGCTGCGTTGAGCTCGGAGGGAAGATAGCTCGAACCGAAGTCGACCCAGTTATACTTTGCGACTTGGCCGCGGAAGAACTGTGCGCGGTTGGTACCCTTCTCACGGATGATCTCCGCGCGATCGCAGTAAGCGGAATTGTTGATAGAGATGGCGCCGCCTTCGCCCATCGAATAGTTCTTCGTCTCATGGAAGCTATAGCAACCAAAGTCACCGATAGTGCCGAGAGCACGTCCCTTATAGGTAGCAATGACAGCCTGCGCCGCATCCTCGACAACTAGAAGGTTGTGGCGCCGGGCGATATCCATGATAGTATCCATCTCGCATGCGACGCCAGCATAGTGTACGGGCACGATAACACGAGTACGTTCAGTGATGGCGGACTCGATTTTCGTCTCGTCGATATTCATGGTGTCAGGACGGATATCAACGAAAACAAGTTTCGCACCTGCAAGAACAAACGCTGTTGCCGTTGAAGTAAATGTAAACGAAGGGAGAATGACCTCATCGCCAGGCTTTAGATCGCAAAGAATTGCAGCCATCTCGAGAGCACTAGTACCGCTCGTGGTCAGCAGAATCTTATTGGAGTTGAAGCGACTCTCAAGCCATTCGTTGCACTTTTTTGTAAACAGGCCATCACCAGCAATCTTGTGGTTGACCTCAACTGCCTGTTGGACAAACTGAATTTCATCCCCTACGCAAGGAGGAATATTGAACGGCACTGTTCTATTGCAAGACATTTATTTCACCTTTCTATAATTAGTGTTTCAAAAATCAACGACCGGTTTTGGAATTGCCGAACATGGCGCCAAAAGTACCTACGAAGCACTTCCAATCCATGCGGAAACAGCGATTGCGTACGTAGCGAAGCTCAATCTGTTGACGCAAGCCGCTTTCAAAGGTCGCAGCATTGCGGTCAGTCGCCTGCCATAGGCCAGTGATGCCCGGGGTGACGCTCAACAGCTCTTCCTTCTCCTCGTCGGAGAAGTGTTGCTCCAACTCTTCACGCGTGATGGGACGCGGGCCGATAACGGATAGGTCACCCTTAAGTACGTTGAGAAACTGCGGCATCTCATCGATGGAACATTTACGGATGAACTGGCCCACCTTGGTAATGCGGGGATCGTTGTCGACCTTGCGCTCGACCTCCCACTGGTTTAATTGCTCAGGGTTTAGGTACTTATGCACATCGTTTGCGTCAGTGACCATGCTGCGGAGCTTAAGCACTCGAATCGCCCGACCGCCCCTGCCCACTCGCTCTTGCGCGTAGATGGGCCGTCCCGGCGATTCTGCGCATATCGCTGCGCATACACCGGCTATAGGCATCGCGAGAAGCGCCGTGCAAAAGGCGCTGAATACTATGTCGAACGTTCTCTTGCATATGCGGTAGAAGAGGGTTCCCGTTGGTTTCCTAGACATGGGCTAACACCCCGCCATTGGAAAAATGTCGGGAAATGCCTCTAGCAGGCACCCCCCCCCGTTATTACTTCAATGACTGTAAGGGCGATGATTTTTAGATCGGTAATCACGCCGCGCTTAGCGATGTACTCCAAATCACGTCGCACCATGCCATCGAAGTCCGTGTCGTTGCGGTCGGTAACCTGCCACCAGCCGGTAATGCCAGGCTTCACTGCCAAGCGCTGCAGGTCGTACTCGGTGTACTGCGCAACCTCATTCGGCAACGGCGGACGGGGTCCGAAGACGCTCATCTGCCCTAGGAACACGTTCAGGAACTGAGGAAACTCGTCGATGGAGTGCTTGCGGATGAACCTGCCGATCCTGGTGACGCGGGGGTCCTCCTTCATCTTGAACATGGCGCCGGCGATCTCGTTTTGCTCCTTGAGCTCAGCGAGACGCTCGTCGGCGTCCCTGTACATAGAGCGGAATTTCCACATGCGGAACGTGGTCAGGCTGCCGTCGGGGCGGGTCTGGCCCACGCGGATCTGGCTGTAGAAGGGGCTGCCCTCGCTCTCGAGGCGAATTGCCGCGGCTAGCACCAGGCTGGGGATCGCGATGAGGACGAGCGCGGCACCGCTGAACACGATGTCGAACGCGCGCTTAACGGCCCTGTAGGCCAAGCGCGAGCGGTCCCAGTCCATGATGGACTGCATGGCCTTGTGGCGGCCAGGGCCCTCACGCCTGTCCATGGCCTGAGCAATGAGCGTCGCCCCCGCGGGCGCATCCGTTGCATATTGAGTTTTATCCGACACGTTCTCTTCCAACACTTCGTCCCCGGCTCGGGGATCCTCCTTGTTCCGTTAAACAGTCGCCTGCAGCTAGGCGATCGCCTTTTTAAGGTTGCGCATTACACGCTGCTCGGCGGAAAGCACAGCGAGGCCAACGCGCGTAGTAACGCGTCGGCCGCACAGGTTGAGCTCCAAATAAGCAGTGCTCTTGCGTCTGTTGATGGTTTTGATGAGGCCTTCGTGGCCCAACAGCGGACCAGCCGTCACTACGACCTGGTCGCCATCTTTTAAGGCCTCGCTCATGGGCACTACGCGGTCTCCCCTATGCGTAAAGCCACCAATGAGCTGGACCTCTTCTTTTGCCAACGGCACAAACTGACCGTCCTGGGAAAGCACCGGCAAAGTCGTCCATGCGCAGCAGATACTGTTGCAAGGTGCGGGGATCTGCCGTATCGTAGATAAGATAACCGGGGAACAACGGCTTGGTTGTGTTGACCCATTCGCCGTGTACCTTGATTTCGGTCTGATATTGGGGGTAAAAGAGCTCTTGCATGGTACCAGCCGGCACCATGCGCTCGATGCGCCCGCGCATTACATCTTCGCGACCGTTAATGACCTGAATCACATACCACACGAGCACCACCCCCTTGCTGTCTTACGTGTGGCTCACGGGGTTTGGGTATGGCTTCGCCAGGGCGCTTGTGCGCGAAGGCGCTCCATATTCAAACCCTGAGCCCAGTTAGACAAGCACGTGGCTCTGCCCCACCGTGAACGGTATGTATAAGTGCAGTGGCTAGAGACGCGGACGTGTATCGCAAAAATGACCGCGACTCCAGCTGGCTGCGTGCGAACCAGTCAAGCGGGAACAAAACTGGACCGCACGCAAACAGCTGAAGGACTGCTGTGGTTTGCCTTAACAACTTATTGGCACCTTCTAATGCGAACTTATAAATAGCCGCAAAAGCAAGTGCAAAACGTGCATGGCAATCGATATTGGAGCTCATGGTTTTTCTAACACCGCCGTTACGGCCGGATGCTGATCGACCCTGCGCTTTGTGGCTTACTGAAGCCGTGAGCACAGTTGAACTCATGTAACGTTAGGTATCCTAGCACAAGCTGTTAGTGAAACTGATTTGGGTTGCGTTGGACAACATTTCGTTCATTTGACGTGCTTAAGGGGTTGTTTTGGGATGTTGTTCACGTTGGCGCAGGTTATTGTGGTGCTGGCAATAATTGGGAGCGTTCCTGAAGCCCAACTGAAGCAGCGAGCTGCACTGGTAATTGCGTTTGGATAACAAACTATGTACAGATATGGGAAATAAATTGTGCAACTTTTTGTTGATGTGGGTATGGGTTTGTGGCGCGAGGTATTTTGGCATGAAAAAAGCCTTCGGAATTCCGAAGGCCTTTGCATTCACGATGGTGGAGACGAGGGGGATCGAACCCCTGACCTCTTGACTGCCAGTCAAGCGCTCTCCCAGCTGAGCTACGCCCCCGTGACGAGGAGATACTATAGGGGAAGATTCTTAGTTGTGCAAGAAGTTTTTTGGGTTGGTTCTCGCACTTACGGGTTTTCCTGCTCGCCAACCGTCCCGATAAAACCCCGATGCAGCAAATACGCTACTGCAGTGCCGGTATGGACTTCGACCTCTGCAGTGGATCGGACTATGTTGCTAATGCCCGTGTCGGCCAGCAGGCCCAGGGGGCTATGATCTAGCTCCCACTCTAGGCCATGTTCGCTTACCTCGGTGTTGGGGGCTAATGCGATGATGGAGAACGTCTTGCCTTCGGCGCCTTCGATGGTCCACGACTCGCCTGCGTGAAGGATGCGAGCGACCACCTTGTCCTCGCCAATCCAGATGGGAGCATCCTCGTAGCCTGCGAGCAGCCCCAGCACGGACAAGGCCATGTCGGGACGGCCGCCGGTAGCGCAGGTCGCAACCACTTCGGCACCCGGCCAGCGGCGACGGACCGAATCGAGCGCCAGCGCCAGATCGGTATAGTCCTTGTAGGGGTCGTGGCGCTCCACCTCAAAGGCTACGGCGGCATCAACCAGCGCGCGACCCGCATCGCTCACCGTATCAGCGTCACCAACATATACGTCGCAACCTAGTCCCGCGCCCAGCACCGCGTCGAGCCCGCGGTCCACGGCGACAACGTGGTCGCACTCCCCCGCTAGCCGACGCAACAAATTCGCGCTCGCCACCACGGGCGAGCCACAGACCACTAATACCTTACAAGCCACAACCCTCGCCTATCCCTCAAACGCAAGCACGCGGGCCAGATCCAGGTCCTCATAGCTATCGATAAAGATGTCGCAGTTGTTGCGAACCTCATCGCGCTTCATGCGGCCGTGCGGGTCATAGATGCCCACGCGCTTAAAGCCGGCGGTGCCAGAGCTTTTTAGGCCAAAGACGGCGTCCTCAAACACCCATGCGCGCTCAAACTTGTGCCCGTGGCGCTCCTCCAGACGGCGCAGCGCCAGCTCGTACACATCGGGGAACTGCTTGGAGCGCCCCGCCTCGCCCGTGGTGGTAATAAACTCCATGTAGCATCGAGACCGGCGCCCGCAAGCGCAGACGTAACGAGCTCGGCCGGCGTGGACGTGGCAACGGACATGGCAATACCGGCCTCATGCGCCTGCTTCAAAAATAAAAGCAGGCCCTCGCGCGGCGGCACCTTGGAGTAGCCATCGATCAGGATGTCGCTCAGCTCGCGGTAGAGCTCCTCGCCATTTGTGCCAATGCCCCAGATGTCGTGGTATGCTTGGCACTCGTCCTCGAGCGACAAATGCTCAAACTGGGCAAAATCGTCGACCGTCACGTCAATACCGTGGCGGTGCAATAACTCGGGCTGGGCATAGGCCCAAACGGGGGTGCTATTAACCAGCGTGCCATCGCAATCGAAAATAAAAGCAACACTCGGGGCAGCGATGTGGTCCATAAACGAGCCTTTCGATGTCAAAGGGTAAACAACCTGCTAAAAACGTTTTACCAAACGTCAACCCAACTATCTAGAAACCCTAATTGGTAAAACTGTCAAGAGTTTTACCATCGCAATTCTGCAAGTGGTATAAACATGGCGCTTACCGATTAAACGCCACCGCAAATCTTCTTTCGTTCATAAAACTAACGTACAGGTGTTATCGTAGTTTCTGCCGAAAGTTCCACCGAGCACGCGAGGTGGAACGAATCATAGAACTATCGCCGTCCCTTCGATTCGTGCAGCCTTGGACCTTTCGCATCTAGTCACCAAGGCAACACGCTGCCGCGTCATGATGGGATCAAACGTGAGCGATACAAAGCTAAAGCCAGCAACCAAAAAGCCTGCTACCCGTAAAGCCGCCCCGCACGCGCCGGAGCTTACCAAAGACGATGTCTACCTGTTTGGCATCGGTACGTGGGAGCGCAGCTGGGAAAAGATGGGCGCGCACCCCGACACGCAGAACCGTACGCGCGGCTGGCGCTTTTGCGTTTGGGCGCCCGATGTAAAGAGCGTGCATGTCATTGGCGAATTTAACGACTGGGATGAGGAAGCCAACCCTCTGGTTCCCGTGCATACGAGCGCTATTTGGGAAGGCTTTATTCCTGGCGCCGAACAGGGCCAGCTCTATAAATACCTTATCGAGACCAACGAGGGCGAAAAGCTCTACAAAGCCGATCCGTACGCCTTTAAGGCCGAGTGCTCCGGGAACGGCGAGCGTGCTGTGGACCCTCGATGGCTACAAGTGGAACGACGCCGCATGGCTCAAGCGCCGCGCCAGCCATAACCACATGTCGCAGCCGCTCAACATCTACGAGGTGCATATTGGCTCGTGGAAGCGCCACGGCGATGCGCCGCAGGGCGAGCCGGACGAGTACGGCAACTACCCCGGTCCCATGGATCCCTTCCCCGCGCAGCGTGGCGAGTTCTACACCTACGACGACCTGTCGGTGGAGCTCGTGGACTACGTGCGCGACATGGGCTACACCCACATTGAGGTCATGCCGCTTATGGAGCATCCCTTCGATGGCTCCTGGGGCTACCAGACGACCGGCTACTATGCCGCTACGTCCCGCTATGGCGACCCGCAGCAGCTCATGCACTTTATCGATGCGTGCCACGAGGCAGGCATCGGCGTGATCATGGACTGGGTGCCCGGCGGTTTTTGCGCCGACTCCCACGGCCTTGCCACCTTTAACGGCCACATGCTGTTTGAGCACGAGATTCACCCCAATTGGGCACGCACAAGTTCGATTTTGCCCGCGGCGAGGTCCGCTCCTTCCTGGTCTCCAACGTGCTGTACTGGCTCGAGAACTTCCACGTTGACGGCATCCGTATGGACGGCGTGTCCAGCATGCTGTACCTCAATTTTGGCATCGACGATCCGGGCCAAAAGAAGTTCAACAAGTACGGTACCGAGGAGGACCTGGACGCCAGCGCGTTTATCCGCCAGGTCAACTGCGCCGTGGAGGCCCACTACCCTGACGTGATGATGATGGCCGAGGAGTCCACCGCGTGGCCGCTCGTGACCTACCCGCCGCAGGACGGCGGCCTGGGCTTCCACTACAAGTGGGACATGGGCTGGATGAACGACACTCTGCACTACATGCAGACCGATTTTCCGTGGCGCCCCGGCAACCACGGGCTGCTCACGTTCTCCATCATGTACGCCTTTACCGAGAACTTTATTTGCCCGCTGAGCCACGACGAGGTCGTCCACGGCAAGTGCTCGCTCATCGGCCGCATGCCGGGCGACTGGTGGCGCCAGTTTGCCGGCCTGCGCACGCTGGCTTTCTACCAGATGACGCACCCCGGCGCCAAGCTCAACTTTATGGGCAACGAGATCGGCCAGTTTATTGAGTGGCGCTACTACGAGTCCATCCAGTGGTTCCTGACCGAGGAGTACGAGACTCACCGTCATCATCAGGCGTTCATCAAGGCACTCAACCACCTGTACACCGCCGAGCCCGCCCTGTACGAGCGCGGCTACACCGATGACGGCTTTACCTGGATCGACGCGGACAACTCCAAGCAGTCCATCGTGAGCTTTGTGCGCCAGGGCGAGGACGTCGATGACGACCTGGTGATCTTGATCAACTTTGACCCGGCAAGCTACGAGAGCTTCCGCGTGGGCGTGCCGCGCGAGGGTGACTGGGAGGTCATCTTCGACTCCGATCGTCCCGAGTTTGGCGGCAGCGGCTATGCCGGCGAAGAGCCCTACGCCTGCTCGAGCGAGCCCTATCCCTGGAACGGCAGATGGACTCCATTGAGATTAAGGTGCCCGGTCTGGCAGGCGTGGTGCTTAAGCGCCGCGGTCCCAGCAGCTACAAACCGCCCGTGGTCGAGGAGCCCAAGGCTGCGCCCAAAAAGCGTATGTCTTCGGTGAAGCCCAAGCCTGCGGCTGCTAAGAAGGCTCCGGCTAAGGCCAAGGCTACGACGACCAAGGCCAAGGCCAAGGCTGCCGCAAAGCCCGCTGCTAAGGCCGCAGCCAAGAAACCGGCTGCCAAAAAGGCCGCTACCAAGGCCAAGTCTGCTTCTGTTAAGCCGTCTGCCAAGGATGCGTAACAAAACCGTTACAGCTGTAATTACCCGCCCCGACGAGGCGTAGGATACAAGTCATAACCGTTCCGGGAGAAACATCCCCGGGGGAAAGGAACGTATGAATAAGATCTTCGACAACAAGCAGGAGTTTACCGAGCTCTATCGCGATGCCGTCATGAGCATCAGCGGCAAGAGCGTCGAGGCCGCGAGCGACCTGGACCGCTTCAACGCCCTGGCCAAGCTCGTGGCCGAGAAGGCGCGCACCGTTGCCACCAAGAGCGACGCCCGCGTTACCGCCGAGGGCAAAAAGCGCGTGTACTACTTCTCGATCGAGTTTTTGATCGGCCGCCTGCTCGACAACTACCTGCTCAACTTTGGCGTGCGCGATATGGTCGCCGAGGCGCTCGACGACATGGGCTTCGACCTGTCCGTCATCGAGAACCAGGAGCCCGATCCGGCTCTGGGCAACGGTGGCCTGGGCCGCCTGGCCGCTTGCTTCCTGGATTCCATGGCAGCCGAGGGCATTGCCGGATACGGCAACGGCATGCGCTACCGCTACGGTCTGTTTAAGCAGGAGATCGTCAACGGCAGCCAGGTCGAGACCACCGACGAGTGGCTCACCCATGGCTATCCCTGGGAGGTCCGCCGTCAGGACAAGGCCGTGACCATTAAGTTTGGTGGCCATGTTGAGGGCTTTGAGGAGAACGGCCGCACGTTCTACCGCACGGTGGACACGCAGGACATCCTGGCCGTTCCTTATGACATCCCCGTGGTGGGCTATGCCGGCGAGACCGTCAACAAGCTGCGCGTCTGGGCTGCCGAGCCGGTCGTGGAGCACTTCGATCTGGAGGCCTTCAACCGCGGCGACTACGCCCTGGCCGATGCCGAGCGCGCCGAGGCCGAAGCCATTAGCGCCATCCTCTACCCCAACGACGCCGGCGAGCACGGCCGTCTGCTGCGCCTGAAGCAGGAGTACCTGTTTGTCTCGGCCGGCATCTACAGCCTGCTCGACACCTTTGAGAAGGAGCACGGCGAGAACTGGGAGCTGCTGCCGCAGTTTGTGGCCATCCACACCAACGACACGCACCCTGCCATGTGCGGCCCCGAGCTCATGCGTATCCTCATCGACGAGAAGAAGCTCGAGTGGGACGACGCCTGGAACATCGTGACGCAGGTCGTGAGCTACACCAACCACACCATCCTGCCCGAGGCCTTGGAGAAGTGGCCCATCGGCACGTTCTCCAAGCTCCTCCCCCGCGTGTACCAGATCATCGACGAGATCAGCCGTCGTTGGCACGAGTCGTTCGACACCTCGCAGGAGGGCTGGCAGGAGCGTCTGCGCCAGACCGCCATCCTGTGGGACGGCGAGATTCGCATGGCCAACCTGTCCGTGATCTGCAGCCACAGCGTTAACGGCGTGGCCAAGATCCACTCCGACATCATCAAGAACATCGTGCTCAAGGACTTCTATGCCTTGACGCCCGAGAAGTTTAACAACAAGACCAACGGCATCTCGCACCGTCGCTTCTTTGCCGAGGCCAACCCCACCTATGCCAAGCTCGTGACCGAGGCCATTGGCGATGGCTGGCTCAAGGACGCCTTTGAGCTGGAGAAGCTCAAAGAGTTCCAGAACGACACCGAGTTCCTGAAGGCCGTTGGTGCCTCCAAGCGCGCCAACAAGGAGCGTCTGGCCGCCTACGTCAAGGCCGAGACCGGTCTGGTCATCGACCCCAACACCGTCTTCGATGTTCAGGTTAAGCGCTTCCATGCCTACAAGCGCCAGCTCATGAATATCATGAAGGTAATGGACATCTACAACCGTCGCATCGCCGATCCCAACTTCCACGTGACGCCGACGACCTTCATCTTTAGTGGCAAGGCTGCCTCGAGCTACACCTTTGCCAAGGAGACCATCCGCCTCATTAACTCCGTTGCCGACGTCATCAACAACGATGCCCGCGTCAACGAGGTCATGAAGGTCTGCTTTATCCCCAATTTCCGCGTGAGCAACGCCCAGCTCATCTACCCCGCCGCCGAGATCTCGGAGCAGATCTCCACGGCCGGCAAGGAGGCCTCGGGCACGTCCAACATGAAGCTCATGATGAACGGCGCCATTACGCTGGGCACCCTCGACGGCGCCAACATCGAGATCGCCGACCTGGCCGGCCGCGAGAACGAGGCCATCTTTGGCCTGACCGCTCCCGAGGTCGAGCAGCTCTGGGCGTCGAATAGCTACTTTGCGTGGGACACCCTCAACAACGATCGCGAGCGTCTGGGCCGCGTGATGGACGAGCTCAAGGACAACACGTTTGCGGGTCTTTCGGGCAACTTCGAGAGCATCTACAACGAGCTCATGAACAACAACGACCCCGACCTGGTCATGGCTGACTTCCGCAGCTACGTTGATGCATGGGAGAAGCTCACGAACAGCTACGGCGACCAGGAGACCTGGAACCGCAAGGCCCTGCTCAACACCGCCTCCTCGGGCTGGTTCTCGAGCGACCGCACCATTCGCGAGTACCGCGACGAGATCTGGCACGCGTAAAGCGCGCGAGCTCCCTTTGCCGCACGGCATTACTCGACGGGCGTGACAGTGTGCCGCGCCCGTCGCTAATGGGTTAGGAACATCGATGACAGAAGGAGAAATCGATGAGTAAGAAAGAATGCATCGCGATGCTCCTCGCAGGAGGACAGGGCAGCCGATTGGGGGCACTCACCCAAAAGATCGCCAAGCCGGCGGTTAGCTTTGGTGGCAAGTTCCGCATTATCGACTTTTCGCTGTCCAACTGCTCCAACTCGGGCATCGACACGGTGGGCGTTCTGACGCAGTACCGTCCCTACCTGCTGCATGCCTACGTTGGCTCCGGCGAGGCGTGGGATCTGGACAGCCGCGACGGCGGCGTGTCGATCCTGCCGCCGTACGAGACGCAGACCGGCGGCGCCTGGTATGCGGGCACGGCCGACGCCATTACGCAGAACCTCGACTACATCAAGGCGAACGACCCCAAGTACGTTCTGATTCTTTCGGGCGATCACCTGTATCGCATGGACTACCGCAAGATGCTCAAGACGCACATTGAGAACAACGCCGACCTCACGGTGAGCGTTATGCCCGTGCCGTGGGAGGAGGCCAGCCGCTTTGGCATCCTGACCACCGACCCCGAGGACGGCCGCATCACCAAGTTCACCGAGAAGCCCGAGAAACCCGATTCGAACCTTGCGTCCATGGGCATCTACATCTTCTCAGCCGACGTGCTGATCGAGGCGCTCGAGGAGGACGCTCAGGACCAGCGCTCGAGCCACGACTTTGGCAAGGACATCATCCCCAAGCTGCTCGGCGAGAACAAGCGCCTGTACAGCTACGAGTTCCACGGCTTTTGGAAGGACGTCGGCACTATCGCCAGCTTCCACGAGACCTCGATGGACCTGCTGGGCAACAACCCCGAGTTCGATCTGTTTGACAAGAACTTCCCCATTATGTCCAACATCACCACGCGTCCGCCGCACTACATTGGCCCGGACGGCCGTCTGGACGACTGCCTAGTCTCCAACGGCTGCAAGATCTACGGCACCGCTCGCCACTCGATCCTTTCGACCGATGTCATCATCGAGGAGCGCGCCGTGGTCGAGGACTCCGTGCTGCTGCCGGGTGCGCACGTTAAGAGCGGCGCGCACATCTGCCGCGCTATTTTGGGCGAGAACTCCACGGTCGAAGAGGGCGTGAAGCTCGGCTCTGTCGATACCACCAAGGATACGGCCGTCGTTGGAAATGACGTCGTTATCGGGAAGGGGGAATGATCCGATGATCAATCGCAAGGCCATCGGTTATATCACCGCTAACTACTCTTCGACCTACGGCAGCGTCCTGCTCAAGGACCGCCCCATCGCGTCCGTTCCGTTTTTGGGCCGCTACCGCCTGATCGACTTCCCGCTGTCCAACATGATGAATGCCGGCATTAAGACCGTCGGCGTCGTCATGCCGGGTAACTACCGCTCGCTGATCGACCATGTGGGCTCGGGTAAGGACTGGGGCCTGGACCGCAAGAAGGGCGGCCTGTTCATGGTGCCCGGCAACGCGTATGGCACCACCAAGGGCGGCATGCGCTTCCTGCTGCGCGACATCATCTCCAACAAGACGCTGTTCCAGCGCTCGGAGAATCCCTATGTCGTGATGATGGGCACCAACATCATCTTTAACATGGACCTCAACACCATCATCGAAGCGCACGAGAACTCCGGTGCCCAGATGACCGTGGTGTACTGCAAGGCCACGCGCAATGTCGAGGACGAGACCAAACTCGAGATTAACGAGAACGGCCGCCTGACGGGCGTGAGCGCCGGCGTCGCGTACGGCGACAACGCCTCCATGGACTGCTGCATCGTCAACCGCGAGACGCTCCTCGAGATCATCGACCACTACCAGCCGCCGACTATCTGGACCTGCTCGAGGCACTCCAGGGCGACTTTGGCAACATCGACGTGTGCAGCTACGAGTACAAGGGCGAGGTCGTGGGCGTGTTTAGCGAGAAGTCGCTGTATCGCCGTAGCATGGACCTGCTCGACCAGACCGTGGCCGACCAGCTCTTTGACCCCGAGCGCCCGATCCTGACCAAGGCTCACGACGTGCCGCCTTCGCGCTATGCGACCGGCAGCCACGCGTGCAACTCGATCATCTCGGCCGGCTGCATCATCAAGGGCACCGTGCGCAACTCGATCCTGTCGCGCGGCGTTGTGGTCGAGGAAGGCGCTTCGGTCACCAATTCGATCATCAACCAGAGCTGCATCATCAAGAGCGGCGCCCGCGTTGAGAACGCCATTCTGGACAAAAACAACGTGGTTCCCACCAACACCGAGCTTCGCGGCACGCCCGAGAACATCCTGGTGCTGGGCAAGGCTCCGTTAACTTGCGACACCACCATCGTACGTTAACGTTGGCACCGCAACATCGCTCGTAACATGTAGAATAGCCGCCCGGTTTGTGCCAGGCGGCTATTCTCGAATTGCAACATGGGAGACAATATGGCAGATTCCAGCAAAAAGATGCAGATCGTGTTTGCCTCGGCCGAGTGCGCACCGTTTGTGAAGACCGGTGGCCTGGGCGACGTGGCGGGCTCGCTGCCTGCGGCGCTTGTGCGCGCCGGCGCCGAGGTCATCGTCATGGTGCCCAAGTACGCCACCATCAAGGACGAGTACAAGGCGCAGATGGAGCACTTCTCCGACTTTTACGTGAGCCTGGGCTGGCGCAATGAGTACTGCGGACTCGAGAAGCTCGAGCACGACGGCGTCACCTATATGTTCGTGGACAACGAGCGTTACTTTGCGCGCGACTATCCGTACGGCTTCTTTGATGACGGCGAGCGCTTTGCATTCTTCTCCAAGGCCATCACCGAGAGCCTGCAGCACCTGCGGCCGGCTTTGAGTGTGACATCCTCCACTGCAATGACTGGCAGACGGCACTGGCGCCCGTGTTCTTGCGCGAGTTCTACCAGGGCCTGCCGCTGTACGACCGTGTCAAGACCGTGTTCTCGATCCACAACGTGGCGTTCCAGGGCCAGTTCAGCGACACCGTGATGGAGGACATTCTGGGTGTGGCGCATATTCCGGCGGCCGCCTCGCAGCTGCGTTGCGATGCCTGCAGCATCAACTACATGCTGGGCGCGCTGCGCTATGCCGATGCCATCACCACGGTGAGCCCCACCTATGCCAACGAGATCCAGACGCCCGAGTTTGGCGAGGGCCTGGACGGCGTTCTGCGCGAGCGCTCCTATGCGCTGCAGGGCATTTTGAACGGCATTGACGTGGCGGGCTTTGACCCGGCGACCGACAAGCGCATTGCCGCCAACTACACCGTCGAGGACCGTTCCGGCAAGGCCGTGTGCAAGGCCAAGCTGCAGGAAGAGCTGGGGCTCGAGGTTCGCGACGACCGTCCGCTCATGGTGATGGTCACGCGCCTGACGCGCCAAAAGGGCATGGACCTGGTCATGTACGCACTCGACCGCATCCTGGCCGGCGGCGTGCAGGTGGCCGTGCTGGGTACCGGCGACCGCGACTACGAGGACGGTCTGCGCTACTTCCAGGACAAGTACCCCGGCACCATGGCCGCGCGCATCGAGTTCGATCCGGCGCTGTCGCAGCGCATGTATGCCGCCGCCGACATGTTCCTGATGCCTTCGAAGTTTGAGCCCTGTGGCCTGTCGCAGATTATCGCCATGCGCTATGGCACCCTGCCCATCGTGCGCGAGACCGGCGGCCTGAAGGACACCGTGCAGCCGTACAACGAGTTTACCGGCGAGGGCACGGGCTTCTCGTTTAGCAACTTTAACGGCGACGAGATGGGCGACGCGGTGTTCCGCGCGGCGCGCCTGTTCTGGGATAACCGCGACGCTTGGAACCAGCTGGTCACGCAGGCCATGAGCCAGGACTTTAGCTGGACGCACTCGGCTGACAAGTATCTGGACCTGTACTTCTTTATGCATCCGGAGATTGAGCGGCCGGCGGCTGTTGTCGACGAGCCTGTGGTTGTGGCTGAGAAAGTTGAGGCCGAGCCCGAGCCCAAGGCCGAGTCGGTTGTTGAGGCGCCCGCTGCTGCTGAGGAGCCCAAGGCTGAGGAGAAGCCGGCTGCGAACCTGCGGCAAAGAAGACCACGACTCGTAAGACGACGACTAAAAAGGCCACGACAACAAAGGCCGCTGCGAGCAAGACCACCACTGCCAAGGCAACTACCGCCAAGGCAGCGACCACGCGCAAGCGCACCACCGCAGCTGTCAAGAAGGCCGCCGAGGCCGAGGTCGTTCCCGAGGTAAAGGCCGAGACCGCTGCAGCCGAGGTTAAGCCCGCGGCAAAGGCTCCGGCCAAGACCGCCGCCAAGAAGACGACCGCGTCCAAGAGCACAACCAAGACCCCTGCCACCAAGAAAGCTACAGCTACCAAGGCCACTGCAACGAAGGCTGCCGCAAAGCCGGCCGCCAAGGTCGAGGAGACGCCTGCCGAGTCCAAGGCGGAGGCAACCGTCGAGGCCAAGCCTGCCGCCAAGACCACCTCGCGCAAGCGCACGACGACAGCCAAGAAGACCATGGCAAAGACCGCAACTCCCAAAGCAGAGACTAAGCCCGCTGCTGCCAAAGAGGAGCCCAAGGCCGAGGTAAAGGCCAAGCCGACGCCGAAGGCCGCTGAGGTCAAGGCCGCACCGAAGGCAGAGGCTAAGCCCGAGCCTGCCAAGGAGACTCCGGTCTCCCCCGCCACTCCGGCCGAGGAAAAGGCTCCGACCAAGAAGACCTCCGTCCGCAAGGCAACTGCCACCCGCAAGCGCCGCTAATCCTGACGATTAAAACTTAATCCTCAACGCAAAAGAGGGCGCCCCAAGCAGGCGCCCTCTTCTTGGTTGAACCCCGCATTAAAAAGAGGGCCGGTTTACTACGACAAAATGGCTCCGGCCGACCACGGCGAGTAATCATCGAAATTGGCAACGCTTCTACCTGCAGTTTTAATATCACTAAAATGACTGTGGTTGAGATCATTCAATTCGTCGTAGTAAACCGGAGCTGTTTTGTTTGGCTACAAATACTATCTACATAGGCGTTTTCGAGTATCGCGATAATGTGGATGGTAAAACGATTTTCTAGGACAACCGTTCGCCGATAATGAGCGGCTGTAGTTTATACAACTAAAGTGCAACGATATACTTAAGTATTGTGCGTTAAGCCCATGGCCCGCTGGCCATGATTGTATAGAACTGGACCGTACTATGAGATTGATTCACAACAGCCGTCTGCCGCAGTTTCGCACTCCGTTTGGCGCTGTGACCACTGGAACTTCCGTTGCACTCTCGGTGATTTTGGAGGATGCCGATCCCAACCAGGCAACGCTTACGCTGCGCACCTGGATCGATGAAATCGGTGAGTCTCTGTATCCCATGACGCACGAGGGCGACGGCATATTTACCGTAGAGCTTGAGTGCACCGAGCCCTGTCTTATCTGGTACAGCTTTATATGCAATATCGAGGGCCAACCCGAGGTTCGCTTGGGCGCGCCGCAAGGCCGCACCGGCGGCGAGGGCGTAACCTACGACTACGCCGAGGTCCCGTCCTTCCAGATTACCGTCTACAAGCACCGCGAAGTTCGTCCCGAGTGGTACGAGCGTGGCATGGTTTACCAGATCTTCCCCGACCGCTATGCACGCGACGAAAACTGGCGCGAGCGCACGCAGACCGAAGTCGAAAAGCCTCGCAACGGAATCCAGCGCCGCATGGTCGAGGACTGGAATGAACCGCCCGAGTACAAGCGTGCCGAAGACGGCTCCATCAAGACCTGGGATTTTTACGGTGGCTCGCTCAAGGGTATCCAAAATGACCTGCCCCGCATCGCGGAGCTGGGCTTCACGGCCATTTACCTCAACCCCATCTTTGAGGCCGCGAGCAACCACCGCTACGACACGGCCGACTACACCAAGATCGACCCGATCCTGGGCACCGAGCAGGACTTTACCGAGCTGTGCCAGGCAGCCGAGAAGCTGGGCATCTCCATCATCCTGGACGGCGTCTTTAACCATACGGGCGATGACTCGATCTATTTCAACCGCTACGGCAACTACCCCGGCGTGGGCGCCTGGCAGAGCGAGGATTCGCCGTGGCGCGATGCGTTTTATTTCCACGAGGACGGCTCGTATGACTGCTGGTGGGGCGTGGGCAACATGCCCGCCATCAATGAGAGCTCCGAGCTGGTACGCGAGCGGCTCCTGGGCAAGGACGGCGTGATCCGTAAATGGCTACGTGCCGGCGCTCATGGCTGGCGCCTGGACGTGGCCGACGAGCTTTCCGACGACTTCCTGGCCGAGATAAAAAAGGCCGTGCTCGCCGAGAAGCCTGACGCACTGTTGCTCGGCGAAGTCTGGGAAGACGCCTCTAACAAGATTAGCTACGGCCATCTGCGCCGCTACCTGCAGGGATCCGAGCTGGACTCTGCTATGGATTACCCCTTCCGCGACGTGGTCATCGGCTTTTTGATGGGCTACAAGAACGCCTACGAGGCCGCCGAGGATATCGAGACCCTGCGCGAGAACTACCCGAGCGAGGCATTGTCCTGCGCGCTCAATCTGCTTTCGAGCCACGACCGCCCGCGTATCATCTCGGTACTCGGCGGCGGCCCCGACGAGTCGCAGCTGCCCGAGTGCGAGCGCAGCAAGTGGCGTCTGGACGAGAACTCGATGGGCCTGGCCAAGAGCCGTTTTTGGCTTGCAACGCTTATGCAGATGACCTTCCCCGGCGTGCCTCAATTTACTACGGCGACGAATACGGCCTGGAGGGCCTTACCGATCCGGGCAACCGCCGCACCCTGCCGACCAAGGACCAACTGCACGACTTCGATACGCTGGCTATTGTCAAAAACGCCTCTGCGGTACGCCGCGCACTGCCGTTTATGATCGACGGCGAGATCAAGGCCTTCGCGCTCAACGACGAGGTGCTGGCCTACAACCGCACGGGCAAGAATGGCGAGTCCGCGACGGTTATCATCAACCGCAGCCTGCGCAATTCGCACCGCGTGACGATTCCGGCGCTCGGCGAATGCGCGAGTGACGTGATCAGCGGTCACGAATGCGAGATCCACAACGGTACGGTCACGCTCGATCTGTATCCGCTGGGCTCGTCGATCATCTATCACCATGCCGAGCAGCGCCTGCAGGAGCCGCTCGATCACGGCGCGGGCGTCGTTTGTCATATCACCTCGGTACCCACCGACGACGGCAAGCCCGGCACGATCGGCGCACCCACGCGTCGCTTTATCGACCATCTGGCCGCCATGGGCATGCGCTACTGGCAGGTCCTGCCCGTCAACCCAACGGACTTCTTCCGCTCCCCTTACGCCGGGCCTTCGGCCTTTGCGGGCAATATTGACCTGCTGCCCGAAAGCCAAGAGGAGCTGGCGGCCGACTTTGAGACTTGGAAGGCCCGTGGCGGCGAGGATGCAGACCCGCTCTACACGGCGTTTAAGCATCGCAACGCCGATTGGCTCGAGAAGTACTGCGTCTACATGGCCGTCAAGAAGTACTTTGAGGGCGAGTCGCGCCACGATTGGCCGGCAGATGTCGCGCGCTACAACGAGCATCTGATTGACGACAAACGTTTCCACGACGAGGCAGAGCTGCAGGCGTACATGCAGTACCGCTTTGACCTTGCCTGGTGCGAGCTCATGAACTATGCGCACAAGAAGGGCATCGAGGTCATCGGCGACATTCCCATGTACGTTTCGGACGATTCGGCCGACGCGTGGAGCGAGCCCGAAAACTTCTGGCTTTCCGATACCGGCAAGGCAATCGAGATCTCCGGTGCGCCGCCCGATAACTTTGCGCCCGAGGGCCAGGTGTGGGGCAACCCGACGTTCCGCTGGGACCACATGAAGCAGAACGGCTACCGCTGGTGGATGGACCGCCTGCGTCGCGCGTTCTCGCTCTACGACCGTGTGCGCCTGGACCACTTCCTGGGCTTCCACAGCTACTTTAGCATTCCCGCAGGCAAGGCCTGCGCCGACGGCCGCTGGCTGGCGGGTCCGGGCAAGGACCTGTTCCAAACCGCCTTTGACGAGCTGGGTCCGCTCAACTTTATCGCCGAGGACCTAGGCTACCTGACGCCCGGTGTTCGCGCCATGGCTTCGACCTGCGGCTTCCCCGGCATGGACGTGCTGGAGTTTAGCGACTACGACGTCCGCAACGGCGTGCACCCCACGCCGGGCAAGATCCTGTACACCTCGACGCACGATACGTCGACATTGGCCGGTTGGAGCACGCGTTCCTTTGCGGGCGGCGATGAACCAAGCGGTGTTGAGGTGGCGGCCAAGCTGATGAGCGACGCGCTGGCAAGCGACGCTCCCCTGGTGATGATGCCGCTGCAGGATGTCCTGGGGCTGGGCGACGACGCGCGCATGAACGTACCGGGCGTGGCCACGGGCAACTGGACCTGGCAGGCTGACGAGGCCGACGTTGCGGCCGCTGAGGGCAAAACCGCACAGCTCCTGCGCAACACGCATAGATTCTGGGGTGAAGCGTGATAAAACGCCCGATATGGGGTACAGTTACAGACGTTTGAATTTTTGCGGGCAGAGTAATCTGCCCGCTTTGTGCTGAAAAGGAAGTACTATGGCGCGCTACGATTACAAGTGCTCGAGCTGCGGCAACGTGTTTGAGGTTGAGCATCCCATGTCCGAGACTCCAGAGGTCGTGTGCCCGAGCTGCGGTGCCCCGGCGGCCAAGACGTTCTCGGCCAGCGGCATTAAATTTGAGGGCAGCGGTTTCTACAACACCGACCAGCGAAGCGGTGGCTCCAGCACCAGCGCCACAAGCGGCTGCTGCGCCAACTGCCCGCATAGCCACTAGAAACAACGCGGCCCCGCGACCGACACCAATCGCGGGGCTATTTCTTTGAGCTATGAGTAGCTAATTATCAGGCCAGGTTTCCTTATGAATTGCGGTGAAATAAGGACAGTTTGGCAGGTAGAAGCCGCTATTCAATCCCTATTTCACCGCAAATTAGTAGTTAGTTGTGGATCAGGCGGGCGCAGAAGTGGCCGTCGTAGGAGTCGGCGTTTACCGGCACGCTTTGGAAGAGGCCTCGGTCGTTTTGGCGTACGGAGACGAGCTTCTTGGCCTGGGCGAACTCGGGGAGTTGCAGAATCTGCGCCTCGGAAAGCGGTGCCACGCTAAAGCCGGCACCCTCGGGAGAGCTCAAGAACGCTTCCACGACCTGCATGTTCTCCTCGTCGAAGACCGAGCACGTCGCATAGATGAGCTCGCCGTCGGCAGCCACGCGCACAGCAGCCTCTTTGAGCATCGTCAGCTGCAGCTTGGGCAGCTCAACCGTCACATCCTTTTCGGTCAGGCGCCACGGGATCTCGGGATGACGGCGCATGGTGCCGGTGCCAGAGCACGGCGCATCGATAAAGACCGTGTCGAACTTAACCGGCTCGCCAAGCATGGCATCAAACGATGTGAGCACCTCATCAAGCTCGCAGGCATCACCCGAAACCGTACGAACGCCCTGAATACCAGCCTTATGCAGGCGAGCGAGATTCAGATCGCACTTGCGATCATGCAGATCGAGCGCCGTATGCTGACGCTCATAGCCCGCACGCTTGGCCTGGCACATCATCACATAGGTCTTGGTGCCACGGCCGGCACCAATCTCAAGGCAGCTACCAGGCGCGTGGCAGCTGTGGCGATAAGCTGGGCGTTAAGGTCCGAGGCCACGGCAGCAGCACGCTCAAATACGCCCGACGCAACCGTAACCTGAGCATCGACCGGAGCATGACAGCCAGGGAACACAGGCGCCACAAGCTGCGATAGGTACGGATCAGGTTTGGTTGCAAAGGCGTTCTCGTGCAAAGCGAGCGGCGCGGGCGCCAGATTGCCGGCGAAGCCGAGCGCACCCTCTGGAGTGTCAAACGACGCCATAATGCGAGCGCATAGCCAGCGCGGAAGACCCATCAGGCGCGACAGACGAACCAAGCGTCGCTCGGACTCATCCACGTCGGATGCCGTGGCAAAGTCCTCAACGTTGTCCGCAACCTTGTGCAGCACCGCGTTTGCCAAGCCCGCAGCAGACTTAGCACCACTGCGCACCAGCTCAACACCCTGGCTCACGGCAACGCGGCCCGGCGTATGCAGGTAGAGCATCTCGAGGCCGAGATACGAAGCGCCATGCGAACGCGCGGCGCAACCTTTTTGGGTTTATCGAGAAACTGATCGAGCAGCTCGTCCAAAATACCCTGCGTGGCGGCCACGCCCAGCGCCAAGCGGGCGGCAAAAGCGGAATCGCGCTGGTCAATAGCCTTGGCCGATGCGCGAGAGGACAGCACGTCGCGCGCATACATGCCGCGGCGATCGGCCTCCATCAGTACATCGAGCGCAAGTTTGCGCGCGGGGGACAGCTTGCTCATGACAAAACACCCCACGAAAGATCGGCACCCTGCAGGCCAGCAGCCCAAGCAGAAGCAGTCATAGCACGCTTGCCATCAGGCTTAACCTCAAGCAACTCAACCGAGCCATCGGAAAGGCCAAGGTAAACACGCTTGGCCTTAACGAGAACCTGACCCTCGCCAAGCAACACATCAGCCGCCGCAGCATCGAGCACACGCACGGTCTTGCCGGCAATCACGCAACGAGCAGGCGCGGTATCGGACGAAGCGAGCACATGACGCACGCAATCGAGCGCCGCCATTTGCGGATCAAAGCGCATCTCCTGCTTAGAAATCTTGGCAGCATGGGTAACGAGCGCCTCATCCTGTTCAGTCCACACGGCAGTGCCATCGGCAAGAGAGGGAAGCGTATCGGCAAGCAGTTTGCCGCCGAGCTCAGCGAGCTCCATAGTCAGCGCCTCGGCATGCTTACCGGCAACCGACGTGGAAGCCTGAGCACAATAAGCACCAGTATCCACGCCATGCCCAATGCGCATGATAGAAACGCCAGCAATCTCATCACCAGCAAGAATGGCACGTTGAATGGGAGCCGCGCCGCGCCAACGAGGCAGCAAGGACGCATGAACATTCACAATGCCGAGCGGCGCCATATGCAGTACCTCATCAGGCAAAATGCAACCATAGGCAGCCACACAGAAAATATCAGCCTGCGCAGCCTGGAGCGCCGCAACAACCTCGGGCGTCATACGACTGGCCTCAACAACCGGCAACCCCAGCTCAAGCGCCTTGGCCTTAACAGGAGAAGGCTCAAGCTTCTTACCACGCCCACGAACAGCATCGGGACGAGTAATAACAAGCGCAATCTCGTTCCCAGCCTCAACAAGCGAAGTCAGCGAAGGCACAGCAAAATCGGGCGTACCCATAAACACAATACGCATAAAGAACGTCTCCCCTCAACCAAAGCCGAGACGGCTACAAAGACCAGCGGAAAGCCAAGTCACCAGTCCATCCGCAATAACATTTCAACAAGAACAAATATACCCAAAACCAAAGAAAGAGCCGCAATAAAAGCAGCTCTTCCAACAAAGCACCTATCAGCGAAGACGCCCCTCCCTGGCCCAACGGCACCCGGGCGAACCGAGCCAGAACAACGCAGTCCCCGGTGCTGAGCGCCCACATATCGTCCCGCGCGCAGTTTCGCAGCAAAGCGAGAATGTTTGAGCACGGGATGATATGTGGGCGCTCAGCACCGGGGACGGTGGGACCTACTCCGTCTCGCCCGGTCGAGCGCCGCGGGCCAGGGCGTCCTGGTACTCCTTGACGGCCTTGATCCTCTGCATGGGCTTCAGTCGCTCGAACATAGTGTTGCCATGCAGGTGATCGATCTCATGCTGCAGGCACACGCAGAACAGGTCGCCCGTAGCCTCGTAGCGAATCAGGTTTGCGTCCAAGTCGTACGCCTCGACGACGACATGGTCGGGACGCTCGATCTCGCAGCTAATGCCAGGGATGGACAGGCAGCCCTCGCTAAACGGCACAAGATGGTCGCTCTGCTCCACGATCACGGGGTTGATGAGCACGTACGGGTCATAGTCGTTCTTGTCGGTGTAGTCGCAGTCGATGGTGACGAGCTGAATGAGTTCGCCGATCTGCGGGGCAGCCAGACCGCAGCCGCCGTTCTCGAACATCATCTTCTTCATCTTCTCGGCAAGCGCCTCGATCGCCGGGGTAATCTCCTCGATGACGGCACACTCCTGGCGCAGACGAGGGTCGGGCGACAGTACGATTCCGTTGGCTTCCATGGCCATCCTTTCGGGTTGTTACATCAAATCATAGGCGTCGACGTCAACGCTCACGCTCACGCCGCGCACAGAGCCCACCTCTTTGAGGCAGGCGTCGATATCATCAGAGACATGGTACCCCACGGGCGACTTCACAAGCAGATGGAAGCGGTAACGATCCTTGGCTCTCTCGATTACACACGAAGCCGGACCCAGCACCTGCGGCACGGCACTCCCCGCCCGCAAAAAATCGGGCGCGGCGGCATGCCAGCGGCGCTTAAGAAGCTTTGCAATACGCCCGATGTAGTCCTGCGCGTCGTCTCGGTTCGCCGACCACACCAAGATGTTGACCAGGCGAACAAACGGCGGGTACAGCGCGTCGCGGCGCTGATCCAGGTCGTAGTCGGTAAAGATCGAACGATCGTGCTCAGCGACGGCGCGAATGACCGGGTCCCCGGGCAGGTAGGTCTGGATGATGACCTCGCCAGGGCGATCGCCACGACCGGCGCGGCCCGCGACCTGCTCCAGCAAATCGTAGGCGCGCTCCCCTGCGCGGAAGTCCGGCAGCTTGAGGGCGAAGTCGGCATTGACCACGCCCACGAGCGTGACCTCGGGAAAGTCGAGACCCTTTGCGATCATTTGGGTGCCCAGCAACACGGCGCAATCGGCCGCATCGAACTGCTCGAGCAACTTTTTGTGCGCGTCCTTGCCGCGCGTGGAATCGGCATCCATGCGAATGATGGCGACGTCGTCGGGCAGCATCTGGTGCAGTGCGTCCTCGATCTGCTGAGTGCCCAGGCCCATTTTTGCCAGGTAGCGACTGCCACATTTGGGGCAACGGCTCGTGGCCGCCGGATAGGGCTGCACGCGCCAAGACGAACCGCATGTGTGACACTGCAGCGTGTGTGTGCGCTCGTGATACGTAAGCGCGGTGGAGCAGTGGGTGCAGGTGGGGACGCAGCCGCACTCGCGGCACATCAGGAACGGCGCAAAGCCACGGCGGTTATGCAGCAGCACGGCCTTCTCGCGGCGCTCGACCACACGCTCAAGGCCTTCTATAAGCGGTTTTGAGAACATGGAGCGGCTACCGTGCGAGAACTCGCGACGCAGATCGGCAATGCGAACCGTGGGCAACACGGCGTGTCCCGGGCGCTCGGGCATCTCGACGCGCGTCCAGGCGGCACCGTTAAACGTGCCGCGGCGGCAGCGGTCGAGGGCCTCGGCAGAAGGCGTGGCCGACCCCAGCACGAGCGGGCAGCGATAGCGGCGCGCCATCTCGGCCGCCACCTCGCGCGCATGGTAGCGCGGACTGGAGCCCTGCTTGTAGCTGGTCTCGGCCGCCACCTCGCGCGCATGGTAGCGCGGACTGGAGCCCTGCTTGTAGCTGGTCTCGTGCTCCTCGTCGATGATGATGAGGCCCAGGTCGCTAAGCGGGCAAAAGAGCGCCGAGCGGGCGCCGACGACCACGCGGGCGCCGACGACCACGCGGGCCGCACCGCTGGCGACCATATCCCACTGGTCCAGGCGCTCGCCGGCCGAAAGGCGCGAATGGAACACGGCGACCGTCTCGCCAAAGCGCGAACGGAAGCGGCCGACGGTCTGGGCCGTCAGCGAGATCTCGGGCACCAGCACGCAAGCCGAACGGCCGGCCGCCAGCACGCGCTCGATGGCGGAGAGGTACACCTCGGTTTTGCCGGAGCCGGTGACGCCGTCGACCAGCACCACGTCGCCATGAGCGTCCAGACGGGCGCGCTCGATCTGCGCGAGTGCCTGCTTCTGGCCGTTGGTAAGGGAGACCGGCGCCTTGCCGCTTGCCGAGGACAGCGTGGTCTGCTCGCTGCAGCCACGCCACGCACGACGCTCCTCCACCACGACGACGCCGCGTTTTTCGAGCGCCTTGATGGTCGCCGACATGCTGTTATAGAGAAGGTTGAGGTCGCGCGTCGTGACCGGGCCGCACTGGAGCGCCTCGATGAGCTGACGCTGGCGGACCGCGGTCTTGGGCGGCGTATAGTCGAAGCCCTCGGGCGTGAGCATGACCCAGCGGTTTTGGATGGGTTTGACGGCGGGGCGCTCAACGGCCCACACGCCGTCGTCACCTTTGACCACGCGCGGGCTTCCACCCGGGGGCAAGAACAAACGCAGGCACTCGGAAAGCGTTGCGACGTACTCGCGGCTCATCCAGCGTGCGATACGGGCAGCCTCGGCGGTAAAGAGCGGTTTGCTGAGGATAGCCTCGATGGCTTTAATGCGGGCTGGGTCGAGGGCGTTGATGCCTTGCAGGTCACCCTGCTCAGGCGCAATGTCGACGATATAGCCCGCGGCGGCACGGTTACCAAAGTGGACCAGGACCGTGGATCCGATTTGCGCCTCGTTGGCAAGGGACCGGGGAATGCCATAAGCAAACGGCTCGGACAGCGCACGGGTGGGAATGTCGAGGACTACGCTCGCATAGGCGGCGACGGGTTCAGGCGCGAACTCAGGCTTGGCCGGAGTCTCCTCCGGTTCCGGCGAACCAAACAGCGACAGTTGCTCGGCCATGGCCCCTATACCTCCCATCCCATGCGTCTTCAGAAACAAGAGCCCCGCTCGGGTGAACGGGGCTCGGATACATGCGTTTACGCGGCTGCTACAGCGCCATCGTGCGGGCGCGGTCGATACGCGCCAGACAGTCGTCACGGCCGACGAGCGCCATGGTCTCGCCCAGCGGAGGGCTCACCATGTTGCCGCAAACGGCGACGCGCACGGCCTGGAACACCACGCGCTTCTTAAGGTCCATCTGCTCGGGCAGCGGCTCAAGCGCGGCGTCGATGGCCTCGGCAGTCCACTCGTCCACGCCCTCGAGCGCGGCCTTGGCGGCGTCCAGGATGGCACCCATGCCTTCCTTGGCCAGGCCCTTGTTGACGGATTTCTCGTCATACTCGAGCGTCTCGGCCGTAGCAAAGATGGGAGCGGCGACGGTCACGGCGTCGGCCGGCATCTTGGTGCGCGGCTTGACGATGGCGGCAAGCGCATCGATCCAATCCTCGCCGTACTCGACGTTGCCCTCGATGAGACCCGCCTCGTGCAGCTCGGGGACCATGATCTCGTCGGCAAACTGGGCATCGGACATGCCATTGATGTACTCGGCGTTGACCCAGTCGAGCTTCTTAGGGTCGAAGGTCGCCGGGTTCTTGGAGATGCGATCGAGCGAGAACTTGCTGGCCAGGACATCGCGCGGGATGATCGTGGTCTCGCCGTCGAGCGACCAGCCGAGCAGCGCCAGATAGTTGACGAAGGCATCGGACAGGTAGCCGGCATCGCGGTACTCCTCCACCGAGGTGGCACCGTGGCGCTTGGAGAGCTTCTTGCCGTCGGCGCCCAGGATCATGGAGATGTGGGCGAACGTGGGCACGGGCGCGCCGAGGGCCTCGTAGACCATGACCTGGCGCGGGGTGTTGGACAGGTGGTCGTCGCCGCGGATGACATGGGTGATCTTCATCATGGCGTCGTCGACGACGGTCGCGAAGTTGTACGTGGGCGTGCCGTCGGAGCGGAAGATGACGAAGTCGTCGAGCTCCTTGGCGTCGAAGGTCACCTCGCCGTGGACGGCGTCGTGGATGACGACGTCGCCGCGGTCCTCGGGCACCTTAATACGCAGGACATAGGACTCGCCGGCCTCGATGCGGCGGCGGGCCTCCTCGGGATCAAGATCGCGGCAACGGCGCTGATAGCCCTGGAAGGGGTCCTTGCGCTCCTGCGCGGCCTTGCGGTCGGCATCGAGCTGCTCCTTGGTGCAGAAGCAGGGATATGCCTTGCCCTCGTCCCAAAGCTTCTGGGCGGCCTGCTTGTACAGGTCCAGGCGCTCGGTCTGGGCGTAGGGGCCAAAGTCGCCGCCCACCTCGGGACCCTCGTCCCAGTCCAGGCCCAGCCAACGCATGGCGCGCAGGATGATCTGCGTGTTCTCGTCGGTGGAGCGGGTGGGGTCGGTGTCGTCGATGCGCAGGATGAACGTGCCGCCGTTTGCGCGGGCGAAAGCCCAGTTATAGATAGCGGTGCGGGCGCCGCCGATGTGCAGCTTGCCCGTCGGTGAGGGTGCAAAGCGGACGCGAACGTCTGATGCCATGGAAATCTCCTCGATTGCAGGATGGATGTCTAACCGCACCAGTATAAAGCAACAAAGCAACCTCCGCACAAAGGGCACCGACCCACTCATTGGGGACAGACTTAAATGACCAATCTTTGGGCAACCTGTCGGCACTTAGGCAAGGCTGCTCATTTAAGTCTGTCCCCAATGAGTAGGTGCGGAAAGGGTGTGAATGTTTGATTTACGCGCTATGATGTCCCCTTGCATAGAGAGCCCGGCGGAATGGTAACGGTCGCCGGGACACGTTTTTGAAAGGACAATCATGTCAGAAGAACTTCGTTCCATCCCGCCCCAAAACGGGTCTTTTGTTTTTACGTCGGAGTCGGTGACCGAAGGTCATCCCGATAAGATCGCTGACCAGATCAGCGACGCCGTCCTCGACGCAATCCTCGCCAAAGAAATAGAGCTCCAGGAGCAGGGCTACATCGCCCCCAACGGCGTGCCTGCCAACGTGGAGAACGTCCGTTGCGCCTGCGAGACCCTCGTGACCACCGGCACGGTCATCGTCGCTGGCGAGATTCGCACCCAGCCTACGTCGATGTACAGGAAATCGCCCGCGGTGTTATCCGCCGCATCGGCTACAACCGTGCCAAGTTCGGTTTTGACTGCGACACCTGCGGCGTTATGAGCCTCATCCACGAGCAGTCGCCCGATATCGCCCAGGGCGTTGACGAGTCCTTCGAGACCCAGACCGGCGCTACCACCGACCCGATCGACCTGATCGGTGCCGGCGACCAGGGCATGATGTTCGGTTATGCCTCCAACGAGACCAAGACCCTCATGCCCATGCCGCACTACCTGGCAAGCCGCCTGGCCGAGCGCCTGGCAGCCGTGCGTCACGACGGCACCCTGCCCTACCTGCGTCCCGACGGCAAGACCCAAGTCACCGTGCGCTATGAGGAAGGCAAGCCCGTCGAGGTCACGACCATCGTCATCTCCACGCAGCACGCCGCCGAGATCGAGGACATGGGCAAGATCAAGGCCGACCTCATCGAGCACGTCATCACCCCGGTCATGGCCGCTGAGAACATGCCATGGGACAACGCGGACATCTACGTGAACCCCACCGGTCGCTTTGTCGTGGGCGGCCCCATGGGCGACACGGGCCTCACCGGCCGCAAGATTATCGTCGACACCTACGGCGGCTACGGTCGTCACGGCGGCGGTGCCTTTAGCGGCAAGGACTGCACCAAGGTTGACCGCTCCGCCGCGTATGCCGCGCGCTGGGTCGCCAAGAACGTGGTCGCCGCCGGTCTAGCCGACCGCTGCGAAGTCGAGCTTGCCTACGCCATCGGCGTTTCCAAGCCCCTCTCAATCATGGTCGACACCTTCGGTACCGCGCATGTTGCCGAGGACAAGATCGTCGAGGCCGTAGGGAAGACCTTCGACCTGCGCCCGGGCGCAATCATCCGCGACCTAGACCTGCGTCGCCCCATCTACGAAAAGACGGCAGCCTACGGTCACTTCGGCCGCGAAGACGCCGACTTCACATGGGAAAAAACCGACCGCGTCGAAGAACTCAAAGCAGCCTGCGGCCTGTAATTGGGAACCACCAAGGTCACAACACGCACGCGCTTTCAAAAGAAGTACCGCCCCCAAGCGGTGCTTCTTTTTTATTAATCCGGTGGTGAGGATGCTTCGATATGAGTCTACGCTGCGTCCCTAGCTGATGAATTTTGCCATCTAGTAACTCCAACCATGTATCCTTAGTCCCGAGGGGCGGGGCATAAGGTCGATCGCGAGTTCCGCACGAGCCGGAGAGCACTTAATGTGCTCTCCGTGCGAGCAGGACTGCCCGAGCAGGCGACCTTATGCCCCGCCCCTCGGGACGACGAGCCACGTAAAGGAGCAGCCATGGCAGGCAAGCCGCAAACACTAGCTACGACCTCGGCATTCGAGATCTTGGGCCCCGTCATGGTCGGCCCCAGCTCATCGCACACCGCCGGCGCCCTGCGCTGCGCCCAAGTTGCCGCCAGCCTGCTGGAAGGCCGCATCACCAAGGTCACCTTTGGCCTGTGGAACTCCTTTGCCCATACCTACCGCGGCCACGGCACCGATCGTGCGCTCGTCGCGGGCATCCTGGGCCTCGACACCGATGACGAGAACATCAAGCAGGCCTCGACCTCGCGCGCGAGCAGGGCCTCGAATATCACTTTGAAATTAAGGGCGACGACGCCTCCATCCACCCCAACACCGTCGACATCGACATGATCGACGACACGGGCGCTACGGCACAGGTCCGCGGCGAGAGCCTGGGCGGCGGCAAGATGCGCATCAGCCGCATTAACGGCGTCGGCGTTGACATCTCGGGTATGTACTCCACGCTCTTCGTGGCGCACCAGGATGTTCCCGGCGTGCTCGCCGCGCTCACGAACCTGCTCGCCTACGCACACGTGAACATCGCCTTCTGCCGCACCTACCGCACCGAGGTGGGCGGTCAGGCCTACTCCGTCTTTGAGACCGACGGCGCGCCCGACGACACCGTCGTCCCCCTTGCTGCGCAAGGCTCGACAATGTCGATTACGCGACCTTTATCGAGCTCCCCGGTTCTGCCTCGTCGCTCTCCCCCG
>JAQCYU010000028.1 GCA_027682925.1 Coriobacteriaceae bacterium AF45-21
GCGTGCACGCCAGGGCAAACGTCGCCGCCAGCGCCAGGCACACACGGCCCACGCCGACCTCGGCGACCGCGCCGGCAAAGCCCACGACACCCATCATGCTCGACACAAACCATATGCAGACGGTGAGCACCGCGGCAGCCGCGAACACGGCAAGCGAACGCCGGCGCTCGGAGATTGGGCCGGCATCCATACGACGCACGCGCTCGGGCTCGTTCATGCCCGAAAACACCAGTCCCACCGACACGATGACCGACGAGATGATCGCGTACGCGCCAAAGTTGAAGTACGACTCGAGCGTGGTAGCAGCAGTCGAGTCGACCTTGACCTGCTCGATCTGGACCTCCGCGCGCTTTGCGGCCGCGTGCTCGGCGGCCCTTGCGACGTCACCGTTGGAGGCAGCGGGTTCAAGCGCCGCCGCAGCGCCCGCGAGCGAGATCCAGCGCGAGGCCTCGGCGGACGAAAGCGCCGCCGCCATGGTGCCGGAACCATAGGTCACGTCGAGCTTGGGCAGGGCCTCCCCCGCACGGGCGGCTGCAACAAGATCGTCCTCAAACCCCTCCGGGATAAAGAACACGCAATCGGCACTGCCCTTGGCGCTGTTGCTCTTGGAGAGCGCGTCGGCAAGGTCGTATGTGTCGTCGCCGACGCCCGTGACCAGGTCAAAGCGTGAGCCCAGGTGCTTGGTAAGCGCCCGCGAAAGGTCGCTATTGTCGCGGTCGACCACGATCACGTTGGTGTCGTAGGGCTTGTACTCGGTAAGCTGAGACGAGTTCCAGCTCACCGAAGCCGCGATGAATACGCCCATGAGCGAGATGAATACCGTATAGATGAGCAGGTAGAACGGGTGCGCCAGCGCCATGCGAAGCGCGGTCTTAAAGGTGCTCATAGCGGCTCCTTCCAAAGATCAGCGTAGCGGCGGCGACAAACACCAGGGCCATCAGGACGAGCGCGCCGGCGCGAACAGCGAAGGGCCCCAGGTCCTCAAAGAAATACAGGCGATTGAACATGTCGCAGATGAGCTTGACGGGGTTGAGCCAGCACTCGACCGGACAAGCGCGGGCGACGTCGTCGGCAAGCGCCATCGCCGGCTCGCCGTAGAGGCCGGCGAACAGGGCGCACGTGGTGGCAAAGCCCGTGAGGATGCCCGACTTGGATGCCTTGCCGCCCTTAACGGGAAGCGTGCCCACAAAAAGCCCCAGGCCCGTGGCGGCAAGCGCGGATGCAGCCCCGCCCAGCAGGCACAACCCCTCGCGCCCGCCAAAGTCGACGCCCACGACCAGGCGCACGTAGCCGATCGCAACCGCCATCGATGCAAAGGAAACCAGCCACGAGCCGACAAAAATGCCGGCCAGCGACGCCGTCTTGGAAAGACGCCCACGCAGCGGCGCGCGCCGAGGCCGGACAGATTGGGCTGCAAATCGACGACGCTCAAGGCGGCAAACTCGGCAGACATCATCGCGACCAGGCCAAAAAGCGCGTAATAGTAGATGACCGTGCCATCGGGCGTGGCACGAGTCAGGCTCACGCGGCGGGTTCCGCCCTCGAGCGACAGGGCGCGCGCAACCGCCGCCGGATCGGCGAGCGCCGCCGGGTTGTCCTGGGCAATCTGGGACATGAGCTCGGCATTTTGCGTATACGAGCTTGCCACCGTTTCAAGGATGCTGCGGTCGGTAAGCACCGACGAGACGCGCGAGCTGTCGTAACTCGATAGCAGCGTGAGCCTGGGCGTGCCCGCGGCATCAACCGTATAGATGCCCGCGACCTCGCCGGCCTTGAGCGCTTTGCGCGCGGCAGCCAAGTCTTCGTACTCGCTCACATCGAGCAGCTGATCGTCGCCTGCCTTGGCAAGCGAAGCTGCCACATCCTTAAAGGTCGAGGCATCCCAGGCCTCGTCCGCCACGACGGCAACCGGCACCGGGTCGACCGTGCCGTCGGAGCTGAGGTTCGCAAACATAAACATGAACATCGTGGAAAGCGCGATAGGAAAGAGAGCGCCCCAGACCCACGTGCTCGGCCGGCGCAGCAACGTCTTGACTGTGGTGATGATGGTGTTGAACATGGCCGCCCCCTAGTCGCGCAGCTCGCGGCCGGTGATCTCGAGGAACACGTCGTTGAGGGTCGGCGGTTCGGAATAGATGCGGCCGAGCGGCACGTCATGCGAGCGCAGCGCATCGAGAATGTCCGTCAGGTTGTGCGGGCTCGCTTCGCACGAAAACGTGAGCTGTCCCGCCGTTGCCGAAAGGTCCAGAACGTGCGGCAGGCTTGCGACGGCACCGAGCGCCGCACTCGGAACCTCGCCGACCTCGATTACAATCTTCTCGCCCATCTGAATCATGCGCTTGAGCTCGTCGTTAGTGCCCTGCGCCAGCACGCGCCCACCGTCCATGATCATGATGCGGCTGCAGATCTGCTCGACTTCCTCCATGTAATGGCTGGTATACACCACCGTGGCGCCCTCGTCGCGCAGGCGGCAGATGCCCTCCAGGATGGCGTTGCGGCTTTGCGGGTCGACCGCCACCGTGGGTTCGTCAAAAAAGATGAGCTCGGGCTTGTGCGCGATGCCGCAGGCAATGTTGAGCCGGCGCGCCAGGCCGCCCGAGAGCTTGCCGGGGCGGAACTTGGTAAAGTCGCCCAGGCCGACAAAGTCGATCGCCTCGTCCACCAGCGCGCGGCGGCGCTTGCGGTCGTTGACGTAGAGACTGCAGAAATAGTCGATGTTCTCGCGCACGGTGAGCTCGTCGAACACCGCCACCTGCTGCGGCACCACACCGATGCGGCGCTTGAGGTCGTAGCGGGCGGGCGTCATGCGCTCGCCGAACAGCTCGATGGTGCCTTTGTCGTAGGCGAGCAGCTGCAGGATGCAGTTGATGGACGTGGTCTTGCCCGAGCCGTTGGGGCCCAGCAGGCCAAAGATCTCGCCGGGGGCGATACTCAGGTTAAAGTGGTCGAGCGCAATAAGGTCGTCGTAGCGCTTAACGAGGTTTTCGACGTGGACGATGTCTGTCATGAGGCGGCCCTTCTGTTGGTCGTGGCCCGGTACGATTGCATCATCGCAGGAGCGGGCGGCGCGCGCCAGTGAGCTTTGTCACGAGTGCGAGGGTCTTGGTCGTGCGGCCTGCCGACGCCCCCGCTTTGCCACGCGGGAGGAATGTCACGGTTGCGCAGGCGGCCCCTCCACCATGCGCGGCTTCGCGTACAATACCCGTATGAACAGGCTTTTCGACAAATTGATCGTGCTGGCGTGCTGTATTGCGGCCGCCATGGGTCTTGCTGTGAACGCTCACCTGGTCGCGGCGTTTTGCCTTGGCGTTATTGCCACCTCGCTAGCCGAGGTCGCACGGGGGAACCGCGCCCGCCGTGCGAGCGAGGCCGCGAGCTACGTTTACGTCATCGCGGCTGTCTTCGTGCCGCCGTTTGTGCCGTTTGCGCCTCTCGCCCTCTATGACATCGCGCGGCGCGTGCGCCGTGAGCACGCCTGGATCGCGCTGGGCATTGGCGTCGTCTTTGTCTTTGCGCTCGTCGCGGACCTTCGCACCGACGCGCTCACCGCCCGAACGCTCCTGCTGACCGCCATCCTTTCGGTTGCCGCCACCTTGCTATCGCTACGTACCGCCCAGTTAGAGCGCGAGCAGCAGCGCATGCGCCGTACCCGAGACGAGCTGCAGGAACGAGCCCTCGCGCTCGAGGCGCGCAACCGCGACCTTGCCGACCGCCAGGACTACGAAGTCGAGCTCGCGACGCTCGCCGAACGCGCCCGCATCGCGCGCGAGATCCACGATAATGTCGGGCACCAGCTCACGCGTGCCTCGCTGCAGACCGAGGCCCTGCGCGTCGTGCACGCCGACGAGCCCGGCGTCGCCGCCGATTTCGCCGACGTCAAATACACCGTTGACGAGGCGCTCCAGCTCGTGCGCGCCAGCGTCCACGCGCTCAACGACAACGCCGTCGACCTTTCCGTGCAGCTCGAACGCATCGTTGAAGGCGCGCGCTCGGACGGCGGTCCGCGGATTGAGCTTGAAGTTATGACCGAACATGCGCCCGCAAACGTCGCGAACTGCTTTGCGGCGGTCCTGCGCGAGGCGCTCTCCAACACCATGCGCCACGCCCATGCCAAAACCATTACCGTGCGGTGCATGGAGCATCCGTCGTTTTACCAGCTCATCGTTACCGATGATGGCGCAGACGCGACCCCGGCGAGCAGCAGCAACGTCGCAGAAGGCATGGGGCTCGTCTCCATGCGCGAGCGCGTCGAGGCGCTTGGCGGCACTTTCACCGCCGGCCCGCGTGCCGGCGCCGGCGGCTGGCGTGTGTTTGCCACCGTCCCCAAACAGCAAGGAGATGACGCCCGATGAGGCTCATAGTTGTCGACGACGACCGCTTGGTAGTCGATTCGCTCAAGATTATCCTGGCGCCCAGCCGCAGATCGAAGTGGTTGGCACCGGAGCCGACGGCAACGACGCGGTGGCACTTTACGCCGAGCACGCGCCCGATATCGCGCTGCTCGACATTCAGATGCCGGGGCGCGACGGCCTTTCGGCGGCGCGCGAGATCCTTGAGCACGACCCCGCGGCACGCGTGGTGTTTCTGACGACATTCTCGGATGACGAGTACATTGTGTCGGCGCTCAAGCTGGCGCCCGCGGTTACCTGATCAAGACCGATGTCGCCGCCATTCCGCCAGCGTTGGCGCAGGTCATGGATGGCAAACGCGTGCTCGAGGGCAAGGCGATCGAAGATGTCGATTTTGATGGGGCGAACGCTGAGGCCGGTGCGACTCGCCGGCCCGCGGCCTTTGCCGGTCTGACCGACCGCGAGTTCGAAGTCGCCGAGCTCATCGCCCGCGGCCTCGATAACAAGGAGATTGCCGCCACGGCTTATATGGGAGAAGGCACGGTGCGCAACCACATCAGCTCGATCCTGGCCAAAATGGGCCTGCGCAACCGCACCCAAATCGCCATCGCCTACCTGCGAGGTATACCAACGCCGACCGCTCCGGCATAGCAAAATGGATGCTACCGATTTAATGCCATATCAAAACTATGCCGGTTTACTACGATGAATCGCCCACCTTCGACCACGGTAAATTGTGCGCTTGCAAAACCGCAGGTAGAACGCTTGTAATATTTAGAAAAATGCAGTCATGGTCGGAAATGTCGAATTCATCGTAGTAAACCGGCATAGTTTTGTTCGGTCGGCCCTGCACGAGCGCCTCCGCAAGGCTCGCGGGACCAAAATGATCCGTTTTCTTCCGCCCGCGGAGATCGGCTGACGGCGCCCGCCACGAAATGGGCCCATCTACTACGTTTGACCCGATACCCCTGACCATAGCCGCGTTTCATGAAAAATCGCAGGCGTTCTACCTGCGGTTTTCATTTCACATTACTTGCCGTGGTCGAGGGCTGCCGTCTAAACGTAGTAGATGGGCCCATTTCGTGGCAGACGGGTCACGCGGCAGCCCTCGCAAGGCCAAAATGATCCGTTTCCCTCTGTCCACGGGAGATCAAAGGCTGTTACGGATATGGTGCCATTCCAAAACTACGCCGGATTACGGAGCTAAAGTCGGAGCCCTCATCCATACCCCCTATTTTTGAAAAACAGCAAGCAGTCTACCTGCGGTTTTATTATCTTGGTTTTCGATATGGTCGGAGGTTCGCTATCCAGCCCCGTAATCCGGCATAGTTTTGTTCGCGACGGCCCAACCGCGCGTTTAAGCGCGGGGCCGGTGGGGCAATTTTGCCCACCGGCCCCTATTCCAGCTCAATTCCAGCGCTATTCCGGCTTGGTTTCTACCGTGGGGGTCTTGTCCGCCGCGACCGGAGTGCGCGCGGTGTCCATAGTCAGGCAGTGTTTGGGGCAGCTCTCGATGCACTCGCCGCATACCACGCAGGCATACGGGTCAATCGACCACGTTCCTCCCTTGCGATCGACCGCGAGCGCGCCCGCCGGGCAGCGGCGCGCGCACATGCCGCAGCAAATGCACACGTCCATGTCGTTAACGATGTGCCCACGCAGGCGCTCGGGTGCCGCGAGCTTCTCCTGCGGATAGCACACCGTTACCGGCTGCTTGACCATAGAACCCAAGGCCGTCTTGGCAAATGTCAGCAAACTCATGCCGCGCCTACCTTTCCGTGCAGCTAATGCAGGGGTCGATGGTCAGGATAATCATGGGCACGTTGGCAATGAGCACGCCCTGCAGCGCATGCGTCAGACCCGCCAGATTTTGCGACGTCGGCGTGCGCACGCGAAAACGGTCCAGATTCTTGGTGCCGTTGCCGCGCACATAGTAATACGCCTCGCCGCGCGGTTGCTCAATCACAACCTCGCCGCGTGCGCCGTCGGCCGGCGTAAGCTTGGTGCGCCCGCCGATCCCGTCGTGCGGAATCTTGCCCACAAGCTCCTTGATGATGTCCATGGCCTGCGTGACCTCGGCGCAACGCACTTGGCAGCGGGCATAGCAGTCGCCATCGGTAGCGACAACCGGCTCAAACGCAGCCAGGTCCGCATAGGCACCGTCGCCAAACATGCGCACGTCGTAGTCCACGCCCGAGGCGCGCCCAAACGGACCGACCATCGAAAGCTCCAGCGCGTCTTTCTTGCTAATCACGCCCACGCCATGCAGGCGCTCGCCGCAGCTGTCATCGTCCAAAAACGTATGCACCAGAGCCTCGTAGTCAGGACGCATGGCATCGAGTGTCTGGACAATGCCTGCCAGCTCGGAGTCCTCGATATCATGCTTAAGGCCGCCGATCTCGTTAATCGACAGAATCACGCGCCCGCCGCAAGTGCTCTCAAAGATCTTGAGAATCTGCTCGCGCAGGGTCCACGAACGATAGAACAGCGCCTCGAAGCCAAAGGCATCGGCGAGCAGGCCCAGCCACAGCAGGTGCGAGTGAATGCGCGAAAGCTCATGCAAAATGGTGCGGATATACCGCACGCGGCCGGGCACCTCGATGCCGAGCATACGCTCGCAGGCGCTGGCATAGCCGCAACTGTGGCCCACGGCGCAGATGCCGCAGATGCGCTCGGCGATGTAGCCAAACTGATGCATATCGCGCTTTTCGATGAGCTTCTCGAGTCCGCGGTGCACAAAGCCGATCTGCGGAATTGCCTCGATGACGCGGTCGTCCTCGATCACCAGGTCCAGGTGGAGCGGCTCGGGCAGCACCGGGTGCTGCGGGCCAAACGGAATAACGGAACGATGTGCCATGGACCTTACGCCTCCTCTTTCTGCTTGTCGCGGGCGGCCTTGGCGGCAAGCGCCGCACGGACCTTGGCCGCTTTCTCGGGATCCATGGCGGCGAGCTTTGCCTCCATCTCGGCGGCCTTGAGCGCGGCCTTGGCAGCGGCATCGTCATGCTGAGCATCGGAGCCGGCAGCCGCAGCGGGCTGAGCGACGGTAGCGCCCGCAGCGCCCTCCCCCGCAGCAGCAGCGGGCTGAGCGACGGTAGCGCCCGCAGCGCCCTCCCCCGCAGCAGCAGCGGCAGCGGCCTTCTCGGCTGCGGCCTTGCGCGGCCTTCTCGGCTGCGGCCTTGCGCGCCTTGGCCTCGGCGGCGGCGCGGACCTTCATAGCCTTCTCGCGCGCAGCTTTCACCTCAGGCGTGATCACACTCATGGGCTCGGCGGTCGAGACCTGGTAGAAAAAGCCGTTAAAGTCGACCTGCATGTCGGTGATGGCAAGACCAAACAGGTCATGCGCCTCGTTCTCAAACGGGAACACCGCCGGATAATACGAGCTGATGGACGGAATCTCCTGGTACCGGTCGATGCCCTCGACCACCAGGTTCTCAATCGCATAGTTGCCGTCCTGCGCGATCTGCTCTTGCGCAGCACGAACGTTGATGAACGTATAGACCAGGCGATACGAGCCGTCGTCGACACAGCGCTCGGCATGCATCTGCACAAAGCGCGCGCCGGCGCCCTTGAGCGCCTGCACATGCGCCAGGAGCTCGTCGATCCCGACGGTGGTATAGATTGCCTTTTGCATTACTCGGCCTCCTTTGCAGCGGCGAGCACACCGTCAGCCGTGCCTGCGTCGACACCGGCCCCGGCCCCCGCCGCAGCCACAAACCCGTCCTCGCCCAGCTCGACGCCACCATCCCAGGTAGCGGCACCGCCCACGGTAAGCGGATCGCCACCAGCGCGCATCACGGCCTCCTTCTGATCCAGGATGCCGCACGCCTCCACAATGGCATCGATCACGGTCTCGGGGCGAATGGCGCATCCGGGCGCGTACACGTCCACGGGAATCGCGCGGTCTACGCCACCGATCACGTTGTAGGCATCGCGGAACACGCCGCCCGAGCATGCGCAAATGCCACAGGCCACCACGCACTTGGGCTCGAGCATCTGGTTGTAGATCTGGCGCACGACGGGCAGATTCTGCGCGTTGACCGACCCCGTCACCAAAAAGATATCCGCATGCTTGGGATTGCCGGTGTTGACCACACCAAAACGCTCCGCATCAAACAGTGGGGTGAGCGAGGCCAGCACCTCGATATCGCATCCGTTGCAGCTCGAGCCGTCGTAATGAATAACCCACGGCGAGCGCGACATTTTATGATCCATGGATGCCGCCTCCTAAATAAACACGTCGACGAGAATGGGCATAAGGTTGAGCAGGCCAAACACCAGCGCCACGCCCCATCCGAGCTTAAAGCAGCTGCGCCAGGTGCTGCGCGCGAAGGTGTTGTCGATCAGCACCTCGACAAAATACGTCGCGACCATCACGACCAGGGCTACGACCCAGCTCACCGGGTTGTCCCAAACAAAGAACATGCCCACCCACATCAAAAACAGCACGGTCTCGCACCAGTGCATAAGGGTCATCTTGGCCAGCGTGCCGCCGCTCATCTCGGTGGCGACGCCCTGGACAATCTCCTGATGTGCGTGATGCGAGTACGAAAGGTCAAACGGCGACTTACGCAGCTTGATGGTAAGCACCGCGAGCAGCGCGAGGAAAATGGGCGCGCTGTACACGATGATGGGGGCCGACTGCCCCGTCACGGCGATGGAATCGAAGCTGTCGGTGGCAAGGTACAGGCCCACGCTCATCAGCAGAACGGCGGGCTCGTAACTCATAACCTGCAGCAGCTCGCGGTCGCGCCGACCTGGGCAAACGGACTTTGCGTCGAGGCGGACGCCAGCACCACAAAGATCGCGGCGAGCGTCACCATAAAGGCGCACAGCAGCGTGTTGGAACCCGACACAAAGATGCCGCCGCCCACGACGGTAAAGATGAGCGCGCACGCCATGTAGGTATCGTCCATGGTGTTTACGCTGGCAGGGGCCTTGCGCAGCAGCTTGGCAACGTCGAAGAAGGGTTGCAGCAGGCGCGGGCCCACGCGGCCCTGCATGCGGGCCGAAAGCTTGCGGTCAAGGCCGTCAATCAGGCCACCCACAAGCGGCGCAATCAAGGCAAACGCCACGGTGCCAATAAAAATGCCCACGACACCCGAACCTCGAAATACTTACCGCGCAGCACCGAGGGCGCGCTCATGGCAAGTCTCTCGGGCCCAATCCACGCGCAACACAGCAGCGCAAACAAGATAATGCTGCAGCACACGACGCTACCCGCGGGGCCAATACGCTTCTCGCCAAGGGCGTCCTCCGAGTACCAATTGCGCTTTTCGGCCTTCACCTCGCGTCCCATCGAGCCGCGGAAATGGCGATATTTGTCGGTTCCCACACCCGAAAGATATACGTTTACGTGCGGTTTGTTGCTCACGCGGAATGAAGTCAGCAGCACCACGGCGATAAACGCCACGATAACCACCATCAGATACATGGCGTCCTTGCCAATAACGTACGGCACGCGGCCAAACACCATGGCCAAGTAAGGCGACACCAGACCGCTCGAGATAACCGGGAACGCCACGCAGCACAGAATCAGCAGCGCGGCGATGGTATTGAGCGCCATCCATTCGGTCTTATGGACATTGACCTCAACGTTTTGAGCCGTGGGGTCGACGCCCGAAAGCTTGGCAAGCCACTTACCCCAGAAGAAGAACGTCGCGGCCGAGCCAAAGGCCAGCACCATGATCATAAGCACGTTGCCAGTCTGCGCGAACGCCACCAGGGCACCCCACTTGGACACGAGCATGCCAAACGGCGCCACGAACATGCCCATGATGCCCAGCATCATCAGACGCGTCAGGTGCGGCATGCGGCTGAACATACCGTCCATGTCCTCGATATTGCGGCTGCCGATATGATGCTCGGCCGTGCCCACGCACAGGAACAGCAGCGACTTGGCCACCGTGTGGAACAGGATCAGAAAGATAGCGGCCCACACGGCCTCGGGCGCGCCGACGCCCAGGCAGGCACTGATGAGGCCCAGGTTGGAGATGGTGGAGTACGCGAGCACGCGTTTGGCGTTGCTCTGCGAGATGGCCATGAGGGCGGCGAGCAAAAACGTGATGGCACCCACGCTCGTGACCATAAAGCCGGTCACGGGATAGATGGCATAGAGCGGACTCAGCTTGACCATCAGGAACACGCCGGCCTTGACCATGGTGGACGAGTGCAGCAGGGCGCTCGTGGGAGTGGGAGCAACCATAGCACCGAGCAACCAGGTATGGAACGGCATCTGCGCGGCCTTGGTAAGGGCGGCGAGCGATAGCAGGACGACCGGCATCACCAGGAGCGCGGACTGCGTGGTGCCGGCGCCGGAAAGCTCAATCATGCCCGAGATGGTCAGCGGCATGCCGTTAAGGTGCAAGAACATAAGGCCCGCCAAAAACGCGATGCCGCCCAGCATGTTGAGGATGATCTGGGTAAAGGCGTTTTTGATGGCCTCGGGCGTGCGCGTGTAGCCAATCATGAGGAACGAGCACACGGTGGTGATTTCCCAGCCGCAGAACAGCCACTCCAGGTTGTCGCTCGTCACGATGACGAACATGGCCGAGAGGAACAGAAACATGAGCGCCAGGAACTGCGGGCGACGGTCGGGCGCGGTCTGCCCGCGCAGCGCTGCCTCGTGCTCGTCGTGGGCCTGGAAGTCCTTCATGTAGCCCAGGGCGTACACGCAGATAAGGCTGCCGACAATGCCGACGGCAAGCACCATGATCACACTCATGTAATCCAGGTAGAGCGGCGTGGCGGTGACAACCTCGGCCGCGGGCAGTGTCATAGCAGCGAAGGCAACCGAACCCACCAGCTGCACCACGCCGAGCACCGTGGTGAGCGTGCTCTTATATTTACGCGCGTTGTACAGGATGACGGCGCACAGGATCACGTCGATGACGGAGCTGATGATCGAGAGCACATGCGAGGTGCCGGGGGCAACCTCGAAGCTCTGCGGGCCCGTGCCAAAAAACATGACGGCGACTACAACCGTCACCGCCATAATGATGCCAGAGCCTACAAGCCCTAGCGCATCGCGGGCGCGGTCACCGCGCGCGAGCAGCATGCCCAGCGCCGGCACCAGCGGAAACAGGGTAAGGAAATACAGTAGCGTCATACCATCACTCCCCCATGCAAAAACGCTGCAATTGTTTAACGTTATAGCTCAGTTGAGGAGTAGCGGCGGCGGGTTTTCGGTCAACTGAGGAGTTTTAGGCGTACGGGGTAACGAGTCTGTCCGCTTTGGAGCAGAGAGGCGACGCTCCCCCTATCGCGGCGGCGGGCGCACGGGCCACTGCGCGCGGTTTATTAACCACTTTGGAGGATGTTCCAGTAGGCTCACGACGGTCCAAAAAGTTGGCGCGGCAAGAAAAATGCGCCCCTGTGGGCGCACCATCCCGTTCGCTATTCCGCCTTTTTAACGCGCGGCTTGCGACCGCGCGGCTTATCAACCAGCGCGGACTCACCGCTCTCGCGATACTGGCGGCACCAAGCCTTGACCGAGACTCGCTGGGAATCTTGTGCTTGATCATGGCCTCGCGAACCGTTAAGCCGTTTTCCAAGCGGTCCTTGACCACGGCGAGCTTAACTTCGTACGAATAGGTGTGATGATGCGAACCGGCGTTGAGAACGGCGTCGGCACCGCCCACGGCATACGCGCGGGCCCACTGACGAGCCGTGGCCTGGGGAATGCCAAGCTCCGCGGCGAGGGTGCGATGACCGACCCCCTCTTGGAGGATCTCGACGGCGCGCTGCCTAACCTCGGGCGCATGCGTGCGAGTCCTTGTTGCTTCTGACATACCTGCCACTTCTTAGCCCTAAACGTTTACCTGTTTTCTTACGTGCATGTTAGATAGTAGCATTTTGCTGTTTGCGCGTAGCAGTTAATTGAAAATTGCAACGGTGGCATCTGGACATTTGCCATTAATTTGTAACAGTTCTTTAGGTTTTATTTACGCAGCTAGTTGGCTCGCGGCTCATTGACGGTGTTTTACCAACCAGATTGGTATCTTTTTGTTTGGCTGGTATGGTTTGTGCAATTATTAACCCCTCGTCAGCCCGCACCTACATGTCAACTTTCCACTTACTTTCCAGCTTTCCACCTAGCTTTCCAGCTTTCCACTTAACTTACCACCTAAGGTGGAAGCTGGAAAGCTAGGTGGGAAGCTGGGGCAGCAGCAGGCCAGGAGAACAAGAAAAGGGGCGGCAACCGGGTGGTTGCCGCCCCCTTTGCGAAGCCAGTTGGCTTCGGAACTAGTGGTCGATGCCGTTGAGGTTCACCCTCGTGAGCGTATAGGTCACATAGTCGGGCGATTGAGGCGTTGCGCTCGCCACGTCACCCTTAACCAGGCTCGCTGTCATCACCAAGCGATAGTTCGCGTAGAACTGCTCACGCTGTTCAACCTGCGTGTTGACCTTAACGGTAAAGGGCAGGCTAAACGTCGTATTACCGTTCTTCGTTTTGAACTTGCCGTTCTCCTTCGAGTCAGTGAAGGTGATCGTGCTACCGGAGGGAGCGACCGCGGCAAGCTTACTCTCCGTCACTGTTACGTAGTTTGAGATATCATCCGTTACGCTCTCATACGTGCCGTCGGTTCCGCGGCGCTGAAGCGAGAGCGTGTACACAACAGAGTCTGCGTTCGCAATTGCCTCGGCGGCGTTGCTGAGTCCACCCAGTTCATACGTGGCACCCAGACCAATCGTGCCATTCGCGATCGGACGCAGGTCGTCCACGTTAATGCCAAGCTGCGACTTATCTGGCGCAGAAAGCGTAATGGTCGTATCACCCGTGTCCATGCGATAGTACCCGACGTTACCGCGCTTCGTCTGCGTCAGGCTCGAGGTATTAAGGCCTTCCTTACGCGTCGAAAGCTTGGCGGTATAGGACATCTTGGTACAGGCGTCCTCGCCAGACTGCTTGGACAGGGAGATAACCTTGTTGCAGCCGTCCGGCGTAAGGCGAATCTCTTCCACTACCGTACGCACGGTAAAGGATCCGCCCGCTGCACGCTTGCGGATTCCGGCAAGGTCATGGTCGAGCGTGAGCCTCAGTGAGTCATCACCCGTATCCGTCACAATCTGTGTAAACGCAGGCGTCGAAGCGTCATACGGCTCCCAATCGCTGCCACTCCGCCTGTAGTTCTGATTGCCGATGGCAACATAGAACTTCGCAATTGCCGAAGTTCCGCTCGGGAAACTGCTTACTCCCATTAGGTTGTTGTTGGCGCCATAGCGACACAGCGATGTATCGAGCTGATAGAACAGATGGTCGCTCTCTGTATAGTATTGGCTCGGGCTAAACGTAACCGTATCCATGACATCGAGAGAAAGAACGTAGGCGGCACCGTCCTCCGACTTCGAAACCGGAATGCACGCCCCATCTTTTTTGTCGACTACATTCTGCTCATAATTGGACAAGATGCTGTATGTCGATGCCGTACTGTTTTGAATATCGTCGCTGCCATCGGTGCGTAAAACATGATGCAGATTCCAAGATATGCGGCCACCCGAAGAATTCGAGTCAATAGACGAAGCCGTAAAACCGTTGATACTAGCTTGCGTCACGCCGTCGCCCGACTTGGGCACGTTGACAACTAGGTAGACGCTCTCCGATGCACGCTTCTCTCTGCCGGTATCCTTCTCCTTGGGTACCTTTAGCGTATAGCGACTGTTGCTGGGAACGTCAGCACCCGCAACCTTAAACAGCGTCCACTTGCCATCGAGTTTCGCTTTAGCGGTCGCCTCTGCCTCGTTATCACACACGGTCCATGTGCCGGCGCCATCCTGCGTGGCCGACACACCCAAGATCTCGCTCAGCCATCGCTCCTGATATGGATTGCCCGCAGAATCCTTAAAGCCGTCGTTTCCGCTCAGGGAAACGCTCGTTGCTCCGCCTTCGCCCACCGTATAGTGATACTCTCTGCCACCGGCCTTGCCATCAACGTTCGCATCGATGAGCGTAAGCTGGGTGCCCTGGGGCAACCTTCCGTCGGCACCATTGAAGAGGATACTCTTGCCGAGCCCCTTCATCGAGCCGCCAGCAGCCATATAGCTGTCCCAGCCAAAGTCGACTTCCTTCCCATTGGCAGAATTGTATGTCCAGGTAAGCAGACCCGTCATCGGCTCGCCAAAGCTCGTAAGCACGTGTGCATCTTTTCCAAGGTTAGCGTAGTCTTTTTCTTTAAATTGAGTGCCGTAATCATACGTTGCAGTGAAATCGATCTCGAGCTTGCGCTTAACGATGATCGGCACCTGAACGTTGTAGCTCTGACCCGCCTCGGTAAAGGTAACGGTCAGGAGCGTAAAGCGACCTTTGCCGTTGTCCCAATCGGAGCTTGGGCTAAACGACATATTGTTCTTGCCATTGTTCACTACGCGAAGCGTGGGATTGTTCGACGCGTCACCGTCTTTAACGAACACACCGTCCTTGAGTTGGAAAACCTCTGCTTTGGCCGTCACGTGCGGATTGGTGCCATTCTCGTTATTCAATCTGCAGGCATCGGAGAAGCCGCCGTTCGTGACGATGTTTAGATAGCTCTTGACCGTCGTATTATCGGTACCCGAGATCACCAAAACGGGAAAATCCGTTGCAACCTTGCTGTCGCTTGCATCGTTATTCGCATTGAACATGCTCGCCACGGATTTGGCGTTATAGCTCGACGTATTTTGATAGGCGCCATCGTCATTGATGCCGCCGATGTTGGTGTAGGTATAACGGTTGGCAACGCCGGGGCTCGACGGATTCTGGATGGCCGTGGCAAGGCCAACGTTCATGCCGTCGCCGAACAGATAACGGCCGGCCGTGTCAGCATCGGAGGCGCGCACAACAAGGCCACTCGTCGGACTCGTCGTGACGTAGGGCGAAACGGCCACCGTCACATTGCCGTTCGCAGCATCGTTGCCATACAGTGTCGCGCCCTTGGCATCGGAAAGCTTGTCTTCATAGGCAGCAAATGCGATGTATGACTTTTTGTTCACTTTTTTAAGGTCGTCGGTGCCGGAAGAATTGCGCATCAGCTTGAGCGATTCACTCGCACTGTTTGGTCTAATGGCAATTCCTGCGACAAAAACGTTGACGAGATCAGCGGATGAACTATTTCCGAACAAATAGCCCTGGCTAGTTTGCGCCCCAAAGATATTGCGATCCATGAGCACATTTACGAGCCTAAATGAGCCACGGCCATCGCCAGACACGCCACCAGAACAACTTCCCAGCGATGAGTTCCATGCAGCGTTCTTGCTACCGGTAAAGTTATTCTCGCCAATGGTCGAGTTCAAAAGCGTGACAGAGTTCGCCGTGTTACCGATCGAGCCAACAACACCACCAGAATACGAACCATCGACGACCAGTCCAGTGATAGTTGAATTCTTGACCTCGAGGGCACACCCACCTTTCAGATCACCGATTAAACCGGCAGAGCACTCACGAGCACCAAGATAGATGTCTTTTATTACACAGCTATCGAACTTAAATGCACCGCCCGAAGCTGCTTCGCCGACTGCACCAGCAACGTACTTAAGATTATTCGATCCTCTAACACCAAATACCGTTTTATTCTGCACGTCGCCATGGATGCACAGATTGTAGACAGACACGATTCCATTTTCGGACCTTCCGATAAGGCCGCCGGTCCCCTCGGTCGCGCTCGATGCTGCCGGCTGAAGCGTGACATTGCTGATCTCCGCCTTTCCGGCACCCTGCGAAGGCGTTCCAGCGTCATCGGTGTTCACCAGGAAACCACCTCCGGCAAGACCCACGATACCGCCGGTCCTTGCGCTGGCAGCAGTTGACATAATTGTGGAACTCTCGGCAATAGGCATATTCGTTTTTGCCCAAACGCCACCAGCGGAATTTTGGTTCAGCTTGCCGACGAAGCCGCCGACGTTTTGCACGCCAGAAATGTCCATGTTGCTATAAGAGCAATCGTAAAGCTTGACCGGAGAATAGCGCGTGTTCGAATTTGAGGTGTCGTTACGATTCACCAGCAAAGTTGTATCTTTATCAGTCCTGCGGCTACCATAGCCGGATGCGCCGAGCAATCCGCCAACGTTATTGGGGCCATTCACCCTGCAGCTATTCGTGGTAATTCCTGCATATTTGCCGTAATCTGCCAGCGAGCTCGCGTTCGCCGTAGTACCCGCAAGCAGACCGACGCCAACCTGCTCATTACCCGCACCACTGGAGGCGCCGGCTGCATTGATATACGTAAGAGAAATATTGCAGTCATCGAACTTTAGGTTCTGGACGGTATAGCCGCCGTTGCCCGTAGCAGCAGCGCCGTCCGTTGCCGGAGTGCCGATGCTATCCAACACGTTGGTCGAGGTATACGTTACGGTACCAAAGAGAGCGCCCACTCCGGTGAGTTTGTAATTATCATCGGCGTACTCCGTGACCCCATATACCTTGCTGGCCTCTTTGCTACCGACCTTAATTGTTGCACCGTTACCGTTGATGCACGCAACAAGCGGCACGATGCGATCGCGGTCGGCGCCCTTACCGGATGCGCATGCGTTTGAGTAGTAGCGGCCCGAAAGACCCGTGTAACCCGTGCCATAAGTAGTCATGTCGTAGGTTTCACCCGCTTTGAACTGCAAATCCATTCCCGAGACCTGCGCGGCGCAGATGTTACCCGTCTGCCACGTTGCGTATTTCTTTACTAGGTAGGGGGAGTTAACGCCCGAGCCATCGCCTGCGTAGCCAAGCGCGTTACCCTCTAACTGGATACCGGGGCTTTTCATGTCATCGCTTATCGCATTAGCAAAGTCTTCAGCGGCACTCGCCGGCCTTCCAACATGTGTATAGCTCGCGTTGCGAACTTTGCCGTATTGCTTGTTGCCGAATTGGTACACTCCCTTTGCGTTGTTGCCGCCCATGTAGGCACGCGAGCCCGCATACGTTCCATACGCATCGTTCGTGGTATTCGTATTCGCCGAACCGCCGGCCGCACCGCTGCTGATGATGGCCGAGAGTACGAGCAGTCCCTGCGAGTCATTGACGGTTGTGGTTATCGCAGAGCTATTGGCGTCGTCTCCCCTATAGCGGCCCTGCGTCGCATCCGTCTTGATGCACCCCGTCTTCGAAGTATCCAGATTGTTCACCTTGTAGTTACGATCAGTGTTGTCGAGACTCTTATCATCGGTAAGCTCGCTGAACGCATAGCCGTCGATCACGCGGCCAACATATGGGTTGTCGTAGAGAGAAGCGCCAGCGCTATGCCAGTCGTTAAGGGCACCGTCGCCGCGGGAAGAGTTGCGGAAGATGACGCCGCCACCCGCAACAGCACCAACGTAGCCGCCAACGGGCACAAGGTGCGCGCCGCCATTATCGCCTGCTGCCCCAGCAACGCTAAAGCCGCCAGACGCTTTCACCGACACGCCATCGATGATATTGTCACCGCCCATGATGCAACCGATCACGCCGCCAAAAAACGCGCCCGGCACGCCAGAGGCGTCTTTATTCTTATGTGCAATAGAGGCCGCCTTGCCCGAGTATTCAATGTTCAGATTACTCACAACGCTACCGTAGCTATACGGGATCAACCCAGAAAGCGCACCTGTGTCCTTGGAGTTGTGGATCTTGATAGTCGCCTGCGTAGCTGCCTGCGACGAGCCCCTCAGATTACCAACGATAACGCCACGGAACGGGTAATCTTTATTACCCAAGCCCTGAAAAACGGCAGCGTCCAGCTCAAGCGTGTCAGTGCTTTCCCCCTTGTCGTTCTCCGGCTCGATGCTGTAGTAGGCACTCTGGAGATAGCTGTGCATCGTCGTATCGTCAAGCGTGTCATTGGGGTCGATGTCGTTCCCGATCATTCTCACCCATGTTTTGCTCGCCTGCTTGTAGACGTACGTCACTTCATTACTAGCATCCTTGCTGGACGAGCGGCGCTGGCATAGCGTTTCCTGATCGGCCGCAATCGTAACTTCCCAGCCGTCGCTTGGATTCTGAGTATTGATGTACTCAGCAACCGTGTTGAGCTCCGTTGCCTTGGTTATGGTATAGGGATCACCATAGGTGCCGCAGCCTGTCGTAAGCTTGGGCACGCGCTGGTTAACTTTGATTTCATGGTATTGGACTTTGTTTTCGTTGACATTGCCCTTTTTCACATACGGGAGATAACCACCGAATTGCGGAGTATCCGCATTTGCCTCTTTGTTGTCAACGGTGACGAGGCCAGCGCGGGTCCCATAGGTGCTCTCGTTGTAGTACCAGAGTTGCTTACCAGAGTATTCGCCCTTCGAGTCGATCTCGCTGCCGAATGTGACCTTATCGTTTGTCTGGTCATCCTTTATAAAGGTATACACCGCCGAGCCGGTCTTCCCCTCGCCGTAGCCAAAGCTCTCAAGCAAGCTTGCACGGGTAAAGATGGCGTTGTTCGTAGCACTCGGCACGTTGATGGTACCAAACGTCGCCGTAACCTGGTCGGCACTCGAACCCACGCCCAGTCTTCCAAAAAGTGAGGTTGCCACCTTGGTGTTGCGGCCGTATCCCGTAGCCGTGATGTTCTTCGCGCTCAGGTTCACGTACGTCTGCATCTCGTTTATAAGCAGAGGCATATAAGCATCAGCGCCCGTGGCCTCACTAGCGCCATCGACGGTCAAATTGTTGAGCGTAAGGCCATCAATCGAGATTTTTCTAATAGTGGTGGTCGTGCCATTGTTAGACCCATACACGTAGCGACACACCAGCGCGCCCGAAGAGCTTCCACCCGCGGCGGCAATATCATTCTTGCTTCTCCCGTCATTGACAACGGGCCCAACAGTGCCACCCAAAGTGACGGCATTCACCGTAAGATCGCCATTTGCCACCGTTCGGAAAAGACCGCAGTGCATGTTCTCGTGCTGGGTAGCAGCAGAGTTCAGCTTGTTGCTTTTCTGCTCGGCCTTGATGTCGGAGTAATGGAAGGTGATGGTCGCATTACCAACCGTCACCTTTCCGTTCGGCTGGGTGGGATAGTAACTATAGCCCGTCAAATCAATTTCGACGCTTCTGCCGCTTTCGCCGCCGATGGCCACGGCGTCGTTGAACGCTTGCGGCACAATCATCGAGCGAATTGCGGCTGGAGCATAGCGATAAGCAGACCATAAGAGCAGCTTTTCCGCCGTATCGATTTTGCTAATTTTGGAGCTGCCTTGCCCAAGTGCCGCATAGGCTTTGTCGAGGTTGTAGTAATACCTCGTCCAGGCATTCGTGTTGTGGTTCTTGCCGAAATCGGAACGGTTGCGATAGCTGTTGTCGTTTCCCGGCTCTCCGCTCATGTCGAGCTTGCCGTCATTAACGCCGTCTTTGGTATGAAGCGAAACGACGACATTCCATTCGCCGTCCATGAGTTTGCTGGCGTCTTTATTTCCATAGGCAGGCCTCGTGCTGTTGCCGACCCATTCATCAAACGAAGTAGCATTGTCGTTGCTTTTGATTGCCGTGTTGTTGATTTTCACGCCATTGCCCGCAGCAACACCATTGACCTTATATGCAGTGTCCCAACCCGCCTTGTTCTCCAGATACAAGCCGCTATAAGTTTCCACTCCATATGTTGTGGAATTCTCCGTCCTACCGCCTCGACCGATGAGCAGACCAAGCGTTGTAGCGCTCTCGGCATTGATGGTTGCACCAGAAAGATCGATGGCATAGTTGTTGATAACCCAGTGACCGCTGGCTGCATATACGAGCCCGCCGAGTTCACCTGAGCTGTTTGCTGTTATGGAAGCGTTGTTCGTCTTGAGAGCATACGTGCTGTCGCTGGTGTTTGCGCTATCCCCGATGGTGACAACCGTATTGCCCCAGCTGTAGCCCAAAAGACCGCCAGCGCCGTTCTTCGCGTCACCGTTCTTGCCAACGGTCATGCTGAACGAATTGAACGTAAGTCCTGTGATGTTGACGTTGGTCGTATTCGCCGCGGTGCCCTGAGTGATGCAGCCGATAAGGCCGCCAATCTGGGATTTCTTATTGCTCGCGCTGTCGCCCGCGGTAATCGCATTTTCGCTCGCGGTCGCGTCACCGACCTCGAGACTCGTCACGTTGACGATAGCGACAACGTCCGCCACATAACCGATAGCGCCGCCAATGCGCGTGTTGCCGTTGAGGGTAGCGCCCGTTTTGACGGTCGCTTGCGCCTTCGTGCTGCCACTTATGTTGCTGCTGCCGAAAGTAACGGTTCCACCACCCCTCACGCTACCAGCAATGCCGCCAATGTTGACATCGTTGCCGAACGTATCATCGCAGGTGATTTTCGGCTTGCACGTAACGCCGCTGAGCGTTGTCTTGCCAGTGATAGTTGCCGCAAGCGAGCCAGCGTCGACGCCTAAGCCGTTATCGAACTTCATAACGCCATCGACGGTGAGGTTATTCACCGTCGCGCCACCGCCGATAGCGGCAAAGAGGCCCAGACGGCTGTGCCGGTAAATCTTGCCGTTGCCTTCAGTCGAATCGTTTGCGCCAAGCGCATTGCCGTTGCGCGTACCGTAAGGTTCGCCAATCGCCAAGGTAACGGTATGATGGTTGCCCTCGACAGCCCCTACGAAGGCATTAACTTGCCCGGACCCATCACATGCAAGACCTTCAAGGCCTGTACCTCGCAGGTCAATGTCGGAAGTAATTGAGATAGCATTCCCACTATTACCATACCAGCTCGTAATATTAGCCGTGCCGATGCCGAATACACCGCCAAAGTAGCCGTTCGTTTGGACCGTCATGGCAATGCATGCGAATGTATCCGCATCATTAATGAGGTATGTACCCGACTTCCCGTCACCATTTTGGGACCGTAGCTGATAACCCCAAGAGTAGCCAGCACTGCTGCCAGCATCTGGAGCACCACTCAGATTGCACAACGGCTGATAAAAGGTGCTTTCATCAAGTTTAATAAGATCCTTGCTGAGCTTGCCCTCCTCTCCGGTCAGGCGGATAACCTGGTTATAGGTCAGGTCATCGATCCTCGCCGCAGCAGGACGTTTGTAAAGCCAATAATTATCGTTCGTTGCCTCAGCATCCGAGCCTGAACCTAGAGCAAACACCAATGGGGCGCATCCATCCAAGGATCTAAGAATTTGGCTGGTATTACCGTTGGCCTCGAGCTTGCAATCGGATAAATCGGTAGTCCCACGCAAGCGCAAGACGCCGTTCCATGCCGAACCCACAATTCCGGCACCACATGCGATTGATTCGTTTTTATCAGTTTCAACGCGAACGTCCCCGCAGTCCAGAATTCCAAAACGCGAACGCCCGCCCACGCTATAGCCGCTATCCAAGGCGCCAACAACACCGCCAAACCCGCAGTTCTTTCCATTGGCTTTTGGAGAATGGCACGTGACGTCCGCGCCGTCAACGATTACAACGCCTCCAGTATTGTTGCTCTTTGCCACCCAGCCGACCAGGCCTCCTGCCAGTCGCGGCGCGACGCTGCATGTAGTATCAACCGAACAGCGGTTGCCCGCGGCACCCGTCTTTATATGAAGGGTGTTGTTCGACTTCTCTGTGTTGGTCACATCCTGAACTCTACCGACCAGACCGCCATAGATGGAGCTGGAGCCCGTCACCAGTTTGCTAGTATACGAGCCACCTGATATTGCGACATCGCCGTTCGTTGTGTCCAGGAGACCGAACACGCCGCCCGCGCCCGTGTCCCCACTTTGGCCAAGATTCACGCCCTCGCCCGTATCGATTTGGTCGTTGTTGGCAAACTCGACCGGGCCGGCAAAACTAACGTCGCCGATGAAGCCGCCGGAACTTTTGCTGTTCGCATCGCCGACGTTGGCGGGACAGGTGAACTTCTTGTTGTCCGCGCCCAGCGCGAGCCTGGTCGCCTTACCGATGAAGCCGCCACTGGCGGTGGTGCCCTTGACGGTGAGCATGTGCAGGTCGAGAGCCTCCGTGACGTTGACTGTGGCGCCTGTGTTCGAACCGACGAGACCTGCGACACCACCGGCGGAACCGCTTGCAGACTGAACGGTAGCAGCGGGAACATTAAGGGTGCCGACGTTCAAAGTCGCGCCATCCTCGACCGTGCCTACGAGCAGACCGGCATTACCGGAGCTCGTCTCGACGACACCGCCCGCGGCAAGGCTAGCGGGAAACTTAACAGACCCCACCGTAAAGGTTCCGCTCTTGACTGTATTCGCTAAAAGACCGATGTTTCCCGCTGCATTTACGTTGAGCTTCTCGAGAGAACCGGCAGGGCCATAGGTGACCTCTGTAGTAAGGTCACCCATCGCCTCACCCAAAAGGGGCGCCGTCAGAGCGGAAGTCGTATCCGTCCCGCCGGTACCTACGGGATCTGCGATGTTGACCACAGCGTTGAGCGTCTTGCCCCCACCGCTGACCTTCGTAGCGACCATCGGCGCGCTATAGGTAGTTGCGCCTATCCACTTTATCTTGACCGTATTGTTTTGGTCAGTCAGTTTGAAGTTATTGAAAACCGTCCGGTTAGACGTAAGCTCAACAGGGCTATCAACGCCATTCAACGACCTATAGATTTTGCCTTCAAACGGATGCTCATCACTGCCAAGGCCCTGGAAAGACATGCCGTTCTTAGCCGACTCGGTGAGCTTCGCATCGCCCGTGATGATAACCTTGATCTGCGCATCATAGTAAAGCGAAGCGTCGGCGTTAGACAGGACGGCGAACGCCTCCGACGACTTGACATCAAGGCTTCGGATTCCGCTCCTGTCGTCTTTGCGTACGATGTTTTCCGCGCCGTTCGCCTCGAGCAGCTCGACAAGCTCATCGAGATTTGTAATCGTCGCACCCGCCTGGTCCTCAGCGTCCTCCGAAGTCGCATCATCGGCATCTTGCTCGGCGTCGTCAGCGGCGGCATCGTCAGCGGCATCGTCGCCTTCCGTCTGGTCGCCCGTGGAATCGGAACCCGTAGCGTTATCGGTGGTATCGCCTGCTGCAGCGTCATCCTTCGCCGCGTCATCCCCAGCACTGTCGCTTTCGGCGCCGGTATCACTCGACCCAGACCCGGTCGTGACATCGCTCTTGGTCTCGCCGCTCTCGGCTGCGTCCGATGCCTCCGCAGCCGCGGTGGCAATCTCGCTCGAGATGTTCTGCCAGCCTGCCGCCACGGCGGCGACCGTGGGCGAACATGCCTGGAGCACCATGACCACCGTCATGAACTCTGCGAGTATGCGCTTTGCCGTTCTCATCGATTCCGTACCTCTTATCCTAAAAACTCTGCTTCCAGAGTTATTGAGTCTCCGTCGTGCCCGTCAGGGTAGTTCCGCTCACCCTAATGCCCAGGTCACCCCAGTCACCGGGCGTCTTGCCGTCCGCTCGGTAAAAGTTGACGATCATCGAGCCAGGCTCCATGGTGAACGTAACCGTGTGATTTGTTTTATCCGCCGTCACACCATGGTTGGTCTCGAAGAACGGATCGATCTCCACGTTCTCCCCCCACGTGAGCGTGACGTTTGCCGGTGCGCCCGTAACCGTCACACGGTAGTTGTACGCAGCGTAATCAGCAAACTTGCCAGCCTCATCAACCAGCGCGCCCTCAACCGCAGCGGTTTTGACCTCGGCCTTCTTTGACGGCACGACTTTCGCCGCCAGACAGGTGAGCTCGGTGCCGGGGCTCTCCTTCGAAACAACCATGGCCTTAATCACAAAGTAGGCATGTCCCAACTTGTCCTCAGGAAAGGTCACGGTGTAATCGTTCTTGGTAGGCTGATTCTCCGGAAGCTTGACGTTTCCGGCGGGTTGGGGCGCATAGCTCCACGTGGCACCATCGAGCCCATACCCCTCGACCGTCAAGGTATACGTCACGTTTTTATCGTTGCAGAAGTTGCTGTTGCTCAGCAAATAGTTATAGATGCTAAAGGTGAAGCTGCACTGCTTGTTGTTGGGATATACCGTAACAGAGCGCTGGGCGCGGTCGAGCTCGTCGTTGCCAGGCGCACTCATATAGCCCGTGAGCAGGTCGCTCGCAAACAGGCTCTGCGCGGTGCCCGTTGCGGCGACGGACTTTAGAAATCCGTTGGCGGTGTAGGCGGAATAGGTAAAGTAACCACCCGTCACGAGCGCCACGGCGCAAGCAAGTGCGATTGCTGCCACAACCAGCTTATTCTTGGCTAGGCTCTTGCTTTTTGCCAGCTGCTCGCGCTCGGCATCCTGCTGCTTCTCTCGCTTCTCCATGTGCGCCCCCTCTCCTACTTACCGCTCGTGTTGCGCGCGATCAGGTAGATCACATCGGTCTCTTTGGCGCTCTCGTCCCACGAAAGCTTGATGATAAAGTTGAGCGTGTCATTGTCAGTCGAGCCGTCGAGCGTCTTAGCGTTGAGTTCGCTCTTGCCGAATTTCTTGTATCGGTAGAGCGGGCGCGCGTTGCGCTGGACGTTTTGATAGTCCTTGAACGTAGGGTCGCTTGCGCCCTCGCCCGGCACGGCTGCCAGACCGTCGTTCTCCTTGTTGATATATTCGAAGCTCGTAAGCAGGTTCTCTCCGGTTGCTTTCCAGCTATAAGATTTGCCGTCTGCGGTACCGCTCACGTCGGGCGTCTGGAGCGCAGACGTGTTCTCGGCTCTGTACAGCTCAATAGTGAGACCTGTAATGTTGGTCGTATTCGCGAGTTGCAGCTCAAAACCGTCACCGCCCGTTTGCACGCAAAACGCGCGCTTGAGCGTCACCGTGTTGCCAGTCTTGGTATCGCCGTATTCGGGGTTGTAGCTCAGGTCGATCTGCTCTGTTGCCGTAGCGTTGGGGCCCAGCACTTTGAGCTCTGCCGGCTCCTTGATCTTGCCGACGGTGGAGCCGCGATTGGCATCGACGAACCATCCGAGCGTCAATCCCAGCAACACGAGAAGCACGGTAAGCAAGCCCATGATGGCAAGGGATTCGCGACGGTGGCCGCTCACCCAAGCCTTGATACGCTCGATGCGGCCAGCCGGACGCGCTTCGCCGTGCGAGCCGAACCCGTTGCCGCCGGGGTTTGCCGCTCCTTCGTTGTGTTTGATATCGCCCTGCTCGCGGGCATTAAGCTGCTCGTCCATTTATTTATCCGCCTCCTTGGCGGTAAAGCGCACGCGAATGTACTTGACGTTCTTGCCGATAATCTCGTCGGCGTTGTTGTAATAATTGGCGCAGGTTTCCACATCCGCAGAGGACATGCCGGCTCCGACAGGCGGAACCGCGCTAGGCGCCTGACCTGGCACGCTCGTGCTATCGGCGCGGAAATAGCACGCGTGGTTATTGTTGATGTCGCCGACGAGGGTCGTGTATCCCCCCTCGTCGCCTGTGTTAGCGAAAAGGTTGCCACCGTAGCCGGCGTTGCCCGTGCGAACATAGCTCTTGAACTGCTCCGGCCAAATCCAGTAGAGGGTTTTGGTGACGGTTTCGGTCGTATTGTTTGAGCCCTCAGCACGAAAGCTCTTCGCCGGAATGGTAAAGCTCTGTGTGATGACGGTGACGCTCGCTCCGTCCTGGGTCACCGTGGTTGTCGTGGGAACCAGCGGATTGGAGTAAAAGCCAGAGGTGTCTTTGCCCTGGAAAACCAAGATATGGCCGCGCACCAGATTTTTAAGCGAGTTGATGATCTCTTCATTTTTCGATGCGTCCGTAGCAGTGCCGTCCGTGCCCGCAACGCTCGTCTGGACAGAAATCTCCCAGGTCATCTCCACCGTAATATCGTGCAGGTCGTTGCAGAGCGGCTTGACGTTGAGCTGAAGCTGGCCCGCCGACCCCGGAGAAAGACTGCCATCGGCACTCATGTTATTGAGGTTGAAAAGATTGTTCACGGCAAGGCTTGTACTGTCCGACGCGTAGTTGTCCTGGGCGTCGTACTTACCTGCTGTGCCGCCCTGCGTTCCCGAGAGCACAAACCGTGGGCCCTTCGCCCCGATCGTACTCCCCGTGGCACTCACTCGGTTATTCGCGGCAAACCAGGCCAGGCATGCAAAGATGGCAACGATGGCGGCCAGCACAAACAGACCGCTCACCAGGAAATCCTTCCAGAAATCCTTGAGGGTCCGCACATGCTCGTCGGCAGCTTGGCGGTACTCGGCCGCCGTCTTGTGCTGCTGGAGCTCGCTATGTCGGTCCATGCCACTCATCGTTTGCGTTTGCCCTGCTAGCGGGCGTGCCATCCTTTCCGCTCGGTCGCGTTTATCCGTTGTTCGCAGGTAGAGAATTCAGGCAGAATACAACACCGTACGATAAGGTAAAAGAATAGCATTGACCTGCGGCTTGCTCCACAACGCAAGCCTTAATGATGTCTTAAAGATTACGAACAGCAGCCACGCCCATATGCCAAGGACTTGGTGCAAACTAATCTGCCCCCTGCACCAAAACCGGGGTGGGGCCCGCTGTTCTTGCAGGCCCCACCCCGGTTGATGGTCTATGTGCGCAGGGACGCAGTCGGGCGGGGCGGATCCGTGCTACCGCCCCGCCTGGCCGCGAAGTTAACTACAGCTCGTTGGCCGCGTGATACGCCGTGCGAATGGCGCTCGCGATGTCGGCGGTGCGCTCGCCCGAGCAGTCGCCCACGCAGGTCACGGGCACCGTTACGCCGTCCAGGTCAAACGCGTTGGCCTTGGAGCCCACGGCCATCACCACGTAATCGCAGGCGATCCTCACCGGCTCCTCAGTGCCGTCCTCGGTGGTGTGAATGGCCTCCACGCCCTCGTCGGTAATGGCGGTCAGGCGGGTCTTCACGTGCTGCTCCACGTTGTGCTCGGCAAAGTCGCTCATGATCAGCGGCAGAATGGTCTCGGACTCGCCCGCGGCAATCTTGTCGAGCATCTCGACAATCGCCACCTCGCAGCCGTGCTGCAGCAGGTACTCGGCAGTCTCGGTGCCCACCAGGCCGCCGCCGATGACGGCGACGCGGCCCGTAAGCTCCACCTTGCCGGCCAGCACGTCCCAGCTCGAGACGACCTTGTCCGAGTCGGCACCCGGAACGGGGATGACCACGTCGTGCGCACCCACGGCCACAATCGCGGCGTCGGCGGCGTTGAGGTCCGCGGGGCTAGCGGCGTGGTTGAGCTCAACCTTCACGCCCAGCCGGGCAGAATCTTCTCGTAATACTCAACCGAGCGCATGATCTCGTCCTTGCGCGGAGGCGCGGCCGCCAGCACAATCTGGCCGCCCAAGTGATCGCTCGCCTCGTAGATGGTCACATCGTAGCCGCGCTTGGCCGCCACGCGCGCGGCCTCCAGGCCGGCGATACCGCCGCCCACCACGGCGATCTTCTTGTCGCCTTCGCCCGGCTTGATGGCGATGGTCGCCTCGTCGCCGTTCTCGGCATTGAGCACGCACGAGATGTACTTGCGGTTTTGAATCGCATCGACGCAGCCCTTGTTGCAGTTGAGGCACTCGCGGATGGGCTCACCCGTGGCAGCCTTCAGCGCAATGTCGGGGTCGCACATGAGCGAGCGGCCATAGGCGATGATGTCGGCCGCGCCGTCTTCCAGAATCTTCTCGCCGGCCTCGACCGAGACCACGCGGCCGACGGTTGCCACCGGCACGGAGACCAGGGCCTTGACGCGCTCGGCCACGGGCAGCGTCCAGTTGTAGGGCATGGCGCCCATGGGCGGAATGGTGTCGCCCATGTTGCCGGTGTGGTTGGCCTGCGCGACCTGGATCATATCGATGCCCGCGCCCTCGAGCAGCTTGGCGAACTCGCAGGCCTCGTCGGGCTGCAGGCCGCCCTTGCCGCGCGGCGTGCCGTCGGGGTTCTCCATAATCACGGGGAGCTTGTACTCCACCATCAGCTGCGGCGCGGCCTCCTTAATGGCAGCGACGACCTCGAGCGCGTAGCGGACGCGGTTCTCGAACGAGCCGCCGTACTCGTCGGTGCGCTGGTTGAGGATGGCCGAGCACAGCGAACCCACCAGGCGGTCGCCGTGGACCTCGATGGCATCGATCCCGGCCTGCTGCGCGCGAGCGGCCGAGGCAGCGATGGCTTCCTTGATCTGGGTGAGCTGCTCTACGCTCGCCTCGTTCACAAAGTGCTGCATGTCGTGGTGCAGCTTGGCGTAGGCCTGCTTGCGGATCTCGTTGGACTCGGCCATCTTGGCGGCAAAGGTCTCCTCGTCGCCGGCGGCCTTTGCCTCCTGCGCAGCTTTCGCAGCGGCCATGGAGCCCATGACCATGCGGCCGACGCCGGGGACGTCGTACTCGGGGTGGAACAGCTGCAGCGCGACCTTGGCGCCGTGCTTGTGGACGGCGTCGGCCAGGGCCTTAAACGTGGGGATCTGAGCGTCGGTCGCCAGCTTGGGCGTGGGGCTTGCGGTCATAACGGGAGCGACGTCGCCGATGACGATGTAGCTCACGCCGCCACGGGCCAGGCGCTCGTAAAAAGCCAGGCTGCGCTCGCCGATGGAACCGTCGCGCTCCTCGTAGCCGGTGGTCAGCGGCGGGAACATAATGCGGTTCTGAGCTCAAGGGGGCCAACCGTAATGGGCTGGAGCAGCTTGGATGCAGGTGCGGTCATGGACATTCCTCTCTTGTAGGCGCGGCGGCGATGGTGCCGCGTAGTTGTCTAGAGGATATGGCATGGGAGCACAGTGGCGCAACGGAAATCGGCAGACAGCAGGTAGCGGCAGGTGGATGGGGCGGGGCCGGCTGCCGGTTTGTCTCGATCTGTAACAGTAAGACCCTATTTTGCCGAGCAACTGTTACAGATCGAGACAAACCGAAACCGTCCCGGCGGAAAATCTCAATCTGTAACATCTACAGGCCAAAAACGACCCTAGATGTTACAGATCGAGACATTCCTCTCGACCCATCCTCAACAATCTAGATCTGTAACATCTGGACCCACTTTTGCCCCTTTACTGTTACAGATCGAGACAAACCAATCTAGCCTGCCGAAAGATCTAGATCTGTAACGGTTACTCGGCAAAATGGGCCCCAGATGTTACAAATCAAGACAAACGGGACCCGCCTGCAAGAAAATCTCAATCTGTAACAACAACTCGGCAAAATCCGTCCCTCATGTTACAGATTTAGACAAACCGTCCAGGCGGGGACTCAACATCTCAATCTGTAACACCTAGCCGCCCAAATCGGGTCTAGATGTTACAGATCGAGATTTTGTTTGAGAGGCCGAGAATTGGACCGAAAATACGGTCCCGGAATAACAAAAAAGCTCGCCGGCTAGGCCGACGAGCTGCAATTTCTTGGTCGCGGGGGCAGGATTTGAACCTACGACCTCCGGGTTATGAGCCCGGCGAGCTACCAGACTGCTCCACCCCGCAATGTCTGGGCGCCTCATGTGCGCAAGAAAGAATATTACGCGGGGGTTCGGTAAACGGCAAGAAAAATCTCGTAGAGCATAATTCCTTCATATTTAAACCCCTCAGTCCATATCACCGTAAACGAATCGCAGCCGAGCGCCGTCGACGGCGCGTATACAATGGTGCGCGTCCTTTTACGCCGACACCGGGAGTAGACATGCTGCTCGCTATCGATATGGGAAACACGCAGACGGCCATGGGCCTGTTTGACGGAGACGAGCTGGTGCAGTCGTGGCGCATGCCCACCGACCGCTCCTATACCGCCGACGAGATCCACGTGCGCCTGATGGGTTTCTTTAAGATGTACGGCCTTTCGCTCGACGCGGTCGACGCGATCGCCTTTGCCGGCGTGGTGCCGCAGCTCTCGCGCGAATGGCACGCCGTGGCCGACCGCATTGCCGCGGACGCCATCGTCATTGGGCCGCAGACGGCGGCCGTGGACCAAGCTGCGGGCGGCGCGCCCCCAGGCCGTTGGTGCCGACCGCATCGCCAACGCCGTCGCTGCCGAGACCTTCTACGGCGCCCCGGCGATCGTGGTGGACTTTGGCACCGCAACCAATATCGACGTCATCGACGAGGATGGCTATTACATTGGTGGAGCGATTGCGCCGGGCATCCGCATTTCGATGGACGCGCTCGCCGCCCGAGCCGCCAAGCTCGCCAGCGTTCCGCTTGAGGCACCCGAGCACGCCATCGGCCGCGATACCGAGGAGTGCATCAAAGTCGGCGCCGTAACGGGCGCCGCCGCCATGGCCGAGGGCCTGGTCGCGCGCATGAAGCGCGAGCTGGGGCGCGAGGACGCCACCGTTATCGCCACGGGCGGCCTCGCCAGCATCGTCGCCGATTCAACCGACGCCTTCGACGTGGTCGATGGACAGCTCACCATCAAGGGTATCTGCGAGGTCTACCGCCGCATGCAGAAGCTGGCGTAGGACAGGGGCTTAAGTCGAGCGCAAGCGGCGAACTAGGCAACGCATCGGTCCTATTCCTCAAAATCGAAAATTTTTCAGTTTTGAGGAATAGGACCTTTTGCTAAGCCTCGCCGCACAACCACCTCGCCAGGTCCACGATCTGCACCCCATCGCGATCCGTGGCCTCGTGATGCGTGCGGGCAAGAATCATCTTGGGGTACGCGTCGCCAATGCTCAGCAGTGGTGAAATCTCGCGCTCAAATGTCTTATCCGAGCTGATGTCGTCGCTCACCTGAATATAGAGCTTCTCGCTCCGTTTGATTGCTACAAAGTCTATTTCCTTTTTATAGAGCACGCCGACGTATACCTCGTATCCGCGGCGCAGCAGCTCGACTGCTACCATGTTCTCGTATACGCGTCCCCAATCCATATCACGTGTACCAAGAAGCGCATATTTAAACGCATGGTCCGCCAGGTAGTACTTCTCGCCGCTCTTAAGGTATTTTTTACCGCGAATGTCGAACCGGCGAACTTTATAGAAGGCAAACGCATCACACAGGTACCCCATGTACGCACCGACCGTTTTGTTCGTTATCTTTAGCCCATCTGCGTTCAAAACATCCGTAATGTTGCGTGCCGACGTTATGTTGGAGACGTTGTCCATCATGTAATCGGCAATGCGCAGCAGTGCCGATTCGTTTCTCACGTTATGCCGCTGCACGATATCCCTCACGATGAGCGTTTTGAAGACATTGGAGAGATATTGGTAGCGCTGCTCCTGCAGTGGATAAGGGTAAGAGCCAGACATACCACCGGTTCTCGCGTACTCATCGAAGTCGCGATCGACCTCGCCCTCGTCACTATAGAAGCGATACTCCTCAAACGAGAATGGGAAAACCTCGATCTCGAACGTGCGCCCCGTAAAGAGCGTCGACAAATCGCTCGACAGCAAAAAAGCGTTCGATCCGGTGATGAAGATGTCGTACTGCTCGGATGCATGGAGCTGTTGATCGCGCGTTCAAAGCCGTCGCACATCTGAACCTCGTCGATAAGCAGGAAGTTTTGCTTGCCGGACACTCGATGCTCTTTCACATAGGCGAGTAGGGCATGATATTCGAGCAGGCCCTCGAACTCATCGAGGTTGTAGTTGATATGAATGACATTTGAATCAGGCAGGTTGGTCTCCACGTAATCGCGGAGGGACTCGAGCAGCTTGGATTTTCCGCTGCGCCGGATGCCCGTGATGACCTTGATGTCGGGCACACCGATAAGACTCGTCAGCGTATCCATATACGACGTCCTATTGATGAGCTTCATTGGCATCCTCCCTACACCCGATGTTTGCTATTCCTCAAAATCGAAAAATTTTCAGTTTTGAGGAATAGCGCTTACATCGAATATACCTTGCCAAATAACAATCTGCTTTGGTCCTATTCCTCAAAACCGAAAATTTTTCGGTTCTTGAGGAATAGGCTGCTGGCGGTTCAT